>DASVUZ010000053.1:0-48818 GCA_036386795.1 Allosphingosinicella sp.
GAGCGGGAGCAGGGGATCACGATCGACGTCGCCTACCGCTTCTTCGCGACCGAGGGGCGCAAGTATATCGTCGCCGACGCCCCCGGGCATGAGCAATATACGCGCAACCTGGTGACCGGCGCCTCGACCGCCGAGCTCGCCCTGGTTCTGGTCGACGCGCGCAAGGGCGTCCTGACCCAGACCCGGCGCCATTCCTATCTGTGCCGGCTCCTGGGCGTGTCCAGCTTCGTGCTGCTGGTGAACAAGATGGACTCGGTCGGCTTCGACCAGGCGGCGTTCGACCGGATCGTCGCCGATTATTCAGCGCTCGGGGAAAGCTTCACCGCCATCCCCGTCTCGGCCCTCACCGGCGACAACGTGGCCGCCCGCTCGCCGGCAATGGACTGGTATCGCGGGCCGGCCTTGCTGGAGCATCTCGAAACCGTGACTCTGGACGGGAAAGCGGACGGGGGTCCGTTCGGAATGCCGGTCCAGTGGGTCAGCCGGGAGGGCGGGCGCGGCTTCGCGGGGATGGTGGTCCAGGGATCGGTTCGCCGCGGCGACCGGGTGAGGGTGATGCCCGCGGACACGCCCGCCACCGTCTCGCGGATCGCGCTCGGCGAGGCCGAGCTGGAGGAGGCGGCCAAGGGCCAGTCGGTGATGCTGTCCTTCCGAGAGGAGGTCGACTGCTCGCGCGGCGACGTCATCGCGTCGGCCGCCTATCCGCCGGGCGTGGCGGACCAGTTCGAGGCGGCGATCATCTGGATGGCTCAGGAAGACCTGGTCGCCGGGCGGCAATATGGGCTGAAGCTGGCCGCGCAGAGCGCGCTCGCGACCATCCACACTCCGAAATACGAGATCGACGTCGACACGCTGGAGCAGGTGCCGGCGCACGGGCTTCGGATGAACGGGATCGGAGTCGCCAACCTGTGGACCGACCGGCCGCTGGTGTTCGAGGCCTATGAGGACAATCGCGACCTCGGCGGGTTCATCCTGATCGACCGGGTGACCAACGAGACGGTCGGCGCCGGCCTCATCCGCCACGCCTTGCGCCGCTCCCAGAACCTCCACCTCCAGAGCCTCGACGTGACCCGCGAGGCGCGGGCGGGCCTCAAGGGGCAGAAGCCCCGGCTGCTCTGGTTCACCGGACTTTCCGGCGCCGGCAAGTCGACCATCGCCAACCTCGTCGAGAAGAAGCTCCACTCGGCCGGCCGGCACACTTTCCTGCTCGACGGCGACAATGTCCGGCTCGGCCTCAACCGCGACCTCGGCTTCTCCGACGCCGACCGGGCGGAGAACATCCGCCGGGTCGGCGAGACCGCACGGCTGATGCTCGATGCCGGGCTGATCGTGCTCGCAGCCTTCATAAGCCCGTTCCGGGCCGAGCGGCGGATGGTGCGCGAGATGCTCGGCGAGGGCGAGTTCATCGAGATTTTCGTCGACGTTCCGCTGGCCGCGGCCGAGGAGCGCGATCCCAAGGGCCTCTACGCCAAGGCGCGCGACGGGCGCATTCCCAACTTCACCGGCATCGGCTCGCCTTACGAGCCGCCGGAGGCCGCCGAGATAAGGATCGACGCGGCGGCGATGTCGGCCGAGGAGGCGGCGGAGGCGATCCTACGGTTTCTGGAGCGCTCCTAGTCCTCCCCGTCCGCGAAGCGGATGGGGAGGGGGACCGCACGAAGTGCGGTGGAGGGGCCGACAGCGCCGTTGCCCCTCCACCAGGCTTCGCCTGGTCCCCCTCCCCACGAGGCTGCGCCTCGCAGGGAGGACTAGATCAGCGTCGCGCCGCCCCCAGAGCCGCATATTCGAACAATCTGAACCGGTAGCGCTGCTGGGCGCGGATGTTGGCGGCGACTCGTCCGTGGAGCGCCTCGTCCCAATTGCCCCAGCGATCGACGAAGTCGGCGGCGGCTTTGCCGTCCCCCGCCTCCTGGATGGCGATGACCTGCTTCAGAAGGTCGCGCACGGCGTCGTGATAGCGGTCATAGTCGATGCTCAGCTTGGCGGTGGCCGGATCGAAGCTCAGCACCTTGCGGTCGAGGAACCAGTTCCACTGCATCAGCTGCATCATGTTGTAGGGCTGCTCGCGGCGCGGCTTGTTGTTCTGGAGGGCGCGAAGGATGCCGCTGGCGTAGAGCGAGCGAAGCTGGTCCTCGCTGTAATAATCGCGGCGGCGAAGCTCCTTCGCCACGAACAGGGAGACCAGGTCCGCCTTGAGCTCCTCGAGCAGGTTGGAGTCGGCGCCGATCACGTCGAGAGTCCGGCCGGAGGCGGTGACGTCCGGCCCCAGATAATGGCCGACCTCGTGCCACAAGGTCCGGTAGAAATTGGAGTCGGCGGTGAGGTGGCCGGCTTGGGCGGGGACGATCGCGGCTCCGAAAATATCGCCCGAGCCCCGGAATATGTCCGGATTGCGCATGATGTTGGCGCGAAGCAGGATGATGCTTCCGTAGCGCTCGACAAGATAGGCTTCGTTGGGAAGGTTGGTCGCGGTGTTGCCGCCGCGGGTCTGGCCGAAATCGGCGATCACGTCATAGACCCCGACCGGTATGTCCTCCATCACCCGCCGCCGCCGCTCGTAGGGCAGCGAATCCTCCAGCGCCTGGATGCCCTTCATCGCCTCGCGGAGCTCGGCCGATTCGCGGGTCCGGGTGGCGAGCAGGCTGAGCCCGTAAAAGGCGCGCGTGCCGAGCAGCTCGTCGTCATAGGTCTCATAGGCGCCGATCTGCGCGTTGAGGTTCCCGAACCGCCCCTTGAGCCAGGCGGCGTCGCCCGATTCGTAATCGTCGCTGAGCAGGTCGCGGGCGCGGTTGCGCAGATAGCGGGCGAACTGCGGGTCCGAGGCCGCGACCGCATCCGCCGCCTCGTTGAGAAGGGCGTGGCTTCGGACCATCTCGTCGGCATAAGCCAGCGAGTAGGGCACCGCGTAGAGCGTGGCCCGGTTCGGCCTCTTGGCGAGCGCCTCGAGCCGGGCGCGCAGCCCCGGGTGGAGGGTGTCGATGACCGGATATTGGCGAAGCTTGCCGAGGTCGCGCCTGAGCACCGCCATCTCCGAGCGCCGGACCACCGAGCGCAGGTCGGTGAGGCGGGCGCGCTCGGAGGGGTGCGAGGCGAGGTAGGAGTCGAGCTCGGCCTTGGTGAGGTCCCAGGGATAGACGTTCCGGCCCGGCGGCGCGTTGGCGACGGCGAGGGCGGGCTCGCGCCTGTTGTCGAGCGTCGTCGCGATCGGCCCCTGGTTGAGCCGGTAGATGGTGTAGAGGGCTCGGCCATGCGCGTCGGTGCGGCGGGCCACCGCGGCTCGGGCGGTGAGCGCATTGCGGTGCCGCTGCTGCTCGTAGACGTCCTGGAAGATTCGGCCGACCTCGAGCAGCTTGCCCACCGCGACCCGCTCGCCCGGAGTGAGGTGGGCCAGCGACGGGGCGAGCCGGATCGTCTGGGTCTTGTCGAGGATCGCCTGAGCCTGGGCCGGACTCCACTCCCGGGGCGCGGCGACCTGGGCGGCGGCCGGAGCGGCGAGCGCCATGAGCATGCCGAAGAACGCGACCTTCACGACCTGCGCACGGCAACCGAAAATCTCGCGGCTCAGGGTCCAGCCGAGGCGCCGGCCCCCCTCAACGAAGAAACGCCCGAAAGCCTGCACACCCATCTCCACCGACCGATTCGCTCAAGCATGGCAGCCCAAATCCCATTAGTGAAATCCAATTCGTTCGCGCTAGGCTGGCCCGATGGAGGAGCTTGTGCTGAGCCTGACCCGGGGAAACGCGCCGGAGGTGAAGATCGTGCTCGCCACCGTCGTGGCGCTGCTCGCCGCCTATCAGGTGGCGCTGATGGCGGTCGGCCGAGGAGCGCTCCGAGGAGGCCGAGGAAGCGTCCGAGGAGGCTCAGGAAGCCAAAGAGGGAAAAGCCGGCGAATCGGGCCGGCGCCGGCGCGGCGGGCGGGACCGGTGAGGACTCTGCTCGCTTTGCCGCTGGCGGTCCTGGCCGCGGCCTGCGCATCCGTGCCCGCCGACCGGGCCGCCGGGCCGCCCCCCACGCACACGGCTCATGCCTGGGCGAAATTCGATTCGAGGGGAATCACCGCATCCGGCGCCGGCGGACCCGCCGATCGAAGCAGCGGTCGCGCGCTCACGCTGGACGATCCGGTGCGGATCGCTTCGATCAGCAAGCTCGTCGTCGCGCTCGGAGCGATGCGGCTGGTCGAGCAGGGCAGGCTCGACCTCGACCGCGACGTTTCCGACTATCTGGGCTGGAAGCTTCGCAACCCCGCATTCCCGGGCGAGCCGATCACCTTGCGCATGCTTCTTTCGCACCGCTCCAGCCTCAGGGACGAGGTCGACTACGTGATCCCGCTCGGAGGCACGGTCGAGGAGCGCGTCTCAGACCCCAAGGCCTATGATCCCGCCCATCGCCCCGGCACCTTCTACCGCTATTCGAACCTCGGCTTTCCGGTGGTGGCGACGGCGATGGAGAAGGCCGGCGGCGAGCGCTTCGACCGGCTGATCGATCGCCTGGTGCTGCGGCCGATGAAGCTCGACGCCTGCTTCAACTGGTCGACCTGCTCGGATTCGGCCGCGGCGCGCGCGGTGGTGCTCTATTCGGCCGCCGGCGAGGTGCTTCGCGACGATCATAAGGGGGCCCGGCCGGCCTGCCTCGTCGTCCCGGCGGCGGACGGCGGCTGCGACCTTTCGGGCTACCGGATCGGCACTCATGGCGGCCTCTTCTCGCCCCAGGGCGGCCTGCGCATCTCGGTTCGGGACCTCGCCGCCGTGGGGCAGCTGCTGCTGCGCAAGGGCCGCCTCGCCGACGGCGGCCGCCTCCTTTCCGAGGCGAGCGTCGCCGAGATGATGCGGCCGCACTGGCGCTTCGACGGAGCCAATGGCGAGCAGGAGAAGGGCTTCTATTGCGGCTACGGCCTGTCGGTTCAGATCCTCGCCCAATGTCCCCCCAAGGACGACCCGGTCGGCGACGGCCGAACGCGATTCGGCCATGCCGGCGACGCCTATGGGGTCAAATCGGGGCTTTGGATCGACCCCGCGCGCGGTACCGGCATTGCCTATTTCGCCACCGGCATCGCCGACGAGGCGAAAGGCACTCGCTCCGCTTACTGGACGATCGAGGAGTGGCTGGCCGCGAAGGCGCGGTGAGCGCGACCGGCTGAACCCATCTCCGAAATCCGGGGCCAAGCCGCTCGCGGTCCCGGGGACTCCGGCCGTGACCTGCGTCACGGGCGATGCCCCAGGCGCCTCCTAAAATGGGGGCCCGGCGCGCGACCTGGCGCGCCTGCGAGGAGATCCACGATGACCGAACAGACCGACAGCTACGATTCCCGCGCCCGCGAAGCCGTGGCCCGGGCCCTGATGGACGATAGCGAGGTGGAGACGGTTTCGGCCGCCGCCACGACGACCGGCCGGGTCGATCCCAAGGCCCTGTTCTGCGAGCATTGGGAGACGGTGAAGCAGGTGCTCCAGTTCGTGAAGGACTATCTGCCGAAATACCTCCGGCCGATCGTCAGCCTGATCATCAAGGCCGGCGATGCGCTGAAGGCGACCATTTGCTGAGCCGTGCGCGCGCGGGCCCGCCGGAAGCGGCGGCGCCCGCGCCAGCCGGTGGGCGCGTCAGCACTCCACGACGTTGACCGCGAGGCCTCCGAGCGAGGTTTCCTTGTAGCGGACGTTCATGTCGAGGCCGGTCTTGCGCATGGTCTCGATCACCTGGTCGAGGCTGACCCGGTGGGAGCCGTCGCCGACCAGGGCGAGCCGGCTCGCCTCGATGGCCTTGATCGCGCCGACCGCATTGCGCTCGATGCAGGGAACCTGGACGAGACCCCCGACGGGATCGCAGGTCAGGCCGAGATTGTGCTCCATGCCGATCTCGGCCGCATTCTCGATCTGGCCGGGGGTCCCGCCCAGGGCCGCGGTGAGGCCCGCCGCAGCCATCGAGCAGGCGACCCCGACCTCGCCCTGGCAGCCGACCTCGGCCCCGGAGATGGAGGCATTCTCCTTGAACAGCGAGCCGATCGCCGCCGCGGTGAGAAGGAAGGTTCGAACCCCCTCATCGGTCGAATGCGGGGTGAAGCGCTGATAATAGCGAAGGATCGCCGGGACGATTCCGGCGGCGCCGTTGGTCGGAGCGGTGACGACCCGGCTGCCGGCCGCATTCTCCTCGTTCACCGCAAGCGCCCACAGATTGACCCAGTCGAGCACGGTCAGCGGATCGGACAGCGTGCGCTCGGCGCGCTCGAGCAGGAGTTTGTGAAGGCCGGGAGCCCGGCGCTTGACCTTGAGGCCGCCCGGCAGGATGCCCTCGCGGCCGATGCCGCGGTCGATGCACTGGCTCATCGCGTCGACGATCGCGGCGAGGCGGAGGTCGATCTCCTCGTCCGGCAGGGCCGCTCGCTCGTTGGCGCGGGCGATCTCGGCGATGGTCAGCCGCTCGCGCTCGGCGATGTCGAGCAGTTCGTCGGCGCAACGATAATTATAGGGTATGTCCCAGAAGCCCTCGGGCGGGGCGTTGCGCGCTATTGCCGACTCGTCGACGACCGCTCCGCCCCCGGTCGAGTAGGATACCGTCGAGTCGAGCACGGCACCGGAGCTGTCGAAGGCGGTGAAGCGCATCCCGTTCGAATGGTGGGGAAGGCGCTCGCGCTGGAGAAACCTGAGGTCGCGCGGCTCGTCGAAGCCGATCTCGCGCCGTCCGGCGAGTCGCATACGCCCCGTGGACCGGATGGAGTCGATCATGACATCGGCCGAATCCGGGTCCATCCGGTCCGGCCGCTCGCCGGACAGGCCGAGCAGGACGGCGCGGTCGGTGGCGTGGCCCTTGCCGGTCAGGGCGAGGGACCCGTAAAGCTCGGCCTGCACTCGCTCGGTGCGCTCGATCAGCGACTTTCGCGACAGCGCCTCGACAAAGCGGCACGCGGCCGTCATCGGGCCCATGGTGTGCGAGCTCGACGGGCCGACCCCGATCTTGAAGAGGTCGAAGACGCTGGTGACCAAGCAAGTCTCTCCTGACGACGGGCCAGATGGGCCTCCGCGCCGCTTCTGGCAAGCCGGCGAGCCGTTCGTGCTGATCGAGTTCGAGGGCCGCGCGCGCCTGTATCGCGGGCCGGCGCAAGTCGTGGAGGCGAGGCGCCCCGAAGAGGTGGCGCCGGCGCTCGAGCGGCTGCGCGGGCGGCATGCCGCCGGCTTCGTCGCCTATGAGGGCGGCCATGCCCTCGAGCCGAAGCTGGCGCCGCTCGCCCGCCAATCCGGCCCTGAGCAGCCCCCGCTTCTGTGGTTCGGACTGTTCGAGGGTTGGAGCGACATCGAGCTGGGGGATCATCTCCCCGATCCGGCCGGCGCCTGGAGCGGGAAGCCGCGCCCACTCGTCCGGCGGGAAGCCCATGAGGCGGCGATCGGCCGGGCGCTCGACCATATTCTCGCCGGAGACATCTATCAGGCGAACCTGACCTTTCCGGCCGAGGTGCCGGTCGCGGGCCATCCGCTCGCGCTCTACGCGGCGATCCGGCCGCGGGCGCGGGCCGGCTGGGGCGGGATCGTCTTCACCGGCCGGCATTGGCTGCTCTCCTTCTCGCCCGAGCTGTTCTTCACTCTGGCGGAGGGCCGGGTGACGGCTCGGCCGATGAAGGGGACGGCGCCGGCCGGAAGCGATCCGGAGGCGCTGCGCGGCGATCCCAAGCAGCGCGCCGAGAATCTGATGATCGTCGACCTTCTGCGCAACGATCTGTCGCGCCTGTCGAAGCCCGGGACGGTGAGGGTGCCGGCCCTGTTCGAGGTCGAAACCTATCCGACCGTTCTTCAGATGACGTCGACGGTCGTCGGAACGCTGGAGGAGGGTCGGGACTCGGTCGACCTGCTTCGAACGATCTTCCCGTGCGGCTCGGTGACCGGAGCTCCCAAGATCCGGGCGATGGAGATCATCGCCGATCTCGAGGGGGAACAGCGGGGCCCCTATACCGGTAGTATCGGCAGGCTTGCACCGGACGGGCAAGCCGAGTTCAATGTCGCCATCCGGACGCTGGTCCTGAGCGACGGCGGCAGCTCGGCGCGGCTCGGCCTCGGCTCCGGAATCGTGGCGGACAGCGTCCCCGCGGACGAATGGCTCGAATGCCTGGCGAAGGGAGAATTTGTGGCCACGAGCCGGCGCTTCGACCTGATCGAGACGATGCGCTTCGATCCTCACGAAGGAATCGCGGAGCTCGACCGACACCTGGCGCGGATGAAGCGCAGCGCCGAGGCCCTCGGCTTCGGCTTCGACCGCCACGATGCGAGGAACGAGCTGCAGGCGGCGACCTTCTTCCTGAGGGAGGCCCGCAAGCTCAGGCTTATGCTTTCCAGCAGCGGGGCGCTGGCGATCGAGTCCCGGCCGCTGCCGCCGGCGCCGGAGCGACCGGTTCAGGCCGCGCTTGTGCCGCTCCCGGTCGAGCCCGAGGATTTCCGGCTCCGCCACAAGACCAGCGACCGCCGCTTCTACGACGATGCCCGGGAGGCGGCGGGGACTTTCGAGGTGGTGTTCCTGGACCGCCAAGGGTTCGTGACGGAGGGCAGCTTCACCACCCTGTTCGTCGAGCGCCACGGCCGGCTGCTGACCCCGCCGCTGGCGCGGGGGTTGCTTCCGGGGGTGTTGAGGGAGGCGTTGCTCGAGGAGGGGCGGGCCGAGGAGGCCGAATTGCGCGCGGAGGATCTGGAGGCCGGATTCTTCGTGGGGAATGCGGCCCGAGGACTTGTTCCGGCCGTGCTCGCTCCCTCGTCACCCTGAACTCGTTTCAGGGTTCAGCATGGGGTTCCCGGCTAAGCCGCCAATGGGAACCTCAGCAGCCGATCCGCCACCGGCACCAGCGCTTCGGCGCGCGGCCCGACCGCGCGGACGATCTCCGGATGGCCGGCGTCCAGCCCCCCGGTGAGCGAACCGAAGGCCGGGAGGATCAGCTTCCGCTCGGTCGCGACGAAGCAGCGGCGCGAAACCTGGCGGCCGCGGTGATGGATCCGCAGCTTGGGGTGGAAATGGCCCGACAGCTCCGGCCGCGGCTCGGCCGGATCGGCCTCGTGGCGAAGCAGCAGGCCCTCCACCTCCGCCTCCTCGACGATGTCGCCGCCGCAATGGTCGGCGATGCCCGGATCGTGGTTGCCGGTGATCCAGGTCCAGCGAGTCGCTCCGGTGAGGGCGGTCAGCATGTCGCGGGCCCGGGCGGGGAGCCGATCGCAGCCGTGGCGGTCGTGGAAGCTGTCGCCCAGGCACCAGATTTCCTCGGCGCCGGTCGACACGGCCAAAGCGGTGAGATCGGCGAGGGTGGCGATCGAATCGTAGGGCGGCAGCATCTGGCCGAGTCGCGCGAACCAGCTCGCTTTCTCGAGATGGAGGTCGGCGACCAGCAAGGCCCGGCGCGACGGCCAGAACAGCGCTCCCTGCGCCAGCGCCATCAGCTCGTGGCCACAGAACGAAAAGCGAACCATAGCCCAGCTATAGCCGGGCCGGCGCGGCGTTCAAGGGGCTAGCGGGACGGGTTGGGGATAACCGACGAGTCGAGGGCGGCGGGGGGCGCCGCCGGCCTGGGATCGATCAGGCCCGGAGTCGAGGATGCGAACAGGATCGCGCCGACGGCGAAGCCCTCGGCGACGAGCACGAACGGGTTGGTGAGCTTCTTCAGGAAACGCATTCGAAGGCTGTGCGCCTCGGCGGGTAAACGAGGGATGAATTGGCCGTTGGGTCGTGCGGGACCCGGGACGGGCCACTCCCCAGGCGCAGGCTGGAGCCCAAGCGGGTGAAAGGCTCGGCGCCTTTCACCCGCGGGATGCGCCGGAATGACGGCCGCTACGCGACCTCAGGCTCCTTCTGCGGCGCCTTTTCCGCTTCGATCGTATGCGACCGGCCGGTACCGATCTCGATCTTGCGCGGCTTCATCGCGTCGGGGATCTCGCGCACCAGCTCGATCGCGAGCAGGCCGTCCTTCATGTCGGCGGCCTCGACCCGGACGAAATCGGCCAGCTCGAAGCGGCGCTCGAAGGCCCGGGTGGCGATCCCCATGTGCAGGAAATTGCCGTCCTTGTTGCGATTTTCCGCCTTGCGGCCGACCACCACCAGCATGTTCTGGCGGGCGGTGATGTCGATGTCGCCCGACGAGAAGCCGGCGACCGCGAGGGTGATGCGGTAACGGTCGTCGCTGAGCTTTTCGATGTCGTAGGGCGGATAATTGTCCGCCTGCTCGGCGCGGGCGCTTTCGAGGAAGTCGAACAGCCGATCGAAGCCGACGGTCGAGCGGCGATAGGGGGTGAAATCGAAGCTTCTCATGTCAATGTCCTCCATATGAGCAACATTGCGAGGCGCGGCGGCAAAGAGCGGACGCCCCTCGCGGCTAACAGGCCGGACACTTCGACTAGTCGCCCGGCGACGGCGATTTAGGTTAGGATTTTTGGGGTTCAAGGCCCCGCAAATCATCCTCCGGCGAAGGCGCGGAAGGGCTCGATGACGCCACATTCTCCTCCACCGCCGCAGCCAGCTCGGCGAGAGTGAACGGCTTTCGAAGCACCGGCACGTCGCCGCCCAGCGCCGCCTCGAGCCGCTCGCTTTCCGCATAGCCGGTGACGAACACGATCGGCAGCCCGGGGTGCATTTCGCGCGCGGCCCGGGCGGCCTCGGCGCCGTTCATGCCGGGCATCGCATAATCGATGAGCGCGAGGTCGGGCCGCCATCCGCGAAGCGCTTCGAGGCCCTCGGCCCCCGACGCCGCGGTGACGATCGTGCAGCCCAGGCCTTCCAGCGATTCGGCGAGGAAGGCGCGCACGTCGTCGTCATCGTCGATGACGAGGACTCGAGTGCCCGCGGCTCCCGAAGGCGCGGCCGCGGCGGGGCCGGCCATGGCGGCTTCCGCGGCGGGCGGGGCGTGGGCGGCGGGGAGCAGGATCTCGACCGAGGTGCCCTTGCCCGCCTCGCTGTCGATTCGCAAAGTCCCGCCCGCCTGCCGGACGATGCCGTAGACCTGGGCGAGGCCGAGGCCGGTTCCCTTGCCGAGCGGCTTGGTCGAGAAGAAGGGCTCGGTCGCACGAGCGAGCACTTCGGCGCTCATTCCCTCGCCGGTATCCGAGACCGCGATCCGAACGAACTCGCCGGCGCAATGGTCGGCGGCCTCGTCCAGCTGCACCCGGTCGGTCGAGATTGTGAGCGTGCCGCCCTGGGGCATCGCGTCGCGAGCGTTGATCGCGAGGTTGAGAATCGCATTCTCGAGCTGGTTGGCGTCGCAGATGCCGTGGCCCGCGCCGGGATCGAGCCGGGTCTCGATCCGGACGGCCGCTCCGATCGTGTGGCGCAGAAGGCGCTGCATCGTCTCGATGACCTCGTTGACCGCGACCGGGGCCATGCTGATGCGCTGGATCCGCGAGAAGGCGAGCAGCTGTCCGGTGAGCTTGGCGCCGCGCCGGGTCGATTCGAGCGCCGTCTCCGCGATCCGCCTCAGCCGGGCGTCGTCCACCCGGGCCGCGATCAGCTCGAGCCCGCCCATGATCGGCGTCAGCAGGTTGTTGAAATCATGCGCGATGCCGCCGGTGAGCTGGCCGACCGCTTCCATCTTCTGGGCCTGGCGAAGGGCCTCTTCGGCCTTGAGCCGCTCGCCGACTTCGGACTGCAGCCGGTCGAGCGCGGAGCGCAGGTCCGCGGTGCGCTCCGCCACCCGCGCCTCCAGCGACTCGTTGACCTCGCGCAGGGCGGCTTCGGCCTGCTTCAATTCGGTGATGTCGTGGGCGACTCCGATGAAGCCGGCATGCTCGCCCTGCGGCCCCCAGCGGGGCTGGGAAACCGAGCGGAGCCAGCGCCATTCGTCGCCGCTCCGGTAACGGCCGACCAGCTCGAACGTCTTCAGCGAGGCCTCGCCGGCGACCGATTCAGCGAGGATGCGCGGCATGTCCTCCGGATGGATGACCGTGCGCCAGTCGAAATTGACCGCTTCCTCGTAGCTGATTCGCAGAAACTCGACATAGGCGCGGTTGACGAAGCTTCGGGTGCGGTCGAGCCGGGTCACCCACATCGGCACCGGAGCCGAATCGGCGATCAGCCGGAATCGCGACTCGCTCTCCCGGAGCGCCGTCTCGGCGACGATTCGCTCGGTGACGTCATAGCCGTCGGCGAAGATTCCGGTGACCGCGCCCTGTGCGTCGAGGATCGGCTGGAAGACGAAGTCGAGCAGCCGCTCCTCGCGCGGGCCGCCGGGGGTGCGCTGAAGCCGGACGGCCACCGACCGCCCGGAAAAGGCTTCGCCGCTCCGGTAGACCTTGTCGAGCAGCTCGAAGAGGCCCTGACCTTCGACCTCCGGCACGGCTTCGCGAACCGGCTTGCCGATCAGGTCCCGCCGCCCGACCAAAGTCTGGTAGGACGCGTTCGCCATCTCGAAGACATGGTCGGGACCGCGAACCACGGCCATGAAGCCGGGGGCGCGATCGAACAGCTGCCGGAGCCGCTCGGTCTCGTTGAGGCGCTCCCGCTCGGCCAGCACCGTCGCGGTGGTCTCGTTGCAGACGCAGAACATGCCGGCGGCGCGGCCGTCGTCGTCGCGCAGCGGGCTGTAGGAGAAAGTGAACCAGGTCTGCTCCTCGAAGCCCTTCCGGGTCATCGTCAGCGGCAGATTCTCGAAATAGGTCGCCTCGCCGGCCAGGGCGCGGCGGGCGAGCGGGCCGACATCGTCCCATATCTCCGCCCAGATGTCCTCGAAGGCGTGGCCGAGCGCGGCCGGATGCTTGCCGCCGAGCACGTCGATATAGGCGTCGTTGTAGAGGAACCGCAGCTCCGGGCCCCAGGCCAGGAACATCGGGAATTTGGACGACAGGAGGATTCCGGCCGCCGTCTTCAGCGCCTTCGGCCAGCCCGCCGGCGGTCCCAGCGGCGACGACGACCAGTCGAAGCAGCGGATGCGCTCGCCCATCTCGCCGCCCTCGGCGAGGAAGGTTTCGGGACTGTCCGGGGCTTCGGACTCGGTCGACGCCATCTCGGCTCCACGCTTGCCCCCGCCCGCGCCGCGCGAAACTAGCTGCGCCGAGCCGCTTGTGGAAGACCCCGGCGCCGGTCTATTTTGGAAGCCCCCGAGGAGACCCGCCATGTTCACCGACATGAGGAACGGCACCGCCCAGGACTGGGCGCATATCGCCGCCGAGCACGGCAAGCACATCAAGGCCAGCGCCGCGCGCCAGATCATGGACAGCCTCGCCCGGCTGGAGGCGATCGAGGTCGGCTTCGCCGCCAACCAGCTCACCCACTCGCTGATGGCCGGAACCCTCGCTCGCCGCGACGGCGCAAGCGACGAGGAGGTGGTCGCCGCCCTTTGCCACGACCTCGGCAAGATCTTCTCGATCCCCAATCACGGCCCGATCGCGGCGGAGATGCTCAAGCCCTACGTTCGCGACGACATCTACCATGCCGTCTACTGGCACCAGGAATTCCAGGGTCGCTATTATTTCGAGCATCTCGGCAAGGATCCGGAAGGGCGGGAGCGGTTCAAGGGCGAGAGCTGGTACGCCTTCGCCGAGAAGCTGGTCGACGACTGGGACGCGCCGGCCTTCGACCCCGGCTTCGAGGTCGACCCGCTGGAGAGCTTCGAGCCGGAGGTGACCCGGGTGTTCTCGAACCCGCGGTCGATGGTCTGAGGTTCGATACGGCCTTCGCCAGGCTCAGTCCCTGCTCAGGGTGAGCGGTCGGGATATCCTCGACCGCTCATCCTGAGTAGCCGCTGAGCTTGTCGAACCGGCCTATCGAAGGATCAGGCGGAACCGCCGCGCCCGCCCCCGGTTCTCGCCGCCATGCCGATCCAACCCGTCCGCTGGCCCGCGCTCAAGGATTGGCGCGACGTGCTCGTCCGCACCTGGAAGGAGGCTGGCGACGACAATGTCGGGCTGCTCGCCGCCGGGGTCGCCTTCTACGCCTTCCTGGCCTTCGTGCCGCTGCTCGCCGCGACGGTGCTGGTCTACGGCCTCGCGGCCGAGCCCGAGACGGTCGCCGAGCATATCCGGCAACTCTTCGGAGTGCTTCCGCAGGACGCCGCGGCCCTGATCGGCGACCAGCTCAAGAGCATGACCGAATCGCCCGACGCCGCGAAGGGATGGAGCCTGGTCGTCGCGATCGCGCTCGCCATCTACGGCGCCAGCAAGGGCTCGGGCGCGATCGTGACCGCGCTCAACATCGCCTATGAGGTGAAGGAGAGCCGGGGCTTCATCAAGTCGACGATCCTGTCGCTCCTCATGACGGTCGGAGCGCTGGTTGTGCTGGTGATCGCGGCGGCCGGAATCTCGGTGATGGGATGGGTCGAGGCCTTCTTCCCCGGATTTCCCGGCTGGGCTCATGACCTGTTCCGGATCCTGTTCTGGGCGGTGGCGGTGATCGCGGTCGGCTTCGGCCTCGCCGCGGTCTATCGCTACGCGCCCAACCGGCCCGATGCGCCCTGGGTGTGGATCAGCCCCGGCTCGGCATCGGCCACCCTGCTGTGGCTGGCGGCAAGCCTCGGCTTCGGCTTCTATGTCTCGCAGTTCGGCAATTACAACGCCACCTACGGCTCGCTCGGGGGCGTCGTCGTCTTCCTCACCTGGCTCTATCTGAGCGCCTACATCGTCCTGATGGGCGGGGAGATGAACTCGGAGCTCGAGCGGCAGCAGGCCAAGGCGGCCGGCATGCCGTTCGGAGACGAAGCGCGAGCGTCCGCGCCCGCCGCTGACGAGGCGAAGGCGAGCCCCGTCGCCGCGGACGAGCGGAAGCAGAAGGGCGTCAGCTGGCCGCTCGCCGCGCTCGGCTTCCTGCTCTCGCGCAAGGCTCCTCCCGGAGCTACTCGGCCTCCATCGCCGCCACGGCCTTGAGATAGGCCCGGCCCACCGGCAGGATCGTTCCGTCGGCGAGAGTCAGCTGCTTGCCTCCACCGGCGCGGGGAGCGAGCGCGGCGACCCGCGCTCGATTCACCGCATAGCTCTTGTGGATTCGCACGAATCGCTCCGACAGCGTCCGCTGCAGCCTCGACAGGGTCATCGTCACGAGCAGATTGCGCCCGTCCTCGAGCCGGACCTCGCAATAATCGTCCGCGGCCCGGATGAAGACGATCTTCGCCTCCGGCACCTGATGGGTCCGAGACCCGTCCTTGAGGCGCGCGATTCGATCGCCGGGGTCTGGAGCCGCCTTCAGCCGCTCCTCGAGGGCGGCGGCGCGCAGCGCCTCGGTCTCCCCGGCGTTGCGGGTCTGGCGCAGGACCAGCAGCTGCTCCCCGACCAGGAGGACGAGGATCGCGGCCAGAGCGACATAATAGGATTGGTCGAGGAAGTCGGTGAGCTGCCAGGCCACGAGCGCGAACAGGAGCAGCGGGAAGGCGATCCCCGCCCTGGACCCCGCAACGCCCCGCTCCGCCCCCTTCAAGGCGCAGGCGAGCAGGGCGGCCGCCCCGGCGAAGATCGCGCCCATGGCCTTCAGATCGTACCACGGGACGAGCAGGAGGCTCGCCAGCGAGGCTGCTGCCGCGAGTGCCGGAGCGACCCGCCGCCAGCCGGGGGCGAAGCGCCGGGCGGCGTAGGCTGCGACCAGGATTGCGGTCACGGCCGCGAGCGCGGCGATGCACGCGACTCGAACGAGATGCCAGGGATAGGCGTAGGAGACGAAGCTGCGCGACGTCTCGGCGCCGAGCTGGAGCAAGGCCGTCAGGGCGATCAGCGCAAGGAGCAGGGCCTGCCGGTCGCGCCGGTCCAGCCAGGCGGCCGCGGCGAAGTAGAGCGCCGCTGCGGCGAGGGCGCCGAGGGCGAGCAGGGCAGGCAGGTAGCCGGCGAGGCCCGGCAAGTCCGCAGTCTCGTAGAAGCCGACCTCGAAGACGTGGATCGGACGGCGGACCGGCAGCCAGAGGTGATGGGCGGAGAGCCGGGCCGTCACCCGGTTGGTCCCCGGACGGACCAGGGCGGCCGGCACCGTGAAGGTCGCGATGAAGCGGCCGGGAGTCTCGCTCGCCGAGTCCGGGCCCGGGATTCCGTTGCGACCGATCCGGACCCCATTCCAGCGTATCTCGGAGCTCGCCATCGCGATCATCGAGACCATCAGCGGGCGAGGCAGAGGCAGCGCTCGGGGGCTCACTTCGACCTCTCGCTCGATCACGGTCTCGGCCCCCTCCAGCGACAGGGTCGGAAGGTCCGCTGGGCGGCACGGGCCGCCGGAAGGGCAGACGCGGATGATTCCGGAAGCGATGGCCGGCTCCGCCGCGGCCTCGGCCGGCACCAGGAGCAGAAGGGCGAGCAGGAGGAAGAGGCGCTTCACGGCGCCACCATAAGCGAGGGCCCTTCGCCTGTCCTGTCGTTCACCGAGGCAGGACGGCGCTGGCCGAGCCGGCCTCGACGCGATGCCCCCGGCCGGCCAGCGGGAGCCGATCGACGAAAGGAATCCCATGTCCCTGCTTCGACCCGCGCTCGCCGCCGTCCTCGCGCTCGCCGCGTTTCCGGCTTCGGCTGAGTCACCGCTCAAAATGGAGCCCGCGAAATTCAAGCTCGCCGACGGCACCGAGCTCGCGGTCGAGCGCGGCACCTTCTCGGTGCCCGAGGACCGGCGCGACCCGCGCTCGAGGCGGATCGACATCGGCTTCATCCGATTCAAGTCGACCAGTTCGAGGCCGGGGGCGCCGATCGTCTATCTCGCCGGAGGACCCGGCGGCTCCGGAGTCGCGACCGCGCGCGGGCCGCGTCAGCCGATCTTCCTCGCGCTCCGGTCGGTGGCCGACGTGATCGCGCTCGACCAGCGCGGAATCGGGCTTTCGAACCACATCCCGCCCTGCACCGCGAAACGGAAGCTCGATCCCTCCGAGCCGCTGACCGAGGCGACGCTCGCCGCTTATCATCGTGAAACCCTCGAGCGGTGCCTCGCCGAGTGGAGGGCGGCGGGCGTTGCCGTGAACGGCTACACGACGGAGCAGAATGCCGACGATCTCGAGGATCTGAGAAAAGCGCTCGGGGCCCGGAAGATCGACCTGTGGGGCATCTCCTACGGCACTCATCTCGCAATGGCGGCGATGCGGCGCCATCCCGGGTCGATCGGTCGGGTCGCGCTCGCGTCGGCCGAGGGAATGGACCAGACGGTGAAGCTCCCCGCCCATCTCGACGCCGCCTTCGCCAGGATCGAGCGCCACTCGCCGGGACTGACCGAGCGGATGCGGCGCGTTCACTCGAAATTCGATGCCGCCCCGCAGGCCTTCGCTCTCCCGCAGGGGGCGAGCTTCCGGGCCGACAGCTTCCCGCTGAGGATGATGGCGGGAATCCTCCCGAAGAATCCCGACGGGATCGCCCAGCTCGCCGGAGCCTATCAGGCCCTCGAGGCCGGGCAGACCCAGGCGCTGGCGCCCCTCGTCTGGAGCTATTTCTTCAGGGAGCCGCTGACGATGAGCGGAATGCCCGAGCTGACCGACATCGCCTCGGGCATCAGCGACGAGAAGCTCGCCCTGGTCCGTCGCCAGGCGCCGGATTCGCTGCTCGGCACCGCCACCAACTTCCCGATGCCGCAGCTTCGAGGCGCCGTCCCCGGCCTCGATCTCGGCGATGGCTTCCGCAAGGAGATACGATCCGGCATTCCGGTGCTGCTGATCAGCGGAGACCTCGACGTCCGCACGCCTCTCGAGGAGCAGGCCGAAGCGACGGCCGGGCTCAAGCGGCTGCACCGGCTCCTGGTCAGGAACGGCGGCCACGACCTGTTCGAGGCGCATCCGCAGGTCGCAGCGATCCTCGCGGGCTTCTTCGCCGGAAGGCCGGTGACGGTCACGGAGCTGACGCTGCCGCCGCCCGCGGCGCGGTAGCGGGCTTCGCCCGGGGGCGAAGCCCCATCAGCGGCCGAAGCCAGCCGATCCGCCGGGCGATCTCGTAGGTGGCGGCGCAGCCCGCCAGAGTCGCGAAGAGGATGATCGCGAATTCGGCGGCCGGTGCGAGGCCATGCGGGCGGAGCCAGTGGCCGGTGAGGACGATGATCGTCTGGTGGGCGATGTACCAGGGGAAGATCGCCTCGGTGAGATAGCGCCGCGCCGGTCCGTCGCTGTGGAGATGGCGCTGGGCGAGGCCGATCAGGGCGAGGATCGCCGCCCACGCCTGGACCGATCGCGCGAGCCGGGCTGCGAGAAGCTCGAGCGGTCCCGATTCGCCGGCGATCGTGAGATCGAGGAGGACGATCACGCCATAGCCGGCCAGCGCCAGCAGGGCGGCCGGCTTCCAGTCCGAAGTCAGCCGGGTCCAGAGCCGCTCCGAGCGGGCCAGCCCGACTCCGAAGAAGAAGGCGGCGCCGTGGAAGGTATGGGCGTAAAGATCGTCGACAAGGGCGTGGGTCTCGCCGAAGGCCGGGTAGAGGCCGATGCGCAGCAGCCAGAAATAGAGGATCGGCAGCCACAGCAGCCTGGAGCCGCCGAACAGCCTCTCGAAGGCCCGCTGCAGCCCGGCGCGCGCCGGCGCGGGCAGGAGCGCCAGCAAGGCGAGCGACATCGTGTAGAGCCAGAGATAGGCGACGAACCAGAGATGGTTCCAGGTCGGGAGGATGAGCCCGCGACTGTCGCCGAACTCGAAATAATCGCGGGTCCAGAAATGCCAGAAGCCCTGGCCGTAGCCCGCCTGCTCGCGCAGCTGCGCCCAGGGCTGGGGCGCGACGAACAGGATCATCCCCGCCGCCAGCGGGATCAGCAGCCGGCTCGAGCGCAGGGCGGCGAACCGCCCCGCCCCCGCCGTCCTTCCCAGCACGATCCGCGAAGCGATTCCGGAGACGACGAACAGCAAGGCGAGCCGCCACGGATTCACCGCCTGCATCGGCAGCTCCAGCCATTCCTGCGGCCGGCCGGTCTTCACGTGCCACTCCCAGGGCACGAAGAACATGCCGATATGATAGAGGATGAGCAGCGCGAAGGCCCCGATCCTCAGCCAGTCCAGACCGAATCGCCGCTCTCCCGAAACCCCGTCTTGCATCGCCTTGCGCCTTGCTGTCAGTTGCCCGGCGGGGCGTAGCGCGGCGGGCGCCGCCGGGCCTCGCCGAGGTGACGACCGGCGGTGCGGAGGGGACGGCGGGAATGGCCCGGTGACGAGCGGCGATCCAGGCGGGACGAGCGGCGCGGAGCGACAGGGCTGGTGGCTTCCCTGGCTGCTGTTCGCGCTGATCGGCGGGATCAACGCCGCGGTCAACGCGACCAGCGTCGTCGACGACCTCGCCCGGCTGGGCCATCCGGTTCCCGCATGGGAGCCTTGGACCTGGGAGCTGACCAGCCTGGCCGCCTGGCTCGCGCTGGCGCCGGTCGTCTTCGCTGCAGCGGCGCAGCTTCGGCCGCCGCGCTTCGGGTGGCCGGCGGCCCTGGCGGCCCACGCGCTGCTGTCGGTGGCGGTGTCGCTCGCCCATGTCGGCTTCATGATGGCGGCGCGGATGTCGGTCTACGCGGCCTTCGGCGGAGCCTATCGATTCGCCGGTTCGGTGCCGGGCGTGCTGCTCTACGAATATCGCAAGGACCTCGTCACCTACCTCCTGCTCGCCCTGCTGCTCGCGCTCGCCCGGCGGATCGCGCCAGCCGCACCGGCCCCGGGCGAGGACTTCAGGCTCGAGGTCCGCGACGGGAGCCGTACCTCCTGGCTCGCTCCGGAGGACATCGAATGGGCCCAGGCCGCGGGCAATTATGTCGAGCTGCACGGCCGCTTCGGAGCCCGGCTTCATCGCGAGACCCTCGCCGCCCTCGAAGCGACGCTGGCACCCCACGGCTTCCGGCGAATCCACCGGTCGCGACTCGTTCGGGCGGCGGCGGTCAGGGAAGTGGAAACCAAGGCCAGCGGCGATTTCGAGCTGACCCTGGAAAGCGGCGAGCGCCTCGCCGGAAGCCGCCGGTTTCGGACGCGGCTTCAGGAGTGAGGGGCGGGCTCGTCATGCCGGACTTGATCCGGCATCCACCTTTTCCTTTCGGCACCGGCGCCCTGAGGAAGGTGGACCCCGGATCAAGTCCGGGGTGACAATCGGGAATTCCTCCCCCTAATCGATCCGCATCGCCGTCGCCGCGAGACTCTCCGCTTCGATCAGAAGCTGGTCGTCGACCGTTCCCTGGGGCATTCGCTCGCGGCCGATGATGGTGAGGACGGGGACCGCCATCGGCGAGACCCGGTCGAGCTCGACGTGGAGCATGGTTTGCTGGGCTCGGTCGAGCAGGCGGGCGAGCCGGCCGACGTCGGTCATCTTCTCGCGGGCGTCGGCCCAGGCGGCCTTGAGAAGCAGGTGATCGGGCTCGTAGCGCCTCAGCACGTCGTAGATGAGGTCGGTCGAGAAGGTGACCTGCTTGCCGGTCTTGCGCTTGCCCGGGTGGGCTCGGTCGACCAGGCCGCCGATGACGGCCACCTCGCGGAAGGCGCGCTTCAGGAGGTGCGAGCCTTCGACCCAGTCGACGAACTCCTTCTCCAGGATGTCGGCCGAGAAGAGCGCGGCCGGATCGGCGATCGGCTCGAGGCCGTAGCAGGCCAGGGCATAATCGTTGGCGACGAAGCCGAGGGGCTTGAGGCCGGCGCTGTCCATCCGCCGGGTGATCAGCATCCCCAGCGACTGGTTCGCGTTCCAGCCCTCGAAGCTGTAGGCGGCCATGTAATGGATCCGCTCGTGCGGGAAGGTCTCGACGAGAAGCTGGTCCGGCGCGGGTATGGCCGAGCGATATTCCTGGACGCTGAGCCAGTCGCGCACCGGATCGGGGAAGCGCGGCCACTGGCTGCGGTCGTGGAGGAAGGCGCGCACGCGGTCGGCGAGGTTGGTGCTGATCGCGATCCGGGCGCCCATATAGGTGGGGATCCGGGCCGATTTCGACGTCGCGTGGACGATCAGGTCGATTCCGTCGATCCGGTCGACCTCGAGCACCAGGCCCGAGAAGAAGAAGGTGTCGCCCGGGCTGAGAGTCTCGGCGAAATTGTCCTCCACCGTTCCAAGCAGCCGCCCGCCCTTGAAGCGAACGTAGTAAAGCGGCGTGTCGACGATGATCCCGGCGTTCATCCGGTGCTGCTGGACGAAGCGCGGATGCGACACCCGCCACAGCCCGTCCGGGTCCTTCGCGATCCGGCGGAACCGGTCATAGGCCTTGAGCGCATAGCCGCCGCTCTCGATGAACGAGAGGATGGCGAGGAAGGCCTCCTCGCCGAGCCCCGCATAAGGCGCGGCCGAGCGCACCTCGTCGAGCATCGCCTCCTCGCGGAACGGCGCGGCGCAGGCGAGCGCCATGATGTGCTGGGCGAGGACGTCGAGCGCTCCGGGACGGAAGAATTCGGAATCGAGCGCCCCCTCCTCGATCGCGTCGAGGGCCGCGCGGGCCTCGAGATACTCGAAGCGGTTGCCGGGGACGATGATCGCCTCGGACGGCTCGTCGAGCCGGTGGTTGGCCCGACCGATCCTTTGCATCAGGCGCGACGAGCCCTTGGGCGCGCCCATCTGAACGACGAGGTCGACGTCTCCCCAGTCGACCCCCAGGTCGAGGCTGGCGGTGCAGACCAGGGCCCGGAGCCGCCCTTCGGCGACGGCCTTCTCGACCTTGCGCCGAGCCTCGAGCGCGAGCGAGCCGTGGTGGATTCCGATCGGCAGGTGCTGCTCGTTGACGGCCCACAGGTCCTGGAAGATGAGCTCGGCGAGCGAGCGCGTGTTGCAGAAGATGAGGGTCGTCCTGTGCCGCTCGATCTCGCGCATGACGTTGAGCGCCGCCCAGCGGCCGCTATGGCCCGCCCAGGGAATCCTGTCCTCCTCGGGAAGCATGATCGCCAGCCGCGCCGGAGCGCCGGGCTCCCCCTCGACCAGGTCGACCATTTCCGAATCGCCGTGGGGCGCCAGCCAGCCTCGGAAGGCCTCGGGATCGGAGACGGTGGCGGAGAGGCCGACCCGCCGAAGCCGCGGCGACAGCCGCTGCAGCCGAGCGAGCGACAGCGACAGGAGGTCGCCGCGCTTGCCGGTGGCGAAGGCATGGATCTCGTCGACGACGACGGTGCTGAGATTCTCGAAGAGCAGGACGCTGTCCTCATGGCTGAGCAGGAGGCTGAGCGATTCGGGGGTGGTCAGAAGGATCTGCGGCGGCCGCACCCGCTGGCGGGCCTTGCGGTCGGAGGGGGTGTCGCCGGTGCGGGCCTCGACCCGGATCGGAAGGTCCATCTCGCCGATCGGAGTGAGCAGGTTGCGCTGGACGTCGACGGCGAGCGCCTTGAGCGGGGAGATGTAGAGCGTGTGGAGCCCCTCGGTGGGGGCTTCGATCAGCTCGGCAATCGAGGGCAGGAAGCCGGCCAGGGTCTTGCCGGCGCCGGTCGGGGCGACCAGAAGCGCGCTTCGCCCGGAGCGGGCCGCCTCGAGCATCTCGAGCTGGTGTCGCCGCGGCTGCCAGCCCTTGGCCGCGAACCAGTCGGCGACCGCGGCCGGGAGCGCCTCAGTCGCGCTCGTCATCCCCGCTTCGCCGCTTCTCCTCCTCCTCGCGATAGAGGTCGCGGGTGGCCTGCTCGGTGGTTGCGGTGGTGTCGGCGCCCTTGCCGCGCGAGCGGCGGTTGCGAAGCAGGGCCCAGAGCAGGACCGCCGCGAGCAGCACCGGCCCGACGATGTTCAGGATCGCCCAATTGCCTCCGGCCCAACTCATGTTCGCGCTCCTTCCTTTGTCACACTCTCGCCGCCCTAGAACATGATCCGGCCGGCAAGGTTGCAACATCGAGCAGGTGTGCAATGCCCCGCATTGCACAGCCATGTCCCGGGGACATGGCGGACCTACTCAAACCAGCCGGAACATGTTCTAAAGCTCCCGATGGCCCGCCTCGGTTCCTGGATCGAGCCTTTTCCCGAAGGCTTGTACATAAAGCCGGCCCACGCCTGGGTCGATCCGAGCGTGCCCAAGCCGCTCGCGCTCGTCACTCACGGCCATGCCGACCATGCCCGCGGCGGCCATGGCGAAGTCTTCGCGACTCCGGAGACCCTGGCAATCATGGAATGCCGCTACGGCCCGCAGCCGGGCGGCCGGGGCATCGCCTACGGTGAGGTGATCCGCCTCGGCGAGGTCGAGGTCGGCTTCGTTCCGGCGGGCCACGTCCTCGGCTCCGCCCAGGTCGTCCTGGAGCATGCGGGCGAGCGGGTCGTCGTCTCAGGCGACTACAAGCGCCGGCCCGATCCCACCTGCCCTGCGTTCGAGCCGGTGCCGTGCGACATCTTCATCACCGAGGCGACGTTCGGCCTGCCGGTCTTCCGCCACCCCGACACAGGCAGCGAGATCGACCGGCTGCTCGCCCGGCTCCACGAGAATCCGGACCGATGCGTCCTCGTCGGGGCCTATGCGCTCGGCAAGGCGCAACGGCTGATGATGGAGATCCGGGGCCGGGGCTATCACGAGCCGATCTACATTCACGGCGCCTTGCAGCGACTCTGCGAACTGTATCGGGAATGGGGCGTGGATCTCGGCGAGCTGCGCCCCGCCACCGGAGCCAGGAAGGACGAGCTGAGAGGGAAGATCGTCGTCGCCCCTCCCGGCTGCCTCAACGACCGCTGGTCGAGGCGGCTGCCCGACCCGATCACCGCCATGGCCTCGGGCTGGATGCGGGTCCGCCAGCGCGCCCGCCAGCGCAACGTCGAGCTTCCGCTGATCGTCTCCGACCATGCCGACTGGGACGAGCTCACCGCGACGATCGAGGAAATCAGGCCCCGCGAAGTGTGGATCACCCACGGCCGCGAGGACGCCCTGATGCACTGGTGCATGACCAGGCAGATCAAGGCGCGGGAGCTGAACCTGGTCGGGCGCGAGGACGAGGACGATTAGGAAGGGCCGGCGACATCCGCCTTGCCGCGCCGGATCCCGGCGATACTAAGGCGTCCCTGGGGGAATAGAAAAATGCAGACCATCCGACCGCTCCGCCGACTGTGGGGACGGGCGATTCGCCTGGCCGCCGGCGCGTCCCTGCTGCTCGCCGCGTGCGGGCCGGTCGAGACCGGGGCCGCCGGGGCCGTGCCCTGGGACTCGACGCTGGCCGCCGAGCTCATCGATCTCGAGCAGGAGAACGGAAACCTGCCCGCCGGCGCCCGGACGCTGCTCGCCGAGGTCCTCGAGGACGCTTATTCCGCCTGGGGCCGCGACCGGCCCGCGCCGCGCTCCCGATCCGAGTTCGGCGAGTTTGCGCTCAAGGTCTCCGAGGCGCTGGCCAGGCGCAATTTCATCCAGCCCGTCGCCCGGGACTCCTGGGTCAATTCCCTGGGGCAGGCCTTCAGGCCCATCAGCCCGACGGATCCGCGAGTGGCGGCCAATCTCGCTCACGAGCAGAATCGGCGGCGCAGGCCCCTTTCGAGCCCTGGGAAGCCCTTCTATTTCGTCGATTGCGACATGGCCGCCCTGCTCATCATCAGCGTGGCGCAAATGGCCGGCTTCGAGCTCTCGCTGGTCCACGTCCCCTCCCATGAGTTCGTGCGCTGGCAGGGAGAGGGGGCCGGCTCGGCAAATTGGGACTGGACCAATTGGGGTTCCTATGACGAGGATTTCTATCGCCAGCGCTACGGCGTGTCGCTCGGCCAGGAAAATCGCGGAATCTTCCTCACCAGCCAGTCGCCGGCGGCCGCGAAGGGCTATTTCCTGGCCACCCTGTCCAGGAACGTCGACGACCCGTCGCGCAAGCTGAGCCTGCGCAGGCAGGCCGCGGCCCTCTCCGCCAACGATCCGGTCACGGCCAGCAACGTCGCCTGGTCCTTCGCGACGACGAGGACCGGGGTGAGCCCGGCGGAGCGCTCGGACGCACTGCCCTACGCCCTCACCGGATGGTCCGGAGCTCCCGACAGCGCGGTGCACATGAATGCGGTGGCCTGCGCCCTCGCCGCCCGAAGCGAGCACGGCCTGGCGGTCGCGCTCCAGGAGCGGGCCATCGAAGGCGCCTCGAGCGGCGACCTCAAGCGCTATCGCTCGGAGCTGGACCGGCTCAAGCGCAAGCAATCCTGCTAGCGCTCGCCCCGTCGAGCTGGAATTGTCACCCCGGACTTGATCCGGGGTCCACCTTCTTCATCTCGCCCGCCACGGAAGGAAAAGGTGGATGCCGGATCAAGTCCGGCATGACGAGGCGGGAGGACCGCGGTCCCGTCACCCCGGACTTGATCCGGGGTCCACCTCCTTCCTCTCGCCCGGCGCGGAAAGACGAGGTGGATGCCGGATCAAGTCCGGCATGACGAGGCGGGAGGAAAGCGGTCCCGTCACCCCGGGCTCGACCCGGGGTCCACCTTCTTCACCTCGCCTGCCGCGGAAAGACGAGGTCGATGCCGGATCAAGCCCGGCATGACGAGCCGGGAGGGCCGCGGTCCCGTCACCCCGGGCTCGACCCGGGGTCCATCTTGCTTCACGGCGCCTCAGGCCTGAAGATCGACCATCGACAGCAGCACGATCGCCGCGGCCGCCAATATTCCCCACCTCACTCCTCGCTCGAGCGAGAAGCTGCCGGTGCGCGAGAGGATGAGGGCGCTGGTCGGCATGATCAGGATGAACAGGCCGAGGGTGAGGGCGGCGCCGGCCTTCCAGCCGAGCTCCAGCCCGCCCCAGATGGCGAGGGCCGCCCAGATCGCGCAGAAAAGCAGCGCCTCCGGATACAGCCTCGGCATCAGTGGGCGACCTGCTCGCCCCGCTCGAGGCCGGACAAAGCGAGCTGCTCGTCGATCTGGGCGACGAGTCGGGTCAGGCCCGCCTGGTCCTTGGCCTCGGCGCGGGCGACGAGCACGTCCTGGGTGTTGGAGGCTCGCAGAAGCCACCAGCCGTCGGCGGTGCTGACCCGGGCGCCGTCGGTGCGGTCGACGTCGGCGCCGCTCGCGGCGAGGCGCTCGAGCACCTCCTCGACGACCGGGAACTTGCGGCTCTCGTCGACCTGGAAGCGCATTTCGGGCGTGTTGATCATCGGCGGCATCGCGGAGCGCAGGTCGGTCAGCGATCCGCCCAGCTGGCTGACCGCTCGGATGAGGCGAAGCGCGGCGTAGATGGCGTCGTCGAAGCCGTACCATTGGTGCTTGAAGAAGATGTGGCCGCTCATCTCGCCGGCGAGGGGAGCGCCGGTCTCCTTCATCTTCGACTTGATCAGGCTGTGGCCGGTCTTCCACATCAGCGGCCGGCCGCCCAGCTCGGCGACCCGGTCGAACAGGGCCTGGCTGGCCTTGACGTCGGCGATGATGGTGGCGCCGGGCACTTCGCGAAGCACCGGCTCGGCGAGGATCGAGAGGAGCTGGTCTCCCCAGACGACCCGCCCCTCGCCGTCGACCGCTCCGAGGCGGTCGGCGTCGCCGTCGAAGGCGACTCCGAAGTCGAGCTTCCGCTCGCGCACCAGCCGCTTAAGATCCTCGAGATTGGACTCGACGGTGGGGTCGGGATGGTGGTTGGGGAATCGCCCGTCGACCTCAGTGTAGAGCGTGAAATGCTCGCCCGGCAGCCTCTTCACCAGCCGCTCGACGACCGGGCCGGCGGCGCCGTTGCCGCAGTCCCAGCCGATCCGGAACGGCCCTCCGTCGAAATCGCGGAGCAGGCGCTCGACATAGCGCTCGATCACGTCCTCGTCGCTCACGGAGCCGGAGCCCTGCTCCCAGTCGCCGGCGGCCGCCATCCGGCCGAGCAGCTGGATCCGCTCGCCGAAGAAGGCGCCGTGGCCCAGGACCATCTTGAAGCCGTTGTAATTGCCGGGATTGTGGCTGCCGGTGATCATGATCCCGCCGTCGACCGGAAGCTCGGCCTCGGCGTAATAGAGCATCGGGGTCGGGCCGAGGCCGATCCGGACGACGTCGGCTCCGCTCGCGGTCAGCCCATCGATCAGCGCCGCTTCGAGCCCCGGCGAGCTCTCGCGCCCGTCGCGGCCGACGGCGACTCTGGTCCGGCCTTCGCGGCGGACGAGGGTGCCGAAGGTGCGGCCGACCGACCGGGCGTCCTCCTCCGCCAGCGTCTCCCCATAAATGCCCCTGATGTCATATTCGCGCAGGGACGTGGGGTGCAGGCGGTGGTGCATTCGGGACTCCGGCGAGGGGGATTCGGCTTCAAGACGCGCGAGGCGGCTTGCGGTTCATTTCGGCGACGAGGGCGTCGCGGGCCGCGTTGACGCGGTGCGCGAGCTCGGCCGATCCGCCCGCGTCGGGGTGGACCCGGGCGATCAGCCGGCGGTGGGCGTCGCGTATTTCCTGGAGGGTCGCGCCCTCGCCGACTCCGAGCAGCCGGCGGGCGTCGGCGACCGGCATCGGCTTCGCGGAGGGTCGCTGCCGGCGCCAGGCCGCCCAGAGCAGAGCTCCGGCCATCAGCGCCGCTCCGAGGATCAGCTTGCCCTTGGTGAAGAGGCTGAGGCCGAGCAGGAAGGTCGCGGCCGCGATTCCGTCCTCGTAGGTGAAGCCGCGAAGGCGGCCGGTCGCGAAGGCCCAGAGCAGGCCGGCGGCGGCGAGCAGGATGAGCAACCCCATGGCGGCTAGACGGCGAGCGCCGCCGTCCGCGGCGCGCTCGCCTCGCCCGGCTGCGGCAGCGCGAAGCCGGCGATCATCTCGCGCAATTCCTGGCGCGCGGCGATATGGGCGATCCCGACCTCGCCGAGATGCGGCAGGTCGAGCAGGGTCAGGCCCTTGGGGAAGAGCTCGCGGTAGATGACCCGCTCGCCGAGGCCGGGGATGACCCGGAAGCCGACCCGGCGCGAAAGCTCGCTCAGGGCCTCGCCCACCCGCCGCATGTTGCGCGCCTCGATATGCTGCATCCGGTTCCTGAGCACGACCCAGTCGACGCTCGCCCCGTGGGCCTTGGCGCGCTGGGTCCGGCTGTTCCAGACCAGCTCGGCGTAGAAGCTGGGGCGGCGGACCCGATAGGTCTCGGCGTCGACCTGGCCGATCAGGTCGAGGTCGACGAAGCTGTCGTTGATCGGAGTGACGAGGGTGTCGGCCCGGATCATCGCGGCTCGGGCATGGGGATCGTCGCGGCCGGGCGTGTCGACGACGACGATCTCGACATCCGCCGAGATCCGCTCGAGCTGGGCCTCGATGGCCTCGCTTTTGTCCGGGTCGAAGGTCTCGTAGGCCGGCATGACGAGGTCGATTCCGAGCCGCTTCACGCTTTCCGCCCGGTTGTCGAGATAGCGGCCGAGGGTGCGCTGGCGGGTGTCGAGGTCGAGCGCCGCGACTCGCCGGCCGGCGGCGGCGAGCGCGACGGCGCTGTGCACGGCCGTCGTCGACTTGCCGGTGCCGCCTTTCTCATTGGCGAAGACGATGAAATGCGGCGACGCCATCTGCTACCCTTGATTCTGCCGTCCGCCCCCCGCAAGGGCGTCGCCCAAGCTGATATCGGAGGCGGCAACAGGGTGCAAATTGTCCGTGACATCGAAACGCTGAGGTCGGCGGTCGCGGATTTGCGGGCCTCGGGCGGAAGGATCGCCTTCGTTCCGACGATGGGCGCGCTCCACGCCGGCCATATGGCGCTGGTCGCCGAGGGACGGCGGCGGGCCGACCAGGTCGTCGCGTCGATCTTCGTCAACCCGACCCAGTTCGGGGCCGATGAGGACCTGTCCACCTATCCCCGCCGCGAGGCGACCGACGCCAGGATGCTGGAGGAGGAAGGCTGCGCGCTCCTGTGGTCGCCCGACGTCGCCACCATGTACCCGGACGGGTCGGCGGTCGACATTCGCGCCGGCAGCTTCGGCGAGGGCCTGGACGGCGCCGCCCGGCCCGGCCATTTCGACGGCGTCGCGACGGTGGTGGCGCGGCTGTTCGACCAGGTCCGGCCGGACATCGCCCTGTTCGGCGAGAAGGATTACCAGCAGCTCGCGGTCATCCGGCAGATGGTTCGCCACCTCGGCCTGGCCGTCGAGATCGTCGCGGTCCCCACCCAGCGCGACGCCGACGGCCTCGCTCTGTCGTCGCGCAACGCCTACCTCACCGACGAGGAAAGGCAGTCGGCGCGGGCGCTGCCGCGAGCCTTGGGCGAGGCGGCCGCTTCGATCCAGCGCGGCGGAGGCGTCCCGGAGGCCCTGGCCACCGCCCGCGAGCGGCTGGCGAAGGCCGGCTTCGATCCGATCGACTATGTCGAGCTGTGCGACGCCGAGACCCTGGCGCCGGTGACGTCGCTGGAGCGGCCGGCGCGGCTGCTCGCCGCGGCGAGGATCGGCCGGACGCGCCTGATCGACAATCTGGCGGTCGAGCCTTCCTGATCCTAACCCCTCTCCCGTGAAGGACGGGAGAGGGGCTTCCCATTCACGGTAACTCCCGCGTTAACCATTTGTTGGTGATCGCCTGCGCAACCTGTCCCCGACACGCGATAGAACAGGGGCATGTCAAATGGGGAATAGCCTGAAATCCGCGACTTTCCTGATCGAAAGCCGCCTCGCCGACGCCGCCATGGGCGATCCCAACGCGCTCTACGAGCTCGGCGTCGCCTACTCGACCGGCACTCACGGCCTCGATATCGATCTCATCGAAGCGCACAAATGGTTCAACCTCGCCGCCCTGAACGGCAGCGAGCGCGGCCAGGAATGCCGGGCCGAGATCGCCGAGGAGATGACCGCCCGCGAAATCTCCGAAGCCCAGCGCCAGGCCCGCGCCTGGCTGTCCGACACGATGGTGCGGCGAGCGGCCTGATCCCTCATCCCTTTCGGAACGGGGTCATTTCGGCGAGCGCTCCGATCTCCCGGGCCACCGCCGGCCGCTCGGCGGCGAGGAAGTCCGCGACGGCGTTCCGGAAGGACGGGTCCGGGATGAAATGGGCGGACCAGGTCGGCACCGGCGCATAGCCCCGGCTTAGCTTGTGCGGCCCCTGCGCCCCCGCCTCGACCCTGCCGAGCCCCATCCGGATCGCCGCCTCGATCGCCTGATAATAGCAAATCTCGAAATGGAGGTTCGGCACCTCCTCGGTCGAGCCCCAGTAGCGGCCGTAAAGCGCTTCCGCCCCGATCAGGTTGAGAGCGCCGGCGATCGGCCGGCCGTCCCTGAAGGCGAAGATCAGCAGGATCCTCTCGGCCAGCCGCTCGCCGAGCAGCGAGAAGAACGGGCGGGCGAGATAGGGCCGGCCCCATTTGCGCGAGCCCGTATCCTGGTAGAAGGCCCAGAAGGAATCCCAATGCGCCTCGCCGATCGCCGCTCCGGTGAAATGGCGGATCTCGAGGCCGGCCACCGCCTGCGCCCGCTCCCGCCGGATCGCCTTGCGCTTGCGCGACGCAAGCGCCCCGAGAAACTCGTCGAAGCCCGCATAGCCCCGGTTATGCCAGTGGAACTGGCTGTCGACCCGGATCAGCCATCCGGCCCGCTCGAACAGCGCGACCTCCTCGCGGGCGATGAAGGTGGCGTGGGCGGAGGACAAGCCGTGCTGCTCCACCACCGCCTCGGCCGCGGCGATCAGCCCGAGCGCGAGATCCTCGCGCTCCGTCAGTAGCCGGCGGCCCGGCACCGGAGTGAAGGGAACCGCGATCTGGAGCTTGGGATAATAATCGCCGCCGGCCCGTTCCCAGGCGGCGGCCCAGCCATGGTCGAACACATATTCGCCCTGGCTGTGGCTTTTGACATAGGCCGGCGCGACGGCGGCCGGCCGGCCGTCCTCGCCGTCGATCGCGATCGGAAGCGCCTGCCAGCCGGTGCGCGCGGTCGCGCTTCCCGAGTCCTCGAGCGCCGAGAGGAAGGCGTGGCTGAGAAACGGGTCGGCGCTTCCAGCGCACCGGTCCCAGTCCCGCGCCTCGAACGAGGCGACTCCGCGGCCCAGCCGGGCCATCAGCGCGCTCATTCCGGGGGCGCTTCGAAGATGATCTGGTCGGCATTCGCGGCGGCGCGCTCGCGATCGGCTTCGCTTCGGACCGTCCAGGTGTAGACCGGCATGCCGCTCGACCGCGCGGCCGCGGCGAAGCGGGACGGAAGGTCGCGAATGTCGTAAGCGAGGAAGTCCGCCCGGGACCGCCACAGCGCCAAAGGCCGCTCGATCCGGCCCCTCAGCCCGCGCCGGCCATGCTCGGTGACGACCAGGCCCCGAAGCACCGCAGGAGAATGGCGGGCGAACCAGCCGCCGACCTGCGGGTTGAACGACATCACTCCGACCGGCCCCTCATATCGCTCCAGCGCTCCGGCGACGGCCCGGCACAGGCTCGCCACCCTCCGGCCCGGGGCCTTGACCTCGATGAGCAAGGGGACCCGCCCCGCGATCATGGCCAGCGCCTCGGCCAGGCGGGGCATCGCCTCGTCGCCGACATGGAGGCGGATCGACTGCAGCTGCGCGGCGGTCCGAGCGGAGACCGGGCCCTGCTCGATCGTCAGCCGGTCGAGATCCGAATCGTGGAACACCATCGCCTCGCCGTCGCTGCTGAGCCGGACGTCGAGCTCGACTCCGAAGCCCTGGGCCGCGGCCGCGGCGATGGCTCCGCCGCTATTCTCGACCCGCCCGCCGCCGTGAAGGCCGCGATGGGCGAAGGGGACGGCGCCGAGCCGCTCGAGCTCAGCCCGCCTTGATCTGGACGACGGCATCGATCTCGACCGCGGCCCCCAGCGGAAGCACCGGAACCCCGACCGCGCTTCGGGCGTGCCGCCCGGCCTCGCCGAAGACGTCCTGCATCAGCTCGGACGCCCCGTTGGCGACCTTGGGCTGATCGGTGAAGCTCCCGGCGCTGTTGACGAAGACTCCGAGCTTGACGATCCGCTCGACGCGCTCGAGTCCGACGGCCTTCTCGATCTGGGCGAGCAGCATCAGCCCGCAGGCCCGGGCGGCGCGCTGGCCGAATTCGAGGTCTCGATCCTCACCCATTCGCCCGGTGAGCAGCTCGCCATTCTCGAACGAGACCTGGCCGGAGATGTGAAGCAGGTTTCCCGCGAGCACCGTCGGCACATAGGAAGCGACCGGGGCGGCGGGAGCGGGAAGCTCGATTCCGAGCTCGGCGAGGCGAGAGGCGATGTCGGTCATGAGGAGCGCGTAAGCACCGCGATCACCGCAGGGTCAAGGCAGACCGTCATTGCGAGGAGCGAAGCGACGCGGCAATCCACTGCCGCGTTCGGCCTCCAGGCTCCCGGCTGGATTGCTTCGCTTCGCTCGCAATGACGGCCTCGTTACCCCTCCCGCGCCACCTGGAATCCGGCGAAGCTCTGGCTGACAGGCATCAGCTCGAGGACGTTGATGTTGAGATGGGGCGGCAGGGTGGCGACCCAGAAGATCGTCTCGGCGATATCCTCGGCGGTCATCGGGTCGGCGCCTCGATAGAGGGTGTCGGACGCTTCCTGGTCGCCGCCGGTGCGGACCAGGGTGAACTCGGTCTCGGCCATTCCGGGCTCGATCGAGGTCACGCGCACTCCGGTGCCGTGAAGGTCGGAGCGAAGATCGAGCGAGAACTGGCTGACGAAGGCCTTGGTGCCGCCATAGACCGCTCCGCCGCGATAGGGGTAGGTCGCGGCCACCGAGCTGATGTTGATGATCGCGCCCTTCCGCTCGATCAGGGTCGGAAGCAGCTTGCGGGTGAGCACGACCAGTCCGACGACGTTGGTCTCGATCGATACGAGGGCGGGGTCCAGCCGCGACTCCTGCAGCGTCTCCATCGGCGGAGCGAGGCCGGCATTGTTGACCAGCAGGTCGAGGCTCCGGAACCGGTCCGGCAGGCTTTCGGCGACCGCCTCGAGCGCTGAACGGTCGCGCATGTCGAGCTCGAGCGGAAGGAAGGAATCGCCGAGCTCGTCGCTAAGCGCGTCGAGCCGCTCGCGCCGCCGGCCGGTGCCGACGACCTGCCATCCGGCGCTCGCGAAGCGGCGCGCGGCGGCGGCGCCGAAGCCGGCGGTGACGCCGGTGATGAAGGCGGTCGGGGTCATGGGCGCTCCAGAACTTCGTCGAAGAGGTTGATCATGGCCTGCCAGGAACGGCGGTCGGCCGTCTCGTCATAGGCGAAGCCGGGGAGGTTGAGGGAGTCGATGTCGGGATTGGTGAAGCTGTGGCCGACTCCGCCGTAGAGATGGAGCTGCCAGTCGATGCCGGCCGCCGACGCTTCCGCCAGGAAGGCGTCGCGCTGGGCCGCGGTGACGATCGGGTCGTCGGCGCCGTGGCAGAGCAGGAGCTTGCCGCGGATCGCCGCATTCTCCTCCGGCGCTCCGGGCGCGAAGCCGCTGTGAAAGCCGACGACCGCCGCGAAGGGCGCGCCCATTCGGGCCAGCTCGATGACCGCGGCGCCGCCCATGCAATAGCCGACCGCCGCGAGTCGGCCGCGGTCGACGTTCGGCTGGGCGAGAAGCGTGTCGAGACCCGCCCGAAGCCGCCTCCGGAACCGCTCGGGATCGCCCCGAAGCGCCTTGCCCAGGGCCATCGCCCGCTCGAGCGGCGGATTTTCCTCGCCATAATAATCGAGCGCGAAGGCGACATAGCCCAGGCCGGCGAGCCGGAGCGCCCGGTCCTTGGTGTGGCGGCCGAGCCCGCCGCCTTCGTGCGCCACCAGAACGCCTGGAGCGAGGCGGCCGCCGGAGCCGTCGGCCAGATAGCCGGTCAGGGCGACGCCCTCGCCGCCCTCGCCGGAATCGTAGCGGATCGCCGCAAGCTCGATCATGAGGCCCTCAGCCGATCGAGGATCCAGGGCAGAGCCTCGTCCCAAAAGTCGATCCGGGCGTGGGCGTGGGGGGCGGCCGGAGTATGGGCGGCGAGCCTGGGCTCGGCGATCATGTGCAGGCGCCACGCCTGCGGCGCGTGGGTCGCGACCGATTCGTGGTGGACGGCGAGATCGTCGACGAAGACGGTCGAGCTCGGCCCCGCCGCCTCGATCAGCTCGAGCACCGGCCTCCCCTTGCCGCCACGGTTGCACAGGACCCGGTGCCGAATGTCGAAGCGCTCGAGCTGCTCCACCCGCCCGGCTTCATATTCGTCGCCGATATTGGTCAGGATGACGATGTCGGCGACCGCCGAGATCTCGGCGAGCGCCTCGACCGCGCCCGGGACGACGTTCTGCCGGTGCATCTCGCCGGCGAAGAACTGGTCGAGCAGCGGCCAGACCCGTTCGGCCCCGACCGGCCGGCCGCTCGAATCGCGCAAGGCTTCGCGAAAGCCGGGGGCGGACAGATCGAAGCTCAAGTCGTGAGCCTCGGCGACCCAGTCGGCGAAATGCGAGACCATGTGGAGCAGGACCTCGTCGCAATCCGTGACCAGCAGGGGCCGGCCGCTCACGCCTCGAGACTCCGCCGAGCCGCGACCAGATCGGACGGAGGAACGCCCAGCGCCTCGGCCGCGGCGAGGAGATCGGGCTCATGCGCCTCCAGGAAGGCGAGAACCGAGGCAAGCAATCCGGGGTCGCCGATCCGGGCCCGGAGCGCCTCCGGATCGAGTCCGGTGAGGGCGAGCAGCCGCTGGGCCCGCGCCTCGTCGCCCAGCGTCCAGCCGAGGGCGGACAGTGCCAAAGCTTCCGGATCGGTCGGGTTTGTATCGTCGCGCCGCATCTTCTAGGGAGAGCCGGTGGGACAAAAAATCCTCGTTGTCGAGGACAACGAACTCAACCTGAAGCTGTTCTGCGACCTGCTGCGCGCCCATGGCTATCTGGCGGAGCCGGTTCGCGACGGCCGCGAGGCGGTCGAGCGCGCCCGAGCCTTTGCGCCGGACCTGATCGTGATGGACATCCAGATGCCGCACGTCAGCGGGCTCGAGCTGATCGAGCAGCTGAAGGGCGACCCGGAGCTTCGGCGGACTCCGATCATGGCCGTCACCGCTTATGCGGCCAAGGGCGACGAGGAGCGGATCCGCGACGCCGGCGCCGAAGGCTATGTCTCGAAGCCGATCTCGGTGGTCCGGTTCGTCGAGGCGGTTCGGGCGTTGCTGGCGGCGCCCAGGCGGGAGGAGCCCGCCACGGGCGAGGTCCGGGTGGCCCGGCGCTTCGAGGCGCCGGCCGAGTCCGTCTTCGACTCGTGGCTGGACGAGGCGACGGTCGGGGAATGGCTGTTCGCGACTCCGGACGGGGAAAGGCTTCGGGCCGCGATCGACGCGCGAGTCGGCGGGCGCTTCGAGATCGTCGAACGGCGCGGCGGCGAGGATGTGCTCCATACCGGCGTCTACGAGGCGGTGGAGCGGCCGAGGCGGCTCGTCTTCTCCCTCCAGCTCCCGCTTTATTCGCCGAATTCCGAACGGGTCAGCGTCGAGATCGCGCCGCTGGACGGGGGATGCGAGCTGACCCTGGTTCAGACCGTCGCTCCGGACGCCCCGGCAAGCCCGGAGCAAATCGAGCGCGGGTGGAGCACGATACTCGGAGCGCTCGCCGAAAGGCTCTGAGGCCTATTCCTTCGTCATGCTGAACTTGTTTCAGCATCCAGCGACGGGCAGCCGTGCGGGTGGAGAACTGGACTCTGAAACGAGTTCAGGGTGACGTGGGCGGGGGCGACGTCCCGGGCGGCCGTGACGTCGGACGGGCTCAGCCGGTTTAGACCGGCTGCCCCGCCGGCCGAGCTGCGGCGACTCCGCTCGCTGCTCCGGCGGCGCGAGGCGCCGGCGTCGCTGCTCACGGGCGCCTTGCTATTTAATCTTGGCTTCCTTGAACTCGACGTGCTTGCGCACCTTCGGGTCGTATTTTCGGAAGGTCATCTTCTCGGTGATGTTGCGCGGATTCTTCTTGGTCACATAATAGAAGCCCGTGTCGGCGGTGCTGACGAGCTTGATCTTGACCGTGGTCGGCTTGGCCATGACAGCCTCTCAAAAACGGGGTTTCGAAAAAAATAAAGCGGCGTCCCCGCCGCTCAAATGCGCCGCCGCCTCTGCCTCGAAGCGCCGCCGCTGTCAAGGGCGGGCGCCCCTTAACGAAGCGGTAACCATAAAGGCGCATCGTCCCTCCCGACACATTGGGGAGCGAGCGGGATGCGACCGGAAGCGGACGGAATGATGCTCGTCAGGGCCGAGCTTTGCGAGCGGCTCGCCAGCCTCCAGGCGGCGGCCCGGCACCTCTCGATGCGGGACTTCTGCGACGGCGTCGACGGCATCAAGAGCCTCGCCGCGACCTATGGCCTCACTCCCGTCGTCAGGGTGGCCGACGCCCTCGAGCGGGCGATGGCCGAAGACCGGGGCGGCTGCCCGCGCGCCCTCTATCTCGGCCGACTTCAGGATGCGATCGGCTGCGAGCTGATGGAGGAGAGCGCGGCGGAAGCGATGCTCGCCTCGGTCTCGATCCGGCTCTGCGCCTGAGCCCTTGGACGCCCTTCTCACAAGCTTCGTCGTCGCCGCGCTCGGCGAATGGGGCGACAAGACCCAGCTCCTCGTCATCGCGCTCGCCGTCCGCTACCGCCGGCCGCTGCCGATCCTCGCCGGCATATTCGTGGCCGCGCTCGCCAACAGCCTGATCGCGGCGTTCGGCGGCCTTCTCGTCCATGGCATGATCACGCTCAGGGCGATCTCGCTTCTGGTCGCCCTGGCGCTGGTCTTCGCCGGGGTCGCCGGGCTGATTCGGCCGAGGCCCTATCGATCGGCCGGGACGTCGCGCGCCGGCCCCTTCCTCGTCGCCGCGGCGTCCTTCTTCGTGCTCGAGTTCGGCGACAAGACCCAGTTCCTGACCTTCGCGCTCGCCGCCCAGTTCGACGCCTTCGCCCTCGCCGCCGCGGGCGCGACCGCCGGAATCCTGGCGTCGAGCGTGCCCGCGGCGCTGCTCGGCGAGTCGCTGGCGAGGTCGGCGCCGCTCAACGCCATCCGGATCGGCCTTGGCGCCCTGTTCCTGGCGGTCGGCCTGTTCGTCGGCATAAGCGCGATGCGGCTGGTCTAGGGCCGATCTCGACAAGCCACATGTCCGGGACCGCTCCGAGCCGGAGCGGGATTCCGCTGGTTCCAAGCCCGGCCGTGACGACGAGGGTCCGGCCGCCTTCCCGAACCCGCCCGCAGGCGTAGCGCCGGCCATGGTCGGACATGGTCGAGAGCGGGCCGATCAGGGGCGGAGCGATCTGGCCGCAATGGGTATGGCCGGCGAGCATCAGGAACACGTCGGGCGCCGGGTCCGCGAACGGGTCCGGGCTGTGGCTGAGGATGAGCCTGGGCCCGGCGAGCCTCCTCAGGGCGGCGAGAGTGGCGGGCAGGTCCGCCCGGTCCGTGAAGTCGTCGTCCAGCCCGCCCACGGCGACCGGCCCCACTTGCACCGCCTGATTTTCCAGCAACCTTATGCCGGCCCGGGCAAGCGCGCGCCGGGCGGCCGGTCCGTCGCGCCAGTGATCGTGATTCCCGAGGACCGCGACCGTGGCGAGCCTCGGCCGCAGCCCGCCGAGCGGCGCGACCGCCTCCTGGTGGGAGTAATGGCGGGTGGCGAGGCGCTTGTCGGTGACGAGATCGCCGGCGATCAGAACGATGTCCGGCCGCAGCCGGTTGATCCGGCCGACGATCCTGGCCAGCCGAGCCGGCGGCATGTCCGGTCCCCCGACATGGATGTCGGAAAGGAGCAGCAGCCGAAGCGCAGGCGCTCCGATGGGCCATCCTGGGGCGGCGATCCGGGCGCTTCGCACGACCGGCTCCGACACCGCCGTCGCATAGGCAAAGGCGATGAGGGCCGCGGCGGCAAGAACCAGGATCAGGAAGAGGCGCTGGAGCGTCCGCCGCATCGTCTCACTTTCTGCCTCGCCGCGTCGGAACGTGGAAATCGGGATCCTTGCCGCCCACCCAGGCGATGAACCGGGCCAGCTCGGGATGCGAGCGCAGCGCCGCGGCGGAGGAATAGTCCCGAGCCAGCGCCTTGTTGTCCAGCGCGCGATGGATGGCGCGATGGCAAATGGGGTGGACGGCCACCGTCTCGCGGCCGCCTCGGCTCTTGGGAACCGGATGGTGCCATTCCATCCTCGTTCCGAGCGGGCGGCCGCACAGGAAGCAGGGCGGGGCCTCTTCGCCGCTCACGCTGGAACGGCCTCCGCCTCCGGGTAATCGGTATAGCCTTCCGGCCCCTGGCTGTACCAGGTGGCCATTACGTCGGGAGCGAGCTCGACGCGGTTGCGCAGCCGCGCCGGCAGATCCGGATTGGAGATGAAGGGGCGGCCGAAGCTGATCGCGTCCGCCCTTTCCTCCGCCAGCGCCGCCTCTGCGCGCTCCAGGTTGAAATCCGAGTTGAGGATCAGCGGCGCCTGGAAGACCTTGCGGATGGCCGGAGCGACCGGTGGAACTCCCGACTTGCCGAACGTTCCCTCCGGCCCCGGCTCGCGAAGCTCGAGGAAGGCGATTCCGATTTCGGCGAGGGCGGCGGCCGCGGCGGTGAACAGCGCCTCCGGATCGCTGTCTTCGCATCCCTGGGTCTCGCTGTTGGGCGAAAGCCGGACCGCGGTCCGCTCCGGCCCGATCATGTCGGCGATCGCCTGAGTCGCTTCGGCGAGCAGCCGGATCCGGTTCGAGATCGGGCCGCCATAATCGTCGTCGCGGAAATTGGTGCCGTCGCGAAGGAACTGGTCGATCAGATAGCCATTGGCGGCGTGAAGCTGGACCCCGTCGAAGCCCGCGGCGATCGCGAAGGCCGCGGCCCGGGCATAATCGTCGAGCAGGCCCGGTATCTCGTCCGCCCGAAGCGGCCGCGCCTCGGCGTAAGGCTGGCGCCCCTCATAGGTATGGGCCTTGTAGGGCGCGACGGTGGCGGAGGCCGAAACCGGCTGCTCTCCGCTCAGGAAGCTGGGGTGGACGACCCGGCCCATATGCCAGAGCTGGCAGAAAATCCGACCTCCCGCCTCGTGGACGGCTTCGACCACCGGCTTCCAGGCCTCCCTTTGCTCTTCCGTCCAGATGCCGGGCGCATAAGGCCAGCCGAGCCCCTGCCGGCTCATCCCGGTCGCTTCTGTGACGATCAGCCCTGCGCTCGAGCGCTGCCTGTAATATTCGATCATCAGCTCGGTCGGGACGTGCTCGCGGGTGGCGCGGCCGCGGGTCAGAGGCGCCATGACGATTCGATTCGGGCACAAGGTTGCACCCAGCCGGATCGGGTCGAAGAGGGTTGGCATCACCATTCCTTGACGGGGAGGAGTTGCGACCCCTAGCGGCGCCCGGGCGACAATGCAGCAATCTCGATCATCCTCCAGCGCGGCGCGCTTCGCCTTTCCGGCGCTCATCCTCGGCAACCTCGTCCTCGCCCTCGGCCCCTGGATGGTTCGCCTGACGGACGTCGGGCCGGTCGCGTCGGGTTTCTGGCGGCTGGCGCTCGCCATCCCCTTCCTCGCGCTGCTCGCCTGGCGCCAGCAATCCGGGCGGGAAGCGCCGCCCTGGTCCCTGGTGGCGATCGTCGCCGTCGGCGGCCTGTTCCTCGCCGTCGACCTCGCCGCCTGGCATGTCGGAATCGGCCTCACCAAGCTGGCCAATGCAAGCCTGTTCGGCAATGCGTCGAGCTTCATCCTCGTCATTTACGGCTTCATCATCCTGCGCCGGCTGCCTCGGGCCGTGCAGGCGCTGGCCTTGCTGTTCGCCGCGGCCGGCGCGGCCCTGCTGATGGGCTCCAGCTACGAGCTTTCGCCCAGGAACTTCACCGGCGACCTGCTCGCGCTGCTCGCGGGCCTGCTCTACACCGGCTACCTTCTCGCCGTGGACCGGGCGCGCAAGACGATGGCGCCGATGCCCGTTCTGTTCGTCGCCACCGCGGCCGGCGCCCTCCCCCTCCTGCTGCTCGCGCTGGCGCTGGGCCAGAAGGTGATGCCCGACGACTGGACCCCGCTGCTCATCCTCTCGTTCGGCAGCCAGGTAATCGGCCAGGGGCTGCTGGTCTATGCGGTCGGCCACCTTTCGCCCGTGGTGATCGGCCTCGGCCTGCTCGCCCAGCCGGCCGCGGGCGCGGCGATCGGCCGCCTCGCTTACGGCGAGACGTTCAGCCTCGCCGATGCGATAGGCGCCGCGCTGATCGCGGCGGCTCTGGTGCTCATCAGGCTGCCCGAGAAGGAGCCCGCCAAGGAATCGCCCTGAAATCCCTCTCGCGCCTTTCGCGGGAGAGGAGGGGCCCGCCGCGCAGCGGTGGGAGGTGAGGGTCTGTAGCAATGAGTCAGAAAGACCCTCACCTCCCAAGCCTTCGGCTTGGGCCCCTCCTCTCCCGTGAGAACGGGAGAGGGGAGCGCACTTGCATCCTTCTCCTCACAGGATCATTCTTGGCCCATGCCCGAAATCGCTCCGACCGAGATGAATCTCGACGAGCTGCGCATGGCGCTGGCGCCGCTCGTTCCCGCCAATGCGGTGTTCGACGGCTGGAGCGACCAGGCGCTGGCGATGGCCGCGGCCGAGCTCGGAGTGCCGGCGCCGCGGGCGCGGCTCGCCTTCCCGGCCGGAGCGACCGACATGATCGACGCCTGGTTCGACGCCATCGACCGGGCGATGGCCTCCGCTTTTCCGCTCGAGCGGATCGAGGCGATGAAGATCCGGGAGCGGATCGCCTCCCTGGTCATGTTCCGCCTCGAGGTGGTCAACCCGCACAAGGAAGCGCTCCGGCGCGCGCTCGCCATCCTCGCCCAGCCGCAGAATTTGCCGCTCGCCGGCCGGCTCGGCTGGCGCGCGGCGGACCGGATGTGGCGGATCGCCGGCGACAAGGCGACCGACTTCAACCATTATTCGAAGCGGGCGATATTGATGGGGGTCTATGGCTCGACCAGCCTCGTCTATCTCGACGACGACAGCGAGGGCCTGGCCTCCACCCGCGCCTTCCTCGACCGCCGGATCGGCGACGTCATGCGCTTCGAGAAGGTCAAGGCGCAGTGGCGCGGCAATCGCGACCGCCTCCCCTCGCTCAGCCGATTCCTGGGCCGGCTGCGCTATCCGGTGGTGTGAACATGGTGCGCCGGATCGCCGAGATCGCGAGCTATCACGCCCATATCTATTTCGACCCCGAGGCGCAGAGCGCCGACGCGATCGCGATCCGCCAGGCGGTGGCGGAGCGATTCGCGGTGCGGCTCGGGACCGTATGGGACCGGCCGGTCGGTCCGCACAGCAAGGCGATGTACCAGATCGCCTTCGCTCCGGAGCTGTTCGGGACCGTGGTGCCATGGCTGATGCTCAACAATCGCGGCCTGAGCGTGCTCATCCACCCCAACACGACCAACCAGAAGCGGGACCATCTGCTCGACGCGGTCTGGATCGGGCCGGCGCTGGAGGTGCACGGCGAGGCCCTGCCGGAGGAGGAGAGCGAGGCCGAGCTCGCCGGCGAGGCGAATACGTCGCCCACGGTCGCGCCTTAGCGCCTAGCGCTTGTCCAGCATCTCGATCGTCGCGACCAGCGGCGGCTCGTTCCTCATCCCGGCCGCCGCCGCCTCGACCCGCTCCATCACCCTGAGCAGGTTGCCGCCGGCCAGCTTCGCGAGATCCGAGTCCGTCCAGCCGCGGCGGGCAAGCTCGGCGAGCAGCGCCGGATACGCCTCCACTCCCTCCAGCCCTTTCGGGGCCGTGCCGTCGATCCCGTCGAAATCCGAGCCGATCCCGACATGGCCGGCGCCGGCGACCCGGCGGATATGCTCGATATGGTCGGCGACCTCGGCGAGGGTCGCCTCGACCGGCGGATGGGCCGAATCCCACGCCTCGAGGGCCGCCTTCCGCCGCTCCGGCTGGCCGGAATAGAGGCTCGCGAGCCGGGCCTCTTCCGCGCTTCGCCCGGCCATTCGGCTGCGGTAGGCGGGGGAAAGGAAGCCGGGGTAGAAATTGACCATCACGACTCCGCCATTGGCGGGAAGCAGCTTCAGCACGTCGTCGGGAACGTTGCGGGCATGGTCCATCAGCGCCCGGGCGTTCGAATGGGAGAAGATGACCGGCGCGCGGGTGGCGGCGATCGCGTCGCGCATCGCCTTGGGCGAGACGTGGCTGAGGTCGACCATCATTCCGAGCCGGTTCATCTCGCGAACGATCGCCCTTCCGAACGGGGTGAGGCCGTCATGGCGAGGATCGTCGGTGGCGGAATCGGCCCAGTCATTGTTCTTCGAATGGGTGAGGGTCATGTAGCGCGCGCCGAGCGCGTGGAAGCGGCGAAGGGCCGCGGGCGAGTTGCCGATCTGGTGACCGCCCTCGATTCCGATCAGCGAGGCGATCCGTCCGGCCTTGTGGATTCGGCGGATGTCGGCGGCGGTCGAGGCCATTTCGAGCTGCGCCGGATAGCGCTCGACCATGAGGTGGACGATGTCGATCTGCTCGAGCGTGACCCGGATCGCCTCGTCGCCCTTCCTTTCGTTGGGAATCCAGACCGACCAGAATTGCGCCCCCATGCCGCCGCGCTTCATCCGGGGGAGGTCGGTCTGAAGAGGGTTGTCGAGCCGGCTGGTATCGGCGCGGAGATCGAGCGGCTTGCGCCAGAAGTCGTATTTGTCGCGAATTTCCCAGGGCAGGTCGTTGTGGCCGTCGATCAAGGGGGTCTGCCGAACCACCCGCTCGACCCGCCGGTCGACGTCCTGCGCCGGAGCGGCGGCGCCCAGCAGCCCAAGGGCGAGAATCGCCGAATGGAACCTCGTCATGCCTATCCTCCCGGCGCTCGTCGACGTCAAAGCAGCCTAGGGCGGCCCGGCGGCCCGGGGAAGAGCAAAGCTTCTCGTTATTGATAATCAGTTGCAACTAGATTAGCCCGGCCGCCATGCTCCGCCGCCTCGCGCCGCTTTTCCTGTGCCTGTTCGCCTTGCTTGGCGCCGTTCCGGCCGCCGCCCAGCAGACCGAGGTGCGGACGACCTGGCGGCTGCTCGACTATATCGCGGTCGACTATCCCGGCGCCGTGCAGGGCGGCAGGGTCGTGAGCGAGGGCGAATATAAGGAGATGATCGAGTTTGCGGGCTCGGTCCGAGAGCGGCTCGGCGCCTTGCCGGCGAGGCCCGCCAAGGCGCGGCTCACCGCCGAGGCGGACAGCCTCCGATCGGCGATCGGCCGCAAGGCGCCGCCCGCCGAGGTCGCAAGGCTGGCCCAGGCCCTGGCCGCCGACCTGATCGCCGCTTATCCGGTGCCGCTGGCGCCGAAGGCGATGCCCGACGCCGCTCGCGGAGCCGCTCTTTATGCCGAGAATTGCGCCGCCTGCCACGGCTCCGCCGGCGATGCCAAGACTCCGCTGGCGACGACTCTCGACCCGCCGGCCATCGCCTTCACCGACCGCGCGCGGGCTCGCGAGCGAAGCCTGTTCGGCCTCTACCAGGTTATCGACCAGGGGCTCGAAGGCACCGCGATGCAAAGCTTCGGCCACCTGCCGGAAGCCGACAAATGGGCGCTGGCTTTCCAGGCCGGCCGATTCGCCTATCCGTCCGCTCTCGCGGCGAAGGGACGAGCGATATGGGAAGGCGAAGGCGCGGTCCGGGCGCTCGTCCCGGACGCCGCGGCGCTGACCGGCCTCACCGAAGCCGGCCTCGCCCAGCGCATCGGGCCCGACAAGGCGGGTGCGGTCACCGCCTTCCTTAGGGCCAATCCGGCTTCGGTTACCCAAAGCGGCGGCTCGTCGCTCCCGGTCGCCCGCGAGCGGCTCCGCCAGAGCCTCGCCGCCTACGAGGCCGGCGACCGCAAGGCCGCGACCGAGCTTGCGCTCTCGGCCTATCTCGACGGTTTCGAGCCGGTCGAGCCGATGCTCGCCGCCCGCGATCCCGGCCTGATGGCCCGGGTGGAAGCGGCGATGGGCGAGCTTCGCGCCGCCATCGCGGGGGGCCGAGACCCGCGGCAGGTGCGCGAGCGGGTGGCGGCCCTCGACGGACTGTTCGACGAAACCGAGCGCGCCCTGTCGCCGGAACAGGGCAGCGACGCCTCGACCTTCCTCGGCGCCTTCACCATCCTGCTCCGGGAGGGCCTCGAGGCCCTGCTGATCGTGATCGGAATGCTCGCCTTCCTTCGCAAGGCCGACCGTGCGGAGATGGTCCGGCCCGTCCACCTCGGCTGGATCGCCGCCCTCGCCGCGGGCTTCGCAACCTGGTGGGCCGCGACCCATTTGCTGTCGATCAGCGGCGCCGGCCGCGAGCTGACCGAAGGCTTCGGCTCGATCCTCGCGGCGCTGATCCTGCTCTTCGTCGGCATCTGGATGCACGGCAAGGCGCAGGCCGGCGAATGGCAGCGCTACATCAAGGACAAGGTCGGACGGGCCCTGTCCAGAAAGTCCGCCTGGTTCCTGTTCCTGCTCGCCTTCGTGGCGGTCTATCGCGAAGTGTTCGAGACGATCCTGTTCTTCGCCGCCTTGTCCTCGGACGGGCGGCTCGGCGCCCTGATCGGCGGCGGCGCGGCGGCGCTTGTCGTCCTCGGCGTCGTCGCGATGCTGATGCTGCGCTTCAGCCGCAAGCTGCCGATCTCGAAATTCTTCGCCTACAGCTCGGCGCTGGTCGCGGTGCTGGCGGTGGTGCTCGCCGGCAAGGGCGTCGCGGCGCTGCAGGAGGCGGGAATGATCGGAGTCACTCCGCTCGGCGGGGCGCCGCGGGTGGAGATACTGGGACTCTATCCGACCCTCGAGGGGCTTCTCGCCCAGGCGGCGACCCTGATCGTCCTGCTCGCCGGCTTCGCCCGCAACCGGCGGGGCGGAAGGAAGCTGGCCACGGCTTGAGCGCCCGACGTCATGTCGAGCTTGCTTCAGCATCCAGCGACGAGCCTCCTCGCGGGCGAACCCGGTGACGGAACTGGGGATAATTTCCTCAAAGCCGTGGCGCCGGCCAACCGCCTCGCTTATCGTTCCGCTCGAACCCGAAACGTACGGAAGGAAGAGTCATGGCGGGCGTCAACAAGGTCATATTGGTCGGAAATCTCGGCGACGATCCCGAGAGCCGCTCGCTCAACAATGGCGGGGAGGTGGTCAACCTGCGCGTCGCCACGTCCGAGAACTGGAAGGACAAGGACGGCAACCGCCAGGAGCGGACCGAATGGCACCGGGTCGTCATCTTCAACGAGAATCTCGGCCGGGTCGCCAAATCCTACCTGCGCAAGGGATCGAAAGTCTATCTCGAGGGCCAGCTCCAGACCCGCAAATGGACCGACCAGTCGGGCGCCGACCGCTACTCGACCGAAGTGGTGCTTCAGCGCTTCCGCGGCGAGCTCGTTCTGCTCGACAGCCGCGGGGGCGGCGGCGGAGGCGAGGACTTTGGAGGCGGCGGCTACGAGAGCGGCGGAAGCTCCGGCTTCGGCGGCGGCGGCGGATCGCGTCCCCAGTCCCGGCCCCAGCCCGCCTTCGACAGCGACCTGGACGACGACGTCCCGTTCTGACCGGTGCGCAGCACCCGTCATCCCGGCGGAGGCCGGGATCTCGGGGAGACCCGCCGAGGCTTCGCGTCCGGAGGTCCCGGCTTTCGCCGGGATGACGGATATCTTCCCGTCTCAGCTCTCCAGCTTCCCCTTCAGCGCCTCGAGAGCCGCGAACGGGCTCGATTCGGCCCTGGCCTCCTCCTCGCTCTTCACCCCCGCCTCCCTGAGCGCCGCTTCCGCGGCCGGGGAGCGCGGATAGGGGTCGAGGCCGAGCAGAAGCGTCTGGGCGGCCGCCTCGCCGAGGTCGATCGCTCCGCCTTCGTAGAAGACGACGTCGAGTTCCTCCTCACCGAGCTCGATCTCCTCCTCGCCGCGTGAGTCGGGCGGCGGCCGGAACTCGATCCGGAAATTCTCCTCGACCTCCTGCTCGACCGGCTCCGACGTGGCGATGCACGCCTGGGTCACTCTCGCTCGAACCAGTCCGGCGGCCAAGGCGACGTCGCCTTGGCGGCTGATCTGCGCCTCAGCCGCCAGCGAATCGAGCGCGACGAGCCTGAAGCGCGCGGCGAGGGCCTCGCGCTCTGCGGGCCCGGCCTCGATCCCGACGGCGCGCGGCTCGTCCGACAGGGCATCCAGGCGGTAGAGGCGGGTGAATTCGTTCATGGCTTCGGAAGCGCGCCGGCGAGCAGCGGTTCCATCCCGGTCGCGGCAAGGCCCTTATGAAGCCGCCCGAGGCGCTCGGCGACGAACGCGACCTGGGCCTCTTCCGCGGGGCCGTCGCGAAAGACATTGCGCCGAACCGCCGGCTCCAGCGGCTCGCGGCCGTCCAGGGCCTCACGCATCGCACCGAGCCGTCCGCCAAGCGCTCCGACCAGCTTGCCGACATGCTTGCCGACGACGAAATCGCCGATGCCGATCTGCCTCAGGGTGCCGTCCATGTCGTCGATGAAGATCTCGGTGAGAGCGACGGACTCGGCCTTGGCCCGCTCGCCTTCGGCTTCGAGCCTGAGCAGGACGACCGCGAGAATCGCCGCGAGCATGTCGAACCGCCCTTCGAGCGTGTCCGGAACTCCGCCCTCCCTGTACCAGGAGGGGTCGCGCGCCGCGGCGACGAGCGCATCGTAGAGCGGCCGCAGCTCGGCGCGTTCGCGGCGCGCTCCGAACAGGCGGGTCAGCAGGGCCAGCGTCTCTCTCCTCCGGCAGGGCGCGTACTTGCGCCGTTCAGCTTTTCTCGGATATTGGAGGGCCTTGCCCTGCCGGCAAGGCAGGCGCCGGCGCGCAGGCTTCGCGCCGGCCGGTTTTACGGAGTTTTTTCCAATATGATGGTTTCGGGACGAAAGACGGCGTTGCTGATGGCTGTGGCCGCCGGCCTGGTGACGGGGGGATGCGCCAAGACTCGCGACCTGCAGGGCTATCTCGTCGACGAGACCCTGGTCGCCGCGGTCCAGCCGGGCGTCGACAACAAGGAATCGGTCCAGAACACGCTCGGCCGCCCCACCTTCACCGGCACGTTCGACCAGAACGACTGGTATTATGTTTCGCGAAACACCAAGAATTTCGCCTACAACCATCCCCGGCTGAACGCCCAGACCGTGCTTCACGTCCGCTTCGACGCGGCCGGCAACGTCGCCTCGGTGCAGCGCAAGGGGATGGAGCAGGTCGTTTCGATCGATCCGATGAGCGACAAGACTCCGACGCTCGGCCGCAACAAGAGCATCTGGGACGAGCTGTTCGGCAATATCGGAGCCGTCGGAGCGCCCGGGGCCGCGACGGGCCCCAACGGCCCGAACTGATTCGGCTCCCCGCCGGACGGGGATGCGAATTCAGCGGACCACCCCGCTCCCCGCCAGCACTCCGAGCGTAACGAGGTCGGACGCGCTCGCAGTCATTGCGGCGATCTGGACCGGCTGCGCCATCCCGACCAGGATCGGGCCGATGACGGCGTCGCCGCCCAGCTCCCTCAGAAGCTTGGCCGAGATGTTGGCGGTCTGCAGGCCCGGCATCACGAGGACGTTGGCCGGGCCGGTCAGCCGGCTGAACGGATAGACCCGCGCCATCGCCGGGTTGAGCGCGACGTCGGGGGACATCTCCCCTTCATATTCGAAATCGATGCCGGAGCGGCGGTCGAGGACCTTCACGCCCTCGCGGATCCGCTCGAGATAGGTGCCCTCGGGGTCGCCGAAATTGGAGTAGGAGAGGAATGCGACCCGCGGCTCGTGTCCCATCCGCCGCGCGACCTGCGCGGTGTGGACGGCGATGTCGGCGAGCTGCTCACCGCTCGGCCGCTCGGACACCGTCGTGTCGGCGATGAAGGTGGTATGCGACTGCCCGACCAGGACATGGAGTCCGAACGGGGTCATCCCTTTCTTCGGGTCGAGCACCCTTTGCATCTGCCTGAGGCTCTGAGCGTAAGGCCGGGTCACTCCGGTGATCAGCGCGTCGCCTTCGCCGAGCGCGAGGAGCAGGGCCGCGAAAGTGTTGCGGTCCTGGTTCACCATCCGCTCGATCTCGCGCTGCAGATAGCCTCGGCGCTGCATCCGCTTGTAGAGATAGTCGACCATCTCCGGCACCCGGCCGTAGGTGCGGCTGTTGATCAGCTCGAAGCTTTCCGGATCGTCGATTCCGAGCGCTCGAAGCCGGTCATGGACGTCGTCGCGGCCGACCAGCACCGGGATCCCATAGCCGCCGTCGCGGAAGGCGATGGCGGCGCGCAGAACCACATCCTCATCCCCTTCCGCGAAAAGCACCCGCTTGGGATCGGCGCGCGCCGCCTCATAGGCCAGGCTGAGCACCGAGGTCGTGGGGTTGAGCCGCGAGCGCAGCCGGGTCCGATATTCGTCCATGTCCTCGATGCGAAGCCGGGCGACTCCGCTGTCCATCGCCGCCCGGGCGACCGCGGCCGGGACGATCTCCATCAGCCGCGGATCGAACGGCGCTGGGATGATATAGTCCGGGCCGAAGCTGTGGGCGCGGCCGCCATAGGCCGCCGCGACTTCCTCGGGCACCTGCTGCCGGGCGAGCTCGGCGAGAGCCTCGGCGGCGGCGATCTTCATCTCGTCGTTGATCGTCGTCGCCCGGACGTCGAGCGCGCCCCTGAAGATGAATGGGAAGCCGAGCACGTTGTTGACTTGGTTGGGATAGTCGGAGCGGCCGGTGGCGATGATCGCGTCGGGCCGGGCCGCCTTGGCTTCGGGCGGGGTGATCTCGGGATCGGGATTGGCCATGGCGAAGATGATCGGCCTTGGCGCCATCTCGTCCACCATGTCGGGCTTGAGTGCGCCGGCCGCCGACAGGCCGAGGAAGACGTCGGCGCCCACCAGTGCCTCCTCCAGCGTGCGGGCGTCGGTGTTCACCGCGTGAGCCGACTTCCACTGGTCGAGCCCCTCGCGGCCCTGCCAGATCACGCCCTTTCGGTCGCACATGATCACATGGTCGTGGCGCACGCCCATCGCCTTGATGAGCTCGGTGCAGGCGATCGCGGCGGCGCCGGCGCCGTTCACCACCACCTTGACGTCACGCAGGTCCCGTCCGGTCAGGTAGCAGGCGTTGATCAGGCCGGCGGCGGTGATGATCGCCGTGCCATGCTGGTCGTCGTGGAAGACCGGGATGTTCATCCGCTCGCGCAGGGTCTGCTCGATGATGAAGCAGGCGGGGGCGGCAATGTCCTCCAGATTGATCCCGCCGAAGCTCGGTTCCATCAGCTCGACCGCTTCGACGAACCGGTCCGTGTCCTCGGTGGCGAGCTCGATGTCGATCGAATCGACGTCGGCGAAGCGCTTGAAGAGCACCGCCTTACCTTCCATCACCGGTTTCGAGGCGGCGGCGCCGAGATTGCCGAGGCCGAGGATCGCGGTGCCGTTGGATATGACGGCGA
>DASVUZ010000054.1:0-40933 GCA_036386795.1 Allosphingosinicella sp.
TGGTGGCTGCCGGGCGTGGCCGAGCGTTTCGGAGTGGCTGAATCGAGCCTCAGGCGGTGCCTGTTCGAGCAGACCGGCGGCATGTATCCCGAGCTGGTCACCCGCCCGGACCTGTCGGTGTTCCTGCCGCCGATCGGGGGAATGACGCTCTACATCTTCGGCGACCCCGCCTTCCTCGGCAATCGCGAGAAGACGCTGACCTGCCGGGTCCACGACGAGTGCAACGGCTCCGACGTGTTCGGCTCCGACATCTGCACCTGCCGCCCCTATCTCACCCACGGCATCGAGGAGGCGACGCGCCAGGCGCAGGCGGGCGGCGTCGGCCTCATCGTCTACAACCGCAAGGAAGGCCGCGCGCTCGGCGAGGTCACCAAGTTCCTCGTCTACAATGCGAGGAAGCGCCAGCCCGGGGGCGACCAGGCGGCGACCTATTTCGAGCGCACCGAATGCGTCGCCGGAGTCCAGGACGCTCGCTTCCAGCAGCTCATGCCCGACATCATCCACTGGCTCGGGATCCGCCGGATCGACCGGTTCGTGTCGATGTCGAACATGAAATATGACGCTTTGGTCGGCGGCGGGATCGAGATCGGCGAGCGGGTTCCGATCCCCGACTGGCTGGTGCCGGAGGATGCGAGCGTCGAGATGGAGGCGAAGAAGGCGGCCGGCTATTTCACTCCGGAGGGCGCCCCGACCGAGGAGGCCCTGCGCTCGGTCGTCGGCCGGGACCTGGGGAAGTTCTGAAGCGTGGGCCGCGCCACCCCGTCATTGCGAGGAGCGGAGCGACGCGGCAATCCAGCGCGGCGCCTCCGACGTGCGCCGGTCTGGATTGCTTCGCTTCGCTCGCAATGACGGCTGTCTTGTCCCCCAGCCCCCCGATCCGCGGCCTGCTCAGCGCCGCCGCGGTGCGCGAGCGGGCGCATGAGATGCTCGGCCTCGCGCTGGACGGGCGAGTCGAAGGCTGGACGGTCGACCTCGAACGGCTCGACGACGCCGCCGAGCTGACCGCCCGGGTCACCCGCGAGGCCTATCCGGACCTCGCAATCCCCTTCCACGCGCGCTGGCGCCATTTCGTCGCCGGGGAGCCGGCCCTGCCCGGCGGCGACCGCTCGGAGCGCGCCCGCGCCGCCTTCGACCTCGTCATCCTCTCGGTCCTGCTCGACGCCGGAGCGGGCCCCGGCTGGAGCTTCGCCGACCCGGCGAGCGGCAAGACCTTCACTCGCTCCGAGGGCCTGGCGGTGGCGAGCCAGCGGATGTTCGAGTCCGGAGCCCTCGACGATCTCGCCGGGCTCGACACCGCCGCCCTGGCCAGCGGCTTCCAGGTTGGCGACGGCAACCCGCTCGCCGGCCTCGAGGGCCGCGCCGCTCTGCTTCGCCGGCTCGGAGCGCAGGTGGCGGCGCGGCCCGACCTGTTCGCCCGCGAGTCGAGGCCGCGGCCGGGCGGACTCTTCGACTCGCTCGCCGCCCGAGCCGAAGGCGGCCGGCTACCCGCCGCCTCGATCCTCGAGCTTCTTCTGGAGGCGCTCGGGCCGATCTGGGCGGGCCGGCTCGAGATCGGCGGAGTCCCGCTCGGCGACTGCTGGAGGCACCCGGCGATCCGCCGCGACAATTCCAGCGACGGCCTGGTGCCGCTCCACAAGCTGTCCCAGTGGCTCGCTTATTCCCTCATCGAGCCGCTCCAGGAGGCGGGCATCGACGTCATCGAGATCGACGGCCTGACCGGCCTGGCCGAATATCGCAACGGCGGCCTGTTCGTGGACATGGGCGTGCTCCGCCTCGCCGATCCGGCCGACGCCGGGCGGCCCCATCACGTGTCCGATCCGCTGATCGTCGCCTGGCGGTCGATGACGGTCGCGCTTCTCGACCGGATGGCGCCCCTGGTTCGCGAGCGGCTCGGAGTGAGCGCGGAGGCCTTCCCCCTCGCCCGGATGCTCGAGGGCGGAAGCTGGGCGGCGGGCCGCAGGATCGCCGCGGAGCTCAGGCCCGGCGGCGGCCCCCCTTTCACCATCATCAGCGACGGGACGGTATTCTAGACATGGACGGACTGACGATCGTTTCCCACCCCCTGGTGCAGCACAAGCTGACCCTCCTCCGCGACCGGAACAGCTCGATCCAGCTGTTCCGCTCGGTCGTGCGCGAGATCGCGACCCTGCTCTGCTACGAGGTCACGCGCGACCTTCCGACCGACCTCATCACGATCGAGACTCCGATCGCCACCACCGAGGCCCCCGCAATCGCCGGCAAGAAGCTGGTCATCGCCCCGATCCTTCGAGCCGGCCTCGCCATGGCCGAGGGCATGCTCGACCTGCTGCCCTCCGCCCGGGTCGCCCATATCGGCCTGTATCGCGAGCCCGTCTCGCTCCAGTGCGTCGAATATTATTTCAAGACTCCGGAGGATTGCGCCGAGCGGCTGGTCATCATCGTCGACCCGATGATGGCGACCGGCCATACCGCCATCGCCGCGATCGACCGCCTGAAGGAGGCCGGAGTGACCGACATGCGCTTCGTCTGCCTCCTAGCGTCGCGCCCCGGAGCCGAGGCGGTCCGGGAGGCCCATCCCGACGTCCCGATCTGGGCCGCGGCGATGGATGAGAGCCTCAACGACCACGGCTATATCGTCCCGGGGCTCGGCGACGCCGGCGACCGGACCTACGGCACGCGCTGAGCTCTTCCCCGCGCAGGAAACGCGGCGGGCCGGCCGATCCCGGCGAGTCCCCTCAGTAGACGACCGTCGAGTGCTGGTATTCGACCCGTTCGATCCTGAGCTTGGAATAGCCGTCGGCGACTTCGAGGAGGAGGCTTTCCCCCGGGGTGTCGAGAGTGACGTCGTAGCAGCCGCGAGGGCCGATCGACTGCAGGCTCAGATCGGGCTTGGAGCAGTCGACCTGCATCGCCATCCTGATGTGCTCCGGCCGGAACCGGGACGCGACGGTCTCGGCGGAATGCTTTCCGCATTCGTCGGCGAAGGACCGGCATTTCAGCCTGAACGGCAGCGGACCCCCCTTCGCGGCCGCTTCGGCGAACAGCTTCGCGGCGATCACCACCCGATAGGCGCTGGTCTCGTAGGCGTCGGCGACGAAGAAGGCGCGCGGGTCGGCGGCGCTTCGGCATTTCTCGGTTTCCGAAGCGAGCCGGGCCCTGAAATCCTTCACGGGATTTTTCGAGCCGACCCGGTGGAGGCCGTTGGGGACGCCCCAGCGCCGCCCCTGTCCGATCCCCGTCACCCGGCCCTGCTCGTCAAAGGAGACTCCGACCATCGCGACGCTGCACAGGCCCGTCCACTGGTCCAGCATTCCGGAAGCCGCGGTCGGGCTCAAATAGAAGGTGAGGCCGAGCCCGAGCGGCGGCGGCCGCCGGCTTTGCTCCTCGGTCGGCGGCGAACACATGATGTCGCAGGCCGGCCATTTCGGCCTGTCGACGTCGACCACCAGGGCTCCGGCCTCGCCGAGCACCAGCCGCGCCAGCTCGCCGACGGGAAGGGTCTGGGCCTGCTCGGGCGTTATCGCTCCGGCCGGCGACGCCAGGGCCAGCGCCAGGGCCGCGATCCAGGCCCGGGTCACCGGTTCCTCCGCCCCTCGATCAGGCCGTCGACCAGGGCGGGATCGGCGAGGGTCGACGTGTCGCCCAGGGTGCCGAAATCGTTCTCCGCGATCTTCCTCAGGATTCGCCGCATGATCTTGCCCGAGCGGGTCTTGGGAAGGCCCGGGGTGAAGTGGATGAGGTCGGGGCTCGCGATCGGGCTGATCTCGGTCCGGACGTGGGTGCGCAATTCCTTCTCCAGGGCCTCGCCGCCCTCCTCGCCTTCCATCAGGGTGACGTAGCAATAGATGCCCTGGCCCTTGATGTCGTGCGGGTAGCCGACGACCGCGGCCTCCGCGACCTTGGGGTGGGAGACCAGGGCGCTCTCGATCTCGGCGGTGCCGAGGCGGTGGCCGGAGATGTTGAGGACGTCGTCGACCCGGCCGGTGATCCAGTAATAGCCGTCCTCGTCGCGGCGGCAGCCGTCGCCGGTGAAATAGCGGCCCGGATAGGTCGAGAAATAGGTCGACACGAAGCGCTCATGGTCGCCGTAGACGGTGCGCATCTGGCCGGGCCAGGAGCGGGCGATGCACAGGTTGCCCGACGCCGCTCCCGCCAGAAGCTCGCCCTCGGGCCCGACCAGCTGCGGCTCGACCCCGAAGAAGGGGCGGCCGGCGCTTCCCGGCTTCATGTCATGCGCTCCGGGCAGGGTGGTGATCATCACTCCGCCGGTCTCGGTCTGCCACCAGGTGTCGACGATCGGGCAGCGCCCCTCGCCGACCACCTCGTAATACCAGCGCCAGGCCTCCGGGTTGATCGGCTCGCCGACCGACCCCAGCAGCCGGATGGAGGAGCGGTCGTGCTTCCTCACCGGCCCCTCCCCCTCGCGCATCAGCGCCCGGATCGCGGTCGGGGCGGTGTAGAAGATGTCGACCTTTCGGCGCTCGACCACGTCCCAGAAGCGCGAGAAATCCGGATGGTTGGGAACCCCCTCGAACATCAAAGTCGTCGCCCCGTTGGCGAGCGGGCCGTAGACGACGTAGCTGTGGCCGGTGACCCAGCCGACGTCGGCGGTGCACCAGAAGACCTCGCCCTCCTTATAGTCGAAGACGTAATGGAAGGTCGAAGCCGTCCACACCGCATAGCCCCCGGTAGTGTGGAGCACGCCCTTGGGCTTTCCGGTCGAGCCCGACGTATAGAGGATGAACAGCGGGTCCTCCGCGCTCATCGGCTCGCACGGGCATTCGTCCGGCACGAGCCCGGCCATGTCCTGGAACCAGTGGTCGCGGTCCGCGTGCCATTCGACCGCATTGCCGAGGTGGCGGACGACCAGCACCGCCTCCACCGCGCTCCCCTTGGCCAGAGCCGAGTCGACATTGGCCTTGAGCGGGACCAGCCGGCCGCCGCGCATCCCGCCGTCGGCGGTGACGACGAACCGGCTCGAGCAATCCTCGATCCGGCCGTGGAGCGCCTCGGGCGAGAATCCGCCGAAGACCACGCTGTGGACCGCCCCGATCCGCGCGCAGGCCAGCATCGCCACCGCCGCCTCCGGGATCATCGGCATGTAGAGCGTGACCCGGTCGCCCTTGCCCGCTCCGAGCGCCTTCAGCGCATTGGCCATGACGACGACCTCGCGGTGGAGCTCGCCATAGGTCAGGGTCCGGCCGCTGCCCGGCTCGTCGCCCTCGAAGACGACCGCGGCCTGGTCCGCCCGGGCCTCGAGGTGGCGGTCGACGCAATTGTGGCAGAGGTTGAGGACCCCGTCCTCATACCATTTGATCTCGACCGGATCGAACGACCAGCCCGAGATCCGCGTCGGAGCCCTCACCCAGTCGATCCGCCGAGCCTGCCCGGCCCAGAAGGTGTCGGGATCGTCGAGCGACTGGCGGTACATCGCCTCGTAATCGGCGGCATTGGCGTGGCTGGCGGCGACCAGCTCGGCGGGGGGCGGGATGCTTCTGTCCATGGCTCCAGTCCCTAAGCCCGCGGGCGCCCGCCCGCAAAGACGCAAAATCTTTACCGGAGCCGGTTAAGGCGGCGCTGATGATCGAGGGGTGGGTGACAGCCATCGAGACGATGCCGGACCTGTCCGCGGCCACGGCCGCGCTCGTCCGCCGCCCGCCCGCCGGGTCGACTTCGGCGGCTCCGGCCGCCTGCGCCCTGCCCTTCGCCCGCTTCCGCGAGCAGGACGGGCTGGTCCGGGCCTGGCGCCGGCTCGAGGAATCGGCCTCGCTTCCGACCCAGAGCCACGCCTTCGCGGCCGCTCTCGCCGACACGATGCTGAGCCGGTCCCATATCGAGATCTTCTACATCGCCAAGGGCGACGACGTCGCCGCCTTGCTCCCCTTGTGCCGCGAGCCCGGCCGCTTCTCGCGCTGGACGATGGTCGGAGCCCACCAGGTGTGCGAGCCCGACGACGCCCTCTACCGAAATTCGGAATCGGCCCGGCTTCTCGCCGAGGCGCTGGTCCGGGACGGCCGGCCGCTCGAGATCGACCGGCTCGCCTGCGGCTCGGCGCTGGTGCCGGCGCTCCGCTCCGCCCTTCGCGGCAAGGGCTGGATGTCGGTCCGCCCGGCGATCCCGACCCCGACCATCGAGCTGGAGCCGAAATGGCGCGACCCCGCCTCCTGCTTCAACTCGGGCCGCCGCTCCGACTTCAGGCGGGCGGCCCGCCGGGCCGAGGAGTTCGGCGAGGTCGGCTTCGAGCTCCTGTCGCCGGGGCCGGCCGAGTTCGACGCCCTGTTCGACGAAGCGGTCGGAGTCGAGCTTCGAAGCTGGAAGGCCGAGGCCGGAACCGCGATCGCCGCCGACCAGGCCAAGGAGAGCTGCTTCCGCCACTTCTTCCGCTCCGCCTGCGAGCAGGGCAGCTTCCGGATCGCCTTCATGCGGATCGACGGCCGGGCGGTGGCGATGCAGATGGCGATCGAGACTCTGGGCCGCTTCTGGCTGTTCAAGATCGGCTTCGACGAAAGCTACGAGCGCTGCTCGCCGGGCACCTTGCTGATGCTCCACTCGATCGGCTGGGCCGCGCGGCGCGGGCTCGCCGCCTATGAGCTGCTCGGCAATGTCGAGCCCTGGATCGCTGTATTCTGGACCCGCCAGCAGCATGATTGCGTCTGGGTGCGGGCCTATCCGTTCAACGCCGGCGGAGCTTTCGCCTTCGCCGCCGACGCCGTCGCCGCCCTGCGCAGGCGCCTCGCGCCGGCGAGCGCCTGATGTCCGGCCCCTGGGCCGCCCTCAGGAAGGCCCGCTACGCGCTTCCTTATTATGTCGAGCGGGTCGCTCGAGGACCCGGGCCGGCCGCCGCCAGCCGGCGCTGCCGGGCGCTCCACCGCCGCGGCCGGGCCGCGACCCTGGGCTATTTCCAGGCCGGCGATTCGGATCCGAAGGAGATCGTCGCCGCTTACTCGGCCGTCGCCGGCCTGCTCGCCGACCGTTCCGGCGAGGCCTGCCTTTCGGTCAAGGCGCCGCCGCTGGATTTCGACCCCGCCTGCCTCCGGACGATCGCCGATTCGGCGAGCGCCGCCGGCCTCGCTTTGATGTTCGACGCCCATGCCCCGAAGGACGCGGACCGGACCCTCGAAGCGGTCGAGCGTCTGCTCGGCGAACATCCCGCCGGCTTCGCTCTTCCGGCGCGCTGGCGCCGAAGCCCCGCCGACGCGGACCGATTCCGCGACACTGCGGCTCGGATCCGGCTGGTCAAGGGCGAATGGGCCGATCCGGAGGGCGACGAGCCTGACGTCGCCGCCGCCTATCTCGCCTTGGTCGACCGGCTCGCCGGCCGCTCCGCGCCGGTCGCGGTGGCGACCCACGATCCCGAGCTGGCGGAGCGGGCGCTCGGCCGCCTTCTCGCCTCCGGCACTCCGTGCGAGCTCGAGCAGCTGCGCGGCCTTCCCGCCCGGCGCACCGGAGCGGTCGCGGCCCGCCTCGGAGTCCCGGTCAGGGTTTACATCCCCTTCGGCCCCGGCTGGTGGCCCTACGCCCTGGATAAGGCCCTGGCCCGCCCCTACCTCCTGTCCTGGATGCTCCGCGACCGCCTCGGCAAGCCGGGCCGCTAGAGCGCCTCGACCTCGGCCGTCATGCCGGACTTGATCCGGCATCCACCTGGGCCCGACCCGCCAACCCGCCGCCGTCATGCCGGACTTGATCCGGCATCCACCTTCCTTCCCGCGTTTCAAGAGAGTGAAGAAGGTGGATCCCGGATCAAGTCCGGGATGACGAGGCTTCCCGGATCAGGTCCGGGATGGTCGCTGGAGCGCTTCGACCTGGGCCGTCATGCCGGACTTGATCCGGCATCCACCTGGGCCCGACCCGCCGCCCCGCCGTCATGCCGGACTTGATCCGGCATCCACCTGGGCCCGACCCGCCGACCCACAGGCCGTCATGCCGGACTTGATCCGGCATCCACCTGCCTTCCTGCGTTCAAGACGGTGAAGAAGGTGGATCCCGGATCAAGTCCGGGATGACGGAGATGCGGATCAGGTCCGGAATGGTCGCTGGAGCGCCCCCACCTGGGCCGTCATGCCGGACTTGATCCGGCATCCACCTGGGCCCGACCCGCCGCCCCGCCGCCGTCATGCCGGACTTGATCCGGCATCCACCTTCCTTCCCTCGGCTCAAGACGGTGAAGAAGGTGGATCCCGGATCAAGTCCGGGATGACGGGGATGCCGGTTCAGCGGAATTCGCTTAACCCAGGTCAGCGTGAATGGCCGGAACTCCGCCCTCTTTCCGGGGGTTTAACGCAGTCATGACGCCTCCGAACCAGTCCGCGCCCGTGGCCGACGCGGCGACCCAGGACAAAGGCCCCGCAACCGGGATGTTCTTCGGCTCGAAGAGCGATCCGGGCACTCACCAGCTGACCGCGCGGATGAACGTCACCGGGGTCGGAGTCTATCGCGGCCCCCATTATTACAGCCACACGCCGATGGTCCGGATCCAGGTCGATCTCGGCCGGATCGAGGAATGGCCGACGAACCGGATCGCCGGCTTCACCGAGGCCTTGCTCGAAATGCTTCCGGGCGTCGGCCGCCACGGCTGCTCGCTTAAGGTGCGCGGCGGCTTCGAGCGGCGGCTCCGCGAAGGCACCTGGCTCGGCCATGTCGCCGAGCATGTCGCGCTCGAGCTCCAGACCCTGGCCGGCTCGCGCGCGACCCGAGGCAAGACCCGGTCGGTCAAGAACCGGCCCGGCGTCTACAACGTCATGTTCGCCTATAATGAGGAGCGGGTCGGGCTGATGGCCGGGCGGATCGCGCTCGAGCTGGTCGACTCGCTCCTCCCGAACGATCTCCAGGGCATTGCCGGCCTCGACCGCGTCTACAAGATGGACGGCGAGTTCGACCTCGAGCGGCGGCTCGACGCCTTGAAGCGGATGGTCCGCCAGACCACCCTCGGACCAAGCACCAGGGCCCTGGTCGAAGAAGCCAGGCGGCGCGGAATCCCGGTCATGCGCCTCGACGAGAAGAGCCTTCTCCAGCTCGGGCACGGCCGCCACCAGCAGAAGATCCGGGCCTCGATCACCGGCCGAACCTCGCTGGTCGCGACCGACCTCGCCGGCAACAAGGACATGACCAAGAAGCTGCTCGACGAGAGCGGAGTCCCGGTGCCGCGCGGGATCGTCGTCCGCGACGTGGAAGAGGCGGTGCGCGGCGCCAGGCGGCTCCGTTACCCGCTCGTGACCAAGCCCCTCGACGGCAATCACGGCCGCGGAGTCACGATCGGGATCATGGACGAGGATCAGCTTCGCTTCGGCTTCCGCGAGGCGCAGTCGCAGGCCAAGGGGCGCGACGTCATCGTCGAACAATATTTCGAGGGCAACGACCATCGCATCCTCATCGTCGGCGGCAAGATGATCGCGGTGGCCGAGCGCATCCCCGCGCGGGTCGTCGGCGACGGGATCAGCAATATCCGCCAGCTCGTCGCCGAGGTGAACCGCGATCCTCGCCGGGGCGAGGGCCACGAGAATGTCATGACCCGGATTCGGATCGACGCGCATGTCGAGGAGTTCCTGGGCCGCTCCGGCCTCACCCCCGAAAGCGTTCCGGAGGCGGACGAGGTCGTCCAGCTTCGAGCCACCGCCAACCTCTCCACCGGCGGCACCGCGGTCGACCGGACCAACGAAATCCACCCTGACAATGCGGAGATCGCCCGCCGGGCGGCGCTGATCATCGGCCTCGACGTCTGCGGAGTCGACTTCGTCTGCCCCGACATCACCCGGTCCGTGCGCGAGACGGGGGGCGGAGTGATCGAGGTCAATGCCGCGCCAGGGCTCAGAATGCATATCGAGCCGTCCGAGGGCGCTCCGCGAGACGTCGCCAAGCCGATCATCGAGATGCTGTTCCCGCGCGGACGGTCGAGCCGGATCCCGATCATCGCGATCACCGGCACCAACGGCAAGTCGACCGTCGGCCGGATGACCAAGCACATATTGCGCTACACCGGCTGCACGGTCGGGCTGACCTCGACGACGGGCGTCTACATCAACGACGTCCTCACCCACGAAGGCGACGCCACCGGCCCGCGCAGCGCCCGGATGATCCTTCGCGACCCGACCGTCGAGGTGGCCGTGCTCGAGACGGCGCGCGGCGGCCTGCTTCGAGAGGGGCTCGCCTACGAGGAAGCGGACATCGCCACCTGTCTCAACGTCACCGCCGACCATCTCGGTCTGAAGGGGATCGAGACGGTCGAGGACCTCGCGGACGTCAAGCAGGTGGTCGTCGAGGCGGTGCGGCGGAGCGGCCATTCGATCCTCAACGCCGACGACCCTCTGACCGTCAGGATGGCTCGCCGCGCCGGCGGCAGGATCATCTGGTTCTCACTGTGCGGCGGCGCCGAAATGTCGCCGATGCTTCGCGAGCATGTCGACGAAGGCGGAATGGCGGTGGTGCGCGAGGCGGGACCGGAGGGCGGCACCATCGTCCTCTACGACGACGCCCGCCGCGAGACGATCATGAAGGCGGGCGACATTCCCGCGACTCTGCACGGAATGGCCGAGTTCAACGTCGCCAATTCGCTCGCCGCGATCGCCATCGCTCTCGCCCACGAAGTGCCGATCCTCACCATCCGCTCGGCCATGGCCCAGTTCCGTTCGACCTTCGAGCAGAATCCGGGCCGCCTCAACGTCCACGACGCCCACGGCTTCAGGGTCATCGTCGATTATGCCCACAACGCCGCCGGCCTCGAGGCGCTCGGCAAGGTCGTGCGCGGCCTCAGCCACCGCTACAAGCGCACCATCGGATCGGTTTCGATGGCCGGGGACAGGCGCGACGCGGACATCATGGAGCTCGGGCGGATCGCCGCCGGGATCTTCGACGAGCTCATCTTCCGCGAGGACCCCTATACGCGCGGCCGCCCGCGCGGCGAGGTGATGAACCTGCTCAAGCGGGGAGCGCTTGAGTCGGGCCGCTCCGAGGAGCATCTCCACCTCATCGCCGGCGAGCCCCAGTCGACCGCCGCCGCCCTGGCGATGGGACGGCCGGGCGATCTTGTCGTCGTCACCCCCACCGACGTCAAGGGAGCCTGGCGGCAAGTGAACGATTTCAGGCCCGCCAGCGTCCGAGCCTCCGGCCGCGCCTCGTTCATCGCGGCCGAATGACATGACCGAATTGCAGGAGGGCCGCTGGGCCCTCATCGTCCATGGCGGCGCCAAGGAGATGGAGCCCGGCGAGGAAGAGGACAACCGCAACGGCGTGCTGGAAGCCGCCCGGGCCGGCATCGCGGTGCTGGAGCAAGGGGGAAGCGCCGTCGACGCGGTCGAAGCCGCGATCAAGGTGCTGGAGGACCTGCCGGTCTTCAACGCGGGCCGAGGATCGGCCCTGAACGAGGCCGGAGAGATCGAGATGTGCTCGGGCCTCATGGACGGGAAGGACCTTTCCGTCGGCGCGGTCGGAGCGATCCGAAATGTCCGCCACCCGGTCAGCGTGGCCAGGCGGCTGCTCGCCGAGAAGGAAATCTTCCTTGTCGGCGAGGGCGCCTTGCTGTTCGCCAGGAGCGAGGGGCTCGAGACGGTTCCGGACGAGGCGCTGATGACCAGGACCCGGCGCGACGCCCTGGAGCATTTGCACGACACGGTCGGCGCGGTCGCGATGGACAAGGGCGGCAACCTGGCGGCGGGGACTTCGACCGGGGGCCTTACCGGCGCGAAAGTCGGCCGGATCGGCGACAGCCCGCTGCCCGGCAACGGCCTCTATGCCGACAACCATGTCGGTGCCGTCTCCTTCTCCGGCGACGGCGAGAGCATCGCCCGGATCGCACTCGCCTCGCAGGTTATGGCAAGCATCGGCAGCCTCGGTCCCGAGGAAGCGATCCGCAAGGCGGTGGAACAGCTTCCGGGCGTCGGCGGCGCCGGTGGGGACGGCGGAGCCATCGCGATCGCCAAGGACGGGCGGATCGGCTGGGCTCATAACAGCCCCGCTTTCGCTATAGCCTATGCCAGCGCCGACGCGCCGGAGCCGAGGGCGTTTCTGAGCAAGGAAGAAGAAAGCCGTGGCTGAGGAGGAACGGCGCCGCAAGGGCTGCCTGATCATCATCGGCGGCCACGAGGACCGCGACCCGAAGGGGGAGCGGGCGATCCTCCGCGAGGTCGCCAGGCACGTGCGCGGCGGCAAGCTCGTCCTCGCCACCGTCGCAAGCCATCGCCCGGAAGGCTATTTCGAGGAATATGAGAAGGCCTTCGCCGACCTCGGCCTCGGCGGCCTGGTCGAGCTTTACGTCGAGGAGCGCTCGCGCGCCGGAGACCGGGACAAGCTGTCGGTGCTCGACGACGCCGCCGGAATCTTCTTCTCGGGCGGCGACCAGCTCCGCATCACCAGCCAGATCGGCGACACCGGCATCGAGGCCAAGGTGCGGGCTCTCCACGAGCGCGGCGGAGTGGTGGCCGGAACTTCGGCCGGAGCCTCGGTGATGAGCGAGACGATGCTGGTCAAGGGCACCAGCAAGGAGACCCACCGGATCGGCGACCTCCACATGTCGCCCGGGCTGGGCCTGGTCCGGAACGTCATCATCGACCAGCATTTCGCCGAGCGCGGCCGCTTCGGGCGGCTGCTCGGAGCGGTCGCCCACAACCCCCGGGTGCTGGGCCTGGGAATCGACGAGGACACCGCGGCGATGGTCGAGGGCGACGTCTTCAGGGTGATCGGAAGCGGCGCCGTCTATGTCGTCGACGGGACCGACGTCAGCTATTGCAACGTCGCCGAAGCTCGCTCGGACCGGGCGCTGTCGATGCACGACGTCCGGGTCCACGTCCTTTCCGACGGCGATTCCTTCGACCTCAAGACCCGCCGGCCGATCCATCCCCGCTCCTGAGCGGAGCCATCGCCGCGCCCGCCGGTTGAGCGGGCATGTGGAAGACGACGATTCTCGACCTCGGCTCCGGCCGGAGCCTCCACGCCGTTCAGCAGGGGTCGGGCTTCGACCTGCTCCTGCTCCACGGCGCCATGACCACCCACCATGACTGGCTTGCCGGGCCGGCCGGGGCGCTAAGCGGGGAGGCCCGGGTCACCGCCGTCGACCGGCCGGGCCACGGCCTCAGCCGCCGCCCGCGATTCGTCGGGACTCCGCGCGACCAGGCCGGGCAGATCGCGGCCGGCCTCGACCGGCTCGGAGTCGGGCCGGCCGTCGTCGCCGGGCACAGCTTCGGAGCGCTCGTCGCGCTCGCTCTGGCCGAGCGATTCCCGGAGCGGGTGACCGCCCTCGTCCTGGTCGCTCCGCTGGTCTTCCCGGAGCCGAGGCTGCTGGAGCACGGCCTGATCGCGCCCCGCTCGATTCCGGTGATCGGACCGCTGATCTCCCGGGCCGGCCGGCGGAGCGGGTTCGACCGGGTCGCGATCGAATGGATCCAGGCGGCGATGTTCGCTCCCGCCCCGGTTCCGGCGGCTTGGAAGCGGAGCTTTCCCTTCGATCAGGTGCTCGACCCGGACGTCCTCGTCCACGAGGGCGAGGACTCCGCCTCGGTCCTGCCCTTGTCCCCGGCGGGGACCATCGACCTCGAGCGCATCCGGATCCCCGTCCACGTCCTCGTCGGAACCGGGGACCGGGTGGTCGAGCCGGAGCGGCAGGGCAAGGCGCTCGCCCGCCTCTTGCGCGACGCCCGCCTCACCGAGATAGAGGGCGCCGGCCACATGCTCCACCACAGCCACCCCCATCACGTCCTCGATGCGATCCGCCAATCCGCCCCCGCCGAGGCATGACCGGGCGACCGTCCTGACCGCCCCCGCCGCCGCCGCCGACTCCGGGCTCCCGGTCCTCCCCTCCCCCCGGGCGCGAAAGGGCCGAGGAGCTGGGTGCAATGGCCGACGCAATCCATCCCCGGCGGCTCCGCTCGTCGCAAGCCGCCGCAACCCGATTCCCGCGCCGTCGTTCTGCCGCTAAAGACAAAGGAATGCGTTTGGACCAGACCGCCCAGTGGCAACCGACCCCGGCCGAGTATCAGGGCCCGGGAGGCTCCGCCCAGCCGCCGCCCCCGCCGCCGCGCAGGCCGTGGTACCATCCGTTCAGGTGGGGCTGGAGGCGGATCGTCCTCGCCGTGATCGCCCTGTTCATGCTGATCGTGGCCTGGCTCGCGATCACCGCGCCGCTGTCCAAGTCGCTCCAGCCGATCGCCGCTCCAAGCCTCACCCTGGTCTCGGTCGAGGGGGAGCCGATCGCCAGGCGGGGCGCCGACATCCGCGAGCCGGTCAGCATCGCCGCCTTGCCCAAGCACGTCTCCAACGCCTTCATCGCGATCGAGGACAAGCGCTTCAACGACCATCTCGGAATCAGCGTCAGGGGAATCGTGCGGGCCGCGTGGCGCAACCTCGGCGCCGGCGGGGTCCGCGAGGGCGGGAGCACGATCACCCAGCAGCTTGCCAAGATCTCCTTCCTCACCGCCGACCGCACGATGGGCCGCAAGGCGCAGGAGGTGCTGATCGCCTTCTGGCTGGAATCCTGGCTGACCAAGGAGGAGATACTCGAGCGCTATTTGTCCAACGTCTATCTCGGCGACAACACCTACGGCCTTCGAGCCGCCTCCTGGCATTATTTCAGCGTCCCGCCGGAGAAGCTGACCGTTCCCCAGGCGGCGATGCTGGCCGGGATGGTCAAGGCGCCGTCGAGGCTCGCACCGACCCGCAACTACAAGCTGGCGCGGGAGCGCGGGCGGGTGGTGATCGCGGCGATGATCGACCAGGGCTTCATCACCCCGGCCGAGGCCCGCAAGCTGAAGCCCGCGCGGCTCAGGGTCGAGCGCCAGAAGCAGGTTCCGACCGGAACCTATTTCGCCGACTGGGTCCTCCCGATGGCGAGAGCCCGGGGCGAGGTCGGCTATGGCGACCAGGAGGTCCAGACCACGCTCGAGAGCCGGTTGCAGAAGCTTGCGCTCCAGACCGTCGGGCGCGCCGGACTCGGCCGGGCGCAGGTGGCGCTGGTGGCGATGCGGCCGGACGGGCGGGTCGTCGCCATGGTCGGCGGCCGCAATTATGCGCGGAGCCCCTTCAACCGGGCCACCCAGGCGCGGCGGCAGCCCGGCTCGGCCTTCAAGCTTTTCGTCTACCTAGCCGCTCTTCGGTCGGGGCTGACTCCCGACAGCCCAGTCGCGGACACGCCGCTTCGGATCGGCGACTGGCAGCCGAAGAATTACGGCGACCAGTATCGCGGCACCCTCACGTTGCGCGACGCGCTCGCCTTGTCGAGCAACGTCGCCGCGGTTCGCCTTTCCGAGCGGGTCGGGCGGCAGAACGTGATCGCCGCCGCCCGCGACCTCGGAGTCAGGAGCCCGCTGAACGACAATCCGAGCCTCGCTCTCGGCACGTCGGGAGTCACCCTGCTCGAGCTCACCTCCGCCTACGCGGCCGTCGCCGCCGGCGCCTATCCGGTGCGGCCGAAGGGGCTGGAGGACGAGCAGAAGCCCTGGTGGCAGCGGATGTGGAACCGGGCGCGCCCCGGCACGAGCGGCGACCCGGCCTTCGACGAGCTGAGGGAGATGCTCGGCGCCGTCGTCAGCCAGGGCACCGGCCGCGGAGCGGCGCTCGCCGTCCCGGCGTTCGGCAAGACCGGAACCACCCAGGACAGCCGCGACGCCTTGTTCATCGGCTTCGCCCAGGATCTGGTGGTCGGAGTGTGGGTCGGCAATGACGACAACAGCCCGCTTGCCGGGCAGATCGCCGGCGGCGGCCTGCCGGCTCGGATCTGGCGCGACTTCATGACCAAGGCGGTCGGGACGGCGCCCGCCCAGAAGCTGGCGCCGCCGCTGGCGGCGCCCGTGGCAGCGACCGGTTTCAACGGCTCGGTGACCCTTCCGATCGAGGGGAGCGACGGCTTCGAGCTCGGCGTTCAGGTCGACGGCAACGGGGTGACCGTCACCGGCGAGGGCGTGCCCTTCCCGATCGAGGAGCTGCCGGTGCCGCGCGGCGAGCGCGAGCCCACCGACAATCCGGGCCGCGAGCCGCGCGAGCCGCGCGACGATGCCGGCCCGCCGCCGCGCGAGGAGCCGCTGCCCGAAGACGAGGAAGGCACCTTCTGACGGCGATGGCGGACCGGGAAAAGGACAAGCTCGCCGAAGAGCGCACCGAGCTCGCCCATGACCGGACGATCCTCGCCAACGAGCGGACCTTCGCGGGCTGGATGCGAACCGGCTTCGCGGCCGTCGGAATCGGCCTCGCCTTCCAGGTGCTGTTCAAGGCGATGCAGCCGAACTGGGTTCCCAAGGCGATCGCGACCGCCTTCCTGCTCGCCGGGGCTTATGTGATCCTCGTCGCCGAACGGAGGGCGGCGGCGGTGATGGAGCGGTTCGACACGCACAAGGCGGCGGAGCTTCGGCCGATCAACCTCAGGGTGGTGAGCTGGACGGCGGTCGCCGCGACCCTGGCCCTGATCGCGGCGATCTGGCTGCTCGAGATGAAGCCCGCCTAGGGTCGCGGCGAGGGCTCCGTCATTGCGAGCGAAGCGAAGCAATCCAGTGCCGGCTCCGAGGCCCTGGATTGCTTCGTCGCTGCGCTCCTCGCAATGACGAGGAGGGTCAGTAGGTGCGGACGGCGGGCTTCGGAGTGCGGTTGCGGCGGTCCCACAGCTTCTTGGCGACCCAGGCGCCGCCGACGGCGAGGCCGAGCGGACCGAAGGCGCGGCGGGCAATGGCCGGGGCGAGCGCTCCGACGAGGAGGCCGGTGCCGCCATTGTAACGTCCCGCCAGCCTGCGGCCGATCATCGCTCCTGCAATCTTGCCGATCATTACTCCAACTCCTTGAAAGCGTTCGGAGGGAAGAGCGCTGGAGGGCCTCACTTGTTCCCCGGCGATGGCCCGGGGCCAGGTGAAGTGGTCATCCCGGATTTGATCCGGGATCCGCCTTTGGACTTCCCTGAGCCGGGAAAGAAGGTGGATGCCGGATCAAGTCCGGCATGACGAGATCGGGGTCTTCATTTCCGCCATTTCTAGTCCAGGAACAGCTCCGCCGCGGCCTCGACGATCGCTTCGACGTCGAGGCGATATTCCCGGTAGAGGTCGGGGAGGGTTCCGGTCTGGCCGAAGCGGTCGATTCCGAGCGGGCTGACGCGGTGGCCGCGGACTCCGCCCAGCCAGGAGAGCGAGGCCGGCGCCGCGTCGAGCAGGGTGACTAGGCCGGCGGTCGGCGAGAGCGGCTCGAGCAGATGCTCGACATGCGAGGGCGCGGCCCCCTTCCCGTCCCAGCGGCCGCGGCGCCGCTCGCTCCAGCCGCGATGGAGGAGGTCCGGCGAGGTGATCGCGAGAAGGCCCAGGCCGGGGACGTCCTCGCTCAGCGCCTCCCAGGCGGCGAGCGCCTCGGGCGCGACCGCTCCGCAATAGACCAAAGCCGCCTCGGCCCCGGCCGCCGGCTCGCGAAGCCAGTAGCCGCCGGCGAGCGCGTCCGGCTTCCAGCCGTCGCCGGAGCGCTCGGCCTGCCGGATCGTCCGGGTGGTGAGGCGCAGATAGACGCTCTCCCCGTCGGGCGACTGGATGAGGCGGAAGGCCTCCTCCATGAACAGGGCGAGCTCGTCGGCGAAGGCCGGCTCGTAATGCCTGAGGCCGGGCTGGCCGAGCGCGATCAAGGGCGGGTTGATCGACTGATGGGCGCCGCCCTCCGGGCCGAGCGTCACGCCCGAGGGAGTGGCGACGAGGAGGAAGCGGGAATCCTGGTAGCAGGCGTAGTTGAGGGCATCGAGGCCCCGGGCGATGAACGGATCGTAGACGGTCCCGATCGGGAAAAGCCGGGTGCCGAACAGGTCGCCGGCGAGGCCGAGCGCGGCGAGCATCAGGAAAAGATTGTTCTCCGCGATTCCGAGCTCGACATGCTGGCCGGCGTCGGTGGACGCCCATTTCTGGGCCGAGGGGATCTTCGCCGCGGCGAAGACGTCGGCCAAAGCCTGGCGGCGGAACAGGCCGCGCTGGTTCACCCAGGCGCCGAGATTGGTCGAGACGGTGACGTCGGGAGAGGTGGTGACGATCCGGTCGGCGAGCCCCCCGCCGGAGCGGCTGAGATCGAGAAGGATCCGGCCGAACGCCGCCTGGGTCGACTGCTCCTCGCCCGCGGGGGCCGGGATCGCCGGAACCTCGACCTGGTTCCACGCCCGCTCGCGCTTCGACCGGGCGATCCGGCTCGACTCGACCAGCGACTTGGCCGCCTCGGCCGAATTGCCGCCGAGCCCGGCCCAGGGCTCCCATTCCTGCCCTTCCGCGATGCCCATCCGCTCGCGCAGGGCGGCGACCTGGCCCGGGTTCATGAGGCCGGCATGATTGTCCTTGTGGCCGGCAAAGGGGAGTCCGAAGCCCTTGATCGTGTAGGCGATGAACAGGGTCGGGACGTCGTCCCGGGCGGAATCGAACGCCTCGACCAGGCTCGCCATGTCGTGGCCGGCGAGGTTGGTCATCAGCTCGGCGAGGGCCTCGTCGTCGATCGACTCGAGCAGCGGCGCGGTGCCGGGAGCCTCCTTCGAAAGCCGCTCCCGCCAGGCGGCCCCGCCGAGATAGGTGAGCGCCGAATAATCGGCGTTGCCGCATTCTTCGAGCCAGGCCTTGAGGGCGTCGCCGCCGGGCTTCGCGAACGCGGCTTCCAGAGCCTTGCCATATTTGAGGGTGACCACCCGCCAGCCGCAGCTCGCGAAAATCTCGTCGAAGCGGCGGAACATCCGCTCGGCCGTGGTCGAGTCGAGCGACTGGCGGTTATAGTCGACGATCCACCAGCAATTGCGGATGTCGTGCTTGTAGGCCTCGATCAGGCATTCGTAGATATTGCCCTCGTCGAGCTCGGCGTCGCCCATCAGGGCGACCATCCGGCCCGCCTCGCCCGGGGCCAACTCGCCATGGGCGATCAGATAGTCCTGGACCAGGCTGGCGAAGGCGGTGACCGCGACTCCGAGGCCGACCGAGCCGGTCGAGAAATCGACCGGGATCCTGTCCTTGGTCCGGCTCGGATAGGACTGCATGCCCTTGAAGCCGCGGAAATTCTGGAGCTGCTCGAGGCTCTGCGAGCCGAGCAGATAATGGATGGCGTGCAGCACCGGGCCGGCGTGCGGCTTGACCGCGACCCGGTCGTTGGAGCCGAGCGCGTGGAAGTAGAGCGCGGCCATGATCGCGGTCATCGACGCGCAGCTCGCCTGGTGGCCGCCGACCTTGAGGCCGTCGGGGCTCTCGCGAAGGTGGTTGGCGTTGTGGATCGTCCAGGCGGAGAGCCAGCGCAGCCGGTCGTCGATCAGGCGCAGGGCGTCGAGGTCCGGCGCGGAGGTCTTCTTCAGCATGGCGGCGGCCTTAGCGCCCCCGGGCGAAAGGCGACAGTGCGCCGGTGAAGTTGAAGATGTTGAAGGTCACCCAGGATTCCCGTCGCCTTTGTCGCCTTTGTCGCCTTTGCCGGCTTGCGAGGACGCTTCGGCTCGAAAGCTCGCCCACATTTTCTCGAACGCGTCGCGCATGGGGCCGGCCGCCGGGACTGCGCCGGGGCGCCGCTCCGAACGCGGCGGAGCCGGCACGGCCTGCGCCCGGCGGGCGGGGCTGGCGGGACGGGGCGGAGCCTCCCGGACTCGCCGCGCGTGAAGCAATGCCGAGTCCCAGGCGGCCGCGAAGCCCTCCGCGCCGGGGCGGCGGCGAAGCTTGTAGGCGCTTTGGCGGCTCATCCCCAGCCGCCCGGCCGCCTCGCCGGGGCCGGCTCCCCGGGCAAGGGACGCGACGAAGCGCAGCTGCAGAGCCGGAGTCCAGCCGTCGTAGCGGGCACGGCCGGGGACGAACGGGAAGTCGAGGAAGGATCGGTCGGGCATCGTCAGCCATATCGGAGACAGGGAACAGGTAGAGAACATTAGCCTGTTTGGCCCGGTCTTTCCAGTATCTTGTCGACCCGTGTCGCGACATCAAATTTCCCGGCGAGCGCGCTTGTGCGGCGCGTCATTGGGGGAATCGATCACACAAGTCGGCTTAAGCCGCTTTCCCGATGACGCGCCGGGGCCTAGCGTCGCCCCGCCTTCGCGGCGCCCGACTCGCCGCGGCCAAGAAAGACCGGGAGAGAAAAGACATGGACGCAAAGACCAGCGGCCCGCTCAGCGACCCTTCGAAGGAGCCGCGAGCCCTGAGGTCCCTGCTCGGGCGGAGCAATCGCGACTGGTGGCCCAACCAGCTGTCGCTCGACATCCTCCACCAGAACGGAGCCGCCTCGCCCAACCCGTTCGGCGACGATTTCGACTATGCCGCCGAATTCCGGTCGCTCGATTATCAGGCGGTCAAGCGCGACCTCACCGCCCTGATGACCGACAGCCAGCCCTGGTGGCCGGCCGATTACGGCCATTACGGCCCCTTCTTCATCCGGATGGCCTGGCACAGCGCCGGCACCTACCGCACCGGCGACGGCCGCGGCGGAGCCTCTTCGGGCGGCCAGCGCTTCGCTCCGCTCAACTCCTGGCCCGACAACGCCAATCTCGACAAGGCCCGGCGGCTGCTCTGGCCGATCAAGCAGAAATACGGGCGCAAGCTGAGCTGGGCCGACCTGATGATCCTGGCCGGCAACGTCGCCATCGAATCGATGGGCGGACCGACCTTCGGCTTCGGCGGCGGCCGGGTCGACGTCTCGGAGCCGCAGCGCGACATCTATTGGGGCACCGAGGAGGAATGGCTCGGCGAGACCCGGATCGACGAGCAATCCGGCAAGGCGCTGGAGAATCCGCTCGCGGCAATCCAGATGGGCCTCATCTACGTCAATCCGCAGGGCCCGGGCGGCAATCCCGATCCGCTTCAATCGGCCCGCGACATTCGCGAGACCTTCTCGCGAATGGCGATGAACGACGAGGAGACGGTGGCGCTCACCGCCGGAGGCCACACGTTCGGCAAGTGCCACGGCGCCGGCGACGCCTCCAAGGTCGGAGCGGAGCCGGAAGGCGCCGACATCGCCCAGCAGGGGCTCGGCTGGACCAGCGGCCATGAGAGCGGAGTCGGCGACCACACGATCACCAGCGGCCTCGAAGGCGCCTGGACTCCGACCCCGATCCAATGGTCGATGAACTATTTCCGGATGCTTCTCGAATATGAGTATGAGCTGGTGAAGAGCCCGGCCGGGGCGCTGCAATGGCAGCCGGTCAACCAGAGGGCCGAGGACATGGCGCCCGGCGCGCACAGCCCGGACCGGCGCTTCCCGACGATGATGACGACCGCCGACATGGCGTTCAAGATGGACCCGAAATATCGCGAGATCGCCGAGCGTTTCTACCGCAATCCGGACCAGTTCGCCGACGCCTTCGCCCGGGCCTGGTTCAAGCTCACCCATCGCGACATGGGCCCGAAGGTCCGCTACCTCGGCCCGGAAGTTCCGGCCGAGGATCTGATCTGGCAGGATCCGGTCCCGGCGGGGCAGCCGGTCGGCGAGGCGGAGATCGCCGACCTCCGGCGCAGGATCGCGGAGTCCGGCCTCACCGTCGCCCAGCTCGTCAAGACCGCCTGGGCCTCGGCCGCGACCTTCCGCGGCTCGGACAAGCGCGGCGGCGCCAATGGCGGCCGGCTGCGCCTCGAGCCCCAGCGCAGCTGGGAAGTGAACGAGCCCGGGGAGCTCGCCAAGGTGCTCCAGGCCTATGAGGGCATTCGCTCCGAGTCCGGCGGGCGGGTCAGCCTCGCCGACCTGATCGTGCTCGGAGGATGCGTCGGAGTCGAGCAGGCGGCCCGAGCCGCCGGGCACGAGGTGACCGTCCCCTTCGCCCCGGGCCGCGGCGACGCGAGCCAGGAGCAGACCGACGTGGAGAGCTTCTCGGTGCTGGAGCCCAAGGCGGACGGATTCCGAAATTATCTCCAGGTCGAGTTCAGCGTCCCGACCGAGGAGCTGCTGATCGACCGGGCCCAGCTGATGCAGCTCAGCGCGCCGGAGATGACCGTTCTGGTCGGAGGCCTGCGGGTGCTCGGCGCCAATCACGGCGGCTCGAAGCATGGCGTTCTCACCGACCGGCCGGGGCAGCTCACCAACGACTTCTTCGTCAACCTGCTCGACATGGCGACGGCGTGGCGGCAGGTCGATGACGATGCGGACGAGGTGTTCGTCGGCACCTGCCGGATCACCGACGAGGAGAAGTGGACTGCGACCCGGACCGACCTCGTCTTCGGCTCCAACTCGCAGCTTCGAGCCCTGTCGGAGGTCTATGCCTCGGCCGACGCGGGCGCGAAGTTCGTCGAGGATTTCGTCGCGGCCTGGACCAAGGTGATGAACGCCGACCGCTTCGACCTCGCCGATCCCGACTGCCACGCTCCGGAGGAGGCGGCCTAGGCGTCGGGAAGGTTGGTTGATAATTCAACCCGTTCGCCCTGAGTCTGTCGAAGGGCCTCCCTTCCTGTTCTGCAGAGGAAGGAAAATGGGCTTCGACCCGCTCAGCCCGAACGGAAGTGGGGATGTTCCGCTCGTTTTGACCACGTAGGAGGGGAAGACGATGCAGCGGCGCGACGTCGAGAACCTCGATCCCGCCCGGACCTGGTGGGTGCCGGCGGTCGTCGCGCCCAGCCGGGACTGGGCCGGCGCTCCGGGTTGCCGGCGCGGCGCTCGCTTCGTCGTCGATCCCGAGACGCTTCACGCCAGCCGCGACTCGTTCAGCCCGTTCGACAGCCGGTCGGGCTGCCTCGACTGGATCATGCGCCATCGCTCCGAGCTCAATCGGAGCCTTCCGGGGACGAGCGTGCGGGCGGTGCAGCTGGACCGGTGGCTGCTGGGGCTGGAGTAAGGACTTAGCCCCTCTCCCGCTTTCCGCGGGAGAGGAGGGGCCCAAGCCGAAGGCTTGGGAGGTGAGGGTCTGTATCCTGGAGTCGGCAAGACCCGCACCTCCCATCGCTTCGCGATGGGCCCCTCCTCTCCCGTAAGGACGGGAGAGGGGTTTATGTCACGCGAAGCGGTTGGCGCCTCTCCTGACGCTCATCGCGTGGCGCGAAGCGAGGCGGGTGGAGCGGGTTCGGACGGTGTCCAGCGAGAGCCACTCGCCGACGGCCCGGTCGCGGGTGAGAGCGAGGGTCAGATAGCCGCGGCGGCGCATCTCGACCCATTTGAGAGCGCTGTTGCGGCCGAGGACGGCGCCCTCCAGCTCGGCTGGAGCGACTCCGCGGGCATAGGCTTCGAGACCCGGCGACGTGACGCTCATGCCCGCGAATTCGGCTCCGGCCGGAGCGCCGGCGAGGTCGAGGTCGAACGCCCAGCCATTGTGGCTGTCGCCGGAGAGGACGAGGAGGTTGGAATCGGAATCGAGCGCGGCCCGGAGCAGCCGCTCGCGGGCCGCGGGATAGCCGTCCCAGGCGTCGAGGTTGAGCGGAAGTCCGACTTCGGAGGCGGCGGCGCCGATCGCGGTCAGGCGCCGGATCTCGGGCGCCGCATCGGCCCGGATCCACGCCCGAGCCTCGAGCGGAAGGGCGAAGCTGCCCATCACCGTCTGCTGGGCGAGAAGCTGCCAGCGAGTCCCCTGCCGCGCCGAGCGCCGCAAGGCCGAGGCCAGCCAGGCCTCCTGCTCGCCGCCGAGCATGGTCCGCTCCGGATCGCGCCAGGCGCCGTCGCGGAACCGCATCAGCGAGGCCTTGGGATCCTCGCCGCGCCGGACGATCTCGCCATAGGCGAAGGGGCGGCTTCGAGCGGTCAGCCGGGTTTCGGGCCGGAACAGCGTGGCGAGGTCGCCGATCTCGTAGCTTTCCCATTCATTGTCGGAGACCGGAAGCCATTCGCGATAGGCGCGGCGGGCGGCGGCCTTGCGCTCGTCCCACCGCCCCTCCGTCTCGGGCTGGTGGTTTTCGGCGCCGCCCGACCAGCTGTCGTTGGCGCTTTCATGATCGTCCCACATCATCACCATCGGCGCCGAGGCGTGGAGCCGCTGGAGGTCCGGATCGGAGCGGTAGGCGGCGTGGCGCTGGCGATAGGCGTCGAGGAGGACGGCCTCGCCCGGAGGGGCGAGAGTCCGGCCCGGAACGGCCTCGGCCGCCGACGGATATTTGCCGCTCTGATATTCGTAGAAATAGTCGCCGAGATGGACGAGCAGGTCGAGATCGCGGCGCGCCGCGGCGTGGGCGTAGGCGTTGAAATGGCCGAAGGCGAGGTTGGCGCAGGAGAAGATGCCCAGGGTGAAGGCCGGCGTTCGCCCCTCGGGCAGGGTGCGGGTTCGGCCGACCGGCGAGAACAGGTCCGAATCCGCCGGGCCGAGGCCCCGGGAGACGAAGCGATAATAATAGCAGCGCCCCGGCCGGAGCCCGCTCGCCACCGCCTTGACGCAGAAGTCCCGCTCCTCCCCGGCGAAGGCCGCGGCGGAGGCGGCGATCCTCCGGAAATCGGGCGCTTCGGAAATCTGCCATTCGAGCCGGCCGCTACGGTGGGGCGAGGGCACGAAGCGGGTCCACAGCATCACCGAGCCCTGCTTGGGCTCGCCGCTTGCGACTCCGTGGGTGAAGCCGCGGGCGGCGGTCACCTGGGCCACGGCCGGCACGGCGAGGGCGCCGAGGCCGAGCGTCGCGGCCTTGAGAAGGAGGCGGCGGTCGAGTGAGAGGGTCATGGGGGAGATTGTGGCGGGGGAACAAGGGAATGGAAAGAGAGGAACTGGCCCGGCCGGCCGCTCCGTTCGCCCTGAGCCTGTCGAAGGGCTTCCCTTCACCTTCCGGCTGCTGAAAGCAGAGGGCTTCGACAAGCTCAGCCCGAACGGTTTCCCTGACCCGGCCCGTTCCCCTAAGACAGCAGCTTGAGCGGGTTCTCGATCAGGGTCTTGAGGGCCTGCAGGAAATTGGCCGCGTCCCAGCCGTCGACCACCCGGTGGTCGCAGCTGAGCGAGAGGTTCATCCGCTTTCGGATCTCGAGCTCGCCGTCGACGGGGACGACCTTCTCCTCGACCTTGTTGACGGCGACGATCGCGACCTCGGGGCGGTTGATCACCGGGGTCGAGGCGATCCCGCCCATCGGGCCGAGGCTGGAGATGGTGATGGTCGAGCCGGACAATTCCTCGCGGCTCGCCTTGCCGGTTCGGGCGGCCTCTGAGAGGCGGAGGATCTCGCGGGCGATGTCCCAGGTGGAGAGGCGGTCGGAATCGCGGATGACCGGCACCATGAGCCCGTTCGGAGTCTGGGTCGCCATGCCCATGTGGACCGCGCCGGAGCGGTAAAGGACGTTCTCGTCGTCGTCGTAGCGGGTGTTGAGCTGCGGATAATCGGCGAGAGTCCGGGCCATCGCGGTGATCAGGAACGGAAGCAGAGTGAGCTTGGGATTGCCGCCGCGGTCCGAGTTCATCATCGAGCGGGTCTGCTCGAGCGCGGTGACGTCATATTCCTCGACCAGGGTGAAATGCGGGATCCGGCGCTTCGCCTCAGCCATGTTCTCGGCGATCTTGCGGCGCAGGCCGACGACCTTGACGGTCTCGTCCTGCCGCCGCTGGCCGGCGGAGCGCGAGACTCCGCCGCCATTGTAGAGGAGATAGGCGTCGAGGTCGGAGTGGCGGACCCGGTCGGCGCTGGTCTTCACCTTCGACAGGTCGATCCCGAGGTCGCGGGCCCGGGCGCGCACGGCGGGCGAGGCGAGCACGCGCGGCGGATCCGGCTGCGGATTGAAGCCCTCGGCCTCGCCCGGGCTCGCGGGCGTGCCCCCGCCCCCGTTCGGGCTGAGCTTGTCGAAGCCCTTCCCCTCCTTGGGGTCGGAAGAAGATGAAGGCCCTTCGACAGGCTCAGGGCGAACGGTAGAGGTCTCCTGACCGCCGCTTCGATCTTCGCCGGCGCTCGGGATGGCGGCTTCCAGCTCGGGCCGCTCCTCGACCAGGCCGTCCGCGAGCGCGACCTCGTCGTGGCGCTCGCCGTCGGCGGCGGTCTCGTCGGCGCCGGATTCGGGGGCGCTCGCCTCGCCTTCCGTCTCGATCACCACCAGCACCGAGCCGATCGGGATCTGGTCCCCGACCTCGCCGGCCAGCTGGACCACCTTGCCGGCGACGGGGCTTTCCATCTCGACCGTCGCCTTGTCGGTCATCATGTCGGCGAGCTGCTGGTCCTCCCGGACCTCGTCGCCGACGGCGACGTGCCACTGGACGATCTCGGCCTCGGCAATGCCTTCGCCGATGTCGGGCAGCTTGAATTCGAAGCGCGCCATTTTTGTCCTCTCTAGGCCGTCATTGCGAGGAGCGAAGCGACGAAGCTGCGCTCGCAATGACGGGGTGGGTCGCTACCATCGTCAGTCCTCCAAGGCCTTGCGGAGCGCCAGGCCGAGCCGGACCGGGCCGGGGAAATAGGCCCATTCCATCGAATGCGGGTAAGGCGTGTCCCAGCCGGTGACCCGGGTCACCGGGGCCTCGAGATGGTAGAAGCAGCGCTCCTGGACGAGCGCGGCGAGCTCGGCGCCGAAGCCCGAGGTGCGGGTCGCCTCGTGGACGATCAGGCAGCGGCCGGTCTTCTTCACGGAGGTCTCGATCGCCTCGATGTCGACCGGGACGAGGGTTCGAAGGTCGATCACCTCCGCGTCCACCCCTTCCGCCGCCGCGGTGGCGAGGGCGACGTGGACCATGGTGCCGTAGGCGAGGATGGTGATCGCCTCCCCTTCCCGCACCACCGCCGCCTTGCCGAGCGGGACGGTGTAATGGCCGTCGGGGACCTCGGCCGCCGGATGCTTGGCCCAGGGCGTGACCGGGCGCTCGTAGAAGCCGTCGAAGGGGCCGTTGTAGATTCGCTTGGGCTCGAAGAAGACGACCGGGTCGTTGTCCTCGATCGCGGCGATGAGAAGGCCCTTGGCGTCATAGGGGTTGGACGGGATCACCGTCTTGATGCCGGCGATGTGGGTGAACAGGGCCTCCGGCGACTGGCTGTGGGTCTGGCCTCCGAAAATTCCGCCGCCATAAGGCGTCCGGATCACCATCGGCAGATGCCATTCGCCGGCCGAGCGGTAGCGCATCTTGGCGCATTCGGAGACGATCTGGTCGAAGCCGGGATAGATATAGTCGGCGAACTGGATCTCGGCGACCGGGCGAAGGCCGTAGGCGGCCATTCCGACGGCGATGGCGACGATCCCGTTCTCGCTGATCGGGGAATCGAAGGCGCGCTCCTTGCCGAACGTCTTCTGGAGCCCCTCCGTCACCCGGAAGACGCCGCCGAAATAGCCGATATCCTCGCCGAGGACGACGGTCGCGGGGTCCCGCTCCATCATCACGTGATGGGCGGAGTTGAGCGCCTGGATCATGTTCATGACGCTCATCGGCGCTTCGCCTCCGCCTCGGCCAGCGCCTGCGCTTGCTGCTCCTTCAGATGCCAGGGAAGCTCCTCGAACACGTCCTCGAACATCGAGGGGATGTCGAGATAGGGATCGGACTGGAGGGTTCCGAGCTTCTCGGCCTCCTTCTGGGCAGAGCGGACCTCGGCGTCGAGCTGGTCGAGAAGGGCCTGATGGCGTCCATCGTCCCATTCGCCGAGCGCCGTCAAATGCTGCCTCAGCCGGGCGACCGGATCGCCGAGCGGCCATTGCGCGCCGGCATTCTGGGGGCGGTAGACGGAAGGGTCATCGGAGGTCGAATGGCCCTCGACCCGGTAGGTGAAGAATTCGATCAAAGTGGGGCCGAGATTGGCGCGGGCGCGGTCGGCGGCCCACCGGGTCGCGGCGTAAACCGCGAGCGCGTCGTTGCCGTCGACCCTGAGGCCCGCGATTCCGTAGCCGACGGCGCGCGCGGCGAAGGTGGTGAGCTCGCCCCCGGCGATCCCGCAAAAGGTCGAGATCGCCCACTGGTTGTTGACGACGTTGAGGATGACCGGCGCCCGATAGACTCCGGCAAAAGTGCAGGCGGCGTGAAAGTCGCCCTCGGCGGTCGAGCCGTCGCCGATATAGCCCACGGCGATCCGGCTGTCGCCGCTGATCGCCGAGGCCATCGCCCAGCCCACCGCCTGCGGGAACTGGGTGGCGAGGTTGCCCGAGATGGTGAAGAAGCCGTGCGAATTGGACGCGTACATGATGGGGAGCTGGCGCCCCTTCAGCGGATCGCCGCGGTTCGAATAGACCTGGCACATCATCTCGACGAGCGGATAGTCGCGGGCGACGAGAAGGCCCTGCTGGCGATAGGTCGGGAAGCACATGTCGTCGCGGTCGAGGGCGTGGGCGCCGGCGACCGCGATCGCCTCCTCGCCGGTGCATTTCATGTAGAAGCTGGTCTTGCCCTGGCGCTGGGCGCGGTACATGCGGTCGTCGTAGACCCGGACCATCATCATGTCGCGGAGGATCCGGCGAAGGGTGTCGCCGTCGAGCTTCGGGTCCCAGGGGCCGACCGCCCTGCCTTCCTCGTCGAGCACGCGGACGAGCGAATGGACAAGATCGTGGGTGTCCGCCGCGGGCGCGGCGGAATCGGGGCGGCGGACGCTTCCGGCGGCGGGAATCGCGATATGGCTGAAATCGACCTCGTCCCCCGGCCGCGCGGGCGGCTCCGGGACGTGGAGTGACAAGCGGGTTCGGTTCGCCCCGCGAACCGAAGGCAGGTCCGGGGGCCCTGCCGACCCGCTTGTCGCCGGCCGGTTGGGGCGCTCGAGTCGGTCTTTCATCCTCTGCCCTGTTCGTTGCGGCTCCGTGCGCCCGTAGCTTGTGCCGCCGCCCTTGTGAAGCGGCGTGCGCCGGGGCATGCGCAGGACAAAAGGAGCGACACCATGGCCTTGTTCCGTCCCCTCGCCGCGCTGCTTCTGCTCGCTCTCGCCGCCTGCGAGACCCCGACGCCGCCTCCGCCCAGGGGACCCAGCTTCTACGTCATGCGGCACCTCCAGAAAGCGGAAGGTCCCGATCCCGCGCTGAGCGAGGAGGGCCAGGCCAATGCCCGGCGGCTGATCGGCCTGTTCGCCGCCGACCCGCCGCGCACCATCTACGTCAGCACCACCCGCCGGGCCCGCGAGACCGCGGCGCCGCTGGCGCGGAAGCTCCGGCTCAAGCTGCGCAGCTACGATCCCGCGGACACGCCGGGCCTCGTGGCCAGAGTGCTCGCGGACAAGGGCCCGGTGCTGGTCGTGGGGCACAGCAACACCGTGCCGGAGATCGTCGAGCGGCTGGGCGGCGACCGGCCGGCGCCGCTGGCCGAAACCGACTATGGCGACGTCTGGCACCTGTGGGGCGCACCGAGGCGGACGGTGAGGCTCAGGGTGGCGCCGTAACCGGGGCCATCGAAGGCGTTCCGGGACGCCGAGGCGCTGGGCTGGCAAGCGGGAGGCCGGTAGCGGCCGCTTGCCCCTCTCCCGCCTTTCGCGGGAGAGGAGGGGCCCGCCGCGAAGCGGTGGGAGGTGAGGGTCTGTACCGCCGACTCCGCAAGACCCTCACCTCCCAAGCCTTCGGCTTGGGCCCCTCCTCTCCCGCAAGAAGCGGGAGAGGGATTTTTAGAGGTCGATGCAGGCGGCGAGGCTTTCGAGCTTGCGGATCCGCTCCTTCAGGTCCGCGACCTCGATCCGCTCGGCCATTCCGCCGTGGCTCGCCGCCCGCGACGGCGCCCGCTCCACCTCCAGCCGCTTCAACTCGAGCCAGCCCTGCCAGCCCTTCAGCGCCGCGAAGAGCAGGATGCCGAGCGCGGTCAGGCCGAAGCCCGCCATGGCCAACATCGTCATCGGTTCGCTCATCACTTCCTCCCGTTCCTTCTTCTCAGCGAAGCTCGTCGATCGCGCGCGCCGTGCGCTCCGCCGGATCGGTGGCGATCCGCTCGAGCACCGCGAGCCGCTGGTGCAGCTCCTCGATCTCCCGAAGCCGATTCCTCTCGTCCGGGTCCGGCGCCGCCGCCGGCGGCCGGGCCGCCCGCTCGGGCCGCCGAAGCGCCGCCAGCAGCCGCTGAAGGATCCACAGCCCTCCCGCTCCGACCGCCACGCCCAGGCTCAGTGCAAAATCCGGATCCATCGCTCGCTCCCGCCTTCCAGTCGTCGCGCGTCTAGCGCAGGCTCTCGATCTCGCGGGCGAGGCCGCTATTCTGGGCGGTCACATAGGTCTCGACCTCGGCCATGCGCCGGTCGATGTCGCGCATCGAGCGGTTGAGCTCGTAGGTCGAGATCCTCGAGACCCGGGCCGGAGCCGGCTCGCCATAAGCCTCGTCATAGCCCGGCGCCGGCCGGTTCTTGCCGATCAGGGCCGCGGCGCCATAAGCGATCAGAGTCCAGGGAAAGGCGCCGAGCAGGGTGACGAGCACCACTCCGACGCGGACGAAGGTCGGATCCCAGCCCATGTGCCTGGCGATTCCCGCGCACACTCCGAAGAGACGGCCGTTGGCCCGATCCAGATAGAAACGCTTCTTCATCTTTCCCTCCTGATGGTTTCGAGTTCGCGGCGCCCGTCCCCGATCCCGGTCGATGCCGGGTCGCAGGAGAGGCTCCGCCAATTGGGGGTTTCCGCCGTCATGATCCGCTCGATCGAGCAGACCCGGTCGTCGAGCCGGCGGGCGAGGTCGTTGAGCTCGTCGAGCAGCTTCTCGTCCTCGATGGTGAGAGTGGCCGATTTCTTCCACTGGGTGATGTAGTGGAGGACCAGCCAGGGCAGCCCGACGAAGATGCTGACCGCGGCGAAGACCTGGGGGATGATCTCCATCGCCTCAGCCCTCCCAGTCGAAGTGCCGGTCGGCGGCGAGCATCGACGGGTCCGCGGCGCGGCCGGGCCGGCCAGGCGCCTGCGCGGCGCCGGTCGGAGCGACCGGTCCGTCCAGCCAGTCCGAAAGGTCGTTCAGAACGTCGAACTCGATGGCTCCGAGCGCTGCGAAGACCGGGGACAGGGCTTCCATCGTCAGCCTCCCTTCGTCTCGGGCTTGCCGGCGAGGCGCGCCTTCATCGCCTCGAGCTCGGCGTCGATCTTCTCGGCGTTGCGAAGCTCGGCGATCTCCTCGTCGAGGGTCTTGGGCGGAGCCGCGAGGGCGAGCGCTTCGGCGCGGCCTTCGGCATAGTCGACCTGGCGCTCGAGCTGGTCGAAGCGGGAAAAGGCCTCGTCGACCTTGGGCCCGGCGGTCATCTCGCGGAGCCGGGCGCGCTGGTTGGCGCTCTCGAGCCGGGTCTGGGTCGCGCTCTGGCGCACCCGGGCTTCGCGAAGCTTGCCCTGGAGCTTGGCGATGTCGGCTTCGGAAGCCCGCATCGCCTCGTCGAGGGCGTCGATCTCACAGCGCAGGCTCTCGGCCATGTCGGCGGCCTTGCGCTTCTCGGTGAGGGCGCCGTGGGCGAGGTCCTCGCGGCCCTTGCTGAGCGCCAGCTCGGCTTTCTCGGTCCAGCTCTCCTGGAGCTTGTCGAGACGCGCGATCTGGCGGCGCATCTCCTTCTGGTCGGCGATCGTCCGGGCCGCCGAAGCTCGAACCTCGACGAGGGTCTCCTCCATCTCGAGGATGATCATCCGGATCATCTTGGCCGGGTCCTCCGCCTTGTCGAGGAGGTCGGCGAAATTGGCGGCGACTATGTCGCGGGTCCGGGAGAAGATGCTCATCGACAGGAACTCCATCAGCGGGAAGAGCGGCCGCGCCGGGCGCTCGAACCTGGCGGCCCGGGCCCCCGGCGAAGTCCGGCGCGGACCGCCGGGACGCGGCGGGATCCGAACCAGCTTGTCGGCGGGCACGACGATCGTCTCAGGCATGGGTCGAGGCGACGGGCGCCTGGGCGTAGAGGGTGGTGTCGGTCTCGACCGCGCGGGCCGGGCCGACCGCGGCCCCCACCGCCGTCGTCGAAAGCACAACCGCCAGAATTGCGGCCGCCGCGCTCTCCTTGATCTTCTGATAGTCGAACATGGACTTGCTCCTTGAAACCTTTTGCTCCCCCGCTCGAAGCGGTTGACGGCAAGGTTACAAGGGGCGTGCCAAGTTCAGGAAATGGCGGAAAACCGCGGAAAACGAGCGGGAACGCGCTCGCAGTGCGAAAATTCTCCCACCTCGAGTTGGGATTTCCCGCCAACGGTTGGGATCAGTCCGCACCCACCCGCCCCAATCCGTTCGGGCTGAGCTTGTCGAAGCCCTCTCCTGTGCAGCCCCCCAAAAGGAAAGGCCTTCGACAAGCTCAGGCCGAACGGAGTCGGAACGGCCCGGGAGGGCCCCCGAAAGGAAAGGCCTTCGACAAGCTCGGGCCGAACGGAGTCGGAACGGCCCGGGAGGCCGCTTCGCCATCAGGCGGTTCGGGCCCGCTCCAGCACCCGCTGCAGAGTCGAGCGCCGGTGCCTCGGCCCGCGGGTCGAATCGAGGATCTTGGCTCCGGCCATGAAGACGGCGCCGGTGCAGGCGGCGAAGAGCAGCCAGCCGCCCGGGCCCGGATACTGGCCGACATAGAGGAAGCCGCGGGTGACCGCTCCGGTGGCGAGCGCGTAGATGATCGCCCAGGCTTCGAGCCGGGTCTTGATCACGAAAAGCCTTAACGCCTTCTTCAGCATGCCTGTTCAGCAGCAAGAGCCGGGCCAATGGCGGAAATCCGCGGTTTTTGTTCGAGGGCGGAAGCGAAAGTGTAAAGGGCGGCGACAGCTTTCCACCCGTCATGCCGGACTTGATCCGGCATCCACCTGGTCCTTCGCCGGCCGCCGGCAAGGAAGGTGGACCCCGGACCAAGTCCGGGTGACGATCGAACCATCGCCAGCCGCTCTACTTCAATTCCACCCAGGTCGGCGCGTGGTCGCTGGCTTTCTCGCGGGCGCGGGCTTCGCGGTCGACTCCGGCCGCCTTCAGGCGCTTGAAGGCCGGCTTGTTGAGGAGGAGATGGTCGATCCGGATCCCGGCGTTCCGGCCGAAGGCGTTCCGCCAATAGTCCCAGAAGGTGTAGATCGGCTCGCCGGGATGGAGATGCCGGAGGGCGTCGGTCCAGCCCTGGGCGAGGAGGCGGCGATACTGGGCCTGAGGCTCGGGCTGCATGAGGGCGTCGTCCGCCCAATTCTCCGGCTTGTAGACGTCGAGCGGAGTCGAGGTCGGGATGATGTTGTAGTCGCCGGCGAGAACCACCGGCTCGCTGAGGGACACCAGCGCGGCGGCGCGCTCGGCCAGCCGCTCGTGCCAGGCCAGCTTGTAGCCGAACTTGGGCCCCGGCTGGGGATTGCCGTTGGGGGCGTAGAGGCCGCCGATCAGGACTCCGCCGACCGCCGCCTCGATGTATCGGCTCTGCACGTCCTCCGGATCGCCGGGAAGGCCCCGGCAGGTCTCGACCGGCTCGCAGCCGCGGGCGAGGATGGCGACTCCGTTCCAGCGCTGCTGGCCGTGCCAGATCGCGCCGTAGCCGGCCTTCTCGATCGCTCTTGCTGGAAATTTGTCGTCCGGGGCCTTCAGCTCCTGAAGGCAGACGGCGCCGGGCTTCGCTTCGGAAAGCCATTCGAGAAGCAGCGGAAGCCGGCCGTTGACCCCGTTCACGTTGAAGGTTGCGATCCTCACCTGCGTCCGAAAGCGTACGGCCTCGACCGGTTCCGAACATGAGCAAGAACGGTCAAGCTCGAGGAAATGGCGGAAATCCGCGAAGTCTTTCAATGGCACCGATTTTGCTTACGATTACATTTGTGATCGACTCGACGCCTTTCTACCTGATGTCGGACCATGGCGAGGGGGAGCGCCTTCCGCTCCGGCACGGCTGCGTCGTGCTGTCGCGGCTGCAGGGCGGCCGGAGCGCGGTCCGGGCGCTCGCGCCTTCGGTCAAGTTCGTCCTGACCGGCGAGGAGGTGTACAAGATCGACGGCCGGTCCCGCGCGGTGAGGCCGGGGCGCTTCCTGCTGGTCGAGGCCGGGACCGAGTTCGAAGTCGCCACTCCGCGCCCCGACGAGACGGTGGGGCTTTGCGTCTATCTCGGAGTCGGGCCGGGGCCGGCCGTCGAGCGGGGGCCGCTCGGCCGGGTCATCGAAGGCTGCGCGGCCGAGCCCCTGACCCCGCTCCTCTCGCGCTACGCCCGGCTGCTCGAGGCGCATCCCGAAGCGGGCCCGAGGCTCGCGCCGAAGATCGTCCAGCAGGTCACCGCCGGCGCCGAGGATTATCTGTCGACCTTCGCCAGCCGGCTGGAGCGGCTGAGCAGCCTCAAGCGCTCGACCCGGATCGAGACCCTGCAGAGGATCGAGCGCGCCCGCGCCTTCATCCACGACCATCGCGACGAGCCCCTGACGCTCGACGAGATCGCGTCGAAGGCGGCGCTGTCGCGATTCCACCTCAGCCGGAGCTTCGCCGAAGTGCACGGGCTTCCGCCGCTCGCTTATCATCGCCGGCTCCGGCTCGACGGAGCGGCCCGGCTGCTGAGGGAAGGCGCGGCGACTCCGACCGAGCTGTCCGAGCGGCTCGGCTACGGCTCGCTGAGCGCCTTTACCCGAGCCTTCCGCCAGGCCTACGGGGTTCCGCCGAGCCGGGCGCAGTAGGTCTTCTCCATGCGAGGCATGGGGAGAGGTCCTCCACCACCCTATTGGTGGTCCCCCTCCCCAGCCGCTTCGCGGATGGGGAGGATAGCAACGCGGTCCGGGCCGAACTCGAGTCCGACCGTCAGAAGGGCCCTGAACACGTTGTAGCCGCCGGTTCCGGGATGGAAGGCGTGGAAGAAGAGCTGCGGGGCGCCGTCGAGCCCGGGCGCGACCGAGGCGTGGCCGGGGGCGAGCCACTCGCGGGTCGAGCGAAGCAGCGGCTCGGGCTGCTTCCTGTAGGGGCCCAGCGGATGGTCGGCGACGGCGACTCCGATCCCGTAGGCGGGAGTCGAGAAATCGTTGCCGGCGTAGAACAGCCAATAGGCGCCCTTCTGGAACGTCACCCACGGCCCCTCGATCAGATGGCCTTCCCAGTCGAGATCGTTGGCGAGAACGATGGTCGGCTCGCCGACCAGCGATTCGCCGTCCCCGGAAAGGCGCTGCGCGTAGATCGGGGTGCGCATCGCCTCGACGATCGAGCCCGCGACTCCGCTGCGCTCGAGCGCCCGCTTCACCGGCACCCAATTGGCGAGCGCGGCCTCGATCAGGGGCTGCATCAGGAAGAATCGCTCCATCGGCCGGCGAGCGTTCGCCCAGGGCTGGATCGCGGCCGCGAAGGCGGCGGTGCGGCGATCCTCGTCGCCGGCGAAAAGGCGGTCGATCAGGTCGGGCCGCTCGCGCAGGAGGCCGGCCAGCGGCCGCGGCCAGACTCCGTTGGTGTCCGCCTTCCAGAACAGGAAGCGCGTTCCGTCGCGATCGGTGAAGATGTGGGAATCGATGACTCCGCCGCTGAGCTGCGGACGCTCCGGATCGGGGCTCATCCCGGTCGTGTTGACGGCGGCTCCGGTGAGCAGCGGCCGGCCGAGGTCGCGCCAGGGCCCGAACGGGGTCGGGCTCCTGGCGAGGCCGATGGCGAGCGCGTTGGAGGTCTGGCGAGCGGTGTAGCAAAGCCAATATTCGCCGCCCACCCGGGCCATTTCCGGAGCCCAGAAATCGGCCACCCGCCGGCCCTTCGCAGTCCATTCCGGGGCATGGCCCTCGGGAAAGACGAATCCGGCATGCTCCCAATGTTCGAGGTCGCTCGAGCGAAGGATGGGGAAGGCGTCGGGAGCGTCGTTGGACGTCGCGACCAGCACATAGCCCTCGTCCGTCTTCAGGACGGCCGGATCGCCATAGCCGGCGAGGATGGTGGGAGCGATATTGTCGGTGAGGAGCGGTCGCCAGGCGGCCCCACCGGGCGGAGCGGGCTCGCGATCGGCGAAGGCGTGGGGAATCCGGGTTCCGAAGTCCGCCGCGAGCTCGGCGAAGAAGGCGGCATAATGCTGCTGCTCTCCCCCCTCGAGCCGATAGGTACGGGACTCGCGGAAGCCCGTCCGGCGCACGTCGAAGCGAGACCCCTCTCCCTCTTCGAAGGCGTCCACCTCGAAGGCGAATCGTGCATTTTCCGACATCGGCGGCCGGTTAGCGGCCTCGCAATCATCATACAAATGGATTAATCCGGTCACAGTCTTCGGGGACGAGGGAATTGGGGAAGATGGCGACGGCGGCACGATCGCACGAGCAGCAGCTCGAGGCCGGCGAGATCATGGCCGGACTCTACGGCGACGGAATCATCGCCCTCAAGGGCGCCTTCCCCCGAAGCTGGGTCGAGCGGATGCGCGAGGATATCGCGCTCCTGTTCGAGGAAGCTCGAAAGGTGCCGGGCGGAGCGCTGCCGCGCGGGCCCCAGCGCTGGTATGTGGAGGTCCATCCCGAGCGGATCCGGGGCTTCGTCGACATCGCCACCCATCCCTGGTTCGTGGCCGTGTGCGAGTCGGTGCTCGGGCCCGACTACCGGATCGTCGAGGTCGGCTTCGACATCCCCTTCCCCGGAGCCGCCGACCAGCCCTGGCACCGCGACTTCCCCGCCCCGGAGGCCACGACCAAGGGCCGCCGGCTCAACTCGCTCGCCTTCAACCTCACCGCCGTCGACACCCGCCCCGAGCATGGCGCGTTCGAGATCGCGCTGGGGACCCAGTGGGACGATCTCGACGGCTGCAAGGACGGCATGTTCCCGCCCAGGGAATGGTGGCCGCGCTACATCGGCCGAAAGGTCGCCAAGCTCGCCCAGATGGGCGACATCAGCGCCCGCTCGGCGCTCACCATCCACCGCGGAACCGCCAACCGGTCCGACGAATGGCGGCCGGTGCTGGTCGTCGGAGTCGACGCTCCGGACGCGACCAACGCCGATCACCACGACCTGCAGGTCACCCGGGCCTATCTCGACTCGCTGCCGCCGCGGGTCCGCGACCATTTGACCTATCGGGTGACGGACGCGCTGAAGCCGGTGATCCAGAACCACGTCATCGGCGGGCTGCTCGAGCCGGATTATTGAGCTCCTTCGATTCGGGCCTTCGGCGGGCTCGGTCCCTACTCAGGAGGAGCGGGGAGGGTTACGCGACACGCTCATCCTGAGTAGCCGGTGCCCCGGACTTGATCCGGGGGAACCGCCTATCGAAGGACCCCGCCTTGGGCGTTCATTAGTCAGATCGCTTCGTCTCCGTTCGGGCTGAGCTTGTCGAAGCCCTCTCCTTTCCCCTCAGGAAACGAGAAGAAAGCCCTTCGACAGGCTCAGGGCGAACGGGTTCACCCTTCGACAGGCTCAGGGCGAACGGGTTCGGAGGATTCACCTAGTCCCCCGACGCCCTAAGCGGGCACGACGTCCACCCGCATCCTCAGGCTCATCGACTCGCCGGGCTCGAGGACGCGAAGTCCGAGCTCGGGCCAGGTCTCTTCCGGCTCGTTGAGGGCGGCGTTGGCGTGGGTGACCGGCTCGGCGACGAACAGGCCGCCCGAGGCCGGCGAATAGAGCTGGAAGAAATGCGCGTTGGGCGAGGACATCTCGATCCGGAACGGCAGGTCCGGATCGGTAATGACCGCCCGGCCGCTCCAGCCGCCGAAGCCGTGGTCGAGCCCCTGGCCGCAGACCGGCCGGTCGCTCAGCCCGTAGCGCCCGGCGGCGGCGATCCTTCCGACCGGAAGCACCTGCTCGTCGATTTCCCAGACGCTCTCGACTCCGGTGTCGAGCCGGGTCCGCGAAGTGCAGGGAAAATAGGGATGCTGGCCGAGCCCGCAGGGCATCGGCTCGTCCGAGCGGTTGGTGCAGTCGAGGTCGAGGGTGAGTCCGAGCTCGTCCAGGGCGAAGGCCTGCCTCGCCTCATAGGCCCAGGGCCACTCGCCGGGCGGGTGGCGATAGAAGAGCTCGGCGCGATCTTCGGCGGCGCTCGCGACCTCCCAGGCCGTGAGCCAGCCCTGGCCGTGAAGCGGGCTCGGATCCGGAAGCAGATTTCGAGCGAGTGTGACTCTGCGGCCACGGAATTCGAACCTGCCTCCGCGAACCCGATTCACGAACGGAACGAGCGGGAAGCTGGCGAGCGCGACCGGACTATTTTCGGCTTCGTCGAGCGGACGGAATATCGGTATTTTTCCGCCACTTACCGCGCAGCAATCGAAGCGCGCGATGCCGCCGCCGCGGGCCGGCGCAAGGCTCAGCGAAAGCGGCCCGCGCTCGATCAAAAGGATGGATGGGTCGGCCATGTCTGAACGCCGCCATAAAGCCGCGTTCAGTGTCGGGAAACTCTCCTGTGGGTAAATTTAGATTAGTCTTGCACGGAGATTCCCGCGCAAGCTACTTACGTCCCGGGGAAGAGCTGGGAGGGTTGGTAAATGAGTAGACGGGTCAAGGATTTTATCGAGGTCAAGGACGTCACGTCGCTGGACGCGTTGATCGAGCGGCTGACGCAGGTTCGCGACAGCCTTCCCAAGGAAGCGGAGCCGGAAGTGAAGATGCGTGGGGACGACATCTTCGGCCGGCACATCTGCGTCAGCTACTACCGGCCGCAGACCGAGGAAGAGGCCGAGTGCGACGCCCGCTACGCCGAAGCCTATCGGCAGTCGCGCGAGCGCGAGCTGAACCGGCTTCAGGACGAGCTGGGCTTCTGCCCGGTGCCGGCGCGGCGCACGGGGAAATTGCGCATCGTCGCGTAATTCCTGCCTCCCTGTGGCGAAGCCGTTGGGAGCGGGACCACTGAAGGTGGTGGAGGGGTGATTGGCGCGGGACCGGAAGGGCGTCATGCCGGACTTGATCCGGCATCCACCTTCCGCCCCGTCGACGATGCCTTAAGAAGGTGGACCCCGGATCAAGTCCGGGGTGACGACGGCTTTCCTCTTGCACCGCCCTGAGACTTCGGACTCTCCGCCACAGGCGCAAGGCCAGAAGCTTCGACGAGCCGCCGTTCCGGTAGCCGTCATGCCGGACCTGGTCCGGCATCCACCTTCCGCCCCGTCGACAATGCCTTAAGAAGGTGGACCCCGGATCAAGTCCGGGGTGACGACGGCTTTCCTCTTATGCCGCCCTGAGACTTCGGACTCTCCTCCACAGGCGCAAGGCCAGAAGCTTCGACGAGCCGCCGTTCCCGGTAGCCGTCATGCCGGACTTGATCCGGCATCCACCTTCCTCCCCGTCGACGATGCCAAGTCCGGGGTGACGGCTTTCCCGCTTAGGCAGGGCCTACCATTCGGCGAAGCTTCCGTCGGGGAGGCGCCAGATCGGGTTGCGCCAGCGGTGGCGGTCCCTGTCGGCCTCGCGCACGGCGGATTCGTCGATCTCGATCCCGAGGCCCGGCCCCTTCGGCACCGGCAGCCAGCCGTCGACGGCGGTGATCGGCGCAGAATCGGCGACGAAGGTGTAGAGGTCGCCGCCGACATTGTAGTGGATCCCGAGCGACATCTCCTGGAGGGCGACATTGGGCGCGGTCGCGGCGACCTGGAGGCAGGCGGCCAGAGCGAGCGGGCCGAGCGGGCAATGGGGAGCGACGGCGACGTCATAGGCCTCGGCCATGGCGGCGATCCGGCGGCCCTCCAATATGCCTCCGCAATGGCTGAGGTCGGGCTGGACGATGTCGACCGCCCCGGCCTCGAAGAAGGGCTTGAAGTCCCAGCGCGAATGGAGCCGCTCGCCGAGCGCGATCGGAGTCGAGACGAGCTGGGCGAATTGCGCAAGCCCTTCCGGATTCTCCGACAGCAGGGGCTCCTCGATGAAGAGGAGGCCGAGCGGCTCGAGCGCCCTGGCGAGCTGCTTGGCCATCGGCCGGTGGACCCGGCCGTGGAAGTCGAGGCCGACGTCCATGCCCGCGGCCTGGGCGGCCTCGACCCGGGCGACGACCTCGTCGAACGCCTTGGGAGTGCCCATCCAGTCCATCTCGGCGGTCGCGTTCATCTTCACCGCGGAAAAGCCCTGGGAGCGGCGGGCGGCGGCGGCCTCGCCGATCTCGTCCGGGCGGTCGCCGCCGATCCAGGCGTAGGCGCGCACCTTGTCGCGGACCCGGCCGCCCATCATCTCCCAGGCGGGAAGGCCGAGCGCCCTGCCCTTCAGGTCCCACAGGGCCTGCTCGAGCCCGGCGAGCGCCGACATCAGGACCGGGCCGCCGCGGTAGAAGCCGCCGCGATAGCCGATCTGGAAGACGTCCTCGATCCGGTAGGGATCGTGGCCGAGGAAGCGGTCGCGAAGCGAGGCGAAGGCGCCGTCGACCGCCTCGGCATGGCCTTCGAGGCTCGCCTCGCCCCAGCCGACGGCGCCTTCGTCGGCCTCGACTCGCACGAACAGCCAGCGCGGCGGCACGTAGAAGGTCTCGATCTTCCCGATCTTCATAGCACGTCATCCCGGCGAAGGCCGGGACCCATGAACACGCAGATGCCCGGAACCGCAAGGCGGCGTTCCTGGGTCCCGGCTTTCGCCGGGATGACGGAGGGGATCATTCCGCATTCTCCGGGTTGGCGGGCTCGGTGACGAAGCCCTTCAGATGCTTGGCCGCCTCGCCGCGCTGCTCCCTGGCGAAGGGGCGGTCGGTGTGGGCCGGGGAGACGATCGGAACCGACAGGCACAGGCTCGACGCCGGAAGGACGTCGCGCCAGTCGGAGATCAGCTTCTTGTAGGCGGTGCCGACGTTGCGGATGTTGCGGTCGAGATCGTAGAGGCCGAGCGGGTTGACGTTGCCGTTCTGCTGCCTGAGCGCGGTGTCCCAGTCGACCTGGTCGGTCAGCGAATACCAGGTGAAGCCGACCGTCGGGATTCCGACGTTGCGGATCCTGAGCACGTTCGCCCATTCCTTCCAGAGCCAGTGGACCGCCTCGTCTCCCTTCGGGCCTTCGCGCAAATTGGTCTCGGTGTGCATGACCGGAAGGCGGTAGCGGTTGTAATATTGCCGAGTGATCTCGCTGTATCCGAACACCTCGCCCGAGCTTTCGGTATGGCCGTCCGCGAAAACGCGATGCTCGTTGGTCATGTAATAATCGTTGCCGAGGATACAGTGCTGCTTCAGCCGGTGGTTGAGGAAGAAGTGGTACTCCTCGCGGGTCATCCCGTTGTCCAGGAGATATTCGTACATCTCGCTGTCGACGCGGCGGCCGTAATTGAGGTCGAGGCTGAGAAAGCGGCGGGAGTTCATCAGCTCCGCCTTGTGGATCGCGGGCGGGCTGTCGGCGTGGAAATATTCGGAGCTTTCCGACTGGATGAAGATGGCGTCGGGCCGCCGCTTCAATATCTCGATCATCGCGAGGACGTTGCCCTTGACGATGTGCTTGAGTGCGGTAACGAAGGCGCGATCGGTTTTCATCTGCTCGTTCCACCAGCCGT
>DASVUZ010000055.1:0-47962 GCA_036386795.1 Allosphingosinicella sp.
AACTGGGCGACGAGCGCGTCCGGAGCATCGAGAACTATATCGTCAAGGGGGTCCTGTGGCAGGCCTTCGAGTCGGACCATCCCATGGTGCTGCTCATCGACGAGATCGACAAGGCCGACATCGAGTTCCCCAACGACCTCCTCCAGGAGCTCGACCGGATGGAGTTCCACGTCTACGAGACCAGGGAGACGGTGAAGGCGGCGGAGCGGCCGATCGTCGTCATCACCTCGAACAACGAGAAGGAGCTTCCCGACGCCTTTTTGCGCCGCTGCTTCTTCCACTACATCAAGTTCCCCGACCGCGAGACGATGCAGGCGATCGTCGACGTCCATTTCCCGGGCATCCAGAAGATCCTGGTCTCGAAGGCGATGGACATCTTCTACCAGGTCCGCGAGGTGCCCGGCCTCAAGAAGAAGCCGTCGACCAGCGAGCTGATCGACTGGCTCAAATTGCTCCTCCACGAGGACCTGCCGCTCGAAATCCTCCAGTCCCGCGACCCTTCCAGGGCGATCCCGCCCCTCCACGGCGCCCTCCTCAAGAACGAGCAGGACGTGATGCTGTTCGAGCGCCTGGCCTTCATGTCGAGGCGGCCGGGGAGCTAGGCCGAACTCCCCCTCTCCCGGCCTCTCCCCTGAAGGGGAGAGGCGTTTGCGCGCTCCCTCTCCCCTTCAGGGGAGAGGGTCGGGGAGAGGGGAAGTCAGAGCCTCCGCGATCACCGTCAGCACACCCTCGAGGTTCGACATCACTTCGTCATTGGTGAACCTCAGCACCCGGTAGCCGCGACCTTCGAGGAATGCGGTCCGCCTGGCATCGTAGCGCCGGCGGTCCGAATGAGTCGCTCCGTCCACCTCGACAACCAGCATCGAGGGAATCCGGCAGGCGAAATCCGCGATGTAGCGGTCGATCACGACCTGGCGGCGAAACTTCGCGCCGTCGAGCCGCCTGGCCCGCAAAGCATGCCAGAGCCGCCGCTCCGGCGCCGTCATTTCGCGACGCATCCCCTTCGCCCGCTCGATCAGGTTCTTGTCCCGCACGCGACACTTCCCCCGCAGAGCGGCTGCTTACGGGATTTAGCGGAATTTGGCTAGGTGGTTCATCGGTTTGGAGGGAAGGTCCCCTCTCCCGGCCTCTCCCCTGAAGGGGAGAGGGGTTCACCGTGCCCCCTCGCCCCTTCAGGGGAGAGGGTCGGGGAGAGGGGGGTCAGATCCGCATCGCCTCGTCGCGGTAGGCGAGCTCGAAATTGCCCCAGCGGCGGCCCTGGATGTAGAGCGGGACGAAGACGTTCTTGACGGGGAGGTAGCGGCCCTCGCCGAGGTTCATCCGGTAGGTGACCAGCATCGCCTCCTTGTCGCTCTCGATCGCGCGGCGGGTGGCGTCGTCGATGAAGTTGCGGCGGTTGCGGCAGAATTTGGCGTTCCAGGCGGGATCGTCGCTCTGCCGCTGCGAGCGCTCGCTGATATGGGTGGGCAGGTAGCCGTTGATGTCGCTCATCACGCAGCCGATGTGGCGCGGGTCCATGTCCTTCAGCCGGTCGAGGATCGGCCGGACATGGAGGTCGGCGAAGTCGCAGAATCTCGTGCTGTACTGGACCGGGTCGGTTCCGGGCATCGGCACGTAGCGGGTGTCGAACACCGCCTCCACGCCGATCTCGCCGCGGGCGATGGCGGCCTCGATCAGCGATGAAACCTCGTCCTTGGCCTGCTGGGCGCGCTCGACGAACGTCGTGTCGTCGATCCGAACGCCGCAGCTCGCCAGCCGGTCGAGCATGTCGCCCGACAATTGCTCGAGCTGGGCGAGCCGCTCCTGGGCGCGGTGGAGCTGGCCGCCATTGTCGCGGGCGTCGGCGGCGAAGCTCGAAAGGCCGGATTTGACCCGGTCCACGCTCTGCTGGATGAGCCCGGTCGACTGGGCGATCCCGTCGGTCTGGCGGTCGACCAGGGCGACGATGTCGGCGACCTGGCGGACCGTCTCGGTGATCGTCGCGAAGCCGCCCCGGGCGACCCGGCTGCGGCCGACCCCGGTCTCGATCTCGGAGGTCACCGCCTCGGCCTCGCGGGTCAGCGAGGCGATGGTTCCGGTGATCTCGCTGGTCGCGGTCCTGGTCTCCTGGGCGAGCTTCTTCACTTCCGCGGCGACGACCGCGAACGAGCGCCCCGCCTCCCCCGCCCGGGCCGCCTCGATGGTCGCGTTCAGAGCCAGCATGTTGGTCCGGTAGGCGATCCGCTCGATGCTCGACGAGACGTTCTGGACCCGGCTCATCGCCTCGGCGAAGCCGGTCATCCGCTCGCCCAATTGGACGACGAGGTCGGTGAGGCCGGAGAAGATGGAGATGGTGTCCTCGATCGCCGCCCGCCCTTCCGACAGGCGCTCGCGCGCCTGCTCGGCGAGGATCCGGGCCTCGTCGGTCGATTCGGCGACCCGGGCCTGGTCGAGAAGCAGCCGGCTGGTCACCTCCTCGAGCGAATCGAGGGTCCGAAGGTTGGACGAGATCCGCTCCGAGACTCCGGCGACATAGCCGGAGACGTCGCTGCACTCGATCGCCAGGGCGCCGCAATTGCGGGCGACGATGTTGATCGAATTTCCGTCCGCTTCCTCGATCGCCGAACTCGCCACGTGCCGCCCCTGCCTTTTGTTTCGCGATGACGGCGTAAGCGGAATTGGTTGAAAGCGCGTTAACTATGCGCCTGGGGCCGAACCGGCACAGCCGTCACGCTGAACTTGTTTCGGGTTCAGGCCTCCACCCGCACCGCAGCTCCATCCTGGATGCTGAAACAAGTTCAGCATGACGGGAAGCGGTGACCTCGGTACAGGAACCGCCATGTTCTTCTCCTTCGTCGACGAGCTTCGAGCCGCGGGCATAGGCGCCTCGATGAAGGAGCATCTCGTCCTTCTGGAAGCGCTCGATTCCGACATCATCCGGACCAGCCCGGAGGAATTCTACTATCTCGCCCGGGCCGTCTTCGTGAAGGACGAGGGCCTTCTCGACCGCTTCGACCAGGTGTTCGGCAAGGTCTTCAGGGGCCTCGAGGCGGATTACGGCCCGGATTCGGCGCCGATCCCCGAGGAATGGCTGAAGAAGGTCGCCGAGCTCTATCTCAGCCCGGAGGAGATGGAGAAGATCAAGGCGCTCGGCTCCTGGGAAGAGATCATGGCGGCCCTGAAGCAAAGGCTCGAGGAGCAGAAGGAGCGGCACCAGGGCGGCAACAAGTGGATCGGAACCGCCGGAACCTCGCCGTTCGGCGCCTATGGCTACAATCCGGAAGGGATAAGGATCGGCCAGGAGGGCGGCCGCAACCGGAGCGCGATCAAGGTCTGGGACAAGCGCGAGTTCCGGAACCTCGACAGCCAGGTCGAGCTCGGCACCCGCAACATCAAGGTGGCGCTTCGCCGACTCCGCCGCTTCGCCCGCGAAGGCGCGGCCGACGAGCTCGACCTCGACGAGACGATCGACGGAACCGCGCGCAAGGGCTGGCTCGACATCCGCTTCCGCCCGGAGCGGCACAATGCGGTGAAATTGCTTCTCCTGCTCGACGTCGGCGGCTCGATGGATCCTCACGTCAAGGTCTGCGAGGAGCTCTTCTCCGCCGCCCATTCGGAGTTCAAGAATCTCGAATTCTTCTACTTCCACAATTGCCCCTATGAGAGCCTGTGGAAGGACAATCGCCGCCGCTTCGCCGAGCGAACCCCGACCTGGGACGTGCTCCACAAGTTCGGCCACGACTGGAAGATGGTGTTCGTCGGCGACGCCTCGATGAGCCCCTACGAGGTCAGCCATCCCGGCGGCTCGGTCGAGCATTACAACGAGGAGGCGGGAGCGGTCTGGATGCAGCGCCTCGTCGCCACCTACCCGAGCTCGGCCTGGCTCAACCCGACGCCGGAGAAATATTGGGGCTACAGCCAGTCCACCCGGATGATCCGCGAGCTCATGCACGAGCGCATGTTCCCGCTGACTCTCGAAGGCCTGGACGACGCGATGAAGGCGCTCGGCCGGAAGGTGTGACCCGTCATTGCGAGGAGCGCAGCGACGCGGCAATCCAGGTGCGTCGCCGGCTCAGGGCTGGATTGCTTCGCTACGCTCGCAATGACGGTTAGGGCCCGTCGGCGAGCAGGAAGCGCGGGCCCGGCCCGGCCCGGGCGGCGCGGTCTTCCGGATTGTAGAGGGCGCAGGTGTCCAGCGACAGGCAGCCGCAGCCGATGCAGCCGGCGAGCCGGTCGCGGGTCCGCTCGAGCATCGCGATCCGCTCGTCCAGGGTGGAGCGGAGGCGCTCGCTGATCGCCAGCCAGTCCGATCGGGTGGGCGCCCGGCCGTTCGGAAGGCCCGCAATCTCCCTCTCGATCTCGGCCAGGGTTAGCCCGCAGCGCTGCGCGATCAGCGCGAAGGAGAGGCGGCGGATGTCGGAGCGAAGGAAGCGCCGCTGGTTGCCGGAGGTCCGGATCGAGGCGACCAGCCCGCGCGCCTCGTAGAACCGGATCGCCGAGACGCTGAGCCCGGTTCGCCGGGCCAGCTCGCCGATGGTCAGAAGCGCCGGCAGGGCCATTTTCTCCAGGTCCGCAAAGGAAAGCTTGACCTCAACTTAGCTTGAGGTCGTACGACTCGCAACCGAGGCACGTTTCCAAAGGAGGATTTCGCCATGGCTCTACCGAGGATCGAACATGTCAACGTGACCGTCAGCGACCCGGAGCGGGCCGCGAAGCTGATGGAATCGGTGTTCGGCTGGAAGATTCGCTGGCAGGGGCCGGCCCAGAAAGGCGGGCGCACGATCCACGTCGGCACCGACGATCATTATGTCGCGGTCTATACCGATCCGGCCAGGACCTATTCCCCCGACCACCGGTTCGCCAAGGGCCGCCCGCTCAACCATATCGGAGTGGAGGTGGACGATCTCGACGGCACCGAGGAACGGGTCCTCGCCGCCGGCTTGGTCCCCTTCTCCCACGGCGACTACGAGCCGGGCCGCCGCTTCTACTTCTTCGATCCGGACGGGATCGAATATGAGGTGGTGAGCTACCGCTGACCCCCGTCATCCCGGCGAAAGCCGGGACCTCGGGCAGACCCGCAGAGCCTTTTTCGACCTGAGGCCCCGGCTTTCGCCGGGATGACGCGGTCAGGCCACCGGCCGCCTCGCCCTCAGCGCCTGGGCCAGGGTGCCCTCGTCGAGAAAGTCGAGCTCGCCTCCGACGGGGAGGCCGTGGGCGAGCTGGGTGAGCCGGATCGGGAAGGATTCGAGCCGCTCGGCGAGATAATGCGCGGTGGTCTGGCCCTCGAGCGTGGCGTTCATCGCCAGAACGACCTCGTCGATTCCGCCCCTGCCGAGTCGGCCCAGCAATTTGTCGATGCTGAGGTCCTCGGGCCTCACCCCCTCGAGCGCGGAGAGGCGGCCGCCGAGGACGTGGAATCGGCCGGGGAAGAGCCTCGAGCGGTCGAGCGCCCACAGGTCGGACACTTCCTCGACGACGCAGAGCAGTCGGTCGTCGCGGCGCGGATCGGAGCAGACGCTGCACGGGTCGGCGGTGTCGACATTGCCGCAGGCCGAGCAGACCGAGAGGTTGTCGTTGACCCGCTCGAGCGCCTTGAGAAGCGGGGCGAGCGCCGTCTCGCGCTTCTTCATCAGGTGGAGCACCGCGCGTCGGGCCGAGCGCGGCCCGAGGCCGGGAAGCCGCGCCAGCGCCTGGGTCAGGGCGTCGATCTCGGGAGAGGCCATTCGGGGTAGGTAGCGTCCCTCCTCCGTCATTGCGAGCGTAGCGAAGCAATCCAGCGCGGCGCCTGAAGCAGAACTGGATTGCTTCGTCGCTTCGCTCCTCGCAATGACGGCCCATGCGCATCGTCTTCATGGGAACCCCCGATTTCGCCGTTCCGACGCTGGAGGCGCTGATCGGCGCCGGGCACGACGTCGCCGCCGTCTACACGCAGCCGCCGCGTCCCGCCGGCCGAGGCAAGGCGCTTCGCCCCTCCCCAGTCCAGCAGGCGGCGGAGCGGGCCGGGATCGAGGTCCGCGCTCCGCTTTCGCTCAGGAGCGAGGAGGCGCAAAGCGACTTCGCCGCGCTCAGGACCGACGCCGCCGTGGTCGCAGCCTACGGGCTGATCCTGCCGCCCGCGATCCTCGCCGCGCCGCGCCGGGGCTGCCTCAACGTCCACGCCTCGCGCCTTCCGCGCTGGCGCGGGGCGGCGCCGATCCAGCGCGCCATCCTCGCCGGCGACCGGATGACGGGCGTGACGATCATGAAGATGGCGGCCGGGCTCGACACCGGGCCGATGATGGCGGTGAGCGGAACTCCGATCGACCGCAAGACCGCCGGCGAGCTCAGCGAGGAGCTCGCCCGGACCGGAGCCGAATGGATGCTCGAGGTGCTCGACCGCTATTACGAGATCAAGCCCTGCCCCCAGCCCGACGAGAGGGCGACCTACGCGCCCAAGATCGACAAGTCGGAAGCTCGGCTCGACTTCGCCCGGACCGCGGTCGAGGTCGAGCGCCAGGTCCGGGCCTTCAACCCCTGGCCGGGCGCCTGGTTCGAGGCCGGCGGCGAGCGGATCCGGATCCTCGCCGCCGATCCGGCCGAGGGCGAGGGCGAGCCCGGGACCGTGCTCGACGACCGGCTCGCCATCGCCTGCTCGAAGGGCGTGCTCCTGCCGACCCTCGTCCAGCGCTCCGGCCGGGCGCCGATGGCCGCCGCCGACCTTCTTCGGGGCTTCGCGATCCCCGCCGGAACGAAGCTGGGGTGACCCGCTTCCGGCTCATCGTCGAATATGATGGCGGCCCGTTCATGGGCTGGCAGCGCCAGTCGCACGGACCCTCGGTCCAGCAGGCGATCGAGGAGGCGGCCGAGGCGATCACCGGCGAACCCGCGACGGTCCACGCCGCCGGCCGGACCGACGCCGGAGTCCATGCCCTGGCGATGGCCGCCCATGTCGATATCGAGCGGCCGATAACGCCCTTCCGCCTGGCCGAGGGGCTGAACGCCCGGCTTCGGCCGCGGCCCGTGGCGATCCTCGCCGCTCGGATCGTCGACGGCGACTGGCACGCCCGCTTCAGCTGCACCGGCCGGCGCTACCGCTACCGGATCGTCAACCGCCGGGCTCCGCTCGCGCTGGACTCCGGGCGGGCCTGGCAGGTCGGGGTCGCTCTCGATTCGGAAGCGATGGGCGAGGCCGCCCGGCTCCTTGTCGGAAGCCACGATTTCACCACCTTCCGATCGGCCCATTGCCAGTCCGAAAGCCCGGTCAAGACTCTCGACCGGCTCGACGTCCGGCGCGAGGGCGACCTCATCCTGGTCGAGGCGGCGGCGCGCTCCTTCCTCCACCACCAGGTCCGGTCGATGGTCGGCTGCCTGCAGCTGGTCGGGCGCGGCAAGTGGAGCTCCGGCGACCTCAAGGCCGCGCTCGAGGCCCGGGACCGGGCCGCTTTGGGCCTCAACGCCCCGCCGCACGGCCTGTATTTCGTCGAGGCGGTCTATCCCTGACCGTTCGTCCTGAGCCGGTCCTGCGATACGCGGCTTCGCCAAGCTCAGCCGCTACTCAGGATGAGCGCGGGCTTCTCGCTCATCCTGAGTAGGCGTTGAGCGAAGTCGAAACGCCGTATCGAAGGATCAGCCCGCCTTCCTCACGCCCGCGCCGAATCCGAACAGCCTCTGGAGCGACTTGTCGAGCATCAGCAGCTGCCAGAGCAGCCGGCCATGCTCCTCCCGCCCGGAGCGGTGGGCCGAGGCGAGCCGGGCGATCGCCGCGGAATCGAACCAGCCGAGCTCGGTCAAAGCCGGGCTGTGGGCGATTCCGGCCGCCTCGCCGGCCAGCGGCCCGCGGAACCAGGCGCTGACCGGGGTGACGAAGCCCATCTTGGTCCGGTTCAGCACCTCGTCGGGAAGGTAGCGGCGAAGCGCCCGCTTCATCAGCCATTTGCCGGAGCCGCCGCGAAGCCGCATTCCGGCGGGAAGCCGGGCCGCGAACTCGACCAGCCGGTGGTCGAGCAGAGGCTCGCGCGCCTCGAGGCTCACCGCCATGCTGGTCCGGTCGACCTTGGTGAGGATGTCGCCGGGCAGCCAGATCTTGAGGTCGGCATATTGGGCCCTCGATAAGGAATCCCCCGCGGGAGCGTTCGCCATCGCCTCGACATAGCGGGTCTCGGCCCGGTGGCCGTCGAGAAGGCGCTTGAACATCCCGGTGTAAAGGCTTGATCTTATGGGCTGGGAAGTGACTCCGACCGCGTCCGCATAGGCCTGGCCGGAGCCTCGGCCGATGGCCTGCAGGGTGGTCTTGGCGCGAAGGAAGCGGGGCGCCCAGTCGAGCTTGGGATAGAGGTTGCCGATCGCTCCCAAAGCGTTGCGCGCCGGGCCCGGCAGTAGCCCCCTCACCCGCTCCTCGGCGGCGAACATCCGGTAGCGGCGGTAGCCGGCGAAGGCTTCGTCGGCGCCGTCGCCGGACAGCGCCACCTTGACCGTCTCGCGGGCGAGCTCGCAGACCCGGTAGGTGGCGAGCGCGGAGGCGTCGGCGAAGGGCTCGTCGAACGAGTCGGCGAGAGTGTCGATCAGCCCGAAATCGCCGGCCGCGACAGTGCGGCTGCGGTGGCGGGTGGCGAAGCGCCCGGCGACCAGGGCCGCCCATTTCGACTCGTCATGGCCCGCTTCCTCGAATCCGATCGAGCAGGTCTCGACCGCCGATCGGCTCGCCTCGGCCATCAGCGCCACCACCGCCGAGCTGTCGACCCCGCCCGACAGGAAGGCTCCGAGCGGGACGTCGGCGACCATCCGCGAGCGGACCGCCTCCCGCAGCCGGTCGGCCAGCTCCTCCTCCAGAGCCGCCGCCGGGGCGCTCGACGGGTTGGAGAAGTCGACGTCCCACCAGCGCACCGGCTCGGGAACCGCCTTGCCCCGCCGGACCAGGAGATAATGGCCGGCGGCGAGCTTCCTCACCCCCTCGACCATGCAGTTATCGTCGGGCACGTAGCCCAATGCCAGATAATCGTCGACCGCGCTCCGGCTCGGCGCCCGCCTGAGCAGCGGATGCGCGAGCAGCCCCTTCAGCTCCGAGGCGAAGACCAGAGCGTCGTCGGGTAGGGTCGCCCAGTAGAGCGGCTTCACTCCGAGCCGGTCGCGGGCGAGGAACAGCGAGTCCGAGTCCCGGTCGTAGAGCGCGAAGGCGAACATGCCGTTGAACCGGGCGAGGCAGCCCGGCCCCCATTGCCTCCAGCCGGCCAGCACCACCTCGGTGTCGCTCTCGGTCCGGAACGAATGGCCGAGCGCCTCGAGCTCCCCCCTCACCTCCCGGAAATTGTAGATCTCGCCATTATAGCTCAGCGCCAGCTCGCCGTCGGCCGAGCGCATCGGCTGGTCGCCGGTGGCGAGGTCGATGATCGACAGCCGCCGGTGGCCCAGCCCGATTCCCGGAGCCGTCCACACGCCGCTCCCGTCCGGCCCGCGATGCGCCAGCGAATCCGCCATCGCCCGCACCCGCCCCGGATCGACCGGCTTGGGGACGCTGACATAGAAGAGGCCGGCAATGCCGCACATCAGCTGGTCCCTGCCAGCCCCGCGGCCCGGTCGGCAAGCGGCTCGATCGGTCCGAGCGCCTTCAGGAAGGAATCGATCGCCGGCCGCGGGCTGATCCCGTCGGCCGGAGCGTCGGCGGCGACCAGGACCGCCACCGCCCGCTGCGCCCCCCCGAGCAGCCTCGTCCGGACCGTCTCGAGCTTGACCCGCGCCGTGCTCCCGGTGAGCACCGATCCGACCCGGTAGAAGCTCACCACCTCGCGGGCCCGGCCGCGCGACCCGATCCGCTCGGCCCGGCCGCCCGCCGGCCCCGGAATGTCCGCGGTCCACGACCAGGGCCCGTCCGGATCGGCCGCCCCCTGCCCGTAGCCGACCAGCTCGCGCCCTTCCGACTGGCGCGCATAGACGATGATTGCGAGGTCGACCCGCTGCCCGTTCGGGCCGAGATAGCGGCCGAGGGCGATCCGGTCGGCGCCGTTGAAATGCGGCTTCCAGTCGCCCTCCGGGGCAAGCCGGGCCCAGCCCTCGACCTCGGGAAGCCCGAAGGCCGGCACCGGCCGGGTGCCGGCCGCCGCCACCGCTCCGGTCCACAGCGGAGCCGCGGCGGCGAGAGCGACCGCTCCGGCCGCCAGCTGCCACGCCCGGGCCGGGTGGCCCGCCCTCGCCCCGGCCGGCTGGAGCCGCGCCGGATCGAACCAGGGATCGGTCGGCCTCCGGTCGAAGAAGCGCCAGCCCGCGCCCATGATCAGCGCGATGACGACAGCGAAGAACACCCAGCCATAAACGATATGGTCGAAGCCGCCGGCCACCTCATTGTCGGTGAGGTGGGCGACCCAGATCGTCGCGAAGGCCCGGATTCCGTTGGCGAGCACCGAAATCGCCAGCGCCCCGGCGACGAAGGCGGCCCGTCGAATCGTCGACCGGAAGCACAGGTTCGCGACCAGCGCCGAGAGCGCCGCCATCGCCACCAGGAACCGGACCCCCGAGCAGGCCTCGGCGACCCGGAACAGCCCGGTCGGAGTCGAGATGAAGATCCCGTCGATATGCGCCGGAATCCCGGCCAAAGCGAGCATGGCCATGGTCATCCTGGCGGTCAGGCTCTGCATCGGCGCAACCAGCTCCTCCCCGAACGGGACCAGGAACAAGGCGTAGAAGATCGGAAAGGCGAGGCCTCTCGACACCGCCTTGCCGAGGCAGGCGATCGCCGCGCCCTGGAGCATGACGACCAGCCCGAAATGCCTCAGCAAGGCCAGGCCCCCCGCCTCGCCGAGCAGCCAGGCGCCGCCGCCGAGGGCGACCAAAGCGAGGCCGGGCGCCCAGGCCCGCGGCGCCAGGCCCTTGATCTCCGGAAGCCGCTGGACGACCAGCCAGGCGATGATCGGGACCACCAGCAGGCAATGGTTGAAGGTCACCCTTGTCAGCCAGATCTCAACGATCTCGATGGAGTCGCGGGCGAACAAGGCGAGGATCGCCGCCATCGACGCCGCCAGCGCGACGAGGTGCGAGCGCCAGGTCGCGGCGGCGGGCCCGGCCCGCTCGATCGGAAGGACCGCCGTCATGCCGCCGACCGACGCTCGGCGACTCCGGCGATCTGGGCGAGCGGCGCCAGCCGGGCCTCCCAGCGATAGGCCTGCTCCATCCGCCTTCGCGCGGCCCGGCCGATCTCCCGGGCGCTGGCCGGGTCGCCGAGAAGCCCGCTAATCGCCTCGGCCTGGGCGGCCGGGCCGTCGGCGACCAGAAGGTCGCGGCCGGGCTCGGCCTCGATCCCCTCGAAGGCGGCCGGAGACGCCACCACCGGCCGCGCCATGGCCATCGCCTCCAGCACCTTGTTCTGGATCCCGCGCGCGATCCGAAGCGGGGCCGCGACCACGTCGGCGGCGGCCAGCCAGGACCGGACGTCCGGAACCGCGCCGGTGACGAGGATCCTCGGCCCGGCGAGCCGCCGGACCGATTCGGGCGGCTTGCGCCCGACGATCGCGAATCGCGCCCCGGGCAGGAGCGGCATGACCTCGGCCGCGAACCAGCGCACCGCGTCGATATTGGGCGAATAATCCATCTGGCCGGTGAAGACGATCAGGGGAGACGGGCTGTGAGAGAGGGCGTCCCGGTCTTCCTCTCCCGTCCTTACGGGAGAGGGGGGACCCAAGCCGAAGGCTTGGGGGGTGAGGGTCTGTACGCCGGACTCGGCAAGACCCTCACCTCCCACCGCGTCGCGGCGGGCCCCTCCTCTCCCGTAAGGACGGGAGAGGGGAAGGAAGTCCGCGCCCGGATCGTAATAATCCAGGTCGACTCCGTTCTGAAGCGCACGCACGTCCGCTCCGGCAAGGCCGCTCCTCGCCCGGAACAAGGCGGCTTCCGCCTCGCTGACGAACAGGCTGACGTCGGCCCGCTCCGCGACCCGCCGCTCGAAATCGGCGAGCATCCTGCCCTCGCGGCGGTGGACCGGCGCCAGCATCCCCCCTTCCGCCGCATAGGATTCGAACTTGGCCGAATCGACGTCGCCGAAATCCATGACGAAGCGGGCCCGGGCGTCCTCGGGGACGAATTGCGCCATCTGGCCGGAAAAGGCGAAGATCGTTGCGATCCGCCCCGTTCCGAGTAGCCGCTCGACGAAGCCTCGAAGCTCCGCGCTGTCGAAGGCGGCGAGCGACACCGGCCGGCCGGCGACCAAAGCGCGCGCTCCGGCGGCCAGCCTCGAAGTCCGCCGGACCTCGACATGGGCCTCGCCCAGGGCCGGGCCGAGCGCTTCGCGAAGTCCGGCGAGATGCGCGCGGTCCGCCTCGTCGTCGGCGAAGCAGGCGAGATGGACCCGCCCCAGCCGCGCCAGGTGGCGAAGCTCGTGGAACGAGCGGATCTTGTCGCCCCGGTCGGGCGGGAAGGGAATCCGGTGGGCGAGGAACAGAAGCTCGGCCATCAGCCCAGCCCGCGAGCGATAAGCGGCCCGATCCAGTTGGCGAGCCTCAGCGGCAGCTTCTTCCACAAGGCGACCTGGAGCCGGTATTTGGGATCGAGCGGGTTGACCGAGCGCGGCGCTCCGTCGGACCGCACCGAATAAGCGAGCGGCCTCGGCTCGAACCCCCAATTCTTCTTGAACGCATAGGCTCCGGTTCCGACCTTCGATCGGCCGAAATCGAAGCGGGTGCAGCCGCGCCGGGCGGCCCGGCGCATCACCTCGTAATACATGGCCTCGTTGGCCCGCCACCGGCGCGCCTCGGCCGTTCCTCCGCCCCAATAAGGGTGGACGACGCCCTTGTGATAGAAGCTGAGCACGCTCGACAGCGGCCGGCCGTCCTTCGAGACGGTGAGGATGTCGCAATCCTCGCCGAGCTCCGCGACCATCGCCTCGAACAAGGCGCGCGGGAAGACCGGGGTGCCGAGGTTGCGGACCGAGTCGGAATAGACCCGGTAATGGGAATCGAGATCGGCGGCGTCCCGGCCGCTCCGGCAGTCGAGCCCGAAGCCCATGGCCCGGCGCACCTCGGCGCGCTGGTGCCTCTTGATCGACTTCAGGATCGCCTCGTCGCCTTCCGGCAGATCGGCCTCGAAATTGGCGTAGAGCCCGTCCCGGACCCGCCATTCCGGGCCCGGAGCCGGGCCTCCGCGAAGCTCGACCTCCGGGCAGCCGAGCGACTGGGCGAGCGCCCAGGCGGATTGAGCGAGGGCGGAGGCGGCGGCCTCGCCGTCGGCGAGGATGCCGCCGCCGACCCCGAAGCCGGCCGAGACCATCGAATTGCCGAACAGGGGCGACCGGATCTCGGTGAGCGGAAGAAGGCCCCGAAGCCGGCCGGCGCCGTCCTCGCAGGCGAGGTAATGAGAGCGCTGGCGGCAGCCGGTCTCGACGGCCCGGCTCCAGGCCGGCCGGTGGAAGACCTGCCCGCCCGGATGCTCGACGACGAAGGATTCGAGTCGCCGCGCCTCCGACGGATCGCGAAGGTCGGCGGTCCGGACGGCGAGTCCGGCGGCTGCGAAGGGCGCGTTCACGACAGCCGGCCCCGCTCGAGCTCGACCACTTCGTCGGTCCGCCCCCAATGGTGGGATTTGAGCAATCTCAGAAGCTTGGGCCGCATCGCGGAAAGCCGGCTGTAATGGCGGAGCCTCGACTTGAGCGGAGCGCCGGAAACCCGCGGCTGGCCCGGATCGATTTCCCAGGGATGGAAATAGAAGACGGCCGGCCGGCCGTCCGATTCGTTGACCCGGTCGATCGCCCAGCTCGAGAAATGATAGGGCAGAAGCCGGAAGAAGCCGCCTCCGCCGGCGGCCATGCGACGGCCGGCGAGCTCGACCGTGGTCACCGGAAGCTCGATCAGCTCGCTTCCGGCGATCGGCCGGTGGGCGAAGCGCGGCGCCTCGCGCCAGCCATAATGGTCGTGGACGATCGGAGCCACGCTCGACGAATAGGCATAGCCCTCCTCGGCGAGGATCCGGTGCGCCCAGGGCGTCCGGGCGTCGATCGAGAAGCTCGGAGCCCTATAGCCCCTGGGCTCGACTCCGGCCGCTTCGGCGATCGCGGCATGGGCCCGCCGAAGGTCGGCCCGGAAGCCCTTCTCGCGGAGCGTGAAGACCCTTTTATGGTCCCAGCCGTGGCTTGCGATCTCATGGCCCGCCTCGGCGGCCCGGCGGATCAGCGCCGGGTGGCGCTCGGCGACCCAGCCCAAGGTGAAGAAGGTCGCCTTGACCCCGGCCTCGGCGAACAGGTCGAGCACGGCCGCCCCATTGCGCTCGACCCTCTGCTCCAGCCCGTCCCACTGGTCGCGCCGGATCACCGACTCGAAGGCCCCGACCTGGAACCAGTCCTCGACGTCCACGGAAAGGGCGTTCAGCATCCGAACGCCCTCCACAAGCGATTCCTTCCCTCTCCCGTCCTTACGGGAGAGGAGGGGCCCAAGCCGTGAGGCTTGGGAGGTGAGGGTCTGTAGCACTGAGTCGGCAAGACCCTCACCTCCCACCGCCTGCGGCGGCGGGCCCCTCCTCTCCCGCGAAAAGCGGGAGAGGGAAATACATCCCTAAGCGGCATTGCTTCGGCGCGGCTGGCTCTCGTTCTCGACCCAGTCCAGCAGCACGGTCAAGACCCGGCGCACGGCCGCTTCCTGCTCGTCGATCCGGGCTTCGATGGCGGCGATCCGGCGCTCGAGCGAGGAATCGGCCTCGGGCTCGGGCTCGGCGGCGGCCGGCCGGCGCAGAGGCAGGACGCGCTTCGAGGCGCTTGCCGGCCGGTCGGCGGCCATGTCGGCGGCGACGGCGTCGACGTCGGCGCCCCCGATCGTCTCGAGCTGCTCGACTCCGGCGTAAAGGAGCAGCCGGGTGGCGAGCTGGTTGAGCTTGCGCGGCACTCCTCCGGCATGGCGGTAGAGCGAGGCGAAGGCTTCGGGCTCGAACGCCGGGCGGCCCTTCCAGCCGGCCACGGCGAGGCGGTGGACCGAATAGGGCTCGACCTCATTGGCGTCCATCGGCTCGAGATGGTGGCTTGCGATGATCCTCTGGCGAAGCTGCTCGAGGCTGTCGTCGCTCGCCACCCGGTCCCGGAACTCGGGCTGGCCGAGCAGGAAAATCTGAATGAGCGCACGGCCCTGGCTGGTGAAGTTGGAGAGCATCCTCAGCTCTTCGAGAGCCGAGATGGGAAGGTTCTGGGCCTCGTCGACGATCAGCAGGGTGCGCTTGCCGCGCCCCGCCTCCTCGCGAAGCCGATGCTCGATCCGGTCGAGCAATTGCGCCTTCATGACGCCTCCGGTCTCGAGGCCCAGCCCCTGCGCCGCGAGTCGGAGCATGTCGTCGCCCTCGACCTGGGTCGAGACCAGGCTGATCGCGTTCAGCCGCTCGCGGTCGATCGTCGCCAGCAGGTGGGCGGCGAGGGTCGACTTGCCGGCGCCGATCTCGCCGGTGATGACGATGAAGCCCTCGCCCTGGGCGAGGCCGTAGCCGAGATAGGCCATCGCCTTCTTGTGGGTCCGGCTCTCATACCAGTAGCGCGCGTCCGGCGTGAGCTGGAAGGGACGCTCGGAAAGGCCGTAGACTTGTTCGTACATCTTTGCCGTCCCTCAGAAGGTGTAGCGCAGGCCGACGAGGATCGAGCCGTAGCTTGCGTCGAAATCCCCCGCCTGGGTGGTGTAGAGGCCCGCGGCGATCTGCGCCTGGAGCCGGTCGCGGAAGATGTTGCGATAGTAGCGGCCGGTCAGCCCCGCTCCGAAGCTCGAATCGGTGCCGGCGAGCCCGCTGTCGAACCAGGAGGCATAGCCGTCCAGGTCGATTCCGGAGGTCCGGGTCAGCCGGCGGCCGAGGCTGCCCTGGAGGCTGAAGCTCTGGTCGGTGATGCCGTTGAGGGCGAAGACATTGCTGTCCGGAGCCAGATATTTGCGGTTGGCGTAGCCGGCGCCCAGGCCCATCGTCCAAACTCCGCGCTGGGCCGAATAGCGGATCGTCGCGCCCCGGTTGCGGAAGTTGAAGTTGCTGATCGACTGGAAGGCGTCGCCGAAGCAGGCGCCGGTCGCCGGATCGTTGCCGAACACGCAGCCGGCGCCGGTCAGGCCGTTCGACGGAACCTTAAAGTTGGTCGGCAAGCCATTGAGATCGGCTATTAAAAGCCTTCCGAAGCTGCTTATGCCGTCATAGACCTGGGCGTTGAGCGCGCTATGGTCGTTGATCTTGTGCTGGAGCAGGGCGGTGAAGCTCTTGCCGCCGTAGCGCCAGCCGCCGCGCGCCTGGAGCTCGGTCCTGGGGCTCGGCCGCCAGACCAGACCGACGTCCCACATCTCGCCGTCATGGTCGATCGTCTTGAGCCGGGGCCTCGAGGGATCCGGGATCAAATTGCCGCTTGGGCTCAGCACCGGGAGGCCGGTGACGGGGTCGCGGAGATAATCCTGCTGCGAGCCCTTCATCGTCTCGTAGCCCACTCCGCCGGTGACGGCGAGGGTCGGCGACACCGGAAGGACGACGTCGCCGCGGACATATTTGCCCTCGAAATTCGAGTCGAGCCGGTTCATGTCCTCGCGGACGTAGCCGGCGCCGACGGTCCATCCGAACGGAAGCTGGCCCGGCGCCATTCCGAAGCTCATCGTCGCATTGTGGACGGTGGAGCTGGAATAGCGGTCGATCCGCGGCGCTCCCGGCGGGAGCGCTCCGGCCAGGCTGTGGTCGTCGACCTTGACGTAGCCGAGGCGATAAGCGGCGTTGACCGCGACCGGCCCGGCCCGGGTGCTGAGAGTCGGCCCGGCATAGGCGCTGTAGATTTCGGCGACGTTGGAGCTGTCGATGGTCTTGGCGGTCGGCACCGGCAGCCGGATGTCGGCATGGGTCCGGGCCGCCATGGCTCCGGCGTCGAAGGCGAGCAGCCCGGGGACGGCGTCGACATGGACCGCGGCGAGGCCGCTGATCACGTCGCCGTCCTCGAGCCGCTCGTTCCAGCCGATCCGGTGCTGGTAGTTGACGCTGATCGTCGCCTGCACGCGGCGGGTGGCGATGGCGGCGTCGACTCCGCCGCCGACCCCCGTATAGGTGAGCACCTCGCCTCCGAACTCCGCGGACGCGACCTGCTGGACCTCCAGATAGGGGTGGATGCTGGTCCTCGGCTCGCCCTGGACGGCGGCCGCTCCGGCGAGCAGGCTGAGGCTCGCTCCGGCTGCGACGGCGAGCCAGCTACGGCTCGGCGCGCCTTGAAAGAAAGGCTTTTTCATTGGCCATATCCATAATAGGAGCCGAATCGGCGGCCGGTCGCCGCGAAGCCCGTGCCGTTGAGCAGCAGGCTGATCTGCGGGCAGCCGGACAGTAAGCCGGCGGCCTCCTTCAAATCCGCTTCGGTGGTTTGGTCGGCACGCACGACGAGCACCAGCTGGCCGACATGGGCCGCGAGCGCCGCGGCCGCGGAGGCCATCAGCGCCGGCGGCGAGTCGAACAGGACGATCCGCTTGGGGCGGGCTTCGGTCAATCGCTCGAGCACCCGCGCGGTCCGCTCCGAGCCGAGCAGCTCGGGAACGTCATTCTCGTTGCGCCCGGCCGGAAGCACCGAGAGGCTTCCGATGTCGGTCCGGATGACGAGCCGCTCGGGATCGAGCGACGGGTCGGCGAGGGCATCGACGAAGCCGGCCCCCTTCGCCTCGATTCCGAGCAGGTCGAGAATTTCGGGCTTCGGGAAATCGGCGTCGACGAGAAGCACCTCCATGTCGCGCTCGCCGGCCAGCGACAGGGCCAGGTTGACGGCGCAGAAGGTCTTGCCCTCGTCGGGCTGGGCCGAGCAGACCAGGATCGTCCGGCGCTTGTCGGCGGCGACCGAGCTTCCGGCGCCCATTCCGAGCAGGAGCTGGCGCTTGACGATCCGGAACTCCTCGGCGAGCGGGCCCGCCGGGCTGTCCGGCACGATGAAGCCCCGGCTGCGGAGCGAGTCCCGGTCGATTACGGCCTTCGCTCCGGTGACGGCCGGAAGAAAGCTCCGGGCCGCCCCCTCGCCCCGCTCCCGCGGCTGAGGCTCGGGCTGGGGCTCAACCCGGACCGTTTCCGGCGATGAGCTGGGTGCAATGGCGGGAGCATTACCGAAGCCGTAAAGCTCCGCCGCCCGCTCCAGGAGCGAGCCGCTGTGGCTGAGCGGGCTGTGCTTGTTCATCTCGCTGTCCCTCACGCCACCGTGCTGCGCTGCCAGAATTCGACCGCCAGAAGCACCGCCCAGGCCGCGCCCAGCGCCCCCGCTCCGCCGCCCAGCCACACCAGCCGCTGCCGGTGCCTCGCCCTCCGCTCCTCGGTGAACACCTCGCCGATCGAGCCGAGCACCGGCAGCCCGGTCGCGTCGGCGAGCCGGGTCTGCGTCGGGAAAGTGGTCTGGATCTGGCCGAGGACGAACGCCGCCCCCGCGCCCGCGGCGAGGCCGACGAACAAGATCAGGGTGAGCAGGACCGGCCGGTTCGGAGTGAGCGGAACCCGGGGCTGGCTCGGCGGATCGATCAGCCGGAACTTGACCGCGTCGGTCTGGCTCCGCACGTCGGTCCTGAGGCGCACCTGGTCGCGATCCTCGAGCAATTTGTCATATTGCTTCTTGAGAACTTCATAGTCGCGGTTGAGCCGCTCCTGCTCCGCCGCGGCTCCGGGCTCGGAGGCCTGGCGGGCGCCGAGCTGGGTGAGGTCGGACTGGAGCTGCGCCTTGCGCGAGGCGGCGGCGTTCACCTGCCCCTCCTTCTCGGCGACCATCGCCCGGAGCGACACCCAGCTGGGGTTGGGCATGGTGCCCGCCCCGGCCGGCTCGCGGGCGGCGAGCGGGCGAAGCCGGGCGATCTGGTTGCGCAATGCGACCATGTCGGGATGCGAATCGGTCCAGCCCCGGGCCGCCGACTGGGCGAGCTGGCTCTCGAGCGCGGCGATCTGGCTTCGCGCCCCGCCGCCGCTGTCGCCGCCGATCATCGGCATCGAGGCGGGCGTCGCGGCGAGCTGGGTTCGAAGCGCGGCGAGCGAGCTTTGCGCCTGCATCAATTGCTGCTCGATCCCGGCCAGCTCGGTGCGGGCGGCGCCCATCCGCTGGCCGATCGAGCCCTCGCCGGGGAGAAGCCCGAGATAGCGCTGCTCGAACTCGACCCGGCGCTGCTCGGCCTCCTGCAGCTGCGCCTCGCGCGCCTTGAGCTGGGCGTCGAGGAAGGCGAGGCTCTGATTGGCCTCGTCGCGGTCGCCGGCCAGATTGGTCTCGACGAAGATGTCGAGAAGCCCCTGGACGATCGCCGCCGACAGCTTGGCGTTCTGGCGGTTGGAGAAGCCCGAGACCTTGGCCGTGGCGCTGATCTCGAACATGTTGTCGGGCTGGGCGACGACCTTGATCGCCTCCCTCAGCCCAGCCACCTGGACCGCGAGGTCGCGGTCGGTGGCGACGAGCGTGGCGAGCTCGGTGCGCCGGACGACCTTGGCGAGGTTGTCGCTCGACGTCAGGGTCTGCTTGACCCGGTTGAGGTCGCCTTCCCTCTCCTGGGCGGTGATCCCGACCTGGTTGGGAAGGATCGACTGCATCTGGACGAACACCCGCGCCTTCGATTCGTAGGTGTTGGGAATGAGCGCGATCGCGAGCCAGCCGAGCAGGCACAGCCCCCAGGCGACTCCCAGCGCCAGCCAGCGGCGCCGCCACACCTGGTGGATCGCGATCCGTACCTGTTCGTAGAGTCCGTCCATCGAGCCTGGCGTTCCTTGCGTGGGTGTGCGGAAGAGCGGCGTCGCCGCCTCAGAACATGCTCTCCGGGATGATGATGACGTCGCCCGGCTCGAGCCGGACATTGGCGCTGGTGTCGCCCTTCTTGAGCAGCCGGGCGATCTTGAGCTGATATTCGGTCTGGGTGCCGGTCGCCCGGTCGTGGCGGATCAGCCGGGCGCGATTGCCCGCCGCATATTCGGAGAGGCCCCCCACCGCGATCATCGCGTCGAGCAGCGTCATGTTGGCGCGATACGGAATCGAGGCGGGCTTCTCGGTCGCCCCGACGATCCGGACCTGCTGGCTGAAGCTTCCCTGGAAGCTCTCGACCATCACCGTGACCCTGGGGTCGTCGACATATTTGGTCAGAGCCAGGCGGATGTCGTCGGCGAGCTGCGCCGGAGTCTTTCCGGCCGCCTGCAGGTCGGCGATCAGCGGAGTCGTGATCATGCCGTCGGGACGGACCTGGACCTTGGCGCCGAGATCGGCATTGCGCCAGACGAAGATGTTCAGCTGGTCGAGCGCTCCGATCACATATCGTTCGGTCGGAGCGTCGTCGGAGCCGACGAAGGTCGCCGGCGGAAGACGGTTGCCGCTCTTGGCGTCGGCGGCGGCGGCGACGCCAAGGCTAAGGGCGAGAGCGAGCGTGGAACCGGCCAGTTTACGCATGGGATCAATCCTCTTCTTGTCGCCGCGGACCCCCCACCCTGACGTCAGGGCGCGAAATTCGGGTCCGCTATGGCCTGAAGAGGTAAAATTACCGTTAGGAACAATGGCCTTCTGAGACGCGTCCCAGATCGGGACTGGGGGGATGGGAAGGTTAATTGCGTCCGAGTCGACCGGATCGTCACCCCGGGCTTGATCCGGGGTCCATCTTTTCTTCTCCCGATCGAAAAAGAAGAAGGTGGATGCCGGATCAAGTCCGGCATGACGGGTCTCAGCGGACGACCATCTCCCGCGCCGGCGGGTGTCCCAGGAAGGACGCCGGGCTGGCCGACAGGCCATAGGCTCCGGCGAGGAAGACGGCGACCAGGTCGCCGACCTCGGCTCGGGGGAGCATGACGTCGTCGGCGAGCCGGTCGAGCGGAGTACACAGGCAGCCGACGACGCTCGCCTCCTCCTCGGGCCCGGCGCCGAAGCGGCCGGCGATCGCCACCGGATAGTTGCGGCGGACCACCTGGCCGAAATTGCCCGAGGCCGCGAGCTGGTGGTGCATTCCACCGTCGGTGACCAGGAAGGTCTTGCCGTGGCTGACCTTGCGGTCCACGATCCGGGCCAGATAGACCCCGGCCTCGCCGACCAGCCAGCGCCCGAGCTCGATCGCGAAGCCGGTCGCGGCCAGGATCGAAGGCCGCTCGCGCAGGGCCCCGGCCAGGGCCTCGCCGACCGACTCGACGTCGAGCGGCGCCTCGGTCGCGAAATAGGGGATTCCGAAGCCGCCGCCGAGATTGACGAGGGGCGGAGCGGCTCCGGCGGCCTCGGCCAGCTCGCCCGCCAGGGCGACGGTCGAGCGCTGGGCTTCGATCAGGGCTTCGGCGGAAAGGGCCTGGGAACCGGCGAAAATGTGGAGTCCCCGCCATTCCGCGCCGCCTTCGATCAGCCGCCGGATCAGCGCAGGCACTCGCTCGGAATCGATCCCGAACGGCTTGGCTCCGCCGCCCATGCGCATGCCGGAGCCCTTGATCTCGAAATCGGGATTGACCCTGACCGCGAGCCTGGGAGTGCGTCCCTGGGCCCGGCCGATGGCGAGCGCCCGCTCCGCCTCGCCTTCGGATTCGACGTTCAGTGTTACACCCAGCTGAATCGCGGCGGCGAGCTCGTCGTCGCGCTTGCCGGGGCCGGCGAAGGAGATGTCGCGGGAGTCCCTCCCGGCCTCGATCGCGGCCTTCATTTCGCCCGCCGAAGCCACGTCGAGGCCGTCCACGAGCTTCGCAACATGTCTCAAGAGTGGCGTGTAAGTGTTTGCCTTGATGGCGTAATGAAGATTGACCCCGGCGAAGGCCCGGCGGAAGCGCCGGACCTGGGCCTCGACTCGGCCGAGGTCGTAGACGAACAGCGGCGTGTCCCCCGCCTCCGCGACGAGCTCGTCGGCCCGGCGGCCGCCGACCCGTAGCATTCCGTCCACGGCCGTGAAGCCTTCGGGTATCGCCCCCATGGGCTTGCTCATCGGATCAGCTCGCTCTTGATGACTTCGCGGTCGAGCTTGCCGTTGGGAGAGCGCGGCAGCTCGTCGCGCCAGACGATATGCGCGGGCTGCATAAAATTCGGTAACTCCCGGCGAAGATAGTTTCGAAGCGCCTCGTCCGGCCCGATGCCGCGCACCACCAGAGCGATCGCCTCGCCCAGCCGGTCGTCCGGAACTCCGAGCGCCACCGCCTCGGTCACCACCCCGCTCGCCACCGCCGCTTCCTCGACCTCGGTCGGGCTGACCCGGTTGCCGCTGGTCTTGATCATCGAATCCTCGCGGCCGACGAAATAGAGCAGGCCCTCCTCGTCCCGCCGAACCCGGTCGCCCGACCAGACCGCGGTTCCGCCGTAGCGCGAGGCCGCGGGCGCCGGCCTGAAGCGGACGGCGGTCCGCTCGGGATCGTTCCAATAGCCCCTGGCCACCAGCGGGCCGGCATGGACCAGCTCGCCGTCCTCGCCCGGAGCGCAGAGGGTGCCGTCCGGCCTTGACGCCATGACTTCAGCGAAGGGGATTGCCGTGCCGATGGACTCGGGATGCCCGTCGAGCAAGGCGGGCTCGAGATAGGTGGAGCGGAACGCCTCGGTGAGGCCGTACATCAAATAGAGCTCGGCGGCCGGGAACAGCTCGCGAAGCCGGCGGACGATCGACACCGGCAGCCGGCCGCCGCTGTTGGTGAGCCGGCGGAGCGACAGCGCGGCCGAGGGCGGCCAGGCGGCCTCGACCAGCTGGACCCAGAGCGGCGGGACGCCCGCCAGGGTGGTGATCCGATGAGCCTCGACCGCCCGGATGACGTCGCGGGCGGCGAGATATTCGATCGGCACCGCGCAGGCCCCGGCCGCCCAGGTCGAGAGGAGCTGATTCTGGCCGTAGTCGAAGCTGAGCGGGAGCACTCCGAGCACCCGGTCCGCCGGAGCCAGCCGAAGATAATGGGCGACGCTTATCGCGCCGAGCCACATATTGGCGTGGCTGAGCATCACCCCCTTGGGCCGGCCGGTCGAGCCCGACGTGTAGAGCAAGGCGGCGAGATCGTCCGGATCGGCGCTCGACGGCGGAAGCCGCTCGTCGCGGGCGAGCAGGGCGGCGGCGTCCTCCTCAACCGCCGCGGCGCAGCCGGCCGGAAGCCCTCCACCCGCCAGGGTCGCGAGGCGGGCCCTTCCGGTGATGAGCAGCCTGGCGCCGCTGTCGGCAAGGATGTGGCCGACCTGGGCCCGCTTCAAAAGCGGGTTGACCGGGACATGGACCAGCCCGGCCCGGGCGCAGGCGAGCGGCAGAAGGCTGGTCATCCGGGTCTTGGGGAGCCAGCTCGCCACCCGGTCGCCCGGCTCGAAGCCGCACCCCTTGAGCGAAGCGGCGAGAGTCCCGACCGCGGCTTCGAGGCCGGCATAATCGAGCAGCCCCTCCTTGGTCTGGAGAGCGGGAGCGCCGTGCGCGCCCCTCGAGGGGAGATGATCGAGCGGTCGGGGGGTCGGATCCGGGGCTTGCACCTTGCCTCCTCACTGCGCCACAGCAGTGAGGCTGGGCTTGGAGCCGAGGGGATAGCGCGTTGGGCTTCGAGGTGGAACTGTTCGATGGCCTCGATGCGGCGGCGGCCGACGCCCGCGGAGCGCTCGACGAGCGCCCGAGCCTGTTCGACGGGCTCGGCTGGTTCCGGCTGGTCGAGGCGCACTGCCCGACGCCGGGCCGGCCGCTCGTCGCTCGAGCCCGCGACGGCGACCGAGCAGCCTGGCTGTTCCTCGCCGACCAGGACGGCCGAGGCGAGGCTTTCCGCTGCTGGTACAGCCTTCGCTTCGGCCTGGTCGGCGACAGCGGCGGCGCGGAACCGATCGCAAGAGCGCTTCGCAAGCGCCTGCACCGCATCGAAATGTCTCCACTGGAGGATCCCGATATTCTGGCCGGCGCCTTCCGCCGCGCCGGCTGGGCGACCTTCCTGAGCCCGGCCACCGCCTCCTGGCGGATCGACACCGCGGGGCAGGATTTCGACTCCTACTGGGCCGGGCGGCCCGGCAAGCTGCGCAACACCGCCCAGCGCAAGGCGAAGGCCGCCGGCCTCGACATCGAGATCCACCGCGCCTTCGATCCCGGCGCCTGGGCGGCCTATGAAGAGGTGTACGGCGCCAGCTGGAAGCCCGAGGAAGGCTCGCCGGCGTTCCTTCGAGCCCTTGCCGAGCAGGAAGGCCGAGCCGGCCGGCTCCGGCTCGGAGTGGCCCGCAAGGACGGCCGGGCGCTCGCAGCGCAGCTCTGGACGATCGAGGGCGGCACCGCCTGGATCCACAAGCTCGCCTATCGGGAGGATTCCAAGTCGCTGTCCCCCGGGACGGTGCTGAGCATGGCGATGTTCCGGGCCGCCCTGGACGAGGACCGGGTCTCGCGCATCGACTACGGGACCGGCGACGACGGCTACAAGCGGGACTGGATGGGCGAGCGGGCGACGCTGTGGCGGCTTGAGGCGTTCGACCCCGCCTCCCCCCGAGGCCTCGCCGGAGCGGCCCGGGCGGGGCTATCGGCGCTTGTCCGCCGCCTTCGAAGCCGTTAGGCGCGGCGCGCCACGAGGGGAATGCAATTCATGACAGCCGCCTTCAACGACGAACAGGAAGTCGACTCGACCCTTCGGGCGGTGCTTCGCGACGTGCTCGGCCTCCCCGAGGCCCAGGTCGCCGCGATGGACGAATCGAGCGAATTGTTCGGGGCGCTTCCCGAATTCGACTCTATGGCCGTAGCCGGGCTCCTGACCGAGCTCGAGGAAAGGCTCGGAATCCTCATCGAGGATCATGAGGTCGACGCCGACCTGCTCGAAAGCTTCGGCTCCCTGCTCACCTTCGCCCGCGCCAAAGCCCTTCAGTGACGGCCGCCGGTCTCCATTATTCCCGCTACCGGGCGGGAGGCCGGGAAGAATGGATGATGCGGATCGGAAGCGGGCCGGCCTTGCTCTTCCTTCCGCCTTTGTTCGAGGAGATGAACCGGACCCGGGCTTTGCTCGCCTCGGTCATGCGCGCCCTCGCCGCCGACGGCTTCGAATGCTGTCTTCCCGACCTTCCCGGCACCGGGGAGAGCGAGCGGGCGCTGGAATCGGTGTCGTGGGACGATTGGCTCGAGGCCGCGGCGGCCGCCGCTGGGACCGTGCGGCCGGTCGCCGCAATCAGCCTTCGGGGTGGAGCCCTGCTCGACGGAGCGGTGGAGCGGCGGTGGCGAATGGCGCCGGCGACCGGCGCCTCGCTCGCTCGCGACCTGGCCCGGGCTGGACTGATGACCGAGGGCGGCGGCGGCTATGCGCCCTCGACCGCCCTGCTCGGCCCGCTCGAGGGCGCGGAGCCGGCGTCGGGGGGCGAGGTCCGCACCGTGCGGCTCGCGACCGACCGGGCGGAAGCCGATCTGAAGGTCGAAGGTCCGCCCTTGTGGCGCCGGGCCGAACCCCAGAACTCGGCTGAGCTCGCGCAGGCCATGGCTTCCGATATCTCGCAATGGATGCCCAGATGAGGCGCCTGCTCAGCTTCGATTGCGACGGCGCGGCGCTCGGAGCCAGCCTCGACTTCGCCGAAGGGACGACCGGCCTCCTGTTCGTCACCGGAGGCACCCAGACCCGGATCGGCTCGCACCGCATGTACGAGCGGCTGGCGGCGGCGCTGGCCGAGGCCGGATGGCCCTGCCTTCGCTACGACCGGCGCGGAGTCGGCGACAGCGAGGGCGAGGATCCCGACTTCAGGGACAGCGGTCCCGACCTCGCCGCCGCCGCCGCGGCCTTCCGGCGCGAGCAGCCGGGGCTCACCCGACTGCTCGGCTTCGGCCTGTGCGACGGAGCCTCGACCCTCGCGCTTCACGGCAAGGCCGCCGGGCTCGACGGCTACATCCTCGTCAACCCGTGGTTCGTCGAGGCTGAGGCCGGCGAGCCGGCCGCCGCCGCCATCAAGTCGCGCTACAAGGAGCAATTGCTGAGCCTTGACGGGTGGAAGCGTTTGCTTTCGGGATCAATCTCTTACCGGAAAGTGCTGAAAGGCCTTGGGAGGATCGTCGCGAGCCGGCCCTCGAGCCTCGCCGGGGAAATCGCCGCAGCGCTCGGCAAGGCGAGGGTTCCGGCCCAGCTCATCCTGGCGAGCGGCGACGGAACGGCGATCGCCGCCCAGGCCGAATGGTCCTCGCCCCCCTTCAAGGCCCTTCGCCAGTCCAATCCGGCCCCGCTCAGGATCGACAGCGATTCGCACACCTTCTCGAGGCCGGGCGACGAGGAGGCGCTGCTGAAGGCGGTAAGGGAAGCGCTGGAGCGGCTCTGATCCGTCATCCCGGCGAAAGCCGGGATCTCGGGGAGACCCGCCGCGACTTTCCGACCCGAGGTCCCGGCTTTCGCCGGGATGACGGGGGTCAGGCGACTTCGTGGACTCCGGCCGCCGCCGCCTCGAACTCCGCTTCGGCCAGGAACTTCTCCGCGTCCAGAGCCGCCATGCAGCCCGTCCCGGCGGCGGTGACGGCCTGGCGGTAGATCTTGTCCATGACGTCGCCGCAGGCGAAGACTCCCTCGATGCTGGTTCGAGTGCTTCCCGGCTCGACCTCGATATAGCCGTCTTTGTCGAGCGCCAGCTTGCCCTTGAAGAGCTCGGTCGCGGGCGAATGGCCGATGGCGACGAAGCCGCCCTCGACGTCGATTCGGGACGTCTCGCCGCTCTTCGTGTCCCTGAGCTCGAGTCCGACCAGCCCCTCCGGCTCGCCGCCGGCGACGAATCTGTCGACCGCCTTGTTCCACAGCACCTTGATCTTCGGGTTGGCGAACAATCGGTCCTGAAGGATCTTCTCGGCTCGAAGCGAGTCGCGGCGGTGGATCAAGGTGACGTCGTGGCTGTGGTTGGTCATGTAGAGCGCTTCCTCGACCGCGGTGTTGCCGCCGCCGATCACCGCGACCTTGCGGCCGCGGTAGAAGAAGCCGTCGCAGGTCGCGCAGGCCGAGACCCCCCTGCCCTTCAGATGCTCCTCGCTCGGGAGGTTCAGCCACTTAGCCTGGGCTCCGGTGGCGATGACGAGGACGTCGCCGGTATAGATCGTGCCGCCGTCGCCGACGAGCCGGAACGGCCGCTGCGTCAGGTCGACCTCGACGATATGGTCCCACATCATCCGGGCCCCGACATGCTCGGCCTGGGCCTGCATCTCCTCCATCAGCCAGGGGCCCTGGATGACGTCGCGGAAGCCGGGATAATTCTCGACGTCGGTGGTGGTGGTGAGCTGGCCGCCGGGCTGGATGCCCTGGACGACGATCGGAGCGAGGCCGGCCCGGGCGCCGTAGATGGCGGCGGAAAGGCCGGCCGGGCCTGAGCCGAGGATGAGCATGCGGGTGGAATGGGTTGCGGGCATGGCTCGCGAGATATGGCTGGGAGGGTGCGGGCGCAACCTATTTGCCGCCCGGCGGGCGGCTTGATAGAGAGCCGCCCAGCGTCAGGAGTTGCAAAGATGCCCCACGAAAATCCGCTCGGCCTCGACGGCTTCGAATTCGTCGAGTTCACCAGCCCCGATCCGGAGGCGCTGGGCGACCTGTTCCGCCGGCTCGGCTTCGCCCATCGAAGCGACCATAAGGTGAAGAAGGTCCGGCATTACGCCCAGGGCGACATCAACTTCCTGCTGAACATGGAGGCTTCGGGCCATGCCGAGGACTTCCGGGGCGCCCACGGCCCCTCGGCGAGCGCCATGGCCTTCCGGGTCGCCGACGCCGAGCGGGCGCTGGCGATGGCGGTGGAGCGCGGAGCGGTCCGGGTCGAAGGCGAATACGGCCTCCCCGCGATCGAGGGCATTGGCGGCTCCTACCTTTATCTCGTCGACCGCTACGGCGCCGAGACGATCTACGACCGCGACTTCGTTCCCGCCGAGGGCGCGGAGCCGAGCGAGCCGTCGGGCCTCCACACGCTCGACCACCTCACCCACAATGTCCACCGCGGGCGGATGGATCATTGGGCGCAATTCTACGAGCAAATCTTCAACTTCCGCCAAATCCGCTATTTCGACATCGAGGGCCAGCAGACCGCCCTCCTCTCCCGGGCGATGACCGCGCCCGACGACAAGATCCGCATCCCGCTCAACGAGAGCCAGGACGAGTTCAGCCAGATCGAGGAATTCCTTAAGGAATATAAAGGCGAAGGAATCCAGCACCTTGCACTGGCTACCGACGATATCTTCGCAACCGTCGACCAGCTTCGAGCCAACGGAGTGACCTTCCAGGAAAGCCCCGACACTTATTACGACATGATCGACAAGCGCGTCCCGGGCCACGGCCACAGCGTCGCCGAGATGCGCAAGCGCCGGATCCTGATCGACGGCTCGCCCGAGACCGGCGAGGGCCTCCTGCTCCAGATCTTCACCGAGAACATGATCGGCCCGATCTTCTTCGAGATCATCCAGCGCAAGGGCAATGAAGGCTTCGGCGAGGGCAATTTCAAGGCCCTGTTCGAATCGATCGAGCTCGACCAGATCCGCCGCGGAGTCATCCCGGCCGCGAGCGAGCACGCTTAGGCGTAAGTCGCTTCGCCCTCCCAATGACGGCGCTCAGAGCCCCAGCAGCTGCTTCAGCTTGAGGGCGTCGGCGGTCGCCGCTCCCGACGCGGTGTTGTCGAAGATGCACCAGGCCGGCGCCGGCCCGGCGGCGATCCGGGCCGCATAGGCTTCGAGCCGGCCGTCGTCGTAGCTCGACCGGTAGGGAATCGGCGAGCCGTGGAGCCGGTAATAGGCCAGGCCGCTCCAGCCGCCGGGCTCGGCCGCCGCCGGGACCCGGGCCGGATCGGCCGCCACCCGGGCCGTCCGGAAGCTTTCGAGCAAGGCCTCGGCCTCGTCCTCGAACCAGCTCGGGTGGCGAGGCTCGAAGGCGATTTCGAGGCTCCAGCGGTCGCGAAGCTCGCCGAGGAAGGACTTGGCGACCTCGGGATCGAAGGCGAGGCTGGGCGGCAGCTGGACCAGCAGGATGGCGATCGACTCGCCGAGCAGCCCGATCTCGGCCAGCGCCGCCTCGAGCGGCTCCGAGCAGTCGACGAGCCGGCGCTTGTGGGTGATCTCCTTGGAGAGCTTGGCCGAGAATCGGAAGCCCCGGGGGACCGATTGCGCCCAGCGCCGCCAGGTGTCCGGCCGGTGCGAACGGTGGAAGGACGAATTGATCTCCGCGCAGCCGAACAGGGCCGAATAGCGTTCGAGGCCGCCGCCCTCGGCCGGGAACAGCTCCGCCACCCGGGCCGGGACCGTCCAGCCGGCCGTTCCGACAAGGATCGCCGGCTCATCCATGAAGGGGCGAACGCGCGGCGCTCAGCCCGGCTCCTCGGCCCGATATTCCTGCCGGCCCGAATGGAGGGTCCGGGCGTGGCCCTGGAGGTGCCGGTTGAGGTCGCCGACGAAGCGCAGAAGCGCCTCCTGAAGGCCCGCCGGCAAGGCGAGATAGACGGAGAGGAGCTGACTCGCGTCCTCGCCGAGCCAGGCGCCTTCGCTCCTCTTGGCCGTGAGCACGTAGACGACGTCGACCTTGGCCGCGGCGAGCCGCGCCAGATAGTCGGCGCGAAGCTCGCGCCGGTCGTTCTCGTAGAGGCTCTGCTTGGGCACGTCCGTGCCGACCAGCGATGCGAATTCCGCCTGCTTCAGGCCGAGTCGCTTCCTCTCTTCCGCAAGCCTAGCTCCGAAACCCATCGATTCTGAAAACCCCTTGCTGATCGTTCATCGCAAATCGATGAAATACCACGGAAATTTACGCTCTATCGATTCATTGCACAGCCGATTTCAATCTGTCGCGTGGATTCTTCGCCGGGCCCGCCCGACCGTTTCGAATCGCGCGGCGAGGCCTTGCGGCTCCGGCGGCAGGCAGCCGCGGAGAGAAAAATATGTCGAGATGGCCGGGCCGCAGCCGGAAGCCAGGGGGCGCGCGCCGAGGGTCCGGGACTGTCATGGTGGTAGCGGAGGAGGGACTTGAACCCCCGACACGCGGATTATGATTCCGCTGCTCTAACCAGCTGAGCTACTCCGCCCCATCGGGCGCCGGCCGTGCCGGGCGTGGCGCGCTATAGGAAGGGCCGCGCAACCGGTCAACTGGACGGCTCGGGCTCCGATTTCAAGCCCGGCCGAGTCCGTTCCGGGGCTGGAACCCCGCCGCCCCTCCTGTCGTTTCCGGGGCGACTGGAGACAGACATGGAACTGCTGACCCCGCTTGAAAGCCTCTGCCGGATCATCATCCGGGCCCGGGAGAACGAGGCGCAGGTCCCCGCCCAGGACCCGGACGACGAGCCCGACAATGTCGACGATTTCGACGACGAAGGCGGCGAGGCGCTGTCGGTCCTTGAGGACGAGCTCAACAGCGGCGTCGAGGAGGAGCTTCGGGCGATGCTCGACGACCTCGCCGACGACCAGCTCGCCGAGACGATCGCCCTGGCCTGGGTCGGGCGCGGCACCTACGACGTCAGCGAGTGGGACGACGCCTGCGCCGAGGCCAATGAGATGGACCCGGAGAGCCGGATCGACGAGCTGATGGATATGCCGCTTCTCGCCGGCTATCTCGACGCCGGCCTCGCCGCCTTCGACTATAGCTGCGACGGCGTCGGGCAGATGGACTAGGCCCCCGTCAGCCGCGGAAAGTCCAGCTCTTCACCGGCTCCCAGGGGCCGTCCAGGTAGCGCCACAGAGCGAGCCCCCTGATCGCCAGCGGCCGCTTCTCGAAGCCCGCCCGAAGCCGCGCCTGAAGCGCCTTGGCCTCCCTCGGCTCGACCTTGTTCTGGACGGTGACGTGAGGCCGCCACGGCGCCATGTCCTGGGGCGTCAGAAGGCCGTGAAGGGCCAGCGCCAGGTCGTTGCGAATGTCCTCCAGCCCCTCGCTCTCGACCCGAAGGGCGGTCCCCTCCCCCAGGTCCATGATCCCGGCGATCGCCGCGGCCGGCGCCGGGGTCGCCGCATAGGCGGCGAGCCGCCGCTTGAGCTCGCCCTCGACGCTCGGGGGAAGCTGGCGGAACAAGGTGAGGTGGGCGGGCACCCGGTTGCGCCCGGGCGGGTAATGGGCGCGGCGAAGCTCCTGAAGCCAGCCATTGTCGCCGTCGCCGAACAAGGCGGTGACGATGAGGGGCGCCGCGATGCTCAGATTTCCACCTGGCTGCCGAGCTCGACGACCCGGTTGGGCGGAAGCCTGAAGAATTCCATCGCGCTTTCGGCGTTGCGGAGCATCCAGGCGAAGAGATGCTCTCGCCACACCGACATTCCCGGCTTGCGGGCGGCGATCAGGGTCTGGCGGGAGAGGAAGAAGCTTGTCTCCATCATCCGGATGTCGCGGCCGCAGCTGACCGTCGCCAGCGCCACCGGAAGGTCGCTGTCCTCCATGAAGCCGAAGCGCAGGACGAGCCGGAAGAAGCCCTCGCCGAGGTCGGTCAGGTCGCAGCGCCGGTGCGGCTCGACATAGGGCATGTCCTCGATGACGACGGTCAGAAGCATCACCCGCTCGTGCAGGCATCGATTGTGCTTGAGGTTGTGGAGCAGCGAGGGCGGAACGCCCTGGTGGGCGGTGGTCAGGAAGACGGCGGTTCCGGGCACCCGGACGACGCTTCCGGCGGCCGACTTGATGAAGATCTCCGTCGGCATCGCCGAATCCGCGAGATGGGCGCGCATCAGCTGGCGCCCCTTGGCCCAGGTGGTGAGAAGGACGAAGGCGACGATCCCGACCAGAAGCGGGAACCAGCCGCCGTCGGGCACCTTGGTCAGGGTGGCGCTGAAGAAGGCGAGGTCGACGGCCAGGAACAGGATGAGGAGCGGCACCCGCCGCGACGGCTTCCAGGTCCAAAGCGACGAGATCAGGGCGGCCAGAAGGCAGGTGTCGATCAGCATCGCGCCGGTGACCGCGACCCCGTAGGCGGAAGCGAGCTCGGACGAGCTCCGGAAGGTGAGGACGAGCACCAGCGCCGCCGCCATCAGGGTCCAGTTGACCACCGGTATGTAGATCTCGCCGTGCTCGGCGGTGTGGACGATCCTCAGCCGAGGAACGAAGCCGAGCTGGATCGCCTGCTGGGTGACCGAGAAGGCGCCGGAGATGACCGCCTGGGTGGCGATGGTCGCGGCGAGGATGGTGAGGAGCACCAGGGGCAGCTCGAACCCGCTCGGAGCGAGGCTGAAGAAGGGGCTCGAGCTCGCCGCCGGATCGGCGAGGATCAGCGCCCCCTGTCCCAGATAGTTGAGCATCAGGGCGGGCATGACGAAGACGAACCAGCCGTAGCGGATCGGCCGCCGGCCGAACCGCCCCATCTCGGCGTAGAGCGCCTCCGCCCCCGTCACCGCGAGCACCACCGAGGCGAGCGCGAGGAAGGCGAGCCAGGGATGGGCGGCGAAGAATCGGAAGGCGTGGCGAGGGTCGACCGCGAGCGCGACTTCCGGGTGCCGGGCGAGAGCGATCGCCCCGAGCAGCCCGATCGTCGCCAGATAGAGCGAGATGATCGGCCCGAACCAGCGCCCGAAGCGGACCGTGCCGCTCTGCCGGCCGACGAACAGTCCGACGATGATTCCGGCCGCGAGCGGAAGCACCAGCGGGGCGAGGCGCGGGTCGACGACCCGCAGCCCCTCGACCGCCGCGAGCACCGAGATCGCCGGAGTCACCATCGAATCGCCGTAGAACAGGGCGCAGGCCAGAACCCCCAGAAGGACGATTCCGCCGCTCCAGCGCGCCTTGCCTCCGCTCTTGCGCGAGATCAGGGCGAGCAAGGCGAGGCTTCCGCCCTCGCCCTTGTTGTCGGCGCGGATCAGGATGGCGACATATTTGAGGCTGACGACGATCAGCATCGCCCAGAAGATCAGGCTGAGCACTCCGAACACGTTGAGCGCATTGGGCTCGAGCGGATGGTGGCCGGTAAAGGCTTCTCGAAAGGCGTAGATCGGGCTCGTGCCGATATCCCCGAAGACGACTCCGATGGCGCCGAGCGCGAGTCCGGCCTGCGAGCGCGGGCGAGCGCCGGGCGGCGAGTCCGCAGTCGGATCGGTGGCGGGGGGGGCGTCGGTCATCGGGGAAGGCGCGGGCCTCTAGCATGGCGACGGGCGCTTCCGCAACGGCGACAAAGCGGACAAGCGCCGCTATAGCGCCGCCGAACCGAAGAGCTGCGAGGAGCGGAAAACATGCGCGTCGGCGTGCCCAAGGAGATCAAGAACCACGAATATCGAGTCGGCCTGACCCCGGGATCGGTGGCGGAGCTGACCGGCGCAGGCCACGAGGTGATCGTCGAGACCAGGGCCGGATCGGGCATAGACTTCGACGATCAGGCTTACATCGACGCCGGCGCCCGGATCGCTCCGGACGCGGCCTCGACGTTCCGCGAGTCCGACATGATCGTGAAGGTCAAGGAGCCGCAGGCGCAGGAGATCGCACTGCTCGAGCCGAGGCACCTGCTATTCACCTATCTCCATCTCGCTCCGGACCGGCCCCAGACCGAGGGCCTGATGAAGTCGGGCGCGACCTGCATCGCCTATGAGACGGTGACCGCCGCCGACGGCTCGCTTCCGCTCCTGAAGCCGATGTCCGAGGTGGCGGGCCGGATGTCGATCCAGGTCGGAGCCCATTATCTGGAGAAGGAGCAGGGCGGCCGCGGCGTATTGCTCGGCGGCGTGCCCGGAGTCGCCCCGGCCCGGGTGGCGATCCTCGGCGGCGGAGTCGCGGGCGTCAACGCGGCGCAGATGGCGGTCGGGATGCGCGCCGACGTCACCATCTACGACATCTCCAACGCCCGCCTCGCCGAGCTCGACATGTTCTTCGGGAGCCAGATCAAGACGGCTTATTCCTCGCGGGCGGCGATCGCCCATGCCGTCAGCAAGTGCGAGCTGGTGATCGGCGCCGTCCTCGTCCCCGGAGCGGCGGCGCCCAAGCTGGTCACCCGAGACATGCTGAGGACGATGAAGCGCGGCTCGGTGCTGGTCGACATCGCCATCGACCAGGGCGGCTGCTTCGAGACGTCGAGGGCGACGACCCATGACGATCCGGTCTACGAGATCGACGGAGTCATCCATTATTGCGTCGCCAACATGCCGGGAGCCGTCGCCCGGACCTCGGCCTTCGCGCTCAACAATGCGACCTTGCCGTTCGTTCTGAAGCTCGCAGGGCAAGGCGCTGAGCAAGCGATGAAATCCGATCCCCATCTCGCCAACGGCCTGAACGTCTCGGGGGGCAAGATCCGGCACCGGGCGGTAGCCGAGGCGCTCGACCTGCCCTTCGAGGCGGCCTAGCCGCGGACCGGCGAGCCCACCCGTCATCCCGGCGAAAGCCGGGACCTCCACCACTCGTCATCCCGGCGAAAGCCGGGATCTCAGGCCGGAAAGGCTCGGCGGGTCTCCCCGAGAGCCCGGCTTTCGCCGGGATGACGGGTTTGGAACAAGATCGGAACATCGCCGTTGGTGGACCAAGTCTCCATCAAGGGAAGAATCATGTCCACTCAACAGCAGAATTCCGAGCCAACTCCGGAAAAGGACCCCGAGGATTGGGTCACCGGCGACGAATCGATGACCGGCCCGCAGGCCTCCTATCTCAAGACCCTGAGCCAGGAGGCGGGCGAGGAGTTCGACCCCGGGCTCAGCAAGGCCGAGGCCTCGAAGCGGATCGACGAGCTCCAGCACGAGACCGGGCGCGGAATCGACCACTGAAGCGGCTCGCGCCTGCATCGTCATCCCGGACTTGATCCGGGATCCACCTTCCTGAACCGAACCGAAGCCAAGAAGGTGGATGCCGGATCAAGTCCGGCATGACGGATCGGGCCGCAGCGGCCGGCAGAGCCTCAGCGACGCATCGCCCTCGCCTGCTCCAGCTGCTGAAGCTGGGCCTCGACTCCGGCCCTCCACCCCGCGTCCGGCGGGGCCGAGGCGAGAAGCTCGCGCCAGAGGCGCTCCGCCTCGTCGAGCCGGCCCGACTGGGCGAGCGCCAGTCCGAAGAAGAAGCGCGGCGCGGGATGGTCCGGAGCGAGCTGGGCGGCGCGCTCGAAGGCGAGCTGGGCGGCCGGAGTGATCAGCCCGCCCGAGTGGATGACGAGGGCGTTGCCATAGCCGATCCACAATATCGAATTGTCCGGATGCTCGCGAAGCGCGGAGCGGATCAGGCCGGCTCCGCCGCGCGTGTCCCCTCGCCTCTGGAAGCCCTCGGCGATGGTCAGCCAGCGGTCGGCCGTGTCGAAGCGGCCGAGCATGTCCTGGCGCATCCGGGCGAAGGCGCTGTCGGGCAGGGCCTGGGCCTCGGGTGGAGGCCTGGGGCTTCCGACGAGGCCCGGGCGGCCCTGCCAGGCATAGCCCGCGAGCGCGAGAAGCAAGGCGGCGGCGAGAAGCTGGAGGCCGGCCGTGTCGAGCCGCCCGAAGCGCCAGATCGCCGCGAAGGCGGCCAAAGCGAGGACGAGGAGGATGAGCCAGCCCATCAGCGGCGCCTCCGGCGGAAGCGGCCGCGCGCCAGATAGAGCCCGGCCGCGAGCAGGAGCGCGGGCGCCGCCCAGAGCGGCCAGGTCAAGGGCTCGACCGGCGGCCTGTAGCTCACCCAGGCGCCGTAGCGGTTCACCAGCCACGCCCGGATCGCCTCGGGCTTCTCGCCGGCGGCGATCCGCTCGCGCACCAGGGCCCGCATGTCGCCGGCCATGTCGGCGTCGCTGTCGGCGATCGACTGGCCCTGGCAGACGAGGCAGCGAAGAGTCTCCATCAGCGCCTTCGCCTCGGCCTCCTTCCGAGGGTCCTCGAGCTGGGCGTAGGCATAGCGCGACGGCGGAAGCGAGGATTGCGCCAAGGCCGGGGCCGCGAGGAAGAGTGCTGCGAGGAGGGCAAGGCCGTCATTGCGAGCGAAGCGAAGCAATCCAGCGGCGCCGACGACGGAAGCTGGATTGCTTCGTTGCTTCGCTCCTCGCAATGACGGGCGGGGGCTCATTTCGCGGCCTCGTAAGCGGCGAGGATCTCGGGCACGTTTTCCGGCCGGATGTCGCCGATATGCTGGTGGCGGATCACGCCGCTGCCGTCGACGACGAAGGTCTCGGGAACGCCCGACGAGCCCAGGGCGAACTGGACCTTGCTGTCCGGGTCGGACCCGATCCGCTCGAACGGATCGCCCCATTGGGCGAGGAATTTGGCGACGTCCTCGCTCCGGTCGCGGATCGCGACTCCGTCGATCGGAACTCCGCTCCGCTTCAGGGCCTCGAGCTGCGGCGCCTCGACCTTGCAGGGCACGCACCAGCTGGCGAAGACGTTGACCAGCCTCGGTCGGCCCCTGCGCAGGTCGGCGGCGGCGAGCGGCGGGTGGCTCGCCACCGCGGGGGCCAGCGCGAAATCGGGCATCGGCTTGCCGATCATCTGCGATCGAATCTGGGTCTCGGGCGGCTTCCTGAGCCCGATCGCGACGGTGACCAGGAAGGCGACGAACACCGCCAGCGGAAGCCAGAGCCAGAGCCGCCTCATGCCCAGGCCTCCTCCTGCCGGGACTGGCGCCGCTCGCGGCGGACCCGTCCGACCAGAGCGAGCAGGCCGCCCAGCGCCACCAGCGCTCCGCCGAGCCAGATCAGGGTGACGAACGGCTTCCACCACAATCGCAGCTGCCAGCGGCCGCCGCCGTCGGGCTTGCCGATGACCGTGTAGAGCTGGCCGTCGAGCCGGGTCGCGATCGCCGCCTCGTTGGTCTCGGTCGGGGGCGAGCTGAACATCCTCGCCTGGGGAAAAAGGACGAACGGCGAGCCGGCGCCGCGGCGGGCGGTGAGCCGGGCCTCGACGGCGGTCCAGTTCGGCCCGGCGACCGGCTCGACCGAGTCGAACCGGATCCGGTAGGGGCCGACCGAGACGCTGTCCCCGACCCGGGCCGCGACCAGCTTCTCGCGGGTGAAGGCCGCTTCGGACGCCATCCCCGCCAAAGCGACCGCGATTCCGAGATGGGCGATCACCATTCCCCAGATGAAGAGCGGGGTGCGCCTGAGGTTGCGCTTCCACAGCGGCGCCAGGCTGGCCGCTCCCACGCCCAGGGCCAGGGTCAGGCCGAGCAGCGGGAGGATCCGAAGCCCCGGGACCAGCAGGATCAGGGCGAGCAGTGCGACCGCGGCGAGAAGGATCGGCAAGGCGATCCGCGCCGCCACCTCGCGCAGCCGGTCGCGCCGCCACCTGAGCAGCGGCCCCGCCGCCATCACCACCACCAGAGCCAAAGCGAGCGGCCCCGCCGCGGCGTTAAAATAAGGCGGCCCGACCGAAAGCTTGGCGCCCGTCGCGGCTTCCACGAACAGCGGATAGAGGGTGCCGATCAGGACGATCCCGAGCACCGCCGAAAGCAGAAGGTTGTTGAGCACCAGGGCGCCCTCGCGGCTGACCGGCTCGAACCCCGTCCCCTCCTTCACCGTCCCGACCCGAAGCCCGAACAGGGTCAGTGCGCCGCCGATATAGAAAGCGAGCAGGATCAGGATGAAGGCGCCGCGCTGCGGATCGACGGCGAAGCTGTGGACGCTGGTCAGGATTCCCGAGCGGACCAGGAAGGTGCCGACCATCGACATCGAGAAGGCGACCACGGCGAGCATCACCGTCCAGGCCCGAAGGCCGTCGCGGGTGGCGAGGACGGTCACCGAATGGAGCAGGGCGGTGGTCGCCAGCCACGGCATGAGCGAGGCGTTCTCGACCGGGTCCCAGAACCACCAGCCGCCCCAGCCCAGCTCGTAATAGGCCCAGTAGGAGCCGGCGGTGATTCCGAGCGTCAGGAAGATCCAGGCGGCGAGCACCCAGGGCCGCATCGCCCGGGCGAAGGCCGGCCCGACGTCGCGTGTGACCAAAGCTCCGACGGCGAAGGAGAAGGCGATCGAGACTCCGACATAGCCGAAATAGAGCGTTGGCGGGTGGAAGGCGAGGCCGGGATCCTGGAGCAGCGGGTTGAGCCCGTTGCCCTCGGCCGGGACCGGGGCAAGCCGCTCGAACGGATTGGAGGAGAAGAGCAGGAAGGCGTAGAAGCCGAGCCCGATCGAGGCCTGGGCGGCGAGCGTGGCGATCAGCGTCCGCTCGGGCAGCCGCCGCTCGAACAGCGCGACCGCCGCTCCGGCCAGGGCGAGAACGGTCACCCACAGAAGCATCGAGCCTTCATGATTGCCCCAGGCGCCGGCGAATTTGTACAGCCAGGGCTTCAGCGAATGGCTGTTCGCCGCGACCAGCGTCACCGAGAGATCGGTTCGAAGGAACAGCTGGATGAGCGCGAGGAAGGACAGTCCGACCAGCCCCGCCTGGACGACCGCAATCGGCCGGATGGCGAAGGCGTACGGATTCATCCTCCCCATCGCAGATGGGGAGGGGGACCCCGCGTAGCGGGGTGGAGGGGCAATCCCCGAAGCCTCGCCATCTACCCCTCCACCATGCTGCGCATGGTCCCCCTCCCCGAGCAGGCTCGGGGAGGACTTGAGCGCCGCCGCCCCCATCCCGAGCTGGAGCAGCGACAGCGCCGCCGCCAGCCACAAGGCCGCGAGGCCGAGCTCGGCGATCATTTCAGGCTCTCGCTCTTATGCTCGCCCTTTTTCGGGTCGAGCTGGGGCGGCATGTAATTCTCGTCATGCTTGGCGAGGATCGTGTCGGCGACGAACAGCCCGCTTTGCTCGAACCGCCCCTCGGCGACGACTCCGCTATCTTCCTTGAACAGGTCCGGCACGATGCCGCGGAAGCGCACCCGGATCCTGTGCGGAGTCTCGTCCCTGACGAGGAAATTGAGGGTCACTCCGTCGGCCGCCCGGACCAGCGAGCCGGACTGGACCATCCCGCCGATCCGGACCGCGCGGCCGAGCGGCACGCCTTCGCGGGCGACGTCGCCCGGAGTGTAGAAATAGGCCGCCTGGTCCTTCAGCGCCGACATCGCCAGTAGCACCGCCGCGAGCACCGCCGCGGCGGCGAGCGCGAGCAGGGTCAGGCGCTGGTTCTTGGGCTTCACCTCTCGTCCTTCAGGGCGTCCGCGGCCCGCTCGGCCCGGCGCATCGAAGCGAAGCTCCAGCCGGCCAGCCCGGCGGTTCCGATCAGCGCTACGGCATAGGCCGCGGCGACGAAGGCCCAGTGGCTCATGCCGCCCTCCGCCGAAGCCGCGCCTCGACCTTCTGCCGGGCGAGGGCCGAGCGCATCCGCATCAGCACCACCGCCCCGAACAGCAGGCTGAAGCCGAGTGCGGAGACGAGCAGCGGCCAGAGCATCGACCCGTCGATGCTCGACCGGCCGAGGCCGAGGCTCTGGCCCTGGTGAAGGGTGCGCCACCACAGGACCGAATAATGGATGACCGGCAGGTTGATCGCCCCGACCAGCCCGAAGATGGCGGCCAGCCTCCCCTCCCCGCCCCGCTCGCGCTCGGCCTCGGCGAGCGCGATGAAGCCGATATAGAGGAAGAGCAGGACCAGCATCGAGGTCATCCGGCCGTCCCATTCCCACCATGTGCCCCAGGCCGGACGCCCCCACAGCGAGCCGGTGGCGAGGCAGATGAAGGTGAAGACCGCTCCGGGCACGGCGAGCGCCCGGGCCGCGACCGCGGCGAGCGGATGCCGCCAGACCAGCTGCATCAGCCCTGCGACGGCGATCCCCGCCCAGCCCGCCATTCCGAGCCAGGCGGCCGGGACGTGGATGTAGAGGATCCGCACCGTGTCGCCCTGGAGGTAATCGGGCGGAGCGAGGAACAGCCCCCAGCCGAGGCCGGCCGCGATGAGGAGCGCGCCGGCCCAGCCGAGCCAGGCGGTGAGCGGCCGCGCAAGCCGCAGGAAACGTGCCGGATTCGCGAAAATATGCATTGCCCGTCGCGTCTGTAGCGCGGCGCAGTCGTCATTGCGAGCGGAGCGAAGCAATCCATTGCAGAGACTGTGCGCTCCGCCGGACTGGATTGCTTCGTCGCTCTGCTCCTCGCAATGACGGGGCATGTCCACCGACCGACCGCAGCAGAACCGGCTTCTCGGAATCGGCCTCAGGGTCGGCGCCGTCGCCGGCTTCGCCGTCATGGCGGCGATGATCAAGCTCGGCTACCAGGCCGGAATCTCGACGGTCGAGCTGACCTTCTACCGCTTCGCCTTCGGGCTTCCGCCACTGCTTGCCTGGATCGCGTGGAGCCGCAATTTCTCGGCCTGGCGCACCGATCGGCCGCTGGCCCATGGCTGGCGGGCGGTGGCCGGCCTCACCACCATGGTGCTCGCCTTCAGCGCCCTCGCCTACCTGCCGCTCGCGGAGTCGACGACGCTGAGCTTCGCCGCGCCGCTGTTCGCGATCATCCTCTCGGCTCTGGTGCTCGGCGAGAAGGTCGGGCCGCACCGGTGGGGCGCGGTCGCCCTCGGCTTCGTCGGAGTTTTGCTGGTCATGCGGCCGGAGGGAAGCCACCTTCCGGCGGTCGGACTGATGCTCGCCGCGGGGGCGGCGTTCGGGGTCGGAGTCACCACCATCACCATCCGCCAGATCGGCCGGACCGAGGGCACCCAGACCATCGTCCTGTGGTTCTCGCTCCTGTCGCTTCCGGCGATCGGAGCTCTGATGCCCTTCTACGCCTCCGCCCATGACGGGCGCGAGTGGCTGATCCTGTTCGCGCTCGGAAGCTTCGGCGGCTTCGCCCAGCTGCTCCTCACCGCCTCGCTCCGCTACGCTCCGGTGCCTGTGGTGGTCCCCTTCGATTATACCCAATTGCTCTGGGCCGTCCTGCTCGGCTGGCTGGTCTTCGGCGACCGGCCGGCGGCGACGACCTGGCTCGGCGCCGCGGCGATCATCGCCAGCGGCCTCTACAGCCTCTATCGCGAGCACCGGCTCGGCCGCGAGGCGGCGAGGGACCCGGCGCTCTGATAATTGTCATCCCGGCAAAAGCCGGGACCCAAGACACGGGGGCCTCCGCAAAGGTCGGTGTACGCGGGTTCCGGCTTTCGCCGGAATGACGGTTATCGCCCGATCAGCCTCATCGCCATCGCGTCGGCGACCTCGGCCGGGTTTCGGCCGGTGGCGGCGCTTTCCGACCAGATCTGCTCGAGCCGGACCGGGATCTGCTCGATCCGCCCGCGAACCGTCGTCTCGTCGCCGTCCTTCAGATATTCAGTCGAAACGTTGATGATTCCGCCGGCGTTGATCACGTAATCGGGCGCGTAGAGGATTCCGCGCTGGTGGATGAGCTGGCCGTCGGCCGGCGTGGCGAGCTGGTTGTTGGCCCCGCCGGCGACGACCGGCACGTTGAGAGCCGCGATCGACTCCGAAGTGAGCACCGCTCCAAGCGCATTGGGGCTGAGCACGTCGGCCTCGAGGGTCATGATCGCCTCGGGCTCGACCGCCTGCCCGCCCACCTCGGCGGCGAGCGCCTCGGCGCGTCCGCGGTCGATGTCGGTGAGCGTGATCCGGGCGCCTTCGGCGGCCGCCCGGCGGACGAGGCCGGAGGCGACGCTTCCGGCGCCCTGGACCGCGACATGGACTCCCGCCAGGCTGTCCTTGCCGAGCGCTCGCTTCACCGCCGCCTTGACCCCCAGGAACACCCCGTAGCTGGTGAGCGGCCCGGGATCGCCCCCGACCGAGCCCTCGGCGACCGGAAGCCCGGCGACGTGGCGGGTCTCGCTCGACAAGGCGACCATGTCGGCGACGGTCATTCCGACGTCCTCGGCGGTGACGTAGCGCCCGCCCAGGCCTTCGACCGCCCGGCCGTAGGCGGCGAGCATTTCCCGAGTCTTCGTCCGGTCCGGGTCGGCGAGGATCACCGCCTTGCCTCCGCCCAGCGGAAGCCCGGCCATGGCGTTCTTGAAGCTCATCCCTCGCGAAAGGCGCAGGGCGTCGCGGACCGCCTCGCCGGGCTCGGCATAATTCCAGAACCGGACGCCGCCGCCGGCCGGGCCGAGATAGGTGGAGTGGAGGGCGATCACCGCCCTGAGGCCGCTCGAGCGATCGGTAATGAAGTGGACGACCTCATGATCGTCGAAGTCGGGATAGTCCCACGGGGCGTGCATTGAAGGATCCTGAACAGTGAAGGCGCGGTGGGGCGATCGACGGGACTTGAACCCGCGACCCTCGGTACCACAAACCGATGCTCTAACCAGCTGAGCTACGATCGCCGCGAGCGCCTGTAGGTGCGGCGCGCACATAGGGGCCGGGGCGCCCGAGCGTCAAGGCATCACCAGTCGGTGAGCCCGAGCCGCTCGCGCCGAAGCCAGCGCGCCAGAAGCATCGCCGCGACCGCGGCGAGGCCCGACGCGAGCCCGATCCAGACGCCGACGCCCTTCCAGCCGAGCCCGAAGCCGAGGCCCACTCCGGTGGCCAGCCCGATCGCCCAATAGCCGATCGCCGCATAGATCATCGGCACCCGGGTGTCGTGGACTCCGCGAAGCATCCCCGCGGCGACGACCTGGGCGCCGTCGAAGATCTGGAAGAAGGCGGCGACCACCAGGAAGGAGACGGCGAGCTTGATCACTCCGTGGTTGGCGGGGACGGCGGGGTCGAGGAACAGAGTGACCAGCGGATAGGGGAAAGCAAGCATTGCGAGGCCGGTCAGGGTCATGAAGCCGGTGCCGAGCGCGAAGGCGGTCCAGCCGGCCCGGGCGACCCCGGCCCGATCGCGCCGACCGTAAGCGAGCCCGACCCGGACCGTCGCCGCCTGCGACAGGCCCATCGGAACCATGAAGGACAGGGCGGCGAGCTGGATGGCGATGGCGTGGGCGGCGATCGATTCCTCGCCGATCAGCCCCATCAGGAAGACGGCGGCGTTGAAGATCGTGATCTCCAGAGCCAGGGTCACGGCGATCGGAAGGCCGAGCCGCCACACCTCCCGGAAGCGCGACCGGTCGGGCCGCCAGAAATGGCCGAACAGCCGGTAGCGGCGAAAGCGCTTGTGGAGGAGGACGACCAGCGCCATCCCGCCGAACATGAACAGGTTCGCGCTGGCGCTTCCGATCCCCGCTCCGAGCAGGCCGAGCTTGGGAAGGCCGAGATAGCCGAAGATCAGCCCGTAATTGATGATTCCGTTATAGATCACCGCGGCGAGCCCGATCCCGAAAGACCAGAGCGGCTTCTCCAGCGCCGAGATGAAGGAGCGGAGGACGAGGTACCACAGATAGGGCAGGAACCCCCATTGCAGGGCCCGGACGAAGGTCTGGGCGGCTTCGGCGAGCTGCGGGCCCTGGCCGATCGCGACCAAAATGGCTCTGGTGTTCCACAGCACGGCCATCACCGGGATCGCCAGGGCGGTCGCCGCCCACATCGTCTGGCGCACCGTCCGTCGGACGTCGCGAACGCTGTGGCTTCGCTCGCCCAGCTCCTTGGCGATCATCGGCGCCGAGGCGGTGACGAGGCCGATTCCGAAGATCAGGAAGGCGAAATAGACGTTCACTCCGAGCGTGCCCGCGGCGAGCGTCGAGGGCCCCGCCCAGCCGAGCAGGACGACGTCGGTGACGTGGATCAGAGCCTGGGCGATGTTGGTGAGGATGAGCGGCCAGGCGAGCGCCGCCGTCGCGCCGATCTCGGCGCGCCAGAGACGGCGTTCGTGGCTGGGCTGAAGCATGGCCGGCCGCCCTACCCGCTCCGTCATCCCGGCGAAAGCCGGGACCTCGGGGAGGCCCGCCGAAGACTCATCCTCGCCAAGGTCCCGGCTTTCGCCGGGATGACGGCGTTCCTATCTCCGCCTCATGATCCCCCTGTCAGTCCTAGACCTCGCCCCCGTTCCCGAGGGCTCCGACGCCGGCCAGGCGCTCCGCAACTCGCTCGAGCTCGCCCGGTCGGCCGAGCGGCTGGGTTATCGCCGCTTCTGGATGGCCGAGCATCATTCCATGCCCGGGATCGCCAGCGCCGCGACCGCGGTCGCGCTCGCTTTTGTCGGCGCCGGCACCTCGACGATCCGCATCGGCGCCGGCGGAGTGATGCTCCCGAACCATTCGCCTTTGGTCGTCGCCGAGCAGTTCGGCACTCTGGAATCGCTCTTTCCGGGGCGGGTGGACCTGGGCCTCGGCCGCGCCCCGGGCACCGACCGCGCCGCAGCCTTCGCGCTCCGGCGCAACCTCGCCTCCGACGAGAACCAGTTCCCGCAGGACGTCGTCGAGCTGATCGGCTATTTCGAGGCTCGCGAAGGCCGAGCCGTCCGGGCCGTCCCCGGCGAAGGGCTCGACATCCCGGTCTGGATCCTCGGCTCCAGCCTGTTCGGGGCCCAGCTCGCGGCGATGCTCGGCCTGCCCTACGCCTTCGCCTCCCATTTCGCGCCCGGCCAGCTGACGGAGGCGATCGCCCTCTATCGCGAGCGCTTCCAGCCCTCGCCGCAGCTCGACCGGCCCTATGTCATGCTCGGCTTCAACGCCTTCGCGGCGGAGACGGCCGAGGAAGCCGAGCTGCTCGCCACGTCCGTCCAGCAGGCCTTCGTCAACCTTCGAACCGGCATTCCGGGCAAGCTTCCGCCGCCCGTCCCCGGCTATTCCGACACGCTTCCGATCGAAGGGCGGGCTCTGCTTCGCCAGGTCCTGTCCTGCTCGGCGATCGGCGATTCGGAAACCGTGAGGGCCAGGATCGAGGCCTTCGTCGAGCGCACCGGCGCGGACGAGCTGATGATCACGTCTCAGATCTACGACCACCGCTCGAGACTGCGGTCCTACGAGATCGTCGCGGAGGCGATGCGCTAGCCGTCACCCCGGCGAAAGCCGGGGCCTCGGGGAGACCCGCCGGGACATTCCGACCCGAGGTCCCGGCTTTCGCCGGGATGACGTCAGTCGCGCGAGTCCAGCTCTTTCACCAGCTTCTTCGGAGCCTGCGCCCGGTAGCTTTCGTCGATCCAGTCCTTGAGCTGCTCGAGGCTCGGAATCTCCGCTTCGGACGGCGTGAAGCTGACCCAGCCCGACTTGCCGAGCCCGTAGGCGGTGGGCTTGGCATAAGGCAGGTCGAGAGCGACCTCGCCGGTATAGGGAAGCTTCACCGACAGGCTGAACGCCTGTCCCGCCACCGGCAGATAGGCGAAGGTCTTGTCGTTGACCGCGAGGTCGTCATGCTCGGGCCAGGGCGCCTTGGAATGGGCGCCGGGATAGCCGAGTCCGAAGGCGCGCAGCTCGGCCAGGATCGCGTCGGTCGCACGGCTCATCGGAACCTCCTCGAAGCCGCGTCATTAGCACAGGCAAGGAGAGTTGGAATGGACGACAAGGCCAAGATCAGCACCGGGCCGAACGACCGGCCCCGCAACGAGACCATCGCCGGCACCGGCCCCGGAATCCCCGACGACGCGCGCGGCCCCGGCGAGGAGCTTCCCGAGGCTCCGAGCGACGAGGAAGTGGAGCGGGCCGCGAAAGCGCTCGGCGCCCCCGATCGAGGCGAGGCGCAGCCGGCGGAAGGCCAATAGCCCCCCTTTCGTCATCCCGGCGAAGGCCGGGACCCAGGAACACCGCCCGCGGCGAAATTCCTCGAATGTCGACGTTCACAGGTTCCGGCCTCCGCCGGATTACGGGAAGTGCGGATCGAGGCCGGGGCGTGGTGGGCGCGGTAGGGATTGAACCTACGACCCCACCCGTGTGAAGGGTGTGCTCTACCACTGAGCTACGCGCCCACGCCGCCTGGAAGGCGCCACTTAGTAACGCCCGCGCGCACTGTCCAGAGCGCCGGAGATCGTCATCCCGGACCTGATCGCGGACTCGTCATCCCGGACTTGGCCCGGACTCGTCATCCCGGACTTGAGAAACTCGTCATCCCGGACTTGATCCGGGATCCACCTTCTTCAAAACCGGCGCGACGGAAGGAAAGGTGGATGCCGGATCAAGTCCGGCATGACAAACCAAGCCACCGAGTCCGGCAGGACGAACAAAGCAACGCGGCCCGGCGGCTCCCGCGTTCAGCGCCCGACGCTGTCCTTCAGGACCTTGCCGGCCTTGAACTTGGGCTGGGTCGATTCCTTGATCTGCATCGGCTCGCCGGTTCGCGGATTGCGGCCGGTCGAGGCCTTGCGCTTGGAGCAGGAGAAGGTGCCGAAGCCGACCAGCCGGACCTCGTCGCCGCGCTTCAGGGCGCCGGTGATGGTGTCGAAGACCCCTTCCACCGCCCGGGTCGCGTCGCCGCGGCTGAGTCCGGTGAGATCCGCCACGGCTCCGATAAGCTCCTGCTTGTTCATCTCTCCCGAACCCCCTTCATTCCGATTGAGTCGCAGACAAGCGCTACCCTCCATCTAACGGCAGGACCCGAAGTGGAGTCAAAAGGAAAGCGGCGCAAGGCGGCGACTTTTTTCCCGCGGCGGGGCAAATCCTTCAGTGGCGGATCGAGGCTCCGACCGCATCGTCCGGCGCCGTCGCCAGCTCCGGAGCCGGAACCGCGGCCAGGTCGTCGGCCTCGGTCCAGTCGATCGGAGCGACCGGAGTCGCCAGAGCGTGGCTCAGCACCTCGTCGACATGGCTGACCGGCACGATCTCGAGCCCGCCGGTGATCGTCGCCGGGATCTCGACCAGGTCCTTCTCGTTCTCGGCCGGGATCAGAACCTTCTTGATCCCGCCGCGAAGCGCCGCGAGCAATTTCTCCTTGAGTCCGCCGATCGGAAGAACGCGTCCGCGAAGCGTGACCTCGCCGGTCATGGCGACGTCGCGGCGGACCGGGATTCCGGTCAGGGTGGAGATGATCGCGGTGACCATTCCCACTCCGGCCGACGGGCCGTCCTTGGGAGTCGCGCCCTCGGGAAGGTGGACGTGGATGTCCTTGCGCCCGAACAGGCTCGGCTTGACCCCATAGCTCGGGCTCCTCGCCTTGACGAAGGAGAAGGCGGCCTGGATCGACTCCTGCATGACGTCGCCCAGCTTGCCGGTCGTCTTGATCTGGCCCTTGCCCGGGACGGTGACCGCCTCGATGGTCAGAAGCTCGCCGCCCACTTCGGTCCAGGCGAGCCCGGTGACTGCTCCGATCTGGTCCTCCTCCTCGCCCATTCCGTGGCGGAACCGGCGGACTCCCGAGAAATCGGCGATATTGGCGGCGGTGAGCTCGACCTTCTCGGTCTTGCCCTCGAGGATCCGGCGAAGCGCCTTCCTCGCCACCTTGGCGATCTCGCGCTCGAGGGTGCGCACCCCCGCCTCGCGGGTATAATGCTGGATCAGGCTCCTGAGCCCGTCCTCGGCGAAGACCAGCTCGCCCTCCTTGAGCCCGTGCGACTCGATCTGCTTGGGGATGAGGTGGCGGGTCGCGATCTCGACCTTCTCGTCCTCCGTATAGCCTTCGAGGCGGATGATCTCCATCCGGTCGAGAAGCGGCTGGGGCATGTCCATCGTGTTCGCGGTGGTGACGAACATGATGTCGGAAAGGTCGTAGTCGATCTCCAGATAATGGTCCTGGAAGCGGCTGTTCTGCTCCGGATCGAGCACTTCCAGAAGCGCCGAGGCGGGGTCGCCGCGGAAGTCCTGGCCGAGCTTGTCGATCTCGTCGAGCAGGAAGAGCGGGTTGGAGGTGCCGGCCTTCCTCAGGTTCGACACGATCTTGCCCGGAAGGCTCCCGATATAGGTCCGGCGGTGGCCGCGGATCTCGGCCTCGTCGCGAACCCCGCCCAGCGACTGGCGGACGAACTCGCGCCCCGTCGCCCGGGCGATGGAGCGGCCGAGCGAGGTCTTGCCGACTCCCGGCGGGCCGACCAGGCACAGGATCGGGCCCTTCAATTTGTTGGTCCGCGCCTGGACGGCGAGATATTCGACGATCCGGTCCTTGACCTTCTCGAGCCCGTAATGGTCCTCGTCGAGGATCGCCTGGGCCTCGGCAATGTCCTTCTTGACCTTCGACTTCTTGCCCCAGGGCAGTCCCAGCAGGACGTCGAGATAGTTGCGGCTCACCGTCGCCTCGGCCGACATCGGCGCCATCGCCTTGAGCTTCTTGAGCTCCTGGGTCGCCTTGGCCCGGGCCTCCTTGGAAAGCTTGGTCTTGGCGATCTTTCGGGTCAGCTCGGCGAGCTCATCGCCCTCCCCTTCCTCGCCCTCGTTTCCGAGCTCGCGCTGAATCGCCTTCAACTGCTCGTTGAGATAATATTCGCGCTGGGTCTTCTCCATCTGCCGCTTGACCCGGCTTCGGATCCTCTTCTCGACCTGGAGCACTCCGAGCTCGCCCTCCATGAAGGCAAAGGCCATCTCCAGCCGCCGCGCCGGGTTCAGTTCCGCGAGCAAAGTCTGCTTGTCGGAGACCTTGATGTTGATGTTGGCGGCGACCGAATCGGCAAGCTTGGAGGCCTCGCCGATCTGCGCCAGCTGCACCGCCGTCTCGGCCGGCAGCTTGCGGTTCAATTTGGAATAATTCTCGAACTGCTC
>DASVUZ010000056.1:0-39839 GCA_036386795.1 Allosphingosinicella sp.
AGGGAGCGCCGGTCGCGTGCACGCCAGCTTCGATCAGCGTGCGGAAGAGGTCGGTGTCGTAGTTCGAGTGAACGCCCTGGAGCACCGCGGCTATGCGCTCGAGGCCCATGCCGGTGTCGATCGAGGGTTTCGGAAGGTCGCTGACGACCTCGTCGTTCGCCTGCAGGAACTGCATGAAGACGAGGTTCCAGATCTCGACGAAGCGGTCGCCGTCCTCTTCCGGGCTTCCGGGCGGCCCACCCGGCTCTCCCGACGAGGACGGAGACCGCTTCGTCGAGATCTGGAACCTCGTCTTCATGCAGTACGAGCAGGAGGACAATGAGATCGTCCGCGACCTGCCGAGCCCGTCGATCGACACCGGAATGGGGCTCGAGCGGATCGCAGCCGTGCTCCAGGGGGTCCACGACAATTACGACACCGACACCTTCAAGGCTCTGATCTCCGCCTCCTGCGAGCTCACCCGGACCGACTCGGCTGGCGAGCGCAAGGCCAGCCACAGGGTCATTGCGGACCATCTGCGCGCCTCGGGCTTCCTGATCGCCGACGGAGTGCTCCCGGCCAATGAAGGCCGTGGCTATGTCCTCCGCCGGATCATGCGCCGCGCGATGCGCCACGCCCATATCATCGGCGCGGCCGAGCCGCTGATGCACCGGCTGGTTCCTGCGCTCGTCGCCGAAATGGGCGCCGCCTATCCGGACCTGGTCCGAGCCCAGCCGCTGATCGAGGAGACCCTGAAGCTCGAGGAGACGCGATTCCGCCAGACTCTGGCGAACGGCCTTCGCTTGCTCGACGAAGCCACGGGCGCGATGAAGCCGGGCGAGACCCTGCCGGGCGAGGTGGCGTTCAAGCTCTACGACACCTACGGATTCCCCTACGACCTCACCGAGGACGCTCTTCGAGCCCAAGGCTATGGAGTCGACCGTTCGGGCTTCGACCGGGCGATGCAGGCGCAGAAGGCCGCCGCCCGCGCGGCCTGGAAAGGCTCCGGCCAGAAGGCCTCGGAGGATGTCTGGTTCGACATCGCCGAGGAGCATGGCTCGACCGAGTTTACCGGCTATGCCGGCCATGAAGGCGAGGGCGTCGTCGTCGCCCTGGTCAAGGACGGCGCCAGGGTCGAGCGCGCCTCGGCGGGCGACAAGGTCGTCATCCTCACCAACCAGACGCCTTTCTACGGCGAGAGCGGCGGGCAGATGGGCGACACCGGCTCGGTCACCGGCGACAAGGGCCTCGAGGCCGAGATCGAGGACACGTCGAAGCCGCTTGGGCGCCTCCATGCCCATCACGCCCTGATCCGCTCCGGGGAGGTCGCGGTCGGCGACGCCGTCCATCTTTCGGTCGACGCCGAGCGGCGCGGGCGCGTGCGCGCCAATCACAGCGCCACCCATCTCCTCCACGCCGCGCTCCGCCACCGGCTCGGCGGCCACGTCACCCAGAAGGGAAGCCTGGTCGCGCCGGACCGCTTGCGCTTCGATTTCTCGCACCCCAAGGCGCTCACAGCCGAGGACGTCGCGGCGGTAGAGGAAGAGGTGAACCGCCACATCCGCGAGAACGACGCCGTCACCACCCGGCTGATGAGCCCGGAGGAGGCGATCGAGGCCGGCGCAATGGCCCTGTTCGGCGAGAAATATGGCGACGAGGTCCGGGTCCTGTCGATGGGCCGGGGTTCGGATTCGAGCTATTCGGTCGAGTTGTGCGGCGGCACCCACGTCAAGGCGCTGGGCGACATCCAGCTTCTCAAGATCGTCAGCGAGAGCGCCGTCGCCGCCGGGGTCCGGCGAATCGAGGCCCTGACCGGCGAGGCGGCTCGGCAGTGGCTGACCGAGCGCGAGAACCGGCTCAAGGAGGCGGCCGCCTCGCTCAAGGCCTCGCCCGAGGAGGTGCCGGCTCGAGTCGCGGCCCTGATCGAGGAGCGCCGCCGGCTGGAGCGCGAGCTGGCCGAGGCGAAGAAGGCCCTGGCGATGGGCGGCGGGTCCAAGGCGGAGGCTCAGGGCCCGGAACAGGCCGGCGGCCACGCCTTCATCGGCCAGGTGCTCGAAGGCATGGACCCCAAGGGCCTGCGCGGCCTTGTCGACGAGGCCAAGAAGCGGGTCGGCTCGGGCGTCATCGTTTTGGTCGCCGTCAACGAGGGTCGCGCGACCGTGGCGGTAGGAGTCACCGAAGACCTCGCCGGAACGCGCAACGCCGTCGATCTGGTTCGCCGGGCGGTCGCGACTGTCGGCGGACAGGGCGGCGGCGGGCGGCCGGACATGGCGCAGGGCGGCGGCCCGGAGGGTTCGAAGGCGGGCGAGGCCGTTCAGGCGGTCCGCTCCGCACTCGAGGAGGACAGAGTCGTCGCCTAGCGGCCGCCGCTAACCATCGGGCAACCTCATCCGTCTAGGAGGGGGCCGAACCAGGCGGAGCCTAACGCGATGTTTCCAGCGATCGCCCTCGTCGCCCTGCAGGCGGCCGCTCAGCCTCCGTCGACCACGCCCCAGCCCGGCGGAATGAAAAGCAACTCCGTGGAGCCTCAGGCCGTCATCGTCCACACCATGCCCGAGCCGGTCGTTCCCGGCCCGCCCGGCCGGTCCTTCGTCTATGCGATACCCGAAGCGAACGAGGCGCCGCCCGACCTGCTCGAATTTCGGGTGCGTTCGGGCAATGAGATCCTCTGGGAAGGCCGGCTCCGAGTCGCGAAGCCGGGAGCATCGATGATCCAGCACATCAACGAAACCGAGCCGAGCGGTTGTCCGCCGAGCGCCTACGCCCATTCCGTCCACTCGAGCCTGACGACGAGCGTTCAGCGCGCGAAGCTCTCGATCACTCCCGAAGGCGCCTTCAACTATCATGTACGGGTAGCCTGGGAACGGCCGAGCTCGGGCCGGGGGTGCGGAAACGAAGGGGCGCGCCGGGTCGAGGTCAGCAAGGGCATCGACCTGAGGCCGGAGCAAAGTGCAACCCTCAAGGGCGATGTCGGGCTCGTCGTAGAGGTCCGACGCCGGTAATTGGCTCAGCCGGCCGCCGCCGCCTCCCCCGGCGGTTCCCAGCCGAAGATGCTTCGCCCGCCATAAGCGTTCGAAAGCCGCCGGTCTTCAGCTATCACCGCCTCGAACGACGGTCCCGAAACATGCGCCTCGAGCCGCCGCGCCTGCTCGTCGAGGCGGCGGATCGCTCCCAGCTTCTCGTCCCGCCCGAGCTTCGCCTGCTCGACCGCGCTTTTGAGCACTCCGATCGTCCGGTCGTATACCTTGAGCGGGACCGGGAAGGGGTGGCGATCCTTGCCGCCGTGCGCGAGCGAGAAGCGCGCCGGATCGGCGAAGCGGCACGGCGCGCCGTGGATGACCTCGGCGACCATCGCCAGCGAGCGCACGGTTCGGGCTCCGACTCCTGGGACCAGCAGCAGCTCGGGAAAGTCCCTGGGACCGGCCTCCGCGGCTGCGGCAAGAGTGCCGTGAAGCCGACGCATGACGACGTCGCCGGATCTCACGTCATGATGATCGGGCATCAGGAGATGCGGGAGCAGGGGCTCCGAGCGGACTTCGGGGGGTCGCAAGGCTGCCGCCTCGCGGGCGAGGCGGTCCGGGCCCAGATTCGCGAGGAGGTCGAGCTGGGCATTGCGGGACGCCGCCGCCCGGCGGTCGGCGAGGTTCACGATCTCGCCCTGGCGCCGGCCCTCGATCGCAGCGTGCGGCGCGTCGACGAAGCTGGTCAGCCCTCCGGACAGCCAGTGGTAGCGGCGGGCGGTCCGGCTGTCGCCGTTTATGCCCTGCTGCACCACCGCCCATTTGCCGTCGTCGGCGACGACGAAACCGTGCAAATAGAGGTCGAAGCCGTCCTGGACGGCGGCGCTGTCGACCTTGGCGACGAGCCGGCTCGCCCGCGCGAGTCCGGCGCCGTCGAAGCCGGCGCGCTCGCCGGCGGCGAGAAGCTCGGCCGGAGTCCGCCGCGAATGGCGGCCGCGGCCTCCGCAGACCTGGAGGCCGAGCTCTCCCGAACGGGGGTTGAGGCCGCGCTTCAGGGCGCCGATGACGCTGGTGGTGATCCCGGACGAATGCCAGTCCATCCCCATCACCGCCCCGAACGACTGGAACCAGAAGGGGTGGGCGAGCCTGGCGAGGAAGGCGTCGCGGCCGTCATGATGGATGATGGCCTCGGTGATGATCGTGCCGAGACGGGTCATGCGCTCGCCCAGCCAGGCCGGGACCCGCCCGCCGTGCAGCGGCAGATCGGCGCTGCCGGACCGTTTCGCCATCATCACCTCCAGAACGTACGAGGAACGATAACAAAGTTTTCGCCGGACGTCATTTGGGAACTTGCGTCGGCATCCGGCGACGGGCCGCGGGGCCGCAAGGGAATCGGCGCGACTCCGGATCGGTCACCGCACCTTGAGCGCATCCCTGAGCCGGCGGCGCTCGAGCACCGGCTCTTCGTCGAGATGGCCGAGCTTCATGATTTCCTTGCGAAGCTCGGCGCGCTTCTCGTGGATCGAGGCGATGACCGGACCCATCGCCATTCCGAGGTCGACCAGCACCGCCTCGGAAAGCTGAAGCGAGGATTCGAGCGTTTCGGGAACCGCGTCGGTCGCCCCGGCGCGATAGAGTTCGGCGGCGTGGCGGGGATCGCGGGCTCGGGCGACGATGGTGAGCTCCGGGCACCAGGCGCGCACCTTCTTGGTCACCCGGACTCCAAGCACGGGGTCGTCCATGGTGAGGACGAGCGCGCTTGCCCGGCCGAGGTTGAGCCGGTCCATCAGCTCCGCGCGGGCGACGTCGCCATAGACGATCGGAATCCCCTCCTTGCGGCACGCGGCGACCGTGTCGATGCTCGAATCGACGGCGAGATAGGGCCGGTCGTGCGCGGTCAGCATCTCGGCGACGAGCCGGCCGACCCGGCCGAAGCCGATGATCACCACCGGCGCCTCGGCGCCCTCGCCGAGTGGCGCTCCGTCGCCTTCCGAACTGATGTCGACCTGCCGCGCCGCGACCTGGCCCAGCTTCGCCAGCAGCGGAGTGAGGGTGAGGCCGATCGCCGTGACGATCTGCCAGAAAGCGGCGGTGTCGGGGCTGATCAGCTGCGCCGCAGCCGCCGTGGCGAGGACGATCAGGGTGGTTTCGGACGGCGAGGCCATGATCAGTCCGGCTTCGGCGGCGACGGCCCGGCGGGCTCCGTTGAGTCGAAGCAGCAGGCCGGTCACGAACGCCTTGAGCAGGACGACTCCGACCACCGCCACGGCGATCTCCCCCCAATTGGCCGCGACGGTGCGAAGGTCGACGCTCATCCCGACGGTGATCAGGAAGATTCCGAGCGCCAGGCCCCGGAACGGCGCGGTGATCACCTCGACCTCGCTGTGATAGTCGGTCTCGGCGATGAGGATTCCGGCGAGCAGGGCGCCCATCAGCGGCGAGAGGCCGGCGGCGGTGGTGGCGAGGCTGGCGACGATGACGACCAGAAGGCTCGCCGCGAGGAACAGCTCCGGGCTCTTGGTCCGAGCCGCCTGGGCGAAAAGGCGCGGAAGCAGCAGGCGGCCGAGCACCAGCATCGCGGCGACGATGGCGGCGCCGATGATCAGGGTCCTCACCAGCCCGTCGAACCCGCTCGCCTCGGCATAGGGCGCCATCGCGCCGAGCGCGAAGATGATCGGGACGATCGCCAGGTCCTCGAACAGCAGCATCGCGAGCGCCGAGCGGCCCACCGGGCTGGTCGTGCCGACCAGCGGCAGGACCAAAGCGGTCGACGACAGCGCCAGCGCGAGGCCAAGGGCGACCGAGCCGCTCCAGCTCTGCCCGAATCCATGCAGGGCGAGGCCGATCAGAGTGGCGCAGACCAGCAGCTCCGCCGCTCCGACTCCGAACACCAGACGGCGCATCGTCCAAAGCCGCTTGAAGGACAGTTCGAGGCCGATCGCGAACAGCAGAAGGACGATTCCGAACTCGGCGAAGGGCTCGACCGCTTCGGGATTGGAGATGGTGATGTAGTTCAGCCACGGAAATCTTCCCGCCATTGCACCCAGTCCAGCGGGGCCGACGAGCAGGCCGACGAGGATGAAGCCAATCACCGGGCTGATCCGGAAGCGGGCGAAGGCGGGGATGACGACTCCGGCGGCGCCGAGGATGACGAGGGCGTCGCTGAAGCCTGAAGTCTGGAAATCGGCGTGCATATTGCCTTTATGCAGGAACCGGGGCCAATGTCAGCCATGGCCGGAGGGCAAAAGGCGCTGTGCATTGCCGGGGGCGGCCCGGCCGGAATGGTGGCGGGCCTTCTGTTCGCCCGCGCCGGAGTGAAGGTGACGGTGCTCGAGAAGCACGGCGACTTCCTCCGCGACTTCCGGGGCGACACCGTCCACCCCTCGACCCTCAGGATCTTCTCGGAGCTCGGCCTTCTCGACCGGCTGCTCGAGCGGCCTCACGACAAGGTGCGCTCGATCCACGGGCTGATCGGCGGCCGGGCGCTCCACCTCGCCGATTTCTCCCATTTCGACCCGCGCTGGAACTTCATCGCGATGATGCCGCAATGGGATTTCCTCGATTTCGTCGCCGACGAGGCGCGCCGCTACCCGCATTTCACGCTTCTGATGGATGCCGAGGCGACCGGGCTGATCGAGGAAGGCGGCCGGATCGCCGGACTCCGCTACCGGCGCGGCGGGAGCGAGGAGTCGATCCGCGCCCGGCTCACCATCGCCGCCGACGGCCGCACCTCCAGGCTCCGCGAGGCGGCGGCGCTTCCGGTGCGCGACCTCGGAGCTCCGATGGACGTGTTCTGGTTCCGGGTCCCCAAGATTCGGACCGACGAGAACCAGACCACCGGAGTCTTCGCGTCGGGCCGGATCCTCGCCCTGATCGACCGGGGCGATTATTGGCAATGCGCCTATGTCTTCCCCAAGGGCATGGCCGACGAGGTCCGCAGCCGCGGAATCGAGGCGTTTCGAAGCGAGATCGCAGGGATCGCTCCGATGCTGGAGGACCGGATCGCCGAGGTCGCGGGCTGGGACGACGTCAAGCTTCTCGCCGTCTCGCTCGACCGGCTCGAGCGATGGCACCGCCCGGGCCTGCTCGTCATCGGCGACGCCGCCCACGCCATGTCCCCGATCGGCGGAGTCGGGATCAACGTCGCGGTCCAGGACGCGGTCGCCGCCGCCAACGCCCTGGCCGGGCCGATGTCGGAAGGGCGGGATCCCGATCCCTTGCTGGCCCGGGTCGAGGCTCGCCGGCTGCCGGCGGTACGGATGACCCAGGGCTTCCAGAAGACCGCCCAGGAACGGATCATCAGCCCGCTTCTGATGCGGTCGGGCGGCGCCTTCGAGCCTCCGCGCGCCCTGCGCTGGCTCGACCGCTATCCGGTCCTGCGCCGGGTTCCGGCCGCGCTGATCGGCTTCGGCTGGCGGGCCGAGCATGTCCGCTCGCCCGCCTCCGTGCCGGCCCCCGAGACGGCCGGCTAGGCGGGCCCTCCGGCCTCCGCGAACAGCACCATCACCTCGCCGATGATCGCGGCCATGGCCGAGTGCGCCCCGGCGGAGTCGCCGGCCCGGATCGCGGCGAGGACGGCGTGGTGCGCCGGAAGGCTTGCGGTCCGGCCCTTGAATCGGTTGGTGAAGCGGATCGAGGTGCGAAGCGCGGTTTCGACGACGTCCCTGAACTGGCGGTAGAAGGGATTGCCGCACGCTTCCAGGATCGCGATGTGAAAGGCGATGTCGGATTCGAGCGCGTCGTCGGCGGCGGCTTCCGCCGCTTCCATCCGGGCATAGCCCGATTCGATCGCGGCGATCGAGCCGGGATCGGCCTTGTCCGCGGCCAGCGCCGCCGCGGCGGGCTCGATCGCGATCCTGAGCTCGCTGAACTGGCGCAGGAGCTCGAGCGAGAATTCCCGCTCGAGCAGCCAGCGCAGGACGTCGGCATCGAACAGGTTCCAGGACGAGGAGGGCTGGACGGTCGTCCCCTTGCGCGGCCGGGCGGTGAGCAGCCCTTTCGCGGTCAGCATCTTGACCGCCTCCCGAGTCACGGACCGGCTGACGTCGTGCTCGGCCGCGAGCTCGGCTTCGGTGGGAAAGCGCTGCCCGTCATAGGCGCCGGTGACGATCGCCTGGCCGAGCGCGTCGAGCATGGCGAAGGTGAGGTTGCGGCCCGCCGGCTCGCCCCGTCCGCCAGTCTCCTCCACGGCGCCATCCTCTCCCCACGTCCCCGCCGGACACGGCCCCTCGATCCTATAATTCCTTGGACCGGGCGGCAACCTCGCCGCGCCCGCGAAGGCCCGGCCTTCACCAGTCGAACCGCTCCACGGTCTCGCGGCCGCCGACCAGGAAGGCGTCGGCGACGATTCGAAGCGGCTCGCGATCGACCTCGCTTCCGCCGGCGCGGATCAGCTCGGCGAATCGAGCGTAGAGCGAGGGATATTCGCCGAGGGCGCCGACCGGCCGGGGCTCGCCGCCGATCGTGAGCCGGGCGCCGCCGTCGAGCAGCTCCACTATCGTGCCCTCGCTCGTCTCGACCCGGATCGTCCAGCGCTCGCCCTCGCTGTAGCGCCAGTCGAAGTCCGCCTCGAAGCCGCCGGCGAAGCCGATCCGAGCGGCGATCGGGGTCTGCCGGTTTTCCGGGAAGGCCAAGGCGGCCTCCCGCACGAACAGCCGCGACGGAAGGATCCGGGCGGCGATGGACAAGGCGTTGATGCCCGGGTCGAACACTCCGAATCCCCCCGGCGCCCAGATCCATTCCTGGCCAGGATGCCATTTGCGGACGTCCTCGTGCCACAGGATGCTCAGCGATCGAACCGGCTTGCCGGCAAGCGCCGCTTTGGCCCCGGCCACTCCCGGCGCATGCTGCGAATGCCAGGCCGTGAACAAGGTGCGCCCCGCCTCCCGGCCGAGCCGCTCGATCTCCTCGATCTCGCCGAGAGTCGCGGCCGGCGGCTTTTCGAGCATGACCGCAAGGCCTCCGGCGAAGGCCGCCGCGGCAACCTCGAGGCGCACCGTCGGAGGCGTGCAGATCGCCGCCGCGTCGAGCTTGCCCGCCATCTCCGCGAGCATCGCCTCGGTGCTCGGGAAGACCGGAACGCCTTCGTCCGCTTGGGCTCGCGGGCTGACGATCGCGGCGAGCTCGAAATTCGGGTCGCCGGCGATCGAGGGGACGTGCTGGTCCCTCGCAATCTTGCCGTAGCCGATAATGGCGATCCGGATCGGCATTCCACTCTCCTCGCTCTGAGCGCCTGATGGGACGGAAGCTGGAGCGACGCAAAGGCTAAAAGGTGCCATCGCCGCCGCGATCCGCTATGCCGAGCGCCGGGAGGACTCGAGCATGGCCGATCACAATGTCGCGAGGCCGGCCGTGGCCGAGGACGAGGCCCGGCGCCTGTTCGACCTGCAGCATGAGGCCTCGCGGCGCAGGCCGCCCGCGGACGCCCGGCTTCGGCGCGACCGGCTCGAGCGGCTCCGGGCGGCGGTCGCGGGCAACTCGGCGGCCTTCGCCCGGGCGATATCGGACGATTTCGGGATGCGCTCGAGCACCGAGACCGAATTGCTCGAGATCGTTCCGACGATGAGCGCGATCCGCAACGCCCGGCGCAACGTCGAGCGCTGGATGCGCCCCGAGCGCCGCCGGGTCGACCCGCTGTTCCAGCCGGCCAAGGCCTGGGTTCGCCACGAGCCGCTCGGAGTGATCGGAATCATCTCGCCCTGGAACTATCCGCTCCAGCTCGCCGTCTCGCCGCTGGTCGATGCGCTCGCCGCGGGCAACAGGGCGATGGTCAAGCCGTCCGAGCTGACCCCGGCTTTCTCCGAGCTTCTGCGCCGGGCGATCGCCGAGCGCTTCGACGAGTCGGAGGTGGCGGTGGTGACCGGGGGAGTCGAGACCGGCCAGGCCTTCGCCGGCCTGCCCTTCGACCATCTGCTGTTCACCGGCTCGACCGCGATCGGCCGCAAGGTCTACCAGGCCGCGGCCGCCAATCTGGTGCCGGTGACGCTCGAATTGGGCGGCAAGTCGCCGGTGGTCGTCTGCCCCGATTACGACCTCGCCAAGGCCGCTCGAAGCGTCGCCTTCGGCAAGTTCGTCAATGCCGGCCAGACCTGCATCGCCCCCGACTACGTGCTCGTTCCGGAGGGTAGGGAGCTCGACTTCGCCGAGGCGGTGATGGACCAGGTGAAGCGCGCCTATCCGTCGATCGCGGGCAATGACGATTATTCGGGGCTGATCGCCGAGCGCCACCGCCGCCGTCTCGCGGATGCGATCGACTCGGCCCGCGCGGCGGGCGCGACCGTGCTCGCCCATGAGGACGAAGGGGCGCGTGCGCAGGGCAAGATCGGTCCCACCGTCCTTCTCGGCGCCCCCGAAGGATCCTTGTTCCTGACGGAGGAGATATTCGGGCCGGTCCTCCCGATCCTGCCCTATCGAAGCCTCGACGAGGCGGTGGCTTTCATCGCGGGGCGCGACCGGCCGCTGGCGCTATACTGCTTCACCAATCGCCGACGCGACCGCGAGCGGGTGCTCGACGGGGCGATCTCGGGCGGAGTGACCCTCAACGGCACCCTGCTCCACGTCGCCCAGGAGCATCTCCCGTTCGGCGGAGTCGGGCCGAGCGGAATCGGCGCCTATCACGGCCGCGAGGGCTTCAAGCGCTTCAGCCACGCCCGGGCGGTCCACAAGGTCGGCTTCGTCAACGTCTTCGAGCGGCTCGGCCCGCCCTGGGGCAAGATGGCGCGGGCGCTCGGCAAGAGGCTGGCGAAGCGGCGCTGAGCATCCTCCCCATCGCGGGATGGGAGGGAACCAGGCGTAGCTTGGTGGAGGGGGGAATGGCGTAGACCTCCGCCGTCTGGCGCTTCATCCTTTCGAGTCCGAGCCATTTGCCCCTCCACCAGGTTTCACCTGGTCCCCCTCCCCATGCTTCGCATGGGGAGGATGAGCTAGGCCGCCGAGGCCAGCGCCTTGCCGAGGATCAGGTCGCTCGCTTTCTCGGCGATCATGATGGTCGGGGCGTTGGTGTTGCCCGAGACCAATCTGGGCATGATCGAGGCGTCGACCACTCGGAGGCCGTCGACGCCGTGGACCCTCAGTTGCGGATCGACCACCGCCTGCGGCCCGTGGCCCATCGCGCAGGTGCCGACCGGATGGTAGATGGTGGTCCCCCAGGTCCGGGCGTGCTCGAGCAATTGCTCGTCGGTCACCGCCTCGGGCCCGGGCATCAGCTCGCGCTCGATAAAGCGGGCGAGGGCGGGCTGCCCGGCGATCCGGCGGCCCCAGCGAAGGCCCGCTACGGCGACTTCCTGGTCGAGCCGGTCCGACAGGTAATTGGGCGAGATCGCCGGATAGGCGGACGGATCGGGCGACTTGATCCGGATCGTGCCGCGCGATTCGGGCCTCAGCTGGCAGGGCGCGATGGTCAGGCCCGGCTCCTTCTCGAGCTCCATCTTCTGGGCGTTGGCGAGCTTGTCGGGGTCCATCGTCGCGGGGAGGATGTGGAACTGGATGTCCGGCTCGGCCAGTCCCTCGCGCGACTTGCAGAAGACCGCGACATGGGCGGCGGAGAGGGTGAGCAGCCCCTTCCGGCCGAACATGTACTTCAGGGTCTCCCTGAGGAAGCGGGTGCCCCGGACGAGCTCGTTGACCGAGACGATTCCCGGCTTCAGCCGGAAGGTCTCGCCGGTGACGAAATGGTCCTGGAGGTTCTCGCCGGTTCCGGGAAGGTCGTGGACCACCGCTATGCCGTGCTCGCGAAGCAGGCCGGCGGGCCCGATCCCCGAGAGCTGGAGAAGCTGCGGCGAATTGATCGCCCCGCCGGCGAGGATCACCTCCGCCCCGGCTCGGGCGATCCGGGTCGCCCCGTCCTGGACGAACTCGACTCCGACGGCGCGCCTGCCCTCGAACAGAATCTTGCTGGCGAGGGCCCGGGTTTCGACGCGCAGATTGGGGCGGCCCATCGCCGGGTGGAGATAGGCGACCGCGGCCGAGCAGCGCTTCCCGTCCTTGATCGTCACCTGGTACCAGCCGACTCCTTCCTGCTCGGGGCCGTTGGGATCGCGGCGGGGCAGGCCGAGCGCCTCGCAGGCCTCGATGACGGCCTCGGAGACGTCGTGGCCGGTGGTCGGGTCGGAGACGTTCAGGGGCCCGCCGGTTCCGTGCAGGTCGCAGGCTCCGCGCTCCTGGTTCTGGCAGCGCCGGAAATAGGGGAGGACGTCGTCCCAGGCCCAGCCCTCGCAGCCGAGCTGGCGCCAGCCGTCATAATCGGCCCGCTGGCCGCGTATGTAGAGCATCGCGTTGATCGACGAGGAGCCTCCAAGCACCTTGCCCCGCGGCCAGACGTGGGTCCGGCCGTGGGTGCCGGGATCGGGCTCGGTCGTGTAGAGCCAGTTGACCTTCGGATCCTTGAGGGTCGCGGCGTAGCCGACGGGAACGTGGATCATCACGTTGGAGAGGAATTGCGACGGCTCCTTGAGCGGCCGGTCGTCGCCCCCCGCTTCGAGGAGCAGGACCCGGGTCCGGCCGTCCTCGCTCAGCCGGGCGGCGAGCACGCAGCCGGCCGAGCCGGCGCCGACGATGACGTAATCAGCCTGCAGCGGTTCGGGCATCGGGCTGCTCTTGGCGGGCGGCGGCCCGGCGAACGAAGGCGGCGGTGAGCTCGGGCTGGGTGAAGGGCAGCATGTGGCCGCCCTCGACCAGCTCGATCTCGGCGCCCGGAATCTCGCTCGCCGTGCGCTCGCCATGCTTGGCCGAATCGAGCAGGTTGTCGGCGGGGGCGTAGAGGATGCTGACCGGGATCGACAGCGTCGGGTAGCGCTCGACCATCCCCTCCAGCTCGCCCTCGAGATCGACCAGGTCGGACGAGGAGGCGTAGAAATTGCCGGGGCGCATCGCCAGAAGGCCGCCGCCCTCGGTTCCGAAATCCTCCGGCACCGGCTCGGGCGCGAACACCTCCCTGAGCGCTTCCTCAGCCTTCATCATCCCCATCGGAGTCGCCAGCGTCCAGGCGACCGCCCTTCGAACGGCGGGCGAACGGATGACGAGCGGCCTGAAGACCGGCGGAACGTCCTCGATCGACTGGACCTGGGTGAGCGGAGCGATCAGAGCGAGCCCGCCGACGACGTCGGGGTGGTTCAGGGCGAGCGAGAGCGCGAGCGCCCCGCCCAGCGAGTGGCCGACGACCAGCGGCCGGTCGAGCTTCAATATCCCGATGAGCTCGGCGATCGCCTCGGCCTGGACCCGAAGGCGCGCCGAGGCGCCCGGGGCTCGGGGCGAATAGCCCGAGCCGGGGCGGTCGACTCGGACGACGCGATAGTCGCGGGCGAGATCGTCGACCATCGGCCGGCCGAAATTGCGCAGCTGGCCGCCAAGGCCGTGGATCATCAGGATCGGCGGGCCGGAGCCGCAATCCGTATAATGAAGGGTCCCGCCGTCGACCTCGACCAGCTCGCCGTCGCGAGGCACGGCCCTTTCGATCTTGCGGGCGGTGGCTCCGCTGAAGGCGGCAAGGCCGCCGCCCAGGGCGGCGAGACCGCCGGCGCCGGCGAGAAGGAACGGGATCATTTGAGGGCCCTCCCCAGAAGCTTCCAATAGGATACCGGCGCGAGCCGCTCGACGATAGCCATGAAGCGGGCGTCGCCGCCGACCAGCACCCGCGGCCGCTCCTTCTCGACTCCGGCGACGATGATCTCGCCGGCTTTCTCGGCCGGCATTCGAAGGAACTTCTGGAACTCGGCCTTCTGCGCCTCGAGCGTCGGGTCGTTGATACCGCGCGGAGGGCGCGCACTCCTGGCGATCGACGTGTTGACTCCGCCGGGATGGACGACGGTCACCCCGACCGTCGAGCCTTCCGCCTCGAGCTCGCGGCGAAGCGATTCGGAGAAGCCCCGGACCGCGAACTTGCTCGCCGAATAGGCGGTCTGGCCGGGCGGGGCGATGATCCCGAAGATGCTCGAGATGTTGACGATCCGGGCGCGGTCGCTGGCGCGCAGAAGCGGCAGGAACGCGCGGGTCGTCCTCACCACGCCCCAGAAGTTGATCTCCATCAGCCAGTCGAAATCCTCCTCGGCGACCTGCTCGAACGTGCCTCCGATCGCCACTCCGGCATTGTTGAAGAGGAGGTCGGCGCGGCCGTGCGCGGCGAGCACGGCGTCGGGGAAGGCGGCGACCGCGGCCCGGTCGGCGACGTCGAGCCTGTGGGTGGTGACCGTCGCTCCGTGCGACCGGGCGGCCGAGGCGCTTTCCGCCAGCCCCTCGGAGTCGAGATCGGCGAGGGCGAGGTTGCAGCCTCGCCGGGCGAGCGCCAGGCCGGTGGCGCGGCCGATTCCGCTCGCCGCCCCGGTGACGACCGCGGCCCGCCCCGCCAGCTTCATGCCGCTTCCCTTTCGCGCGCCGGCTCGAGCGCCGCCCCCGAGCCGCGCTTGAGGAAGCGGATGACTCCGTCCTCGACCGACGCGAACTTGAGGCTGACCATGTCGAGCGCGTAATTCTGGTAGAGCTTCCAGGGCTTTTTCGAGCCCTGCTTGGGCAGGATGTCGAGCGCTCGCTGGACGTAGCCCGAAGTGAAATCGAGGAAGGGCGCCTCCTCGATTCCGGGCTCCCGGGCGGGGAGGGCGATGTCGGTGCCGGTCTTCCTCAGGTGGTTGAGCAGCCGGCACAGATAGCCGCCGGTGAGATCCGCCTTCAGGGTCCAGGAGGCGTTGGTGTAGCCGAACGAATAAGAGAGGTTCGGCATGTCGCTGAACATCATCCCGCGGTAGCTGAGGGTCTTGGAAAGGTCCCGGGCCTCGCCGTCGACGGTGAAGGCGATGTCGCTCGCCAGCTGGAGCTTGAGGCCGGTGGCGGTGACGACGATGTCGGCGGCCAGCTCCTCCCCGGTCTTGAGGCGGATGCCCTGCTCGGTGAAGGAATCGATCTCCCCCGTGACGATCGAGGCGCTGCCTTGGCTTACCGCCTCGAACATGTCGGCATCGGGCACGAGGCAGAGCCTCTGGTCCCACGGATTGTAGCGCGGGGTGAAATGGGTGCCGACGTCATAGCCTTCCGGAAGGAGCTTCCTCACCTCCTCGAGAAGCTTCGCCTTCACCCTAGCCGGCCGCTTGCGGGCGAGCTTGAAGAAGATGAGCTGCAGGAGGACGTTCTTCCAGCGGGTGATCCCGTAGGCGAGCTTCGAGGGGAGGATCCGGCGAAGGGCGTTGGCGATCCGGTCCTCGGACGGCCTCGAGACCATGTAGGTGGGCGAGCGCTGAAGCATGACGACGTGGCCCGCCCGCCTGGCCATTTCCGGGACGATCGTGACGGCGGTGGCGCCGCTTCCGATCACGATCACCTTGCGGCCCTCATAGTCCAGGTCCTCGGGCCAGAATTGCGGGTGGACGAGCTTTCCCCGGAACCGGTCCTTGCCCGCGAAGCCGGGGTCGTAGGGCTCCCGGTAATTGTAATAGCCGCTGCAGACGTGCAGCCAGTTGCAGCTGAACCGGACCCGCTCGCCGGTGTCCGAGCGCTCCGCCTCGACCAGCCATCTCGCTTCCCTGGACGACCAGTGGGCGGCCTTCACCTGGTGGCGGAAGCGGATATGCTCGCGGATTCCGTAACGGTCCGCGGTGTCGTTGACGTAGCGAAGGATCGAGGGGCCGTCGGCGATCGCCTTGGCTTCCTCCCAGGGGCGGAAGGAATAGCCCAATGTGTACATGTCGCTGTCCGAGCGGATTCCCGGATATCGGAACAGGTCCCAGGTGCCGCCGATCGCCTCGCGTCCCTCGAGGATGACGTAGCTGTGGCCCGGCGCGCCCTGCTGGAGGTGATAGGCGGCGCCGACTCCCGACAGCCCGGCGCCGACGAACAGGACGTCGAAATGCTCCGGGGGGGCGTCCCCGGGTCGGGTGGTCAGTGCCTCCGGCATTCCTTGATGTCCTCCCCGCTTCGACGCCTCCGCTTGACACCAATAGGGCGCAAGGGGATTGTGCGACAAGAAGCATAAAGTTGCCGAATGCAACCGGCACCTGGGGAGGGGATATTTCAATGAACAAAACGGTGATTCTCGCGCTCGGCGCGTCCGTGCTCGCGCTCGCCGCGGCGGCTCCCGCCGCGGCCCAGACGGTCCCGGCGCCGGAGGGAGAGGCCCCGGCCGGCGACATAACCACCGGCGCCGGCGCCGACCAGGCCGGCGAGGCCGAGAGCGGCGCGACCCAGAGCGCGGACGAGGGCGACATCATCGTCACCGCCCAGCGCCGCGCCGAATCGCTCCAGAGCGTTCCGATCGCGGTTTCCGCCTTTACCGGCGAGGCGCTCGAGCGCCAGCAGATCGAGAATGCGAGCGACCTCCAGCAAAGCCTGCCCAACGTCACCTACACCAAGACCAACTTCACCTCCTCCAGCTTCACGATCCGCGGAATCGGCGATCTGTGCACCGGCTTCTCGTGCGATTCGGCGACCGGAATCCACGTCAACGACATGCCGCTGACTTCGACCCGGTTGTTCGAGACCGAATATTTCGACCTCGAGCGGCTCGAAGTGCTGCGCGGGCCTCAGGGCACCTTGTTCGGCCGCAACGCCACGTCGGGCGTGGTCAACTTCATCACCGCCCGCCCGAACCTCAACGAATTCCAGGCCAGCGCCAGCGCCGAATATGGCAATTACGATTCGATGAAGCTGACCGGAATGGTCAACGTTCCGATCGGCGACATCGCCGGCGTCCGGATCGCCGGCTACTGGCTCAACCGCGACGGCTATATCCGCAACACGTTCGACAACACGCGCGTCGACGACCGCGATCTCTACGCCCTTCGAGCCTCGATCCGGGTCCAGCCGACCTCGAGCACGACGCTCGACCTGGTCGGCTATTATTTCCACGAGCGCGACAACCGGTCGCGAATCCAGAAGCAGCTTTGCGCCCGCGACAATACCGGCATCCTCGGCTGCCGGCCGGACGGGCTGGCCTTCGAGACCGTGAACGGCAACGCGACCCTCGCGGCGATCCTGACCAGCCAGCAGCTTTTCTTCATCAACGCCTTCAACGGCGCCCTCGCCGCGGGCAGGACTCCGGCGCAAGCGACCGCCGCCGGCAATCAGCTGGCGGCGTTCGGCCTCGGCAGCCTCTATGGACCTGACAATTTCTTCGGCGGAGTGACCAATCCGGCGAGCCTGCGAACGGTTCGGACCGATTTCGCTCCGACCTATTTCGCCGAGGAAAAGCATCTGATGGCCCGCCTCGAGCAGGAGATCGGAAGCCAGTTCGACCTCACCGTCACCGGCGGCTGGACCAAGCAGCAGGTCGACAGCCGCACCGACTACAACCTCGTCGCCGGCAAGTCGCTCGCCAACAATCCCGGCCTGGTCACGCTCGCCACGACGGCGGCGGCGCCCGGCGTCCTTTTCCCGGGCGGAGTCAATCCGTTCGTCCAGGCCCGCAACGCGCTCATTCCCAACGGGCCCGGCGGCAACGTCTGCACCTCCGAGACCAACCTCAATTACACGGGAATCTACGGCGGCTTCGTCAACCGCTGCTCGCCGGGCAGCACCGACTATGACCGGTCGCAGAGCCACTCCCGGCAATATTCGATCGAAGCCCATCTCGACAGCGACTTCGAAGGACCGTTCAACTTCCTGATCGGGGGCATCTACCTCGACAACAAGTTCACGGACTCCAATTATTATGTCGCCTCTTTCGGCCTCGATTACGCCGCTGGAATCCTCGGAGCGGCGACGGCGCAGGGCCAGCGGGGCGCCAACCCCGCCTTCCCGAACGTGTTCCTGGCCCCGCCCTTCTACAACAGCGAGGTCAACCTGTTCACCCTGAAGAGCTACGGCCTGTTCGGCGAGGTCTATTTCGACGTCACCGACCGGCTCAAGCTGACCGGCGGCCTGCGCTATTCGAACGACAAGAAGCGCCAGATCGCCCGGGTGCCGCTGCTCAGCTGGCCGGTGCCGTTCGGCACCACCGACGCCAACGCCTCGCCCTTCGCCGGCCAGTTCGACGCCGACCCGACCGTGGCCGGAAACCAGGCCTACAATATCGCCCGCGCCGCGTTCGACGAGATCACCGGCCGCTTCGTCGTCGACTACGAGCTGACCCCGGACAATCTCGTCTACGCCTCCTGGTCGCGCGGCTACAAATCCGGCGGAATCAATCCGCCGATCAACCCGATCTTCAACGTCCCGACGACGTTCGAGCCGGAGATCATCAACGCCTTCGAGATCGGCTCCAAGAACACCTTCGCCAACGGCGCGATCCGCCTCAACCTCAGCGCCTTCTATTACGACTATAAGGGCCTGCAGCTGAGCCGGATCGTCGCCCGAACCTCGGTCAACGACAATACCGACGCCTCGATCTGGGGCGCCGAGGCGGAAGCCGTGTTCCGGCCCTCGCGCGACCTGATGATCAATCTTTCGGGAAGCTATCTCAAGACCAAGATCAAGGACCTGCTCCTGTCCGATCCGCGCGACGTCTCGGGCGGCCGCAACGACGTGGTGATCATCAAGGACGTCACCAACGCCTCCAACTGCGTCGTCGTCCCCGGCACCGCCGGCAACGCGCTCGGCGCGAACACTCTCGTCACCGCGTTCAACGGAGCGGTCGGGCTCGCCGGGCCTGTCCCGGTTCCGGGCACCGCCGCCACCGGCGCCTATTCGATCTGCGACGCCCTGGCCGCGACCATCGCCAACCCGTCGGCGCCGCTGCGCGGCCTGTTCGCCACTCCGACCGGGCCGCTGCCCTTCTCGGTCTCGCAGGGAGTCCAGCTCGACCTCAGCGGCAACGAGCTGCCTCAGGCGCCGAACTGGAAATTCGCCCTCGGCATCCAGTACAATTTCCGCCTCGGCAACGGCATGACGATCGTGCCTCGCGCCGATTATACCTATACCGGCAACTTCTGGGCGCGCAGCTTCAACAAGCCGATCGACAGGATCGACAGCTACAACGTGATCAACGCCCAGATCCAGCTCAATGGCAAGGACGAGCGCTGGTTCGCCCGCGCCTTCGTCCAGAACCTCACCGGCAGCGACGCGATCACCGGCCAGTATGTCACCGACCAGTCGTCGGGCCTGTTCACCAACGTGTTCACGCTCGAGCCCCGCCGCTACGGAGTCGCCGCGGGAGTGAAGTTCTAGGAGCGTCCTTCGATACGCCGTTTCGACAGGCTCAACGGCTACTCAGGATGAGCGACTGAGCGGCCTTACCGCTCATCCTGAGGAGGGACTGAGCTTGGCGAAGGCCCGTATCGAAGGACCCTCTCCCTCCATGGGGGCGGGCGGTCTATAGGCCAACCGACTCATCCCGAGGGGAACCTACATGCGCGACTATCTCGATTTCTACATTGGCGGCGAATGGGTGAAGCCCGCCGAGGCGAAGACCCTCGACGTGATCAACCCGGCCGACGAGAGCGTCGCCGGCCGGATCAGCCTGGGCGGGGCCGAGGACGTCGACCGCGCCGTCAAGGCCGCCAAGGCGGCCTTTCCCGCTTATTCCGAGACCAGCCGCGAGCAGCGCCTCGAGCTCCTTCAGGCCATCGCCGCCGAATATCAGAAGCGCTACGCCGAGATCGCCGACGCAATCACCGAGGAGATGGGGGCGCCTTCGGTCCTCGCCCAGCGGGCCCAGGCCGCGGTCGGGATCGGCCATCTCCAGACCGCCATCGGCGTCCTCAAGGATTATGAGTTCGAGTCGAAGCGCGGGGCGACGATGATCAAGAAGGAGCCGATCGGGGTGTGCGGCTTCATCACGCCGTGGAACTGGCCGATCAACCAGATCGCCACCAAGGTCTTCCCGGCGCTCGCGACCGGGTGCACGATGGTCCTCAAGCCCTCCGAGATCGCGCCTTTCTCGGGCTACATCTTCGCCCAGGTGCTCGACTCGGCGGGCGTTCCGGCGGGCGTGTTCAACCTCGTCAACGGCGACGGCCCCTCGGTCGGAGCCGCCATCGCCGCCCATCCCGACGTCGACATGGTCTCCTTCACCGGCTCGACCCGGGCCGGGATCGCCGTTGCCAAGGCCGCCGCCGACACCGTCAAGCGAGTCCATCAGGAGCTCGGCGGCAAGTCGCCCTTCCTCGTCCTCGAGGATGCGGACGTCGGCAAGGCGGTGACCGCGGCGATGCGGCACATGCTGACCAATTCGGGCCAGTCCTGCAATGCGCCGACCCGGCTCCTCGTCCCGAGGGCGCGGATGGAGGAGGCCAAGGCCGCCGCCCGGGCGGTCGCCGAGAAGACCAGCGTCGGCGATCCGAAGGGCGGCTCCCATATCGGCCCGGTCGTATCCGACGTTCAGTGGACGAAGATCCAGGCGCTGATCGAGCGCGGAATGTCCGAAGGCGCAAGCCTGATCTGCGGAGGCCCCGGCAAGCCGGACGGGCTGGACCGCGGCTATTACGTCCGGCCGACCGTCTTCGCCGACGTCGACAACGACATGACCATCGCCCGCGAGGAGATATTCGGGCCGGTCATGTCGATCATCGGCTATGAGGACGAGGAGCAGGCGGTCAAGATCGCCAACGACACGCCCTACGGCCTCGCCGCCTACGTCCATTCGTCCGACACGGAGCATGCGCGAAGGATCGCCGCTCGCCTCAGGGCCGGTCAGGTCAACATCAACGGCGCCGAGACCGACTTCATGGCCCCGTTCGGAGGCTACAAGCAGTCCGGCAACGGCCGCGAATGGGGCGACCACGCCTTCGAGGAGTTCCTCGAGACCAAGGCGATCCTCGGCCACGCTTGATCAGTCCTTCGAGACGCCGCTTCGACTTCGCTCAGCGGCTCCTCAGGATGAGCGGGTCTGCCCTTTCCGCTCATCCTGAGGAGGGACTGAGCTCGGCGAAGGCCCGTCTCGAAGGACCCGCCACCGGGCCCGGATCATGTCGCTGGTCTCGCGCGAGCCGTCGTGGCTCCAGCCGGGCTCCCGGACGAGATAGGCGAGCTTGGCCTTGAGCCCCGGCGCTCGCCAGGCGTCCTTCGCCATCTCCACCCATTCGTGGAGCGCCGCCCAGAAGAGGTTGTAGGAGCCGAGCGGCTTCACCGTCCCGTAGCGCGGCGGATCCTCGTCCCGCTCCGCCTCGAAGCTTCGGAACAGCTTGTCCCAGACGATGAACACGCCGGCATAGTTGCGGTCGAGATAGCGCGGGTTGACGGCGTGGTGGACCCGGTGGTGGGCGGGCGTGTTCATCACCGCCTCGAACCAGCGCGGCATCCTCCGGATCATCTCGGTGTGGATCCAGTACTGGTAGACGAGGTTCACCCCGACGCAGAAGAACACCATCGGCGGCGGGAATCCGATCAGGAACAGAGGCAGCCGGAACAGGAAATTGAGGCTGATGAAGCCGGTCCAGGTCTGCCTCAGCGCCGTCGACAGGTTGTAGCGCTCGGACGTGTGGTGGACGACATGGCTCGCCCAGAACCAGCGCACCCGGTGGGCCGAGCGGTGGAAGGCGTAATAAGCGAGGTCGTCGAGCAGGAAGCACAGGACGAAAGCCCACCAGGCGTAGCCGATGTCGACCAGGTGGAATCGATAGACCCAGACGGACAGGCCGACGACCAGCCCGGCCGACAGGATCCCGGCGACGAGGCTTCCGAAGCCGAGGCCGAGCGAGGTGAGCGTGTCCTTGCCCTCGTGCAGCCGCCTCTGCTGCCTCCGGGCCACCCAGAGCTCGAGCAGGAGCAGTCCGACGAAGCCGGGGATCGACCAGTATACGGGGTTGGGAAGCTCGGGCACGAAAGGAGCTTACAGGCGGTTGGTCGGCCGCGACAAGAGAAGGGCTTCGACAGGCTCAGCCCGAACGGGAGGGGCGCATCGGGCCGAGCCCCTTCCGTTCGTCCGGTCGAGCCCTTCGTCCGGGTCGAGCCCCTTCGTCCGGACCAGGCCCCCTTCGTCCGGGTCGAGCGGCGCCCCACGGGCCTGGCCCCTTCCGCACGGGCCATAGCCCCCAACCGTTCGGGCTGAGCTTGTCGAAGCCCTCCCTTTCTGGTCTTGAGGGGAAAAGGATTGGCTATCTTGAGCGACCTCGAATCCATCCCGGCGATCATCGACCAGCTTTGCGAGATGTTCGACGAATCCGTGGCGGCCCTTCGAAGCGCGCTCGCGCGCTACCTGATGCGCGGCGAGCGCCCCGATCCGGCGGAGCGGGCGCGCGGCCTGTTCGCCTACCCCGAGCTGCGGGTCGATTACAGCTTCGACCAGCCGCCCAAATTCCCGCCGCGAGCCTTCGGCCGGCTCAACCAGCCCGGCCGCTACGCGATCAGCATCGCCCGGCCCCGCCACTTCCGCAAATATCTCGCCGAGCAGCTCGAATATCTGGTCCGCGACTACAAGGTCGAGATTTCGGTCGGGCCGTCGGCGAGCGAGATTCCCTATCCCTACGTCCTCGACGGGACCGACGACCTCCGGCTCGACGGCGCCCATGCCGCCGACCTCAGCCGCTGGTTCCCGGCCACCGAGCTCTCCCATATCGGCGACGAGGTCGCCGACGGGACCTGGGACCATGGCCGCCAGGCGGAACGGCCGCTCGCCCTGTTCGACGGCCCCCGGGTCGACTTCAGCCTCGCCCGGCTTCGCCACTATACCGGCACTCCGGTCGAGCACACGCAGCGCTACCTGCTGTTCACCAACTATGTCCGCTACGTCGACGAGTTCGTGCGCTGGGCCACCGACGAGCTGAGGCGGGAGGACAGTCCCTACGAGGCGCTGTCCGCGCCCGGAGGGGTGTTCGTCACCCGCGACACCGCGGACCCGGTCGGCGAGGTCGATGCCGGCAACTGGCGCAAGGTCCAGATGCCGGCCTATCACCTGATCGGCGCCAATGGCGGCGGGATCACCCTCGTCAACATCGGGGTCGGGCCGTCCAACGCGAAGACGATCTGCGACCATCTCGCCGTGCTTCGGCCCGAAGTATGGCTGATGATCGGCCATTGCGGCGGCCTGAGGCCGAGCCAGACGATCGGCGACTATGTCCTCGCCCACGCCTATCTTCGCGACGACCATGTGCTCGACGGAACCCTGCCGATCGAGATCCCGATCCCGCCGATCGCCGAGATCCAGCAGGCGCTTTACGACGCCGCCGGCGAGGTCACCGGGGAGGAGCCGCAGGAACTCAAGAAGCGGCTGAGGACCGGCACCGTCGTCACCACCGACGATCGCAACTGGGAGCTTCGGATCCAGTCCTCGGCGCTTCGCTTCAATCAGTCGCGGGCGGTCGCGATCGACATGGAATCGGCGACCGTGGCCGCCCAGGGCTATCGCTTCCGGGTCCCCTACGGCACCTTGCTGTGCGTCTCCGACAAGCCGCTCCACGGCGAGATCAAGCTGCCCGGCCAGGCCAACGCCTTCTACGAGCGCGCGATCAGCCAGCATCTCAGGATCGGGATCGAGACCCTGCGAATCCTCAAGCGCCAGGGCGCCGTCCTCCATTCCCGCAAGCTCCGAAGCTTCGACGAGCCGCCGTTCCGGTAGGGCTCCGTCATTGCGAGCGAAGCGAAGCAATCCAGTGCTGCGCATCCGCCCGCTGGATTGCTTCGTCGCTTCGCTCCTCGCAATGACGGGCCTAAGGCTTCGGAGTCCGATTCTCCACCCGCCCCAGCGCGGGCGGAGCGAGAGTTCCGGCGGCGGCGATATAGGCTTCGAGGGCGTCGAGGTCCTGAAGCCCGCCGACCGGATCCGTGCCTTCCTTGAAGATCGTGAAATTGTCGCCGCCGCCGCCCAGGAAGTTGTTCATCGCCACCCGGTAGACCGCTTCGTCCCGAATCGGTTGCCCATCCAGCGTGAGGAGCACGATCCGCTGCCCCTCGGGCCTGGCGAGGTCGTAGGCGAAGCGGACGTTGTGCGACGGCGACAGAATATAGGGGTTCTGGACGCTGTTGGAGCCGCTCGCGAACTGCTGCTCGAGCGCGGCCCGGATCTGGCGCCCGGTCAGGCTCTTCACCACCAGGATGTTGGCGAAGGGCTGGGAAGCGAAGAGCTGCCCGAAGCTGATCCCGCCGTCGGCGGCGGGCACCAGGTCGGCCCGCACTCCCCCGGGGTTCATGAAGGCGAGCTGGGCGCCGCCGCTCGAAGCGCCCCGGGTCGCGGCCAGCTGGGCGTCGGCGACGAGGTTGCCGAGCACATGCTCGCCATGCTCGTTGGCCGATTTCAGGGCCGGGCCGGAAAGCCGGCCGACCGGGCGCGCCGCGATCGGCTCGGCGGCCTTCGAATAGCGCTCGACCAGGGCCGCGACCGCCGGCTCGGCGGAATAGCGCGGGACGGCGTCGGTCGGCGGAGTGTCGCCGCGCGAGCCGGTGAAGGCCTCGCTCTGGACGACGACGTTGCGCGCCCGTTTCGCGATCACCTTGCCGGCGACGGGATCGATGGTGAGGTCGATGTCGGTGACCAGCCTTCCATAGCTCGAGGCGCTGGTGAGAAGGATCGGCCTGGCCGGGTTGATCCGGCCGTAATCGCAGACATAGGCATGGTGGGTGTGGCCGGAGACGACGGCGTCCACTCCCGGATCGAGCCGGTCGAGGATCGGCAGGAGATCGCCTTCGACGGCTCCGCAGCTCTGGTCGTTATAGCCGAGCTTCGAATAGACGCCCTGGTGGACGACGACGACGATCGCGTCGGCCCCTTCCGCCTTCAGCTTCGGGATCAGCGCGTTGACCGTCTCCGCCTCGTCGCGGAAGCTCAGGCCGGCGACTCCGGCCGGAGTGACGACGGTCGGGGTTTCCTTCAGGGTCATGCCGATGATCGCGACCTTCACTCGGCTTCGGCCCTTGCCGAAGCTTCGGATCGCATAAGCGGGGAACAGGGTGGCGCCGTCCTTGCCGACGACGTTGGCGGCGAGGAAGCCGAAGCGGGCGCCGGCGAAGGGCTCGACCGCGCAGGGCTGGCGGACGGTGTGCTTCTCGCAGCCGCCCTTCTGCATCCTCAGAAGCTCGGCCTGGCCGCGGTCGAATTCGTGGTTGCCGACGGCGTTATAGTCGACCCGGATGAGGTTCATCGCATGGATGGCCGGCTCGTCGAGGAACAGCGCGGAGACCAGCGGCGAGGCTCCGATCATGTCGCCCGCCGAGACGACGAGGCTGTTGGGATTGCCCGAGCGGAGGCCGGCGATTGCGGACGCCAGGTAGGCGGCGCCGCCGGCCGGAACGCGCACCGCTTCCGGGCCGCTGGCCGGATGGTCGATGGTCAGCTTGGGCGGCTCAAGGTTGCCGTGGAAATCGTTGAAGGCGATCAGCTTGACCTCGACCGGAGCGACCGCCGCCCGGTCGGTCGTCGCGCAACCGCCCAGCGCCAGCAGGAACGCCGCCGCCGCCAACCTCAAAGCCATCGTCTCGCCTCCGCAATTGTGATCGGCTGGTGGCACGGTCTGGCGCGAATCGCCAATCCCTTTATGGTCGCGGAAATGACCGACCCCTCCGATCCGCTCGTCGAACGCGCCCGAGCCGCCGCGCTGGGCGCCTACGCGCCTTATTCCCGCTTCAGCGTCGGCTGCGCGATCGAATCGGTCGACGGCGAGATCGCGGTCGGCGCCAACATGGAGAATGCCTGCTACCGGCTCGGAGTCTGCGCCGAGATCGCGGCGCTTACCGCCGCTCAGCAGGCGTTCGGGCTCGGCAAGGTGGCCCGGATCGCGGTCGCGGGCGGCCATGTCGAAGGCGGTGCGCTGGCCGGGGAGATCATATGCACGCCCTGCGGCGGATGCCGCCAGGCGATCTTCGAGGCCGCCTGCCTGTCCGGTGCCGACATCGAGATACTGTGCGCCAACGGCGGCGGAACGGCTGTGGACGCGACTCGCATTTACGAGCTTCTGCCCAAGGGCTTCGGGCCGGAAAATCTGAAGGATTCGGGTTAAGGGCCGAGCGCCGAGCCGTCATTGCGAGGAGCGAAGCGACGAAGCAATCCAGCGGGCTTCGGAGGCTATGCTGGATTGCTTCGCTTCGCTCGCAATGACGGGAGGGGCGGGGGCTTCGCTCGCAATGAGGGGGGCGGCTTCGCCCTAAGCCAGCTTGATCTCCCTCAGCCGCTCCTGGAGATATTCGTCGGCGGTGCAGGTCGGCCATTTCGGCCGCTTGCCGGCGGGAACGGTGCCCGGCAGCGCCTCGATGACGAAGTCCGAGCGGAAGTGGAGGAAGAAGGGCATCGAGTAGCGCGAATGGCCGAAGCGCTCGCGCGGCGGGTTGACCACCCGGTGCGAGGTCGAGGGCAGGCGGCCGTTGGTCAGGCGCTGGAGCATGTCGCCGATATTGACGACGAGCTCGCCCGGCTTCGGCGACACCGGGATCCACCGGCCTTCCCGGGTCAGAAGCTCGAGCCCCGCTTCCTCCGCTCCGAGCAGGAGGGTGATGGTGTTGATGTCTTCGTGGGCGCCGGCCCGGATATGGCTTCCGGGCTCGCCCTCGATCGGCGGATAATGGAGCATCCGGAGCACCGAATTGCCGTCCCGGACGGAGTCGACGAGATACTCCTCGTCGATCCCCAGGTAGCGCGCGATCGCCCTCAGGATCTTGACCCCGGTGCGATCCAGGGTCTCGTACAGCTCGAGCAGGGTCTCGCGGAAGCTCGCCACTTCCTCGGGCCAGACATTGTCGGGCATCGGCCCCCGGAAGGGATGGCCCTCGGGAAGCTCGCGGCCGACATGCCAGAATTCCTTGAGGTCGTGCGCCTTGTGGCCCTTGGCCGTCTCGATCCCGAACGGCGTGTAGCCGCGCGCTCCGCCGCCGCCCTCGATATGATAGCGGCGCTTCACCTCGTCCGGCAGGGCGAAGAAGGCCTTCGCCTTCTCCTCGGCGCGGCGGATGAGCTCGTCGGGGATGCCGTGGTCGGCGATGATGGCGAAGCCATATTCCTCGAAGCTCCGGCCGAGCTCGTCGGCGAAGGCTTCCGGGTTCGAGTCCGAGTCCAGCAGCGAGACGGACGCGATCGGGCGGGGTTCTGAGAGCGTGGCCATGAGAGGCTTCTAGCCTTTTCGTCACCCCGGCGAAAGCCGGGGCCTCGCGGGTCGAGGCTCCGTGCCTATTCTCGCCGGGGTCCCGGCCTTCGCCGGGATGACGGCCTAGGGCAGCAGCAGGCCCGCCAGGGCCGCGCTCATCAGGTTGGCGAGCGAGCCGGCGATCAGCGCCTTGATTCCCAGCCTGGCGATGACCGGGCGCTGGTTGGGGGCGAGGCCGCCGGTCACCGCCATCTGGATCGCGATCGAGCTGAAGTTGGCGAAGCCGCACAGGGCGAAGGTGACGATCGCCCGGCTCCGGTCGCTCAGGGTCCCCGCCTGCATCGCTCCGAGGTCGATGAAGGCGACGAACTCGTTGAGAACGATCTTGGTGCCGAACAGGCCGCCGGCCGTGCCGGCCTCGTTCCAGGGGACCCCGATCAGGAACATGATCGGCTGGAAGACGTAGCCGACGATCCTCTGGAAGCTCAGCCCCTCGATCCCGAACCAGCCTCCGATCCCGCCGAGCAGGCCGTTGGCCAGCGCCACCAGAGCGACGAAGGCGAGCACCATCGCTCCGACGGCGACGGCGAGCTTGACCCCGGTCTGCGCCCCCTGCGCGGCGGCCATGATGATGTTGGCGGGCTGCTCGCCCTCCTCGAACGTCTCGGCGACGTCGATCCTGTCCTCGGTCGCGGGCCGCCCGGCGCCGTCCTCGAGCGGAAGCTCGTCCTCGCGCGGGGCGTCCGGCATGATGATCTTGGCCATCAGGATTCCGCCCGGCGCGGACATGAACGCGGCGGCGAGAAGATAGGGGAGATATTGCTCGCCGAGCAAAGCGGCGTAGGCGGCGAGGATGGTTCCCGCGACTCCGGCCATTCCGACCGTCATCAGAGTGAAGATCTGGGCCGGCGGAAGGCTCGCCAGATAGGGCCGGACGACGAGCGGGGACTCGCTCTGCCCGACGAAGATGTTGGCGGCGGCGCCGAGCGATTCGACCCGGCTGATCCCGGTCACCCAGCCGATCGCTCCGCCGACCCAGCGGACGATCCGCTGCATGATCCCGAGATAATAGAGGATCGCCACCAGCGCCGCGAAGAAGATGATGACGGGCAGCGCCTGGATCGCGAAATTCTGGCCGAGCGGATCGGTGGCGAGGCGTCCGAACAGGAATTCGGTGCCCTTGCCGGCATAGCCCAGAAGGTTGGCGACTCCGCGCGAAAGCGCCTCGATGCCGGCCTTGCCCCAGCTCGTGTAGAGGACGAGGATCGCGATTCCCGCCTGGAGCGCGAAGGCCGCCCCGACGACCCGAAGCCGGATCGCCCGGCGGTTCGACGAGATCAGGACGGCGATCGCCAGGATCGCCGCGATCCCGGCGAGCCCCATCAGGATTCGGTTGACGTCGGCCCCCATAAATTCCCCCTCACCAGACCATCTTCCTCTCGCCGGCCGCGATGGCGTCGTCGAGACGGTCGATCACATCGCCTATGTCGGTGCCCACGAGCAGCTGAGCTCGCCGGGCCGGCGACATGAACCCGCTCATCGTGGCCTGATCGAGGAAGCCGATCAACCCGTCCCAGAATCCCGCGACGTTGAGCAAGGCGAAGGGCTTGGCGTGATAGCCGAGCGCGTTCCAGGTCCAGGCCTCGAACAATTCGTCGAACGTTCCGATTCCCCCGGGCAAGGCGACGAAGGCGTCGGTCAGCTCGGTCATCTTCGCCTTGCGCTCGTGCATCGAGGTCACCGTGTGGAGCTCGGTGCAGCCGGTATGGGCGACCTCGAGGTCGACCAGCGCCTGGGGAATGACTCCGAAGACCTCGCCGCCCGCGTCCAGCACCGAATCGGCGACCACCCCCATCAGCCCGCGGCGGCCGCCGCCATAGACCAGGCCGATGCCGCGCCGGGCCATCGCTTCGCCGGTCGCCCGGGCCGCCTCGGCGAAGGCGGGATCGGCGCCCATGCTCGAGCCGCAATAGACGGCGAGCCGCCTCACAGCGCTTCCACGAGCGCCTTGAGCCCGGCCTCCGGGCGAGCTCCGAAATGCGAGATCACCTCGGCCGCGGCGACGGAGCCGATGCGGAGCGACTGCTCGAGGCTCCGGCCCCGGGCCTGGCCGACCAGAAAGCCGGCGGCGAACAGGTCGCCGGCGCCGGTCGTGTCCACCACCCCGGTTCCGATCCGGGCGATCGGTACCGACACCGTGCGGCCCCGCTCGACGGCGAGGGCGCCTTCGGCTCCGCAGGTGACGACGAGGAGCGGGACCTTGTCCTTCATCGCCGCCACCGCGCGGTCGCGGTCGGCAAGGTCCGCAAGCTCGCGGATCTCGTTCTCGTTGGCGAAGAGGAGGTCGATCGCGCCGGCCTCGATCATCGCCATCATCTCGGCGCGGTGGGGGGCGATGCAGGCGATGTCGGAGAGGGTGAAGGCGACCTTGCGCCCAGCTTCGTGGGCGATCCGCATCGCCTCCTCCATCGCCGCCCGCGGGCCGGGAGAACGCCACAGATAGGCTTCGAGATAGAGGATCGCCGACTGGCGTATCTGTTCGGGCTCGAGCGCCTCGGTGGTGAGCTCGTGGGCCGCGCCCCGGAACGTGTTCATCGTCCGCTGGGCGTCGGGAGTGACGAGGATCAGGCAGCGGCCGGTCGGAAGCCCGCCCTTGAGCGGCGGAGTCCGGAACTCGACCCCGAGCGCCCTGATGTCGTGGGCGAAGATCTCGCCGAGCTGGTCGTCGGCGACCTGGCCGACGAAGCCGGCCCGGCCGCCCATCGCCGCGATTCCGGCCATCGTGTTCGCGGCCGAGCCTCCGCTGGTCTCCCGGGCCTGGCGCATCTTGCCGTAGAGCCGGGTCGCGCCGGCGGCGTCGAGCACCTGCATCGAGCCCTTGACGAGGCCCTCCTCGGCAAGGAAGCCGTCTTCCGCGGTGGCGATGACGTCCACGATCGCATCGCCGATGGCGAGGACGTCAAGGCGGGTTCCAGTCACGGGCGCCGTGATGGCCGCAAGCGGCGCGAACGGAAAGCCCTTTTTGCGCGGGCCCAAACCGGTTACGCAGCCGTCATGTCGACCCAGCCCCCCGCGCCGGCCATGCCGCGCTCGCTCTTCGCCTATTCGATCGTCTACGGCGGGATGGTCTGCATCGCCGGGGTGCTCGCCAACAAGCAGGTCGCGCTCGGGCCGCTCGGCGTCGAAGCCGGGATCTTCGCCTTCCTTCTGCTCGTGGTGATGTCGAGCGCCGTCGCCGAGCTGTTCGGCAAGGAGACCGCGAACCGGCTGGTGCTGATCGGCTTCGTGCCCCTCATCCTCTCGATCCTGCTCGCGATCCTCGTCCTCGCCCTTCCAGCGTCCAGGGACATGCCGGCCGACCGGCTCGGAGCCTTCGCGACGATCATGGGCGGGACTCCGCGAATCTGGATCGCCGGGATCATCGCCTACGGAGTCTCGCAATTCCTCAACGTCACCATCTTCAGCGCTCTTCGGGGCAAGGGGGAGGGGCGGATGATCTGGCTTCGGGCCGGAATCGCCGCGATCCTTTCGCAGATCGTCGACACTTTGCTGTTCATCACCATCTCCTTCTACGGAGTGTTCCCGATCACCGATCTGCTGATCGGCCAGATGGTGGCCAAAGTGGTGCTCTCGATCGTCCTGGTGCCGCCGCTGGTCTCGCTCGCGGTGGCGCTCGGAAGGCGCCTCGACGGGCCCGCGGAGGCGGGTCGAGCCTGATTTGTTCCGCCCGCAATTTCAGACGCTTAGGCCGCGATGGTGCGGCTTTGATGCAACCTGGGTAAATTTTTTTCGGGCGGGGTGCAGAAGAGTCTTCGAATTGTCCGAACCGGGCTATAGCAGACGCCGGGAACGAGGCGATTCGGCCTCCGAGGGGAATTAGCTACGATGAAGAAGCTCTCGCTGTTTTGCGCGACGACCGCGCTCGTCATGCCCGCCATCGTGATGGCCCAGTCGACCGGCTCGCAGGAGGTCGAGGAAGAAATCGTCATCACCGGCACTCGCAGCCAGGACGGAGTCGACGGAATCGTCGTTCCCGACACGACCAAGGCGAAGGGCGTCCTCACCCAGGAGATCATCGCCCGTCAGGGCGCCGGCCAGACGATCCTCAACACGATCAACCTTCTGCCGAGCGTCAACTTCACCCAGTCGGACGCCTACGGCTCTTCGGGCGGCAACATCCGGATCCGCGGCTTCGACGGCAACCGGATCTCGCTGACCTTCGACGGCATGCCGCTCAACGACAGCGGCAATTACGCGATCTTCTCCAACCAGCAGCTCGACCCCGAGCTGATCGAGCAGGTCAACGTCAATTTCGGAGCGACCGACGTCGACAGCCCGACCGCCTCGGCGGCCGGAGGCACCGTCAACTACCGAACCATCATCCCCACCCGCAATTTCGGTGCGACCGTCGCCGCCGCCTGGGGCGAGGACGAATATCACCGCCTGTTCGGCATCGTTCAGACCGGCGAGCTGACCAGCTTCGGCACCCGCGCCTTCGCCTCGGCGAGCTACGCCCGCAACAACAAGTGGAAGGGCCCGGGCGAAGTCTACAAGCAGCAGTATAACGCCCGCATCTACCAGCCGCTCGGAGGCGACGATTTCGTCTCCGTCGCCGGCCACTTCAACAGGAACCGCAACAACTTCTACCGCAACCCGTCGGTCAACGACCTGCGCTCGCTGCTCGGCAACTCCGAGATCCCGCCGGCCACCACGACTCCCTTCTTCCCGACGGGCGACGATCCGATCACGGTCGGAGCGTTCGACGACACCCAGTGGGACACGGTGATCGGCTTCGAGAACCTGGCGACCTGCACCAAGACCATCGGCGGCCCCGGCGCCCAGAACGACAATGGCGGGCGCCTGCCGAGCGGAAGCACCGCTGCGGCCAACACGGCGCCCGCGGTCGCCGGCTCGACCGCCAACAATATCCTGAACACGTCGAGCTGCTCGAACTTCTACCAGGTTCGAATCAACCCGTCGGACACCGGCAACATCCGCATCAACTCGCGCTTCACCCTCGGCGACGGCCTCATCCTGACCGTAGACCCGAGCTTCCAGTACGTTCTTGCGAACGGCGGCGGCTCGACGGCGATCGCTGAGAACAACGTCCGCGTGCGCGGCGCGAACCCCGCCTCGGCGGGCGTCGACTATAATGGCGACGGCGACTTCCTCGACACCATCCGCTTCTTCACGCCGAACAACACTAACACCCATCGCTACGGCCTGACGGCCTCGCTGATCTGGGACATGTCGCCGCAGCATCGCTTCCGCGTCGCCTACACCTTCGACCGCGCCAAGCACCGCCAGACCGGCGAATGGGGCTTCCTCGATCCGGGCGGCACTCCGCTGAGCCCGTTCAGCGGCCGCAACAGCACTCCGGTCACGACGAACGACGGCTTCATCTTCCAGCAGCGCGACCGCACGTCGATCGCCCTCCTGCACCAGGTCGCCGGCCAGTATATCGGCAAGTTCATGGACAATAAGCTTCGGGTCGAGGTCGGCCTGAGGGCGCCTTTCTTCAAGCGCGAGCTCAACCAGTTCTGCTACACCGAGGCTCGCGGCAGCGGCTTCGCTTACTGCACGAGCGAGCCGCTCAGCACCCTTCGCATCATCGCTCCGACCGACATCGTGCCGCTGACCGGGGCGACTCCTTATTACGCTCCGTTCACCGCCGAATATAAGTTCGACAAGCTTCTGCCCAACGTCGGCGTGACCTACCGGATCACTCCGGAGACGAGCATTTTCGCCAGCTATGCGAAGGGCTTCTCCTCGCCGCGCACGGACAACCTCTATCGTGCTCCGATCGTGACGGTGGATCCCGAGCAGACCGACGCCTTCGACGCCGGAATCCGCTACACCAACCGCCAGATCCAGGCGCAGCTGACCGGCTGGGTGATCAACTACACCAACCGGATCGTCTCCTCGTTCAACCCGGATCTCGGAATCTCGATCGACCGCAACGTCGGCAAGGTGGAGAGCTATGGCGTCGACGGCAGCATCGCCTACTCGCCGATCAAGCCGCTCACCCTCTACGCCTTCGGCTCCTACATCCACGCCGAGCTTCAGCAGAATGTGGCGATCGGCGCTCTTCCCGCCGGGATCACCGATTGCGGAACGTCCGAGACTCCGCCGGCCGGGCCAACCATCTGCGCTCCGACCGCGGGCCGGATGGTCGCCGAAACTCCGAAATGGACCTGGGGCGGCCGAATCCAGGGCACTCTGGGACCGCTCGACATCGGCCTCCAGGCGAAGAAGGTCGGCTCGCGCTTCGCGACCGACACCAACGACGTCCGGATCAAGGGCTATGCGACGGTGGATCTCGATGCCCGGCTCAACCTCGAGGACTGGGGGCTGGAGAAGACCTATTTCCAGCTCAACATCATCAACCTGTTCAACGAGCGCTACTTCGGCAACATCAGCACGCAGATCAATGCGGCCGGCAACCCGAACTTCGCCGTCGGCTCGCCGCGCACGATCATGGGCTCGGTGCACGTCGGCTTCTGATCGACGCTCGATCGGGCGCCGCCGCGGCTTCGGCCGCGGCGGCGCCTTTTTTTTTGAGCGGCGTGTGTCGGGATCAATTCGTCATCCCGGACTTGATCCGGGATCCACCTTCTTCGGGCATCGTCGACGAGGAGAAGGTGGATGCCGGATCAAGTCCGGCATGACGGCCCTACCGGAACGGCCTCGTCGAAGCTCCGCAGCTTGCGGCTGTGGAGGAGACTCAGAAGCCTTGGGGCCGCGCAACAGGAAAGCGTCATCCCGGACTTGATCCGGGATCCACCTTCCTCAACTTCCTGGATCCAGCCGGAAAAAGGGGGATGCCGGATCAAGTCCGGCATGACGAAAGCCGGTCGAATCGAACCCGGGCCGCTTTAGGATTTGCGCTTCTTGGGCGGCGGGCCTTCGGCCCGGACGACGCTGACGATCGGGCAGCGATGTCCGCCCACCCGAATCGCGCTGTGCCGGTCGAGCTCGCCCATCGGCGAGGTTTCGAAGCCCAGGGCGTTGGCGGTCTTGAGCCGGTTGCAGCGGCCCATCGTCCGGACCCGGTACCAGCCGCCGGTGAGGGCGTGGATATAGAGAAGGTCGTCGCCCGCGGCCTCCCATTCGACGATCCCGTCGCGATTGGCGTAGGGGATCTCGGTTTCCTCGGAAGGGGCCGCCGCCGCGGCGGCGCAGGCCGCTCCGAGGGCAAGGACCGTCGCGCTCATCCTCTTCAGCATCGTTCGTCTCCTGTGGGCGGCTAAAATAGGAGGTCGGGCGGCATATTGCCAGATTCCCGCATCGCCCTAAGACGCGCTGGATGAAATGCCTGATCATCGCCGCCGGCCAGGGGACCCGGCTACGCTCCCTCGCCGAGTCGAAGCCGCTCGCTCTGGTCGCCGGAATTCCGCTGATCGAGCATGTCGTTCGAAGCGCGGCCGCCGGCGGCGCCCGCGAGTTCGTCGTCGTCACCGGATATCGGGCGGAGCCGCTCGAGGCGTTCCTCGAGCAGCTTGCGGAGCGCACCGGCCTCGCCGTCGAGACGGTCCGCAATTCCGAGTGGAGCCGTCCCAACGGCCTCTCGGTGCTCGCGGCCGCCGGCCGGCTCGAGTCCGAGTTCGTGCTGCTGATGTCGGACCATCTGTTCGATCCCTCGATCCTGAGCGACATGATCGGCTCCGATCGAGGTGGGGCCGAGCTCACCCTCGCCGCCGATTTCGAGATCGGCAATCCGCTTCTCGACCTCGACGACGCGACCAAGATCGAGCTTGGCGAGGGCCTCCGCATCCGCCGGATCGGCAAGACCCTGCCGAGCTACGAGGCGATCGACACCGGGATATTCATCGCCGGGCCGCCGCTGCTCGAGGCGCTGCGCTCGAGCCTTGCCGCGGGCGGCTGGGGCTCGCTGTCGGAAGGAGTCCAGGCGCTGGCCGATTCGGGCCGCGCCTTCGCCTGGGATTGCGGCGGGCGCTGGTGGCTCGACGTCGACGACGAGGCGGCCTACGCCAAGGCGGAGACCGCGCTAGCGGGCGGCTAGGGCGCGAACGCCTTCGACATAGGCCCGGGCCCTGGTTCCGGTCTCCTCCGGCGACTGGCCCGGCTTGTAGAGCCCTGAGCCGAGGCCGAAGCCGTCGGCGCCGGCCTCGATCCACGGCTTCATATTGTCCGGGCTGATCCCTCCCACCACGAGCACCGGAACGGCCTTGGGCAGAACCGCGCGCTGGGACTTGAGAACCGCCGGAGACGCGCCCTCGGCCGGGAACAGCTTGAGTCCGGTCGCTCCCGCCCGAAGCGCTGCGAAGCCCTCGGACGGAGTGAAATAGCCCGGAAGCGAGACGAGGCCGGCCGCGACCGCCGCCTCGACGACCGGCGCGAAGGTGTTGGGCGAGACGATGACCCGGCCGCCGACGTCGCTCACCCGGGCGACGTCCGCCGGATCGAGCACGGTCCCGGCCCCGATCAGCGCCGAGTCGTCGAAGCGCCGGGCCAGCCGCTCGATGCTGGCGAGCGGTTCGGGCGAGTTGAGCGGGACTTCGATGATTCTGAGGCCCGCCTCGAACAGGGCCTCGCCGATCGCCTCGGCCTCGTCCGGAGTCACTCCCCGGATGATCGCCACCAGCGGGCATTGGCGCAGCCGCCGGCCCAGCTCTTCCGAAGGGTTCATTTCACCAGCTCCGCTAGATGGCGCACTCCGGCGAGGAAGGCGGCTTCGCCGTCGATCTCGATCGCCGCCCGTCCCGCCGCCGCCAGCGCCGAGCGGAACAGTCGAGTGAGGTCGGGCCGCCCGATCGCCGCCAGCTCGCCCTCGCCGGCCATTCGAAGCCCGATCCTGAGGTCGGCGCCGATCAGCAGCCCGCTGACATAGGCGGCCGAATCCTCGCGACGCGACTTGCCCAGCAGGGTCCGGGCCCGGACCGAAAACAATTCGGCGGTGAGGTCGTCCCGCTCGAGCCCGTGGCGGACTCCCGATTCGAAGGCCGGGCCCGGCTCGACCGGCCCGGCGAGCAGGTCGGACAGGATGCTGTGCTCCTTGAGCAGGCTGAACAGCTCACCGGTCATCACGGTCCGGAACCGGGCGATGCGGCCGCCCGAAAGCCGGGCCCACTTGTTGTGGGTGCCCGGATGGCACAAGGCGGAATCGGGCCCGATCCAGCCTTCGGCCGCCGCTCCGAGCAGCTGAACCTCCTCGCCGCGCATGACGTCGGCGCAGTCGCCGGACTGGAAGGCGACTCCGGGCACGATCGCCGCCCGCTCGCCCTCCACCCAGCAAAGTCGGTCGGCGAGGTCGGCCAGCCCGGCGGGGCAGGGGACATAGGGGGCCTCGATCCAGCCGCGATTGGATCCGACCATTCCCGCCATCAGCATGGGCAGGTCGCCGAGCCGCTCGCGAATCTCGGCCACCGCCGAGTGGAAGCCGCCCTTGGGCACCTCGAGGATGCCCTTGCCGTCCTCCATATCGGCAACGACCTCGCCGTCGCCGCCGAGCCGCCAGGCTCGGCGGTTCGACGTTCCCCAGTCGACGGCGATGAAGGCTTCGGCCCGGCGCATGCTCGGCTCGTTACCGTCCCGCGGCCGCCGAGCCCAGCGGTTTTCGGCGCTGCCAAGGCCCGGATCGTCAGGCCTTCAGCGCGGCCCTCACCAGCGCCCGGATCGCCCAGCTCTTGACCTCGGCCGCCTCGGACTCGTCCAGCTGGAGCACGTCCTTGCCGACCAGCATCGCCTCGGTCCCGATGAAGAAGGCGAGCGCCCGGGCGAGTCGGCGCCGAGCCGAGGGCGCGAAGGCTCCCGGAGCGAGCGCGGCTTCGATCAGCTGCGAGCGCCGGTTCTGGCGCGCGGGCGGATCGTCCGCCTGTGGATTCGGGCGGGCCTGCAGCGAATTGGCGAGCATCGTTCGAAGCGCGGCCTCATTGGCGCGGATCATGTCGCTCACCGCCGCTTCCGCCGCCTCGACTCGAGCCTCGACGTCCGTCGGAATGTCGGCGAACAAGGCCGAGGGGTCCGGGAAGGCGACGTCGAGCGCGGCTTCGAGCAGCAGCGAATCGACCCCCGGGAAATAGCGATAGGCGGTGGCTCGCGAGACCAGGGCTTCCTCCGCGACCTCGTCGAGAGTCGGGCTCCGGCCCTCGCGCATCAGCCGCGCCGCGGCCTCGAGCAGGTCCTTGCGGGTCCGGCGGCGCTGGTTGGGGCGACCCGGCTTGGCGGAATCCGCCATCAGCCGTGCTGCGGCAGCTGCTGCTGGATCGCGGCGAGGTCGACCCACACATTCTCGCGCTTCATGTCGCCGGCTTCGTCGAATTCGACGACGTGGAGAAGCCGGAACTGGAGCGGCCGGTTCCGCCCCTCGATTCCGAAGGGCCGGCCGGGCGCTCGCCCCCGCCAGAGCGATTCGTCGACCAGGAAATCGTCGCCATAATAGCGACGCAGGGTTTCGACCCTGCCGTCGGCGAGATCGGCGAACAGGGTCTCGTAGAAGCCGCGCGGGCCCTCGCGCCCGCGGGTCGGCCCGCCCGGCGATCCGACGATGTCATGCTCGGCGTCGGCGGAGAGGGTGGCCAGAACGCCCTCGACGTCGTCCTTCGCCTCGAAGGCGAAATGCTCGTCCATCTTCGAATCCATCTGAGCTCGGGTCAGGCCCATTGGCTCCTCCTGCGGCTTTCGAGTCGGCCCGATTTATAACGAGACATAAGTCTCATTACAATATCCATGTCTCTCAAGCCGTGCAACTTTCGGGGCCCGTCGTCTTTTTGCCTCCGTCCGCGCATTGCGGGCTGGCACCGCCGCGGAGCGCGGGTTAGCCGTTGCACCGCTCGAGCGCAGGGAGGGATCCATCGCCAATTTCATCTTCGCCACCGGGATCGAGAACAGCATCCCGACCATCAACGGCGGCCGGACCCGGGTCGACCAGATGGAGGCCTGCGGCCATTACCGGCACTGGCGGACCGACTTCGACTGCGTCGACGAGCTCGGGATCCATTTCCTCCGCTACGGCCCGCCGCTCTACCGGACCCTGCTCGGCCCCAACAAGCACGACTGGGAATTCGCCGACCTCAGCTTCGGCGAGCTGAAGCGGCGCAACATCATCCCGATCGTCGACCTGTGCCATTTCGGAGTTCCGGACTGGATCGGCAATTTCCAGAATCCCGATTTCCCGCAGCTCTTCGCCGATTATGCCGCGGCCTTCGCCGACCGCTTCCCCTGGGTCCAGCTCTACACCCCGGTCAACGAGATGTTCATCTGCGCGATCTTCTCGGCCAAATATGGCTGGTGGAACGAGCAGATGCGGGACGACCGGAGCTTCGTCACCGCCTTGAAGCATATCGTCAAGGCGAACGTGCTGGCCATGATCGAGATATTGAAGCGCCGCCCCGACGCCATCTTCATCCAGTCCGAAAGCTCCGAATATTTCCATGCCGACAGCCCGCCGGCGATCCACAAGGCGGAGCTGATGAACTCGCGCCGCTTCCTCAGCCTCGACCTCAATTACGGCCGCCGGGTCGACAGCGAGATGTACGAATATCTGATGGACAACGGCATGACCCGACAGGAATACCATTTCTTCCTCAACCATCGGCTGAAGCAGCACTGCATCCTCGGCAACGATTACTACATGACGAACGAGCATCGCGTGTTCGCCGACGGCCGAACCGAAAGCTCGGGCGAGGTGTTCGGCTATAGCGAGATCACCCGCCAATATTACAATCGCTACCGACTGCCGGTGATGCACACCGAGACCAACCTGCGCGAAGGGCCCAAAGGCGACGAGGCGGTCCACTGGCTGTGGAAGGAATGGGCGAACGTGCTCAGGATCCGCAACGTCGGAATCCCCACCGTCGGCTTCACCTGGTACTCGCTCACCGACCAGGTCGACTGGGACACCGCGCTTCGCGAGCAGAACGGCAACGTCAACCCGCTCGGCCTCTTCGACCTCGACCGCAACATCAGGAACGTCGGCAAGGCCTCCAAGAAGCTGATCCAGGACTGGCGGGACGTGCTTCCCGCCTCCAGCCTGTGCCTGATCGTGCCCGTCGTGCCGCCCTCCCACTCCGGCGGCACGGCCGACGTCGAGCGGCAGGCCGACGCGGCGAGGCGGCTGCGCGAGGTGGTGAACGAACCGGACACCGACGAGTAAAGCGGCGCCGCCGCTGGAGACTGCATGATGAAGATCGCACGAATCGAAACCTTCTACGTCCCTCCCCGCTGGCTGTTCGTGCGCGTCGAGAGCGACGACGGCGCAATCGGCTGGGGCGAGGCGAGCCTCGAAGGCTGGGCGGAAGCGGTGGACGGCGCGTTCGAGGCGCTGAAGGACCGCTTCATCGGCCACGATCCCTTCCGTATCGAGGACATCTGGCAGGTCGGCTATCGCGGCGGCTTCTACCGCGGCGGCCCGGTGCTGATGTCCGCTCTGTCGGGCCTCGACCAGGCTTTGTGGGATCTGAAAGGCAAGGCGCTAGGCGTACCTGCCTGGGAGCTGATGGGGGGCAAGGTGCGCGACAGCATCCGCGCTTATGCGTGGATCGGCGGCGACCGGCCCGATGACGTCGCCAGCGCCTGCGAGGTCCGCAAGAGCCAGGGCTTCTCGGCGGTCAAGATGAACGCGACGGCCGAGCTCGACTGGATGGGTACCCCCAAGCTGTTCGACGAGGTCGTGGCGCGGGTCGAGGCCGCGCAGGCCGCCGGCATGGATGTCGGCCTCGACTTCCACGGCCGCGTGCGCCGGCCGATGGCCAAGCAGCTCGCCAAGGTGCTCGAGCCGCTCGGGCTCCTCTTCATCGAAGAGCCCGTCCTGTCCGAGAATCCGGAAGTGCTGGCGCAGATCAGCGCGATGGTCTCCACGCCGATCGCGACGGGCGAGCGGCTCTTCTCTCGCTGGGATTTCAAGCCCTTCTTCGAAGCCGGGGCAGTGGACATCATCCAGCCCGACCTCAGCCACGCCGGCGGGCTCAGCGAGTGCCGGCGCATCGCCGCGATGGCGGCGGCTTATGACGTGGCGGTGGCGCCGCATTGTCCGCTCGGGCCGCTGGCGCTCGCGTCATGCCTGCAGCTCGCGGCGACG
>DASVUZ010000057.1:0-6288 GCA_036386795.1 Allosphingosinicella sp.
AACATGCACCCTGAAAGAGGAAACGAAAAGCCGCGCAGCCCCGTCGTCCCGGCGAAGGCCGGGACCCCAGCGGGTGAAGAGCGAAGCGGGCCGTGCAATGCGCCTCGCACGGATCCTCGTCACGTTTCACCCTCGGGGCCCCCGGCCTCCACGGGGGGCGACGTCGCGGCACGAATCGAAACCGGCGCCGGGCATTGCTGCCGGCGCCGGTCTCGCAGCTCGGGGAAGGAGTCAGGCGACCTTGGCGGTCTCGACCTCTTCCGGGTCGCGCAGGACGTAGCCGCGGCCCCAGACGGTCTCGATATAATTGTCGCCGCCGCAGGCGAGGGAGAGCTTCTTCCTCAGCTTGCAGATGAAGACGTCGATGATCTTGAGCTCGGGCTCGTCCATCCCGCCGTAGAGGTGGTTGAGGAACATCTCCTTGGTGAGCGTCGTGCCCTTGCGGAGCGAGAGCAGCTCCAGCATCGCATATTCCTTGCCGGTCAGGTGCACCCGGGCGCTGTCGACCTCGACCGTCTTGGCGTCGAGGTTGACCGCGAGCTTGCCGGTGCGGATGACGCTCTGGCTGTGGCCCTTCGAGCGGCGCACCACGGCGTGGATCCGCGCGACCAGCTCGTCGCGGTGGAAAGGCTTGGTGACATAATCGTCGGCTCCGAAGCCGAGGGCTCGGACCTTGGAGTCCATCTCGCTGATGCCGGAGAGGATGAGCACCGGGGTCCCCACCTTGGCCAGCCGCAACTTCTTCAGCACGTCGTAGCCGTGCATGTCGGGCAGGTTCAGGTCCAGGAGGATGATGTCGTAATCGTAGAGCTTGCCGAGGTCCAACCCCTCCTCGCCCAGGTCGGTGGTATAGACGTTGAACCCTTCGCCGGTCAGCATCAGCTCGATGCTCTTGGCGGTGGTCGGCTCGTCTTCGATCAGCAGAACGCGCATGGTGCCTGGCCCCTCTCACTCAGCGGCTGCGGAGCCTTCACGCCCCCGATCGCCCCTGATGAAGTTCATTAACCATGGCAGATGTGAACGCAAAAGGTTAATTTCGAATTAAACGAGGAATCCCAATCACTCGGCGGAAACGTTGCGCGGCCGCAACAGGCATGGCAGGGCGCCGCGATGAAGGAAAAAGCTCGTGTGGGATAAATATGTCCTGTTCATCGACGGCGAGGCGATAATCATCGACAAGCCGGCCGGCCTCGCCGTTCACCCGGGCTCGCGCACGCCCGAGAGCCTCGAAGACTATCTCAAGCATTTCCGCTTCGGCTTCAAGCGCCCGCCCCTGCCGGTCCACCGCCTCGATCGCGACACTTCGGGCTGCCTCCTGCTCGCGCGCAATCCCAAGGCCCACAAAAGATTCCAGCGCGCCTTCGAGGAGAAGAAGGTGACCAAGACCTACCTGGCGGTCCTGGACGGCGTTCCCGATGCCGCCGAAGGCGAGATCGACATGCCGCTCGCCAAGACGTCGAGCGAGGCCGAAGGCTGGCGCATGGTCGCCGACCCGGAAGGCAGGCCTTCGCGAACCCGCTGGCGCAGGATCGCGGTGCGCGACGGCCGAGCGGTGATCCTCTTCTCGCCCGAGACCGGCCGAACCCACCAGATCAGGGTCCACTCGGCCGACGGGCTCGGCATCCCGATCGCCGGCGACCCGGTCTATGGCGGCTCGAACGGGCCGATGCTTCTCCACGCTCTGTCGCTTCGCGTCGACCGCGACGGCAAGCCGCCGGTCGAGGCGACGGCGCCGCTTCCCCCGACCTTCCTCAACGCGGGCTTCAGCGATGTCCTCGACGCCTGAGCCCTTCGACCTCCCGGAGGACGCGCTGGAGGAGAAGTTCCTCGCCTCTACCGGGCCCGGCGGCCAGAACGTCAACAAGGTCGCCACCGCCTGCCAGCTGCGCTGCGACGTCTTCAAGCTGGGCCTCCACCCGGCCGTCTACGCGCGGCTCAAGCAGCTCGCCGGAAGCCGCTGGACGAACGAAGGCGAGATAATCGTCACAGCCCGGACCCATCGCACCCAGGAAGCCAATCGCGAGGAGGCGCGCGCCAGGCTCATGGAGCTCATCGCGAAGGCCCACATCGCCCCCCGCAAGCGGGTGAAGACCAAGCCGAGCCGGGCGGCCAAGGCGAAAAGGGTGGACGAGAAGAAGGGGCGCAGCAAGGTCAAGGAGGGGCGGGGGAAGGTGCGGCTGGACTGACCTCATCGCTACCCGCGCCTGAGCGTCATCCCGGACTTGATCCGGGATCCATGAACACGGGTCACAGGCTGGCGCCTAAGGTGTCCATGGATTCCGGCTTCCGCCGGAATGGCGAACGGGAGGTCAGCCCGAGCCCGCTGCCAGCCCGAGGATCCGGGCCTCCCGCACATAAGTGAAGGCGCCCTCTCCTGCCCAGGCCCGTCCGTCCGGATAGCGAAGCTCGACACCCGCAAGGTCGCCCTCGTCGACCAGCCGCATGTTCACCCCCATGACGACATCGCCGTGCTTCGCCACCGCCTGCGCGGTCAGGACGAAATGGGTCGTGACCCCGCACTTCGCGCAGAATTGGAGCAGAGCGTTCGGATCGGCCTTGTCCTCCCGGCAATAGCCCTCGGCCTCCCCCTCGACGCCGACCTCGGACGGATGGAAATAGCCCCATTGCGCGCCGGACTTGCTGCACAGCGTGCAGTTGCACTCATGGATGAAGTCGGGCGGCTTGGAGATCTCGACCCGGATCTGGCCGCAGAGGCAGGTGACGTTCAGCATCCCCTATCCTATCAGCCGTGCCCCTGATGCTCCATGCGCCTTGTCCTGTCGGACAATGGCGACCACCAAATCCCCGCGGATTGCCGCGATCTGCCGCTATAAGGCGCAAGGAGCCTTGAGCAGGATTCAGCAATGCCGCGCGAAACCATGGCCGATCTCGTCGCCTTCCTGGCGGTGGCCCGGGAACAGAGCTTTACGCGGGCGGCCGCGCAGCTCGGGGTCTCGCCTTCCGCCTTGAGCCACAGGATGCGCAAGCTCGAGGAGCGGCTGGGCGTTCGGCTGCTTACCCGCACCACCCGAAGCGTGTCGCCGACCGAAGCGGGCGAGCGGCTGCTCCGATCGGTCGGCCCTCGCTTCGACGAGATCCGGAGCGAGATCGAAGGTCTGAGCGAGCTGCGCGACAAGCCGGCGGGAACACTGCGCATCACCACGGGGGACCACGCGGCCGAGACCATTCTTGTGCCCGCGGTCGCCAGGCTTCTGCCCGACTATCCCGACCTTCAGGTGGAGATCAGCGTCGACGCCGGCTTCGTCGATATCGCTGCGGAGCGCTTCGACGCCGGAATCCGGCTCGGCGAGACGGTCGCGCAGGACATGGTCGCGGTCCGCATCGGCCCGGACATGCGCATGGCCGCGGCTGCTTCGCCGGCCTATTTCGCTTCGCGCCCGAAGCCTCTCACTCCCCATGATCTCGCGGCTCACAATTGCGTCAACCTGCGCTTCCCGACCCATGGCGGCGTCTACGTCTGGGAGTTCGAGAAGGACGGGCGGGCGCTGAACGTTCGAGTCGACGGACAGCTGACCGTGAACGACATCGCCCTGGCGCGACAATCGGCTTTGGACGGCGGCGGCATCGCTTTCCTGCCCGACGATTACCTTCGGCCCTGGCTGGAGACCGGCCAGCTGATCCGTGTCCTGGCGGACTGGTGTCCGCCTTTCGCCGGCTATCATCTCTACTATCCCAGCCGCCGGCAACAATCGCCCGCCTTCGCCCTGCTGGTCGAGGCGCTACGCTATCGCGGCTGACGATCGCCCCATTCAAGCGGAAGCCGGCTTGCGCCGAGGCGCGGCAATGACGACATGGCGGCCATGTACGATTTCAGGATCGAAACCGCCGACAAGGCCCAGGCCTGGCGCCAGATCGCCGCCGCCGCCGGCTCCCTGACCGAGGGTGAGCCCGACGCCGTCGCCAACATGGCCAACGTCGCCGCCTTGCTCTTCGAGTCCCTGCCCGAGCTCAACTGGGCCGGCTTCTACCGCAATGTGGACGGCGAGCTGGTGCTCGGGCCGTTCCAGGGGCGGGCGGCGTGCATCCGCATCCCCTTCGGCAAGGGCGTCTGCGGGGCCGCCGCGGCTTCGCTCGAGCCTCAGCTGGTCGAGGACGTCGACGCCTTTCCTGGCCATATCGCCTGCGACAGCGCCTCGCGGTCGGAGCTGGTGGTCCCGCTGGTGCACGAGGGCCGCCTGCTCGGAGTGATCGATCTGGACAGCCCCCGGAAGAGCCGCTTCGACGCCGCCGACCTGGCGGGCTGTCTCGAATTGGCACGCCTGCTCCAGCCGCGCCTGGCCGCCGGTAGCAAAGCCGTCCCGCAAGCGTTAAAAAAGTCTTAACGAGCCCCGACTCCTTGGCGGGGCCCGAAGCACTCGCGCACAGGGGACGAAGATGAGCAAGCTCTGGTTGATCGGCCTCGCGGCGTCGGCCGCCTGGACTCCGGCGGCGATGGCGCAAGGCGCGCCTCCGCCCCCGCCCCCGCCTCCCATGGCCCACGGGGCGCATGCGCCGGGCCACGGGGCGGTCATGCACGGCGGAGGCCATCACGTCATGCCTCCGGCCATGAGCGGCGGCGGCATGAAGGGCATGCACCGCTTCGGCCGCGGCTACGTCATTCCGCCTCACTTCCGCGGCGGGCAATTCATCGTCCACGACTGGCGGATGTTCGGCTTTCCGCCGCCGATGCCGGGCGGTCACTGGATCCGCTATCATGACGACGCCCTGCTGATCGACCGGGACGGCCGGGTGATGGACGGCCGCTACGGCTGGGACTGGGACCGCCGCGGTGGGGATCGCGGCCATGACGAAGGCCGGTACGACGACGACCGCGACTGGGACGGCGACGATTATGGCCGCGAGGGCGAATGGGCGGATTCGGATCGTGGGCACCACGACAAGCGCGACCGGATGGTTCGGGTCTACCGGCATGACGGGGCCAAAGGCGATTGCCGCCGAAGCTGTGCCCGGGTCCGCCACATTCCGCCGGCGCCCCCGCATCCGGGCTACGGCTATGGGTACGGCTACGGCTATGGCTATGGCGGCGGCTGCGGGTGCGGGCCCGTCGTGATCACCGAGACGACAACCACCACCGCGCCGGTGATCGAGACGCGGACCTATTACGAGACGGTCTACGAGCGCCGAGCCGCGCCGCGCCGCCACTACGCCAAGCCCGTGCGCCGCTACGTGAAGCCGGTCGTTCGCCGGTCGGTGAAGGCGGCCCCGGCGCCCCGCCCGGGAGAGCGCGGCTAGGGCTTCGAATCGTCCTGGGGCCGTCCCGGGAGGAGGCCGCTAGCTGAGCCGATCCAGATCCTCGTCGCCGAGGCGGCCGGGGACGATCACCAGCGGGCATGGCAGGCTTCCCGCCACGGCGCCGGAGAAATGGCTGACCAGCGGGCCCGGGCCGCCCTCGGCGGCGGCTCCGAGCACCAGGGCGGCGACGTCGTCGCGCTCGGCGAGAAGGTCGGCGATCGCTTTCTCGGCCTCGCCCTGGCGGACGAGGATGGTCGGCTCGATCCCGGCCTCCTCGACGATCGCCCCCGACGCCTGAAGCACCATCGCCTCGGCTCGAAGCTTGGCCTCCTCCTCCATCGCTGCCTGCACCCCGCCCCACTGGACGAACTCGGCGGGCGGAATGACAGCGAGGAGGATGACCCCGCCGCCGATTCCGGAGGCGCGGCGCGCGGCGTAGCGCAAGGCGGCGCGCGCCTCGCTCGTCTCGTCGATCACCACCAGATACGAGCGCATCCACGCCTCCGTCCTCGCGGGCGATGCTGCGCCAGATCGTCCGGGGGCGCAAGCGCCGGCCCCGACTAGGCCGTGCCGGGGCCGGGCGGCCGGGCCGAGTGCTCAGGACGGGCTTGACCCGGCCCCTCCTGTTGCTGTTTGGCGTTTCGAGCACTGCCGTCAGGAGCTTCCGCGCGCCATGCCGATCGAATTGAAGATGCCGGCCCTCAGCCCGACCATGGAGGAAGGGACCCTGGCCAAGTGGCTGGTCAAGGAGGGCGACACGGTCGCCGCGGGCGATCTGCTCGCCGAGATCGAGACCGACAAGGCGACGATGGAATTCGAGGCGGTCGACGAGGGCACGATCGCCAAGATCCTGGTCGCCGAGGGCACCGACGAGGTGAAGGTCGGGACCGTCATCGCGCTCATCGCGGGCGAAGGCGAGGAGGCCGGCGCCGCCGCCTCCGCTCCGACCGCCGCCAAGGAGCCGGTGGCGAAGGACGGCGGCGAAACCGGCGCCGGCCAGCCGGCGACTCCCACTCCGACTCCGGAAGTGAAGGG
>DASVUZ010000058.1:0-70230 GCA_036386795.1 Allosphingosinicella sp.
GCTTGATCCGGCGTCCGCCTTTTCTACGCTTCGCCCGATGGAGCGCGACGGGGCCGTCTACATCGTGGCGAGCGGATTTCACGGGACGATCTATACCGGCGTCACGTCGAACCTGGTTCAGCGCGTCTACCAGCATCGGGAAGGGACGTTCGGCGGGTTCACCGCGCGCTACGGGTGCAGGCGGCTGGTGTGGTTCGCGACCGGCGGGTCGATGGAGGGGGCGATTGCCCGCGAGAAGCAGATCAAGAACTGGCCCCGGGCGTGGAAGGTGGCGCTGATCGAGGAGTCGAACCCGACGTGGCGGGACCTGGCCGAGGATTTCGGGTTCGAGCCGCTGGTGAACAGGAAGGTGGACCCCGGTTCAGGCCCGGGGTGACGGCGGAGCGGCCTCCCCGCATCGTCATGCCGGACCCGATCCGGCATCCACCTTCCTTTTCGTCGCACGGCCGCAAAAGGCAGGTGGACCCCGGATCAAGTCCGGGGTGACGGGGGAGGCGGGTTGCGGCGCGGCGGCGAAGGAAGGTGGACCCCGGATCAGGTCCGGGGTGACGGGGAGGGGGTTTCCGGCGCGGCCGGGGAAGGGCCGGGCCGGACTGAGGGGAGGTCGCCTCGGGGGCGTTTCGACTGGTCGGGCTAGGCGCGTCGGAAGAGCAGGGTGAGGTTGTTGGCCGGCATCTCCACGATCCGCTCCAGCCCAAGGCCGCGCCGCGCCGCCTCGGCTTCGACCGACTCCAGGTCGCGGAGCCCCCATTCCGGATTGCGCGCCTTGAGCGACTCGTCGAACGACTCGTTGCTCGCCGCGGTCGGGACTCCGGAGCGCCGGTAGGGGCCGTAGAGGATCAGCGGAGCGCCCGGCGGGAGCAGCCGCCCGGCGCCGCGCATCAGCCCCTCGGTCGCGGCCCAGGGGCTGATATGGACCATGTTGACGCACAGGATCGAGTCCGCCGCGGCGACCGGCCAGTCCTCGGCGCCGGCGTCCAGCCGAAGCGGCTCGAGCAGGTTGGCCAGGCCCGAATCCTCGCGCCAGGCCCGGATCGAGGCCAGCGCTCCGGGATCGGGATCGGTCGGCTGCCACCGCAGGTTCGGGAAGCAAGCGGCGAAATAGGCGGCATGCTCCCCGGTTCCGCTCGCCGCTTCGAGGACGAGGCCGCGCTCGGGCAGGACCTCGCGGAGAACGGCGAGGATCGGCTCGCGGTTGCGCCGGGTCGCCGGCGCGAAGCGGCGGTCGCTCACGCCTCCGGCGCCGGTTCGGGCGGCGGGCCCCGGCCCGCCCACCGGTAGCGCCAGGCGAACAGGCCGACGGTGAGCGGAAGGGTCGAATAGGCGAAGGGCGCCAGCGGGGCGGTCGCCCGCACCAGCGACAGCAGCATCGACACCGCTCCGGTCGCGGCGAGGATCAGCCAGATGATCGTCTCGCCCCGGGCGCTGGTCCGGATTTGCGGCGAGGCGCGCGGCTGGCGCTCGGCGTCCGCGAACAGCGCCGCCATGACCGAGGCCATGCCCGCGAAGCCGGCGCCGTAGATCGCGAACATTCCTCCCAGATTGCCGGTGAAGCGGGTTCCGCTTCCGCCCAGATAGGTGCTGAGCGAAGCCGACATCGCCTGGAGCGGCTGGACGTAGACCATGACCAGGAAGACGAGCATGAAGGTCAGGACCACCGAGAGCGGCCCGCCGTCGCCGCGATGGGCGCGCCAGCGGACGTGGCCGTACCAGAACATGCCCAGGATCGCGAAGCCGATCGCGAAGGCGGGAAGGTCCGCCATCGCCGCGCTGAGAGCGGCATAGTCGGTCGGCATCTCGCCCCGGCCGATCACCAGCAGCGACAGCGCGAACGCGAAGGCCGCGTCCGTGAAATTGTCGAGCCGCCCCGCCGATCCCGCCATCGCATCCGGTTAGAACGGCGGCGGAACGGGTGCAAGCTACTCCGCCGCTTCCGCCTGCTCCGGCTCCTTCCAGACCAATACCGGCTTCCGCGCCGCGAGAGTCTCGTCGAGGCGGCGGCGCGGGGCGTGGACCGGGGCGGCCTTCAGGCTCTGGTCGCCCGCCTTGGCCCGCTCGGCCACCGAGCGCATGGCGCCGATGAACTGGTCGAGCGCGGCCTTCGATTCGGTCTCGGTCGGCTCGACCAGCATTGCTCCGTGGACGACCAGCGGGAAATACATGGTCATCGGATGGAAGCCCTCGTCGATCAGGCCCTTGGCGAGATCGAGCGTGGTGAGGCCGCCGGCGAAGCCTTTGTCGCTGAACAGGGCCTCGTGCATGCACGGCCCGCTGTCGCCGAACGGGGCGTCGAGGACGTCGTCGAGCTCGCGAAGAACGTAATTGGCGTTGAGCACCGCATCCCCGGAGACCTGCCTGAGGCCGTCCGAGCCGTGGCTCATGATATAGGCCAGCGCCCTTGTGAACATCCCCATCTGGCCGTGGAAGGCGACCATCCGGCCGAAGCTCGAGCCGTGATGCTCGGCCGCCAGCATGTGGTCGCCGTGTCCCCCGGACACGGCTGGACCGCGCGTGGCGCGGTCCACCACATGCTCCTCCTCGACCAGGGCGAAATGGTCGCCCTGCTTCTCGACGAAGGGAAGCGGGGCGAAGGGAGTCAGGGCCTCGGAGAAGACCACCGGGCCGGAGCCCGGCCCGCCGCCGCCGTGCGGGGTCGAGAAGGTCTTGTGGAGGTTGATGTGCATCGCGTCGATCCCGAGGTCGCCGGGCCTCACCCGGCCGACGATCGCGTTGAAATTGGCGCCGTCGCAATAGACCAGGCCGCCGGCCTCGTGGACCGCCCGGCTGATCTCGATCATCTCCGGCTCGAACAGGCCGCAGGTGTTGGGGTTGGTGATCATCACCGCGGCGACGTCGGGCCCGAGCCGGGACTTGAGCGCGTCGAGGTCGACCCGGCCGCGGTCGGTCGCCGGGATGTTCTCGACCCGGTAGCCGGCGAAGGCGGCGGTGGCGGGGTTGGTGCCGTGGGCGCTTTCCGGCACCAGCACGACCTCGCGGGCGTCGCCGCGCGCTTCCAGGGCCGCCCGGATCGCGAGCAGCCCGCACAATTCGCCGTGAGCGCCGGCCTTGGGGCTCATCGCGACGCTGTGCATCCCGGCCAGGTCGACCAGCCAGCCGGCGAGGCGATGGATCAGCTCGAAGGCGCCCTGCACGGTGTCGGCCGGCTGGAGCGGGTGGATGTCGGCGAAGCCGGGCATCCGGGCCACCTTCTCGCACAGCCTCGGATTGTGCTTCATCGTGCAGGAGCCGAGCGGGAACAGGCCGAGGTCGATCGCGTAATTCTGCCGGCTGAGCCGGGTGTAATGGCGGACGGCTTCCGGCTCGGAGAGGCCGGGCAGGCCGATCGGCCGGCGCCGCATCAGGTCGCGCACCTCGTAATAGACTTCGTCGACCGCCCCTTCCATCTTGGAGCTGGCGGAGACTTCGGGGCCGATGCCGGCCCGCTCGATATCGACCCCGGTGCGGTCGAACGCGCCGATCTCGAAGCTCAAAGGCTCCTCCAGCATCAGCGCCCGGTTGCCGGTATGGGTGCCCGGCCCCGGGCCTCCCGCCGCCTGCGGGCGCTCGGGCCGCCAGCCGCTCTCGTTGATCGTCATGCCAGCACCTCCCCGAGAGTCTCGACCAGAGTGTCGATGTCCGCCTTGGTCGCGGTCTCGGTGACCGCGACGACCAGGCCCCGCTCCAGCGACGGCTCGCCCGGATAGAGCCGCCCGAGCGACACGCCGCCCAAAACGCCCCGGTCGGCCAGCTCGCGAACCACCGGCCTCGCCTCCCGGTTCAGCACCAGCGTGAACTCGTTGAACATCGTCTTGTTGACCAGGCTCGCCTTGGGCCAGAGCCTCGAGACTCGCTCGGCGGCGTAGAGCGCGCGGTCGAAATTCTCCTCCGCCAGCTGCCTCAGCCCCTTCTCGCCGAGCAGGGTGAGGTGGATCGTGAAGGCGAGCGCGCACAGCACCGAGCTGGTGCAGATGTTGGAGGTCGCCTTCTCGCGGCGGATATGCTGCTCTCGGGTCGAGAGGGTGAGGACGAAGCCCCGGGCGCCCTCCGCGTCCTGGGTCATCCCGGCCAGCCGCCCCGGCATCTGCCGGACATATTTGTCGCGGGTGGCGAACAGCCCGACATAGGGCCCTCCGAACTGAAGCCCGACTCCGAGCGACTGGCCTTCGCCGACGACGATGTCGGCGCCCATCTCGCCCGGGCTCCTCAGGAGCCCGAGGGCGACCGGCTCGGTGACCACCGCGACCAGCAGCGCCCCTTTCTCATGCGCCCGGGCGGCGAGCTCGCTCAGGTCGGAGCAGCGGCCGAGGATGTCGGGATATTGGAAGACGACGCAGCTCGTCTCGCCGTCGATCCGGTCGAGAAGCTCGGCCGAATCGGTCTCCGGGACGAGGCGGGGCGGCGAATAGTCGATCTCGTCGCCGGTGAACCGGGCCATCGTCCTGGCGACCGAGACGTAATGCGGGTGAAGGCCGCCGGAGAGGATCGCCTTGCCGCGCCGGGTGATCCGCCGGGCCATTCCGATCGCCTCCCAGCAGGCGGTGGAGCCGTCGTACATGGACGCGTTGGCGACGTCGCAGCCGTAGAGCCGGGCGACCTGGGTCTGGAACTCGAACAGGACCTGCAGCGTGCCCTGGGCGATCTCCGGCTGGTAGGGCGTGTAGCTGGTCAGGAACTCGCCGCGCTGGATGAGATGGTCGACCGAGGCCGGGACGTGGTGGCGATAGGCGCCGCAGCCGAGGAAGAAGGGGACGTCGCCGGCGACGAGGTTCCTTCGGGCCAAGGCCGAAAGCTCGCGCTCCACCGCCATCTCGCTGAGATGGTCGGGAAGGCCTTCGATCTTGGACTTGAGCCGGGCGGCCTCCGGCACGTCGACGAACAGATCGTCGACCGAGGACGCGCCCACGGCTCGAAGCATGTCCTGCCGGTCGGATTCGGCGAGGGGAAGGTAACGCATCAGCACCAATTCCTTTTCTCGTCCTCCCCGAGCGCGAAGCGCGTGGGGAGGGGGACCATGCGAAGCATGGTGGAGGGGCATGGCGAAGCCGGAAGGCCCCTCCACCGCCTTGCAGGCGGTCCCACTCCCCACCGCGCCGCGGCGGGGAGGACCAGGATCGCTCCGCTCATTCTTCCGGCTTCCGCATCGTGAAGCGAAGCCGGACATAATCCGCGACCCAGCTCCCGTCGGGCTGCTGGAGCCTGGGGCGGAGCCGCTCCTCGACCGCCGCTGCGAACGAGTCCCGGTCCGACTCCGCCACACCGGCGACGTCGAGCCAGCCGGCCCGGAACGTCTTCACCCAGGCCGCCACTCCGGCCGGAAGGACGGTCGGGCGGGGGATCAGCCGGGCCTGGATCTGGCCGAAGCCGGCGCAGGCGTAGAGCCGTACGAACGCCTCGCAGCTCGGATACCATTGCGGGTCGTCGGCCGGCACCTGGTGGCCCCGCTCGGCGAGCTCGGCCCGGATCGCCGAGCGAAGGGTCGCGATATTGCCCTCGCCGCCCATCTCGCCGACGAACCGGCCGCCCGGCTTGATCATCGCGAACACGCCCGAGGCGACCGCGTCGGGATCGAGCATCCAGTGCAGGGCGGCGTTGGAGAAAGCGGCGTCGAACTGGCCGAAGCGGGCGCCCTGCTCCTCGAGGTTGAGCGCCTGGGCGTCGGCGACGAAGGCGTCCACTCCCCGGGCCCGGGCCGCCTCGACCATCGCTTCCGAGGCGTCGAGGCCGATCACCCGCGCGCCGGAGGCCATGATCTGCTGGGTCAGAACTCCGTCGCCGCAGCCGAGGTCGAGGATCAGCTCTCCGGGCTGCGGAGCGAGAAGCTCGAGCGCCGCCGCTCCCAGCGCCGGGACGAAGGCGGCGTTGGTCGCATAGTCGCTCGGCGACCATTGGGAGGAGGGGTTGAGGGTCATGAACGCTGCTCCGAACCGCTCATCCGAGCGGAAAATCCATCACTGGCTGTCCCTGAACGCCTTGTAGGCGTCCGCATCCATCAACCCGTCGAGCTGGGAGCGGTCGGCGAGCCGAAGCCGGAAGAACCAGCCCTCCCCTTCGGGATCGCTGTTGGCCAGCGAGGGATCGTCGGCCAAAGCCGAATTGGCCCCGGTGACCTCGCCGTCGACCGGCGCGTAGACGTCGGAGGCCGCCTTCACCGATTCGACCACCGCCGCCTCGCCGCCCCTGGTCAGGGTTCGCCCCGCCTCGGGAAGCTCGACGAAGACGATGTCGCCGAGCTGGCCCTGGGCGAAATCGGTGATCCCGACCGTCGCCTGGTCGTCCTCGACCCGGATCCACTCATGCTCCTCGGTATAATAGACGGTCATCAGGCGGCTCCCTTGCGATGGTAGCGGTGGGGGACGAAGGGCATGGGCGCCACCTTCGCCTCGAAGATCCGGCCGCGCTGGACGATCCGGACTCCGAAGCCCGGCTCGGCCCAGGCGGCGGGCACATAGGCCATCGCGATCGGCGCCTCGAGCATCGGCGAGAAGCCGCCGCTCGTGACCTTGCCGACCTCGTCGCCGTCCGAATCGACGATCGCCGAGCCCTCGCGCACCGGCTGCCGGCCCTCGACGGCGAGCCCGACTCGGCGTCGGACCGGTCCCTGCTCGAGCTCGCGGATGATTCGGTGCCAGCCGGCGAAGCCGCCTTCGGCGCGGCGGCGCTTGGAGACCGCGAAGCCGAGATCCGCCTCGATCGGAGTGGTGTCGGGGCCCAGATCGTGGCCGTAAAGCGGAAGCCCCGCCTCGAGCCGGAGCGAATCGCGCGCTCCGAGCCCGATCGGCTTCACTTCCGGCTGCCCGGCGATGAGATCCGCCACCGCCTCGGCCCGGGCGGCCGGGAGCGAGATTTCGAAGCCGTCCTCTCCGGTATAGCCCGAGCGGCTGATCCAGGCATTGGCTCCGGCGAGGCTGAACGGGGCCCCGGTCATGAAGCCGAGCTGCTCCACCCCGGGCGCCAGCCGGGCCATCGCCTCGACCGCCTTTGGGCCCTGAACGGCGAGAAGCGCCTGCTCCTTCATATGGTCGAGAACGACTCCGCGCGGCAGCCGCTCGGCGAGATAGTCGATGTCGCCATGCTTGGTCGCTCCGTTGACCACCAGGTAGAAATGGTCGCCCCGGCGGGTCGCCATCAGGTCGTCGACGATCCCGGCCTCCTCGTTGAGAAGGAGCGAATAGCGAAGCCGCCCTTCCTTGAGGATCGCGAGATCGGCGGGGAGGACGGATTCGAGCCCCCGCTGGGCCTCGGCTCCGGTGACGATCAGCTGGCCCATGTGACTGACGTCGAACAGCCCGGCCGATTCGCGGGTCCAGCGATGCTCGGCCAATATGCCTTCATACTGGATCGGCATCGCATAGCCGGCGAACGACACCATCCGGGCGCCGCGCGCCCGGTGCCAGGCGTCGAGTGGAAGATTGAGGTCGGCCGCTTCGCTCATGTCCAAAACTCCGGGAGTCGCTTCAACGCCCGAGTCCGGACGCGGTCGCAATCGACCCCCTCTGTCACTGGACCTGAGAGCTTTCCCCGCCATAGCCTGGATCAAGTCCGCGGCGGGTTACCCCTTCGGTGGCTCCCCGACCCCGGACCGGGGGAAGGAAACGCTTTCCAGAGTGCCTTTGCGCGCGCGGTCCCTTGTGCCTGAGAGATTCCGGGGCGGTTGCTCCTTCGGCGGCATCGGGCCTCGCGACCCTCCGCACTCTCCCGCGAGCGCACCGGCCTTGCGGCCGGCGGCAAGCGCGCTGTGAAGCGTGCCGAAACCCAAGTCAACGCCCTTCGCCCGCCGCGAGCCAAGCCGAAGCGCCCGCCCCCGCCTGGACAAGCCGGAACCCCTCGTCCCCCGTCACCCCGGACTTGATCCGGGGTCCACCTGCCTTTTGCGGCCGTGCGACGTAAAAGAAGGTGGATGCCGGATCAAGTCCGGCATGACGGGCCTAAGAGCCTCGGGCCACGCCCCCGTCACCCCGGGCTCGACCCGGGGTCCACCTTCCTTCGCCGGGGGCGGTTACTTGGGGTTGAACCTGGGCAGATTCGCCTGCTCGGGCTTGTCGCTGTCGCGGACCCGGGTGACTCCGTCGCCGTCGCCGACCTCCTCGTCGAGCTCGTCGCGAGTGCCGATGTCGCGCTGGAGATTGCCGCCCGAGGAGCCGCCGAAGGCCGGTCCTTCCTCCATCGAGTCGATGATCTCGCTGTCGTCGGGCCGGGTCCGGTCGGTCATGATCCTCTCTCCTTCTCGGCAGAATCAATGCCGGGCGGGAGGAGACGTTCCGAAATAATGGACGAGCAGGAGGGTCCAGGCGGCTCCGAACGCCCAGCCGCCGACGACGTCGCTCGGCCAGTGCACCTGCAGGACGAGGCGGCACAGGCCGGTGACGAAGGCGATCGCCAGCGCCAGAGCGACCGCCGGGCGCCGAAGCGCGGGACTGGTGGCGAGCAGGGCTATGGCGAGCCAGCCGGCCATGGCATTGGCGGAATGGCCGCTCGGGAAGGCCAGATTGTGGACGGCGACCTCGTGGCCGAGCGGATCGGGACGGGCTCGGTCGAAGACGTTCTTCATCGCCTCGATGAGGAGCCGCTCCGAAGCGACGATGACGAGGAGCAGGATGGCCCGTCGCCGATGGCCGCGGATGAGCAGCCAGGCCGAGACGAGCAAAGCCGCCGCGAGCACGGTGACGACGTCGCCGAGATGGGTGAAGAGGCGCGCCGCCGGAACCAGCGCCGGCTTCGCGAAGGCGGCCAGGACCTGGGGATCGACCCGGGTCTGAGGCCCGCCGAGCAGAAGTGCGGCCACGACGATCAGCGCGAGAAGCGCCATCGCGAGCGGGAAATAAAGCCTCGCCATCGCCGCTCCCTGCCCGCCGCGGCCACCGGCTGTCCAGCCCGTGCAGAAGCTGCGGCAAATCGATTCGGACTCGCAATTGATTCATGTTAGTCGATACGAATCGCGGGGGAGCGGTGAATGGAATCGAACGAGAGATATTACGCCCGAAGGGCGGTCGAGGAGCTGCGCGCGCTCGAACGCGCCGTGACTCCGGAGGCGCGAGCCCGTCGACTGGCGCTGGCCGAAGCGTTTCAGCTCAAGGCCAGGCAATGCGGCCGCGAGGCGATAATGGCGAGGACCGGCGGATTCGAATCGGCGGCGTGCTGAATCCGCTCTTGCGGCCGCCGGCTACGGCGCCGGCGGCAGCCGCTTCCATTCGAACGGATCGAATAGGGTCACTTTTTTGGGGCCGGGCTGCTGGGGCTGAACGTCGCAGAGCAGCTTAAGATGATATCGGGCGGCCGCCGCCTCCTGGATTGAATGGTCTTCGGGCGCCAGGGCGCCATGCTCGTCGATGCGCACTGAACGATAGGCATTGCGCAGGGCGAACATGCCATAGCCGAGTTCGCTATGGAGGCCCATGACGCCGAGCAGGTCATCAGCCCTCGACACGGTGACGAAAACGTTCTTCGGCAGGGTTGTGGCCTCACCGCGCCCTTCGCGACGGAGCTGTGCGACGATCTCCGCGGCATTTTCGCGGGCCGGCTTGGCGGGCTTGCCCCGCCCCAGCCACGGCCGCTCTCGCAACAGGCCGTCGGCGATGGCGGTGAGGATATCGAAGTCCGTATAGCGGTAGGTCACGTCGCCTTCGCTGGTGTCGTCGGCGATCTCGATCAGGATCACGCCGCCCCCCCGGCCCGCATAGACGTGATCGAATTGGTAGTGCTCGACAGCCGCCAGTGCCGGCCGGAGGAAATCGTCACCGACGTCCCAGCAGGCCGTACCGGCGCTCGCCAGGACCGCCTTCGTCTGATACCAGCCGACGACATTCTCGTCGTCTTCCGCGACGATGTCGAAGCCGTCCCGATCAACGTCCGGTTCGTACAAATGCAGGTGATAGCCGGCTCGGGCCGCGGCAAGCTTGAGGTCGAACGACAAGCGATTGAAGAAGATACGCTCGCGGGTGACGGTGTTCAGCGGGTCGGCGAAAAATGCGCGCAGGTTCGCAGCTTTGTTTCCTGTCACGGCATCGCAGTCTGGTCGGGCCTCGGGAGGCGATGGTGAGCCCTGCTGGATTCGAACCAGCGACCTACTGATTAAAAGTCAGTTGCTCTACCGACTGAGCTAAGGGCCCCAGGGGATCGTTTCCCCTAGGAGCGGGCCCGTAGCGGGTCAACCGCGACCGCGAGCGGGTCCGGGCCGCTCGGATGCTTTCGCGATGCGCCGTCAGCCGAAGATGTCGGCGAGCTGCTCGGTCGCGGGGCCGTCCTTCCATTCGCGAAGCTCGACGAAGAGCGAGCTGTGGAGGACTCCGCCGACGGCCGCGGTGATCGTCGACGAAACGGCGTTTATCGCAACGTCGACGGGCGACAGGCTGGATCCGCTCGCCGCGAGCTCGCCGAGGCCGCCATTGGCCATGACGGTGATCAGTCCGACCAGCGCGACGAACAGCCAGTACATGACGATGCCGATGAGAACGAGCCCGAACACCTTCCAGCGGGCTCCGCGGGTCAGGTCCTGGCTTCGGCTCAGCGCCTCGATCGGGCCGAGCCGTTCCTCGACCAGCGAGGGCGCGGCGACCGACCACATGACGTAGAGGATGACCCCCGGGACGATCAGCAGCAGGAAGCCGAAGGCAAGGGCGACGGCGCTGATCAGAGCGAGCAGGAAGAGCGGAAGGGCGACTCGAAGGCCGGCCAGGATGCACTCGCCTATGCTTGCCTTGCGCCCCTCGCTGAAGGCCACCGTCGCGCGCACCAGGGCGCCCTGGGTGATCATCCAGAACAGGATGTAGAGAAGGATGGAAAAGACCATCATTCCGACGATCGTGGCCGGTCCCACCAGGCCGAGATTCTCGACCCAGACGGTCATCATTCCCTGGACGGCGAAAATCAGGGCGAGGCCCGGAAGGGCGCCGAACAGGAAGGCGATGCCGAGCGTGGCGACCGGATTGCTTGCGATCGTTCCGAAGGTGCGGCTGAAGATCCGCCCGATCGAGACGTTCCGCTCCTCCAGCGCCGCGACGCTTGCCATGCCGATCTCCCCCTTGCCCCGATTCGCCCGAATCTGGAGGCGGACCTGCGGCCTGTCCAGCGCATTTTGGCGTTGCGCGCCCGCGGGCTTGGTCTCATTCTCCGGAGCATCGCGGACCGGCGAGCGGGAGGGGTGAGATCGCGGAGAGCGCGCAGGACGCGGCAGGCGCCGCCGAGAGGTTGGCGGCGGCGCATTCGGCGCTGAAGGCCGATCCCTCGATCCAGTTCACGCTTCAGCCGGCGCCGCCTCCGCCCGAGCCGCCGCGCTGGCTTCGGGAGGCGTTCGAGTGGCTCGGCGAGGTGCTGAGGCCGGTGGCCCGGCTGCTCGAATGGATCGGCGGCTTGATGCCCGACGCGCCTTATGCGCGGATCCTGCTGTGGACCGTGCTGGCGGTCGCGGCGGCGGCGCTTCTCGCGATGATCTACCGGCGGGTCCGGGACGGCGAGTGGCGGCTGCCGAGGCGCCGCCGGCCGGTCTCCGTCGAGCCGGGCGCGGAGGAAGCATGGTCGCCGGATTCGGCTCCGGCGCGGTCCTGGCTTCGCGAGGCCGACGCCCTGGCCGCGCAGGGGCGCTACGCCGAAGCCGTCCACCACCTGCTGTTCCGGTCGATCGAGGACATAGGGAGGCGTCGTCCCCGGCTCGTCCGGCCGGCTCTGACCAGCCGCGAGCTCGCCTCGGCCGAGGGGCTTCCGCCGCCGGCCCGAAGCCTGTTCGCCCGGATCGCCGGGCTGGTCGAGCGAAGCCTGTTCGGAGGCCGGCCGGTCGAAGCCGGCGACTGGACCGAGGCCCGGGCCGCCTATGCCGACCTGGTCCTGCCCGGGACCTGGCGGCCATGAGCGAGCTGGCGATGGCCGCCGCGGCTCCGGCGGCGGGACCGTTCCGGCCGGCGACGGTCCTGATCGTGGTCGCGACCGGGATCCTCGCCTTCGTCGCGATGCTCGTTCTCGGCGCCTACGGGCCGGACCTGCGCTCGGGGCGCAACGGCGGCGCCCACGCTCTGTCCAACGCCGCGACCGGCTTCGCCGGAATCGTCCGGCTCGCCGGCGCGACCGGCCGCAATCCGCTGGTCGTTCGAAACGCGCAGATGCTCGACACCGAGGATCTGGTGGTGCTGACGCCCGAATCCGGAGCGACCGAGCTGGGCGGGATCCTGAGCCGGCGAACCGGAAGGCCGACTTTGGTGGTGATGCCCAAATGGCTGACCGTGGCCGATCCGGGGCGAAGCGGCTGGGTGCGCTCCCAGGGGCTGAGGCCGACCTGGGATCCCGAACGGACGCTCGCTCCGGGCCGAATGCTGAAGGTCGAGCGGCATCGCTCCGGCGGCCAGCCCCTGAAGACGGTCCCGGCCCATGCGCCGCCCGAGCTTCGCTTCGTCGCGCCCGGTCCGCTTCAGACGGCGGCGGGGCCGGGGGTCAGGCCGATCGTCACCGACGGCGCCGGCCGGCCGGTGCTGATCCAGTTCGGCGACCGGCCGCTCTACCTTCTGGCCGACCCGGACCTGCTGTCGAACCGGGGCATGGCCGACCGGCGCCAGGCCGCCGCGGCCCTGGCCATGCTCGACTTCCTCAACAGCACGGGCGCCGAGTCGATCGTGTTCGACGTCACCCTGAACGGCTTCGGCCAGACCCGGAGCCCGCTTCGGCTGGCCTTCGATCCGCCCTTCCTGGCCGTCACCCTGGCGATCGCGGCGACCCTGCTCCTCGCCGGCCTGCAGGCGATCGCGCGCTTCGGCGCTCCGAGGCGGCCGGAGCGGGCGATCGCCTTCGGCAAGGCGGCGCTGATCGACAATGTCGCGTCCCTGGTTCGCCAGGCCCGGCGGGAGGCCGCTTTGGGGGGCCGCTACGCCGAGATGATCCGGGAGCGGGCGGCGACGGTGTTCGGAGTGCCGGCGCGGCTGCGCGACCTCGCGATCAACGACTATCTCGACAAGCTCGACGGCCGCGGCCGATTCTCCGACCTCGCCTCGGCGGCGGCCGAGGCGCGCGGACGGGACGAGCTGCTCGCCGCGGCGCAGGCGCTGCACCAATGGCAATGGGAGAAAAAAGGGTGACCCCAGCGGAAGTTCAGGCGCTCGCGGCGGAGATTCGCGGCGAGGTGGCGAAGGCCGTGGTCGGGCAGGAGGCGACGGTCGACCTGATGCTCGTCGCCTTGTTCGCGGGAGGCCATATCCTTCTCGAAGGGCCGCCGGGCACGGCCAAGACGCTGATCGCGCACAGCTTCGCACGCGCCGTAGGGCTCGATTTCGGGCGCATCCAGTTCACCCCGGACCTGATGCCCGGAGACATAATCGGGGCGAACCTGTTCAACTTCCAGACCTCGACCTTCACTCTCACGAGGGGGCCGATCTTCACCGAATTGCTTCTCGCCGACGAGATCAACCGGACTCCGCCCAAGACCCAGGCGGCATTGCTGGAGGCGATGCAGGAGCGGACCGTCACGATCGACGGCGAGAGCCTGAAGCTGAGCGATCGCTTCATGGTGGTGGCGACCCAGAATCCGATCGAGCAGCAGGGCGTCTATCCGCTGCCCGAGGCGCAGCTCGACCGCTTCCTGTTCAAGCAGACCGTCGACTATCCCTCCGCCGAGGAGGAAAGGCGGATCATCGCCACCCACGGCGCCCGCCAGTCGGCGATGGAGCCCGTGCAATGGGGAGTCGAGCGCAAGGCCGATTCCGCGGCGATCGGAGCGGCGATGGCGGCGGTGGGCGAGGTCAGGCTGGTCGAGGAAGTGATCGACTATATCGCCGCTTTGGTCCGGGCGACCCGCGACGTCGCCGATCTGGAGACCGGAGCCTCGCCGAGGGCCGGAGCGATGCTCGCGGGCGCGGCCCGGGCCCGGGCGGCGCTCGACGGGCGCGACTTCGTCATCCCGGACGACGTCAAGATCCTGGCCCCGGCGCTTCTTCGCCACCGGCTGATGCTTTCGCCCGCCGCCGAGATCAACGGCCGGGCGGTCGAGGACGTCGTCACCGACATCATCGAGACGATCGAGGCGCCGCGTTGATCTATCCGACCCGCTCGGCGGTGCTTGCGGCGGCGGCCGGGGTGCCGTTCACCCTGGCCGTGGCCGCGGCCATGCCCGAGCGCTGGTATGCCGGGATAGCCTGGCCGGTGGCGGTGCTTCTGCTGGTCCTGGCGGACGCTCTAATGGCGACCCGGCACGGCGAGGCCTCGGTCCAGGCGCCGGGCACCGCTTATGTCGGGGAGAAGGTCGACTCGACGGTGACGGTCACGCTGAAGGGCGGAACCCTTCCGGCGGAAGCGGAGGTGGCGCTCGCCGCCAATTCCCTGATCGAGCCGGAGGAGGACGGCCGGCTTCGAATCGCCCTCGACCGGGGCCGGGGCGCCGCCCTGCTTGCGCTGGCGATGGAGCGGCGCGGCGCCGGGCGGCTCGAGCAATTGTGGCTTCGCTGGCGAGGCCCGCTCCGGCTCGCCTGGCAGCAGCGGCGGATCGATCTCGACTGCGCCCTCGCCATCCTGCCCGACGTCCGGCCGGTTCACGAGCGCGGCGCCCAGGTCTTCCAGCGCCACGCGCTTCAGGGGCTGATCGCCCAGATCAACCGGGGCGACGGAACCGATTTCGACGCCCTCGTCGAATATCGCTCGGGAATGGACAGGAGGGCGATCGACTGGAAGCAGTCGGCCCGGCACAGGAAGCTCCACGCCAAGGAATATCGCTCCGAGCGCAACAACCAGATCGTCTTCGCGATCGACGGCGGCCGGCAGATGTCGGAGCCGGTCGCCGGGCTGCCTCGGGTCGACCGGGCGGTGTCGGCGATGCTCCTGGCCGGCTGGGTGGCGCTCAAGCTCGGCGACCGGGTCGCGCTCCACGCCTTCGATTCGAGGCCCCGGATCGCGAGCGGGCTGATCTCCGGCTCGGCCGCCTTCCCCGAGCTCCAGCGCCTCGCCGCCGACATCGACTATAGCGGGGAGGAGACCAACTACACCTTCGCCCTCACCACGCTCGCCACCAAGCTGACCCGGCGCTCGATGATCGTCCTGTTCACCGAATTCACCGACCTCACCTCGGCCGACTTCATGGTCCGCGCCGCCCGGCGGATGGTCGAGACTCACTTGCTGCTCGTCGTCGTGCTTCGCGACGAGGAGCTGGAGGCGATCGCCGACGCCATGCCCGCGAGGCCCGAGGACGTCACCCGGGCGGTGACGGCGGCGGCGCTGATCCGCGACCGGCGGCTGGTCCTGACCCGGCTCCAGCATCTCGGGGTGCATGTCATCGAGAGCGAATATGACCGGGTCGGGGAGCGGCTGGTCGCCGGCTATATCGATCTCAAGCGGAGGAACCTGCTGTGACCGCCCGGGCCTCCGCGCGGGTCGAGACCGCTCCCGCTCTGGTCAACGCCAGCCGATTCCGGTCGGCGCACGAATCGGACTGGCAGAGGCTCGACGAGCTCGTGACCAGGATCGAGAAAAAGTCGATCCGGGCGCTGTCCGACGACGACATCCTCGCCTTGCCGCTGCTCTACCGGACGGCGCTGTCGTCGCTCGCCGTGGCCCGCGACACGTCGCTCGACCGCGCGCTGATCGTCTATCTCGAGCAATTGTGCACCCGAGCCTATTTCCAGATCTACGGAGTCCAGACCTCGGCCTGGCGCCAGCTCGGCCGCTTCTTCGCCCGCGGCTGGCCGGAAGCGGTCCAGTCGCTGTGGCGCGAGACTTTGGTCTGCGTGCTCCTGACCATCGCGAGCGCGGTCGTCGCCTTCCTGCTGGTGAGCGGGGAGCCCGGCTGGTTCTACAGCATCATCCCCGAAAAGCTCGCCGACGGGCGCGACCCGTCGGCCACCGCCGAGGCGCTTCGGGCCACGCTCTACGACCGCAAGGAGGACGGGCTCGCCACCTTCGCCGCCTTCCTCTTCACCCATAACAGCCAGCTCGCCATCTTCGCCTTCGCGCTGGGCTTCGCCTTCGCCGTCCCGACCGTCCTGCTGATCCTCTACAACGGGCTGATGCTCGGCGCCTTTTTCGCCGTGTTCGCGGCCAAGGGCCTGAGCTGGAACCTGGCCGGCTGGCTCGCCATCCACGGAACCACCGAGCTGCTCGCGATCAACATCGCCGGGGCGGCGGGGATGCGGATCGGAACCGCCATCGCCTTTCCCGGCCGCGACAGCCGGACTGAGTCCGCGGTCCGCGCCGGGCGATCGGCCGCGCTCGCCATGGCCGGGACGGTGGTGATGCTGGCGGTGGCGGGCGTGCTCGAGGGCATCGGCCGCCAGACCATCGTCGACGACATGACACGCTACCTGATCGGCGCGATCATGCTCGCCGGCTGGCTGGCCTATTTCTACATGCCGCGGAGAAAAATCGGTGGGGGTTGAGCGGCCGATTTTTTCCTCTCCCGTTCTGAGGGGAGAGGAGGGCCCCGCCGCGAAGCGGCGGGAGGTGAGGGTCTGTACCGCGGAGTCGGCAAGACCCTCACCCCCCAAGCTTTCAGCTTGGGTCACCCCTCTCCCGCGGAATGCGGGAGAGGAAATCTAGATGGGCGCGCCCGGTCGAATCCGATCGATGCGCCGAAGCTTCGTCACGCCCGAAGGCGTCGACCTCCAGCTCGAGCTCGGCTCGGCGGGCTCGAGGGCCGCGGCCTTCCTGCTCGACGCGATGATGATCGTCGGCCTGCTCATCCTCATGACCATCGCCATCGCTCTGATGGGGATGGCGTCGAAGGCCGAATGGCTCGACATCCTGTGGCTGCTCGGCGCCTTCGTCCTTCGCAACGGCTGGTTCTCGATGTTCGAGATGGGCGGCCGCGGAGCCACTCCGGGCAAGAGGCTGATGGGCCTGAGGGTCGTCGCCCGCGACGGCGCGCGGCTCACCGGCGGAGCGGTGATCGCGCGCAACGCGATGCGCGAGATCGAGGTGTTCCTGCCTTTGTCCTTCCTGGCGGCCCAGGCGGCGGAAGGGACGGCGGACGCCTTCCTGAGCGTCTTCGCCCTGCTGTGGAGCGGAATCTTCCTGTTCTTCCCGCTGTTCAATCGCGACCGGCTCCGGATCGGCGACCTGGTCGCCGGCACCTGGGTGGTCCGCTCCGCCGGGTCGGCCCTGGGTGCGGATCTCGTGCAAACGGACTTCGAGCGGCCGCGCCGGAGCTTCACCGAGGCGGCGCTCGATCTGTACGGGGTCTATGAGCTGCAGACCCTGGAGGACGTGCTCAGAAGCGGCCGCGGCGACGCCGTCGCCACCGTCGCCTGGACGATCCGCAACAAGGCTGGGATCGAGGACGACGGCGACGATTACGGCTTCCTCTCCGATTATTACGCCGCCTTGTGCGCCCGCCTGGAACGCGGCCTGATGGTCGGCCGGCGCCGCGAGAACAAGTTCGAGCAAACGCCCGCCCGGCGCTAGTTGCCCGTACCTCCGTTCGTCCTGAGCTTGCCGAAGGGCTTTCCAAGCTCAGCGGGAACGGGATTGGCCTTTCTGCTTCTCCCTAACCTCGTCGGCCGAGCCTGTGCAGCAGCTGGCGCATGGTGGCGCCGGTGATCGGATCGCGCCAGAGCGGGGCGATCTCGGTGAGGGGCTCCAGCACGAAGCGGCGTCGGCGGAACTCGGGATGGGGGACGACGAGGCCGTCGCCGGCCCAGGCTCCGCCCGACCACAGGATGAGGTCGAGATCGAGCACTCGCGGTCCCCAGCGGCGGCCGCCGCGTCGGCCGAAGTCGCGCTCAAGCCGTTTCAGGACGTCCAGCAGGGCAGGGGGGCCGAGCTCGCTTTCGACCAGCGCGACGGCGTTGGCGAAGCCGCGCCCGGCGGGGCCCATCGCCGGCGTCAGCCGTACCCGCGAAAGCCGCTTCGCTCCGACGGCCGACGCGGCGGCTCGAACCGTCGCCGCCGGGGCGCCGTGGCGGCCGCGGCGGTTGGAGCCGAGCGCGATTGCGTAGATAAAGGCCAAAACGTTCGCCTTGAGCTTGTCGACGGGCCTTCCTTACTTGCGCCCGTGGATAAGGAAAGGATTGGGGCTTCGAGGGTCCCATGAAAGTAATACTTTCATGGGGTCCCTTCACAGGCTCGGCCCGAACGGTAAGGGGGGGCATGGACCCGTTTTCGCTCTCTCCCGTCCCGCACCTCGAGGCGCCGCGCGACTGCCCCTTATGCCCTCGCCTGGTCGGCTTCCGGGAGGCGCTTCGGGAGGAGCATCCGGGCTGGTGGAACGCCCCCGTGCCCCATTTCGGCGATCCCGGCGCCTGGCTGGCAATTTGCGGCCTCGCCCCCGGCAAGCAGGGCGCCAACCGCACCGGCCGCCCGTTCACCGGCGATTTCGCGGGCCTGCTCCTCTACCAGACGCTTCTCAAGTTCGGCCTCGCCGAGGGCCGCTTCGAGGAGCGGCCGGACGACGGCCTTGCGCTGAAGGGCGTGGCGATCCTCAACTCGGTCAAGTGCGTGCCGCCCCAGAACAAGCCGACTCCGGCGGAGATCGCGACCTGCAGCCGGACCTATTTCCAGCCCGCTTTGGTCGCACTTCCCGGCATCCGGATCCTCGTCGCCCTGGGCAGGATCGCGCACGACGCCGCGGTGCGCTCGGCGGGCGGGAGGCTCGCCGCCTTTCCCTTCGGCCACCTCGCCGAGCACCGGCTGCCGGACGGCCGGGTGCTGATCGATAGCTATCATTGCTCGCGCTACAACCAGAACACCAACCGGCTGAACGCGGCGATGTTCGAGGCGGTGTTCGAGAGGGCCCTGGAGCTGAAATGAGGTCATCCCGCGAAAGCCGGGACCCATGAACACCGAGGGTGACGGAGTTCCGACCAATTGTGTTCCTGGGTCCCGGCCTTCGCCGGGATGACGTCAGATGTCCTCGGCGATTCGCCCGTACTGGTCCGGCCTGCGGTCCCTGAAGAAGCCGAAGGCGGCGCGGTGCTTTCGGGCCTGCTCCAGGTCGAGGGTGGCGGTGATGACGCCCGATTCCTTGTCGCCGAACTCGGCGAGGATGTCGCCGCGCTCGTCGCAGATGAAGCTGTGGCCGTAGAAGCGCTGGCCGTGCTCGGTTCCGATCCGGTTGGAGGCGACGACCGGGACGACGTTGGAGACGGCGTGGCCGATCATCGCGCGGCGCCACATCCGGCTGGTGTCGAGATCGGGATCGTGAGGCTCGGCGCCGATCGCGGTCGGGAAGAGCAGGATCTCGGCTCCGCCCAGCATCAGCGCCCTAGCGGTCTCGGGATACCATTGGTCCCAGCACACCGCCGGCCCGACCGTGCCGTAGCGGGTCGGGAAGGTCCGGAAGCCGGTATTGCCGGGCCGGAAATAGAATTTCTCGGAATAGCCCGGACCGTCGGGGATGTGGCTCTTGCGATAGACTCCCATCACCGCGCCCCGGTCGTCGATCATGGCGAGGCTGTTGTAATGGTGGTGGCCTTCGGCCTCGAAGAAGCTGGTCGGGATATAGACCTGGAGCTCGGCGGCGAGGGCGCGCATCGCCGTCACCGCCGGATGGCGGTCGACGGGGAGGGCTCGGGCGAAATGGGCCTCGTCCTGGGTCCGGCAGAAATAATGGCCCTCGAACAGCTCCGGCGGCAGGACGAGCTTCGCGCCCCGGCCGGCGGCGTCGCGCACCAGCTCGGCGACGGCGGCGATATTCTCGTCGGCGCTGTCGGTGAAGGCGAGCTGGAGGGCGGCGACGGAGAGCTGGGTCATAGCGCCAGTTACCCGTTCGTCCCGAGCGAAGTCGAGGGACGCTTTCGAGCCCTTCGACGCCGCCTGCGGCGGCGCTCTGGATAAACTCCGCCGAGAAGCGGCCTCGGCTTCGCTCGGCGGGGTGTCTCGACTTCGCTCGACACGAACGGGTTTCTCTTCGTAATCACCTCGGCGCCTGCTGGCTGATGCAGTGGAAGCTGCCGCCGCCGGTCAGCGCATGTGGCGCCTGGATGCCGACCACGTTCCGGCCGGGAAAGAGCCGCTCCAGCGCCGCGACGGCCGCCTGGTCGTTCGCCGCGCCGTAGAGCGGCACGACGACGGCCGAATTGCCGATGTAGAAGTTCATGTAGGAGGCGGGGACGATCGCGCCGTCGCGCTCGATCCGGCCCGGGGAGGGCAGGGGCTCCACCTTCAGCCCGAAGCTCTCGCCGCGCGCGCGGGCGTCACGGTAGACGGGCGCATTGGGATCGTCCTCTCCCGCGGGTTCGGGAACGGCCAACGTTCCTTCCGCCACGAAGCGGGCGAGATTGTCGACATGGCCGTCGGTATGGTCGCCCAGAAGCCCCTCGCCGAGCCACAGCAGTCGCTCGATTCCGAGATCCTCGCGAAGCCGGGCCTCGACCTCCCCGCGGCTCATTCCGGGGTTGCGGTTCGGGTTGAGGAGGCATTGCTCGGTGGTGACGGCGAGGCCGGTGCCGTCGACGTCGATCGCTCCGCCCTCCAATATCCAGTCGAGTCGCTCGGCCCGCATTCCGGCGCCTTCGGCCAGCCGGAGCCCGACGGAATCGTCGCCCTCGAGCTCATATTTGCCGCCCCAGCCGTTGAAGCGGAAGCTTCGCGGCAGCCGCCGGGCGCCGGACTTGAGGATGATCGGCCCGGTGTCGCGGAGCCAGATGTCTCCGAACGGCTCCTGGAGGACGGTGGCGAACGGCGCCAGCTCGGCGGCGGCGCGGGCCGAGGCGGGGTCGGCCGCGACCAGCCGAACCTCCTCGCCGGCGCCGCCGTCATGGACCGCGCTCGCGAAGGCCGCCACCTCGAGCCGGGCCGGCTCGAGATCGTCCTCCCACAGGTCCGGGTGGCTCGGAAATCCGATCCACACCCATTCATGCTCCGCCCATTCCGGCGGCTGGCGAGCCGTCATCGCATGATCGGTCCGGCATTGCCGCGGCTCTTGTCGCGTATGGCCCGGAATTCGTCGCCGGGATTCCAGTTCGGCCAGTCCGCCGAATCGGCCAGCTCGCGGCCCATCATCCAGTAGATCTGGAGGTCGCGGACCGCTCCCGACCAATCCCATTTCGGGTCGTATTCGTCGCTCGGCTGGTGATAGCGGTTCTTGCGGTAATCCTCGGCCGCGGCCCGCCCGGCGGCGATCCCGCCGTTGACCAAGTCCTCGCCGCCCTCGGCGTAGATCATCGGCACTCCGCCTCGGGCGAGGCTGAAATGGTCGGAGCGGTAATAATAGCCGGCCTGGGGCGTGGGCTCGTTCTTGACCTCGAGGCCGAAGCGGTCGGTCGCGCGCTTCATATAATCCTCGAGCTGCGACTTGCCCTTGCCGATGACGACGAAGTCGCGCGTGTCGCCGGCGACGTTGAGGCCGTCCATGTTGATCCCGCCGACCGTCCGCTCGAGCGGATAGACCGGGTTCTCGGCATAATATTTCGAGCCCAGAAGGCCCGATTCCTCGGCCGTGACGGCGAGGAAGACGATCGACCGCTCGGGATTGCCTCGCCGGGCATGGGCTTCGGCGAGGGCGATGAGGCCGGCGGTCCCGGTCGCGTTGTCGAGCGCCCCGTTGCAGATGTCGTCGCCGGTGGAGTCGGCGTCGCAGCGGCCGAGATGGTCCCAGTGCGCGGTGTAGATCACATATTCGTTGGGCCGCTTCGCTCCGGGCAGGATTCCGATCACGTTCCTGGAGGCCTGCTTCCGGATCTGGTTGGCCAGCGAGACCGAGGCCCGGGTCCGGAGCAGGACCGCCGTGAAGCCCTTCTGCTTCGCCGCCCTGGAGAGCGAGTCGAGATCCTGGCCCGAGGCGGCGAGCACCCGCCGGGCGGCGTCGTTGGTGAGCCAGCCGATCACCTTGGACTGGTCCATGTGCCCGCCGCGCTCGTCCATATTATATTGCGGGCCGGTCCAGGAGGACTGGACGACGTTCCAGCCGTAGGCGGCGGGCTCGGTGTCGTGGACGATCAGGGCGGCCGCCGCGCCCTGGCGGGCCGCTTCCTCATATTTGTAGGTCCAGCGGCCGTAATAGGTCATCGCCTTGCCGTTGAACGGGCCTTCCAGATCCTCGTCCTGCCAGTCGGGATCGTTGACCAGGATGACGACCGTCTTGCCGCGGACGTCGACTCCCGCATAATCGTTCCAGCCCCGCTCGGGCGCGTTGATGCCGTAGCCGACGAAGACCATCTCGCTGTCCCTGAGGTCGATCCTCGGCTGCACCTGGTAGGAATTGGCGACGAAGTCGGTTCGGTGGCTGAGAGTGATCGGAGCTCCGCCGCCGGAGACGGTGAGCGCCGTCGGAGCCGAGCTGCTCTCGACGAGCGGGACGTTCTGGAACCAGCTGCCCTTGTTGCCCGGCTGAAGCCCCGCCTTCGCGAACCGGTCGGCGATATAGGCGACGGCCTTCTCCTCGCCGGCGGTGGTCGGAGCTCGGCCTTCATATTCGTCGGACGACAGGATCTGGGTCGCGGTGGTGAGGGTCGCGAGCGAGATGGGCGGGCCCGAATAGGGGCCCTGCGCGGCCCGGTCGCGGGGGGTGGCGCAGGCGGCGAGCATCAGCGCGGCGGCGGCCGGCACGGCAAGGGATCGAAGCGGCACAGACATCTCCTCTCGCCCCCGCCCGAGCGGCGACATGGCAGCAAGATTCGGGACGCGCAAGCTTGCGTCGCTTCGGCCGTGCTGTCATCCTCGCTCCAGCTTGGGATAGGGGCCTAAGCGACTGGGGGTATTCATGTTTCGGATATTTGCGCTGGCGGGCCTCGCGCCGCTCGTCCTCGCCGCCGCGGGGCCGCCCGCCGACCCGCCCGCCGCCTTCGGAGTGCGCGAGCGGGTGCTCGACATCTCGATGTCGCCGGGGGGATCGAAGATCGCCTTCATCACGCCCGGGCCCGGCCAGTCGACCGTCCTTTTCACGGTCGACGCCGCCGGCGGAAAGGCGCCGCAGCGGGCCGTCGCGGCCGACGGGCGGCCCGAGCGGCTGACCGAATGCGGCTGGGTTTCCGAGCAGCGGCTGATCTGCACCCTCTATTTCGTGCTCGAGAACCTGGTCCCCAACCAGCCCCTCGCCGGCTCGCGGCTGATCGCTCTCAACGCCGACGGAACCGACGCCAAGCTGCTCAGCCGAAGGGTCAGCGCCAACGACCTCTATCTCGCGGTCGGCGGCGGCGAGGTGATCGACTGGCTTCCGGGAAGCGACGGCAAGGTCCTGATCGGCCGAAGCTATGTGCCCGAATCCCAGATCGGAACCCGCTTCGAGGAGAAGCGGAAGGGCTATGCGGTCGACCGGATCGACACGGTCTCGCTGCGCTCCGACATGGTCGAGCAGCCCGACGACCATGCCGGCGAATATATCAGCGACGGCCTCGGCAACGTCCGGATCAAGGCCACCTTCGATATCGCCGGAGCCACCGGCTATGCGAGCGGCAAGTACAATTATTTCTATCGGACCAAGGGTTCGCGCGACTGGAAGCCGCTCTCCAACTACAACGTGAACAGCCAGGAGGGCTTCTGGCCGGTCGCCGTCGATCCGCAGCTCGACGTCGCCTACGGCTTCCGCAAGGGCCCGGGCGGGCGCCAGGTCCTGGTCAGCGTCGCCCTCGACGGCTCCAAGCGCGAGACCGTCGTCTTCGCCCATCCGCAGGTGGACGTCGATTCGACCGTTCGGATCGGCCGCGCCAGGCGAGTGGTCGGAGCGACCTACGCGACCGAATATCGCCACGCCACGTTCTTCGACAAGGGCCTCGACTCGCTCGGCCGATCTTTGTCCAAGGCGCTCCCGGGCCTTCCGCTCGTCACCTTCGTCGATTCGAGCGAGGACGAGAGCAAGCTTCTGCTCTGGGCGGGAAGCGATACCGATCCCGGCCGCTATTACGTCTTCGACAAGAAGACCAAGACCCTGAACGAGATCATGCTGTCGCGCCCGGAGCTGGAGAACGTCCAGCTCGCCGAGATGAAGCCGGTCACCTACAAGGCCTCGGACGGGACCCAGGTGCCGGCCTACCTGACCCTGCCCCCGGGAAGCGGCGGCAAGGGCCTTCCAGCCATCGTCATGCCGCATGGCGGCCCGAGCGCGCGCGACGAATGGGGCTTCGACTGGCTCGCCCAGTTCTTCGCGAGCCGAGGCTATGCGGTGCTCCAGCCCAATTATCGAGGCTCGTCGGGCTATGGCGATTCCTGGTACCGGAAGAACGGCTTCCAGTCGTGGCGCTCCGCCATCGGCGACGTCAGCGACGCCGGCCGCTGGCTCGTCGGCCAGGGCATTGCCGATCCGGCGAAGCTGGCGATCGTCGGCTGGTCCTATGGCGGCTATGCCGCGCTTCAGGCCAACGTCGTCGATCCCGGCCTGTTCAAGGCTGCGGTCGCGATCGCCCCGGTGACCGACCTTTCGACGATGATCCAGGATTCCGTCTACTGGACGAACCACCGGATCGTTCGCAACTTCATCGGCACCGGGCCGCACCTCAAGGAAGGATCGCCGGCGGAGAATGCCGGCAGGATCGCGGCGCCGGTCCTGCTCTTCCACGGCGACCGCGACATGAATGTCGGAATCCGCCAGTCGCGGATCATGGTCGACCGGCTGAAGGGCGCCGGCCGCTCCGCCGAGCTGGTCGTCTACCCGAATCTCGACCACAGCCTCGACGACGGGGCGGCGCGCACCGACATGCTTCGAAAGACGGACTCCTTCCTCCGCCAGGCGCTGAAGCTGTGACCGGAAGGAACCGCCTCCGTCTCCCGCGGGCGGCGGCACAGGTGGAAAAGGGGCCAGACATGTTTCGAACCTTGATGCTCGCGCCGGCGCTGTTTCTGCTCGCGGGCGCGGGGGCGCCGGCCGACCCGCCGGCGGCGTTCGGCGCCCGCGAGACCATCCTCGACGTGGCCCTGTCGCCGTCCGGGGGCAAGGTCGCCTTCATCAGTCCCGGCCCCGGCCAGACCACCATTCTCTACACGGTCGACGCGGTCGGCGGCGCCGACCCGCGGATGACGCTCAGCGCCGATGGCAAGCCCGAGCGGCTGGCGGGATGCGGCTGGGTCTCTGAGGCGCGGCTGGTCTGCACCGTCTACATGGTGGTCGACAGCGCGCTGGCCGCCCAGCCGGTCGGAGCGACCCGGCTGGTCGCGGTCAATGCCGACGGAAGCAACCTCAAGCTGCTCAGCCGCCGCGAGCGGGCCTACGACCTCTACGTCTCGTTCGGCGGCGGCGACATCATCGACTGGCTTCCGGGAAGCGACGGGGCGGTTCTGATGGGCCGCCAATATGTGCCGGAAGCCCGGGCGGGCACCCACATGGCGGACGACCGGGAAGGCTATGGAGTCGACCGGATCGACACTTCCACCCTCGCGAGCAAGACGGTCGAGCCGCCCAAGCCCCGAGCCAGCGATTATGTCAGCGACGGCCGGGGAACGGTCCGGATCATGGCGAGCACCGACGCCGCCGGAGCCACCGGCTATGACAGCGGCAAGATCAATCATTATTACCGGACCAAGGCGTCGAGGGACTGGAAGCCGCTCGGAACCTACAACGTCCTCACCCGCGAGGGCTTCTATCCGATCGCCGTCGATCCCGACCTCGACGTCGCCTATGGCTACAGGACCGGCGAGGGCGGCCGCCGGGTGCTGTACAGCGTCGCCCTCGACGGATCGAAGACGGAGAAAGCGGTCTTCGCCCACCCCGAGGTCGACGTCGACGGGACGATCCGGATCGGCCGGGCGCACCGGGTCGTCGGAGCGACCTATGCGACCGAGCGGCGCGAGGCGGTCTATTTCGACGCTCCGCTGGCCGCTTTGGGCCGCTCGCTGTCCAGGGCGCTGCCCGGCCTTCCGCTGATCCGCTTCGTCGATTCGAGCGCCGACGAGAGCAAGCTCCTGCTCTGGGCGGGGAGCGACACCGATCCCGGCCGCTACTATCTGTTCGACAAGGCCGGCAAGAAGCTCAACGAGCTGATGCTGGCCCGGCCCGAGCTCGAGAACGTCCAGCTCGCGGCGATGAAGCCGGTCCGCTACAAGGCCTCGGACGGGACGGAGGTGCCGGCCTACCTGACGCTGCCCCCGGGGAGCAGCGGCAAGGGCCTTCCAGCCATCGTCATGCCGCACGGCGGGCCGAGCGCCCGCGACGAATGGGGCTTCGACTGGCTCGCCCAGTTCTTCGCGAGCCGCGGCTATGCCGTGCTTCAGCCCAATTACCGAGGCTCGTCGGGCTATGGCGACTCCTGGTACCGGAAGAACGGCTTCCAGTCGTGGCGGGTCGCGATCGGCGACGTCAACGACGCCGGCCGCTGGCTCGTCGCCCAGGGCATCGCCGACCCGTCGAAGCTGGCGATCGTCGGCTGGTCCTATGGCGGCTATGCGGCGCTTCAGTCGGCCGTGCTCGATCCCGACCTGTTCAAGGCCGTGGTGGCGGTGGCTCCGGTGACCGATCTCGCCACCCTGGTCCAGGATTCGCGGACCTTCACCAGCCATTCGGTGGTCCGAAGCTTCATCGGTTCCGGGCCGCATCTGCGCGAAGGCTCGCCGGCGCAGAATGCCGGAAGGATCAAGGCCCCGGTGCTGCTCTTCCACGGCGACAGGGACCTCAACGTCGGAATCCGGCAGTCGCGGATGATGCAGGACCGGCTCAAGTCGGAGAGCGGCCGGAGCGAGCTGATCGTCTATCCCGGCCTCGACCATCAGCTCGACGACGGCGCCGCCCGAACCGACATGCTGAGGCGAAGCGATTCCTTCCTCCGCCAGGCGCTGAAGCTGTAACGAAAAAGGGCGGCTCCTCGCGGAGCCGCCCCTCGTCCCTGTTCGGCCGCTGGATCAGCGCGAGTAGAACTCGACGACCAGGTTCGGCTCCATCCGCACCGGATAGGGAACCTCGTCCAGGGTCGGAACCCGGGTGAAGGTCGCCTTGGCGGTGCCGTCGGGAGCGACATATTCGGGGATCTCGCGCTCGGCGAGGCCCTGCGCCTCCATCACCAGCGCCATCTCCTGGGCCTTGGAGCCCAGAGTGATCTCGTCGCCGACATTGACCCGGCGAGAGGCGATGTTGCACTTCACGCCGTTGACCCGGATGTGGCCGTGGCTGACCAGCTGGCGGGCGGCCCAGATCGTCGGGGCGAACTTGGCGCGGTAGACGACCATGTCGAGCCGGCGCTCGAGCAGGCCGATCAGATTCTGGCCGGTGTCGCCCTTCATCCGGGCGGCCTCGGTGTAGGTGCGCTTGAACTGCTTCTCGGTGACGTCGCCGTAATAGCCCTTCAGCTTCTGCTTGGCGCGAAGCTGGATGCCGAAGTCCGACATCTTGCCCTTGCGGCGCTGGCCATGCTGTCCGGGGCCGTATTCGCGGCGGTTGACCGGGCTCTTGGGCCGTCCGAAGACGTTCTCGCCCATTCGGCGGTCGAGTTTGTACTTGGCGCTGCTGCGCTTGCTCATCTCGGGTCCAATCTGCTGTTTTCGTACGTCCCGGAACCGCACCGCATGACCTGCCAGAATTCCCGTCAAAGCAGTGCTTTGATGGGGTCCTCGTCATGCGCGGCCACCGCTTCACCGGGGTGCGGGGCCAATTGCGAAGCGCCGCACATGGCGGCGCAGGCCGCGAAAGTCAACCGCGGCCGTAGCTTAGTGCTGGAGCGAAGAGTGGCTTAGTTGCCGGACCGCGGCTCGTTGCGACGGGTCTGCGCCTGGTCGAGGTCGGAGCGCATGATGCGCTTCTGCTCGGCCCACTGCTCGCGGGTCAGGCAGAGCTTGCGCTTCGACAGGCGCGAGCCGGTCTCGGCGATGGCGCGGCACACCATCTGGGTGCCCTTCTTGGCGGCGGAATCGCCGCCGCCGGCATCGGCGAGGGCGGCGCTGGGCGCCAGAAGCGCGGCAATCAAGATCAGCTTTTTCATCGCAATCCCCTGGAACGAGTCGAAAATCTCAGCCGATGGCGCCAAAGTCAAGCTCCGCGCCTCCGGCCGCCCGCCTAGCGGATCGCGGATGAACCCGAACCGAACGGCGGCAGGCGCGTCATCCGCCGCGGCGGCGGGGCTCGACCAGCGCCCGGATCATTCCGCGCAGGGCCTGGACCTCGCGGTTCGACCAGCCCGCCTTGGTGAGGATGGTCCGGATCGTGTTTCGGGTCGAGGGGGTGCGGTCCGGCGGATGGAAATAGTCGGCCGCGACCAGCGCCTCGTCGAGCTGGCCGATCAGCCCCTCGAGCTGCTCGTGGCTCGCCCTGGCTTCCGCCGGGTCGCCCTGGGTCGGAACCGCGAGATCCTCGTGCTTCGACCATTCGTAGGCGATCAGGATCACCGCCTGGGCGAGGTTCAACGAGGTGAAGTCCGGGTTGACCGGGACGGTGACGATCTTGCCGGCGATCGCGACTTCGTCGGTCTCGAGGCCGGAGCGCTCGGCACCGAACAGGATGGCGGAGGGCTCGGCCTGCGCCCTTATCTCCAGCGCCGCCTGCTCCGGGGTCACCACCGGCACGACGAGGCCGCGCTTGCGCACCGTGGTCGCGTAGACATGGGCGCAGTCGCCGACCGCCTCGGCGACCGTGTCGAACACCCGCGCCCGCTCCAGCACGACGTCGGCGCCGGACGCCGCCGGCCCGGCGGAGGGATTGGGCCACCCGTCGCGCGGCGCCACCAGCCGCAGGTCCGTCAGCCCGAAATTGAGCATCGCCCGAGCCGCCTTGCCGATATTCTCGCCGAGCTGGGGGCGGACGAGGACGATTGCGGGCGTCCTTCGAGACGGGCCTTCGCCAAGGCTCAGTCCCTCCTCAGGATGAGCGGAGCTTCGAGACGGGCCTTCGCCGGGGCTCAGTCCCTCCTCAGGATGAGCGGAGGGGATTCCGTTCCGCTCATCCTGAGGAGCCGCTGAGCCTGGCGAAGCGGCGTCTCGAAGGACCGGCTTGCGCTTCGCGAGCTCGCGCAGCGTCTCCCAATCGCCCCGCACCAGCGCTTCCTTCTTGGCGCGGCTCCAGCCCTTGATCTGGCGCTCCGCGGCGAAGGCGCTGTCGCGATCGGGAAAGCGATCCGCCCAGATGAGCTGCACCGGGCGGCGTTTTTGCGTGTAGCCCGGGACGGCGCCCGCCTGATGCTGGGCGATCCGCGAGTCGAGATCGTCGGTGTGGCCGGCATAATAATGCCCGTCGGCGCATCGCAGCAAATAGGCGTAGAAATCCACGAGGTGCCGGTCCTTCGATACGGGCCTTCGCCGGGGCTCAGTCCCTACTCAGGATGAACGGGAGGGGACAAGGGCGGGCCGCGCGAATGCAGACTTCGTATCTGGGTTGACGGTCCTTCGATACGGGCCTTCGCCAGGGCTCAGTCCCTACTCAGGATGAGCGGAGGGGATTCCGCACCGCTCATCCTGAGGAGCCGCTGAGCTCGGCGAAGCGGCGTCTCGAAGGAAGACCGGGAGAAGCCTCACTCCCCACCCGCCTCCCCCACGCTCCCGGCGAACTCCTCGAAATCCCTCGCCTCGCGGAAGTCCTTGTAGACGCTGGCGAAGCGTATGTAGGCGACCGGGTCGAGCGCCTTCAGGCCGTCCATCACCAGCTCGCCGATCCGGGTGGAGGCGATCTCGCTGTCGCCGCTGGTCTCGATCTGGCGCTGGAGGGAGGAGACCAGGCGGTCGACCCGCTCGGGCGGAACCGGCCGCTTGCGGCAGGCGATGGCGATCGAGCGCTCCAGCTTGGTCCGGTCGAACGGCTCGCGGCGGTTGCCGGCCTTGATCACGGTGAGGTCCCTCAGCTGCACCCGCTCGAAGGTGGTGAAGCGGGCGCTGCACTCCTCGCACTGGCGGCGGCGGCGGATCGAGGCTCCGTCCTCGGTGGGGCGGCTGTCCTTGACCTGGCTGTTTTCGTGGGAGCAGAAAGGGCAGCGCATTACCCTCTCCCCTTCAGGGGAGAGGGAGGAGCCGAGTAGCGGCGACGGGAGAGGGGGCGATCCAAATCAGCCCCTCTCCCCGGCCCTCTCCCCTGAAGGGGAGAGGGAGTCATAGATCGGGAAGCGCGCGCACAGGGCTCGGACCCGAGCCTTCACTTCCGCCTCGACGGCCCCGTTGCCCTCCTCGCCATGGTCGCGAAGGCCTTCGAGCACGTCGGCGACCATGTCGGCGATGTCGCGGAATTCTGCCGTGCCGAAGCCGCGGGTGGTTCCGGCGGGGGAGCCGACCCGAATCCCGCTGGTCTTGACCGGGGGCAGGGGATCGAAGGGGATCCCGTTCTTGTTGCAGGTGATGGAGGAGCGCTCGAGCGCCTCGTCGGCGTCCTTGCCGGTGATCCCGAGCGGCCTCAGGTCGACCAAGGCGAGATGGGTGTCGGTTCCGCCCGAGACGAGGTCGGCGCCGCGCTCCTTGAGCCGGCCGGCCAGCGCCTTGGCGTTGGCGATGACCGCCCGGGCATAGCTCTTGAACTCCGGCTGCAGGGCCTCGCCGAACGCCACCGCCTTGGCGGCGATGACGTGCATCAGCGGTCCGCCCTGGAGGCCCGGGAAGACGGCCGAGTTGATCTTCTTGGCGATGGCCTCGTCGTCGGTCAGGACCATCCCGCCGCGCGGGCCGCGAAGCGTCTTGTGGGTGGTGGTGGTGACGACATGGGCGTGGCCGAAGGGGGTGGGGTGCTCGCCCGCCGCGACGAGGCCGGCGAAATGGGCCATGTCGACCATGAAGATCGAGTCCACCTCGTCCGCGATGGCGCGGAAGCGGGCGAAGTCGATATGGCGAGGGTAAGCGGAGCCTCCGGCGATGATCAGCCTCGGCCGGTGCTCCTTCGCCAGAGCCTCGACCTGGTCGAAGTCGATGCAGTCGTCGTCGCGGCGCACCCCGTACTGCACGGCGTTGAACCATTTGCCCGAAAGCGCCGGCTTGGCGCCGTGGGTGAGGTGGCCGCCGGCGTCGAGCGACATTCCCAGAATCGTGTCGCCCGGCTTGGCCAGAGCCAGCATGACCGCGCCATTGGCCTGGGCGCCCGAGTGCGGCTGGACGTTGGCGAAGCCGCAGCCGAACAATTGCTTCGCCCGCTCGATCGCCAGGGTCTCGACGGCGTCCGAAGGCGCGCAGCCCTGATAGTAACGGCGGCCGGGATAGCCCTCCGCATATTTGTTGGTCAGAACCGATCCCTGAGCCTCGAGCACCGCTCGCGAGACGATGTTCTCGGATGCGATCAGCTCGATCTGGTTCTGCTGGCGGTCGAGCTCGGCGGCGATCGCCTCGGCGACGGCGCCGTCGGCTTCCCTGAGCCGGCCGGTGAAGAAGCCCGAATGCTGGACGTCTGCGAAATCGAAGGCGGAGCGTGTGCTCATGCATTTTCCCTGGCGAATTGTGGATGGCTGAGCTTGTCGACCCGCCGCTGGTGGCGGCCGCCGCCGAACGGGGTGGCGAGGAACTGGTCGACGATGTCGCGGGCGGCCTCGATCCCGATCAGCCGGGCGCCCATGGCGACGACATTGGAGTCGTTATGATCGCGGGCGAGGCGGGCCGAGAGCCCTTCGGAGACGAGGGCGCAGCGGCAGGCGGGATGGCGGTTGATCGAGATGGAGATTCCGATGCCGGTGCCGCACAGGGCGACTCCGCGCTGGGCTTCGCCGGACGCGATCGCCTCGGCCAGGCGATAGCCGTAATCGGGATAGTCGACGCTGTCGGTCGAGGCGGTGCCGAGGTCGAGCACGTCGTAGCCGCCGGAGCGCAGATGCTCGACGAGAAGCATCTTCATCTCGAAGGCGGCATGATCGGCGACGATGGCGATGCGCTCGGCCACGGGAGGACTCCGGCGATGGGCTTGAGCTACAGCGTGTAGTGGATGGGCGGCGCGAAGGCTACCACAGTTTGGCATCCAGTCATCGTCATTGCGAGGAGCGAAGCGACGAGGCAATCCAGCTCCGGCCGTTGCGGGCCGCCGTAGCTGGATTGCTTCGCTACGCTCGCAATGACGGGGATCAGGCCGCGGCTCGGAGCTCCAGCCGGTCCCAGATCTCGACCAGGGCCTTGGCGAGCTCGAGCATCATCGCCTCGTCGTGGCGGGGACCGGGGGTGAAGCGGAGGCGCTCCGTCCCACGGGGCACCGTCGGGTAGTTGATCGGCTGGACGTAGCAGCCGTACTCGGCGAGCAGGATGTCGCTGATCTTCTTGGCCTTGACCGGGTCGCCGACCATCAGCGGGACGATGTGGGTGGTCGACGGCATCACCGGAAGCCGGGCGTCGTCGAAGATCGCCTTGAGCCTGGCGGCATTGGCCTGCTGCGCCTCGCGCTCGGCGCTGGAGGCCTTGAGGTGCCTGACGCTGGCCAGCGCCCCGGCGACGAGGACCGGCGACAGCGAGGTGGTGAAGATGAAGCCGGGCGCGTAGCTCCTCACCACGTCGACGATGTTGCGGTCCGCCGCGATATAGCCGCCCATCACTCCGAACGCCTTGCCGAGCGTGCCCTCGATGATGGTGACCCGGCGGGCGACGTCGTCGCGCTCGGAGATTCCGCCGCCGCGCGGGCCGTACATTCCGACCGCGTGGACCTCGTCGAGATAGGTGATCGCCTCGTAGCGGTCGGCGAGGTCGCAGATCGCGGCGATCGGGGCGACGTCGCCGTCCATCGAATAGACGCTTTCGAAGGCGATGAGCTTGGGCGCCTCGGGGTCCGAGGCGGCCAGAAGCTCCTCGAGATGGTCGAGGTCGTTGTGCCGGAAGACCTGCTTCTCGCAGCCCGAGGCCCGGATTCCCGCGATCATCGAGGCATGGTTCAGCTCGTCGGAGAAGATGATGCAGCCGGGGAGAAGCTTGGCGACGGTGGAGAGGGTCGCCTCGTTGGAGATATAGCCCGAGGTGAAGAGGAGCGCCGCCTCCTTGCCGTGGAGGTCGGCGAGCTCGGCCTCGAGCTGGACGTGATAATGGGTGTTGCCGCCGATGTTGCGGGTTCCGCCCGATCCGGCTCCGACGTCGTGAAGCGCTTCCTCCATCGCCGCGACCACGTCGGGATGCTGGCCCATGCACAGATAGTCGTTGGAGCACCAGACGGTGATCGGCTTGGGCCCGTTATGGCCGGCGAAGCAGCGCGCGTTGGGGAAGGCGCCCTTGTTGCGAAGGATGTCGATGAACACGCGATAGCGGCCTTCGGCATGCAGCCGGTCGATCGCCTGCGCGAAGATGCGGTTATAGTCCAAAGCGCGTCCCCGGGGTCCCTGGCCGCTCCTTAGCCGATTTCGGCCGGCATTGGCTAGACGGCAGCTTCGACCCTCTCCCGTCCTTCACGGGAGAGGAGGGGCCCACCGCGAAGCGGTGGGAGGTGAGGGTCTTGCCGAGTCCGGGGTACAGACCCTCACCCTCCCGCTTCGCGGGCCCCTCCCTCTCCCGCGGAAAGCGGGAGAGGGGTGATTCAGAGCCGCTCGAGCCTCGTCAGCCCGTATCTCGCCAGGCCCGGGCGATAGGTTTCGACGTCGGTGCCCCTGCCGGTGAACAGCGCCACGCCTTCGGCCGGCGCTTCCGGCCATTGCAGGTCGCGGGTCAGCCAGGCCGTGCGGCGGGCGATCCCCTCCTTGCCGTCGACGAAGCGGACCGGGCGGCGGGCGGCGGCCGCCAGCTCCTCCTCGACCAGCGGGAAATGGGTGCAGGCGAGGACGATCGTGTCGATCCGGTCGCCGCCCGGCTGCCCGAACAGCCCCTCCAGCGCCCTCGAATAGACCGCCTCGGCCGGCGCCTCGCCCCGAAGCCTGGCCTCGGCGGCGTCGACCAGCTCCGCCGAGCCGTGGCGGAGGACGTTGCAGTCGGCGGCGAACTCGGCCGAGAGCCGGTCGACATAGGGCTGGCGGACCGTCGCCTCGGTGCCCAGCACCCCGATCGTCCGGGTCTTGGACAGCCGGGCGGCCGGCTTGATCGCCGGCACCGTTCCAACCACCGGCAGGTCGAGCGCGGCCCGGACCGCGTCGAGAGCGATGGTCGAGGCGGTGTTGCAGGCGATCACGATCAGCTCGGGATCGAAGCGCTCGGCGAGCCGGCCGAGCAAGGCGGGGACCCGGGCCTCGATCTCGGCCGGGCGCCGCGTGCCGTAGGGATAGCCGGCGCTGTCGGCGGCGTAGACGAGCGGCGCCGCCGGAAGGAGGGCCCGGATCGCGGCGAGGACCGACAGGCCGCCGACCCCGGAGTCGAAGATCATGATCGGCCTGGCACTGGTCACGGGCCCGCTTTAGCGGCACAGCGGGCCGCGGCAAGGCGGCGTCGTCCATCGGATTTCGCTGAAAGGGTTGCGCCGGCCCCGCGATTTGCTAAAGTTGGCCGGGGACGTGAACATGCCAGTGATCGCCGAACCTCTACTCGCCCTGCTGCTCGGCTATGCGCTGGGCTCGATCCCCTTCGGCCTCCTCCTCACCAGGCTGAGCGGAGCCGGCGATCTCCGCAAGGTCGGCTCGGGCAATATCGGCGCCACCAACGTGCTCAGGACCGGGCACAAGGGCCTTGCGGCGGCGACCCTGGCGCTCGACGCCGGCAAGGGCGCCGCGGCGGTCCTGCTCGCCGCGCTGATCTGGCCGGACCAGCCGCAATTGCCGCCGGTGGCCGGGATCGCGGCCTTTCTCGGCCATCTCTATCCGGCCTGGCTCGGGTTCAGGGGCGGCAAGGGCGTCGCCACCCTGGCCGGGATCGTCGCGGTCCTGCACTGGCCGACCGTCGCCGTCGCCGGAGCGATCTGGATCCTCGTCCTGCTCACGACCCGCTACTCCTCGCTCGCCGGAATCCTCGCGCCCCTGTCCGGCCCGTTCGCCGCCGCCGCCTTCGGGCGCTTCGATCTCGCCTTCCTTTTCCTCGGCTTCGCCCTTCTGGTCCTGTGGACCCACCGCTCCAATCTCGGCCGGCTTCTGGCCGGGACCGAGCCGAAGGTCGGATCGGCGGCCAAGGCGCCGCCGGCGGGCCGCGGTGCCTGAGCCCGGCTCCGACCAGATCGCCCGGCTTCGGCTGATCCGGTCGGAGAATATCGGTCCGATCACCTATTTCCAGCTCATCGCCCGCTTCGGCTCGGCGGCGGCGGCGCTCGAGGCCATTCCCGATCTCGCCGCGCGGGGCGGCGGCCGGGCGCCCAGGCTCGCCTCGCGCTCGTCGATCGAGCTCGAGATGGAGCGGGTGGCGGCGATCGGGGCGCGCTATTTGTTCCTCGGCCAGGGCCTCTATCCGCCGCTGCTCGCGGAGCTCGAGACGGCTCCGCCGGCGCTCGTCGTCAGGGGCCATGCCGGCCTGCTCGACCGGCCGGCGGTGGCGATGGTCGGGGCTCGCAACGCCTCGGCGGCGGCGTGCCGATTCGCCCGGACCCTGGCTCAGGCTCTGGGCGAGGCGGGCATCGTCATCGTCTCCGGCCTGGCCCGGGGCATCGACTCCGCCGCCCATGACGGGTCGCTCGACTCGGGCACGATCGCCGTCGTCGCCGGAGGGATCGACATCTTCTATCCGCCCGAGAACGAGGCCCGGCAGCGCTCGATCGGCGAGCTCGGACTGGTCGTCTCCGAGCAGCCGCCGGGGGTCGAGCCGCGCTCGCGCCATTTCCCCTCGCGCAACCGGATCATCGCCGGCCTCGCCCTCGGCACCCTGGTGGTGGAGGCGGCGCCTCGGTCGGGGTCGCTGATCACGGCCCGCTGCGCGGCGGAGAGCGGCCGCGAGGTGATGGCCGTGCCGGGCTCGCCGCTCGATCCCCGAGCGCAGGGATGCAACCAGCTGATCCGCGAAGGCGCCACCCTCGTCCAGTCCGCCGGGGACGTGCTGGAAGCGATCAGCCCGGCTCGGATCCGCCCGTTCCGGCAGCCGGAGCGGGATTACGCCCGGCCCGAAATCGCGGCCGAGGCCGACGACGAGTCGCGCGCCGCGATCGCCGGCCTGCTCAACTCCACTCCGGTCCCGGTCGACGAGCTCGTCCGCCAGTCCGGCCTCGCGCCGGCCATCGTCCAGACCGTCCTGCTCGAGCTCGAGCTCGCCGGCCGGCTCGAGCGCCATGCCGGCGGGCGGGTGAGCCTGATGTGAAGCGCGACTCCGACCCCTCTCCCGTATTTCACGGGAGAGGAGGGGCCCACCGCCGGAGGCGGTGGGAGGTGAGGGTCTTGCCGAGTCTGCGGTACAGACCCTCACCTCCCAAGCTCCGCTTGGGCCCCTCCTCTCCCGTAAATACGGGAGAGGAAAGGACTCCCTCTCCCGCTTTCCGCGGGAGAGGAGGGGCCCGCCGCCGGCAGGCGGTGGGAGGTGAGGGTCTTGCCGAGTCCGCGGTACAGACCCTCACCTCCCAAGCTCCGCTTGGGCCCCTCCTCTCCCGCGAAAAGCGGGAGAGGGGCTCTGATCGCTCGCCCCCGCGCCCGTCAGCTTGCGTTAAGCTTGCCCTGCCGATTTATGTGACATTGTTACATATCGAAAAGGGGATGATCGATGCGCAACGCAGCCAAGCTCGGACTCGTCAGCCTGAGCGCCCTCGGCTTCGCCCTCGCCCCCCTGGTGCCAGGCGCCTCCGCGCCGACCGCCGCCGCCCAGGCGCGCGAGCCGCTGTGCCGCCGGGCGGCGCCCCTGCCGCCCTTGCCGCCCGAGGCGAGGCCCCACGACCCGCTTCAGCAGCGTTATCGCGACCACTCATCGGCTCCCATCATGGTCGAGCCTGCGAAGGGATTCGGCTCGGTCAGCTCGGCTCCCCACGCCCCGCCGCCGCCCGCGGAGCCGGTTCCCGCGCCACCGCCACCGCCACCGCCACCGCCACCGCCTTCCGCGCCGATGGCGTCCGGGGCGGAGAGCGGCGAAGACTCGATTTCCGTGACCGCAAGTCGAGTGGCGCGGCCGGGCTCCGAAAGCCGTGCTCCGGCGACGACGACGGGCGGCGAGTTCGGCGAGGCGCGCTCGGCGCCCGCCCACCATCCGCGCCGGCCTTATCCGCGGCCGCAGCCCCGGTCGGGCCTGCTCACCGCCGGCGACCATGACGACCTGCTCAATCCCGAGCTCTACGCCTCCTATGCCGGGCGCTTCCTCCAGCACAGCAACCTGGGCGACCTGCCGAGGCTGGACACGCGGCGGGTGCTCACCGTCGCCGTCCAGGACCAGGCCGGCCGGCCCGTCCCGTTCGCCCGGGTGACTCTGACCTGCGCCGACGGCAACACTCTGTCGCTCGCCACCGTCGCCGACGGAACGGCGGTCTTCTATCCCGGGCTCGACCGGCTGGGGCGGAGCGTCCGGCTCAGCGTCGGCGGCGTCGGCGGGCGCACCGTCTCGCTGGCCGAGGCGCCGGGCGCGCAACGGCACAGCGTCACGATCCGGTCGGGCGGAGCGCCGGTCCGCAAGTTCGACCTGCTGCTCGCGATCGACACCACGGGAAGCATGGGCGACGAGATCAGCTATTTGAAATCCGAGCTCCGGGCGATCCTCGCCGACCTGAGGCGGAGCCATCCGGGCCTCGACATCCGCCTCGGCCTCATCGTCTATCGCGACCTCGGCGACGACTATGTCACCCAGACCTTCCCGTTCACGTCCGATCTCGACTCGATGCAGGCCAGCCTTCGGGCCCAATATGCCGCCGGCGGCGGGGACTATCCCGAGGCGATGGACCTCGCTCTCGCCCGAGCCGTCGCCCAGGACTGGCGGCCGGACTCGGTCAAGTCGCTGCTTCTCGTCGCCGACGCTCCGCCGCACGACGAGAATATCGGCAAGGCCTGGCGCGCCGCCGAGGCCGCACGCGCGAAGCGAATCCAGATCGTCCCGGTGGCCGCCTCCGGAGTCGGCGACACCGCCGAATATGTGATGCGCGCGATGGCCGCCGCCACCCAGTCGCGCTACATCTTCCTCACCGACGACAGCGGCATCGGCAATCCGCACGCCCCGCCGGCGGTCGACTGCTACCTCGTCACCCGGCTCGACTCTCTGGTCCGCCGGGTGCTGGACGGCCAGATATCGGGACGCCGGGTCGAGCCGAGGGACGGCGAGGTGATCCGCAGCGTCGGCCGGTACGACAACGGCAAATGCATCCTCCCGCCCGATTATCCGCGGCAGGAGCAATATTAGACGTTGAGAGCCACGACCCGTCATGCCGGACCTGATCCGGCATCCACCTTACCTTCAGCGGCGCCGGCCGTGAGGAAGGCGGACCCCGGATCCAGTCCGGGCCGACGAATCAGTGGATGTCGATCTCCGGCGGCGGGTTGCGGACCTGCTTGGGCGCGGGCGCCAGCCCGACGAAGGTCGCGACGTCGATCACGCACACCGAGCGGGCGGCGGGATGGGGGCCGCAGGCCACTCCGCCCCGGCGATATTTGTCCTCGAAGATGATCTTTCGGTTGGGGCGGCTCGGCACCCCGTCGTCGACGATCAGCTGCCGGACCACCGCCGCGGCGTCCCCGGCCCCATAGGCCAGGACCTCGGCGATCAGGCCGCTGCCCTTGTTCCGCTTGATCCTGGCGCGCGCGTCCGACCCGTCGGCGGCGGCATGGCCGGTCCCGCCGGCGAGCGCCTGGTGGGTTGCGAGCTCCCTCGCCGAGACTGCGAGCTCGGGCGCGGGGCGGAGCGGCGGCCGGGGCGCCTGCTTGGCGAGGAAGGCGATCGCCTGGTCGACCGCCGCGACTCCTTCGCGGGTGCGAAGGCCGACGTCGCTGCCGGGCAGCTGGACGACATTGCCCTCGAAATAGCCCCGATACTCCCGAAGCTTCGCGGCATAAGCGGCGGGATTGGTGCGGACCTCGTTGAGCTGGGCGAGCACCTGCTCCTCGAGGGCGGAGGGGGCCGGCGGGGCCGCCGGCGCCGGCTCAGGGGCCGCCCCCGGAGCCTGCGCCTCGGCGGAGACCGCCAGAATCGACAAAGCGGCGGCGAGGATCGGGCGTATCATCATGTCATCCTTGGCTTTTGGCCGGCAGGCTACAGCGGAACGCGGCACATTCCAATCATTCCGCCGGTTTGCAAAAATTGCAGAGCGTTCGAACCCGCTGCAAGTTTTGCAGCGGAAGCCGGCGGGTTGCAGCGGGGTGTGAGTGGCCGGTCGCGGGCCGGGCCCGCGTGGATGCCGGATCAAGTCGGGCATGACGGCCCAGGTCGAGGCGCTCCAGCGACCGCCCCGGACCTGATCTGGGATCCTCGTCATCCCGGACTTGATCCGGCATCCCGCGTCATCCCGGACTTGATCCGGGATCCACCTTCTTCACTCTCCTGAAACGCGGGAAGGCAGGTGGATGCCGGATCAAGTCCGGCATGACGGCCGGTCGGGCCTAGGTGGATGCCGGATCGAGTCCGGCATGACGGCGTGGGTGCCGCTGGCGCACGGGTTAACCGGCGCGCGGTCCCGGTACCGCTCCCGCTCTCGACCGGCACTGGCTCGGCACTGGCCCGGCACTGGCCCGGCACTGGTTCGGCACTGGTCCGGCAATGGTTCGGCACTCGTCCGGCACCGATCCGGCGGTAGGAGGGGACGGTGACGGATGACGAAGCCGGCCGTTTCTGCTATGTTCTCAAACGGGAACGGGACGGTCTACAGGGCGTCGCGAGTCGCGATCCTAGAGAGCGGCGTCGCCGGTGATCGGAAAAACCGATTGAACTCCGCTTATTGATCGGAAGGAATTTTATTTATCGGGCAACTTCGGAACTTCCGCGCCGAAACAGGGCCTCGAAGCCGGCTTGACGGGCCTCGTCCGGCCTCCCCACCCTGTACGCGTACGCGTGAAGGATCCCCATGAAGCTCGTCGTCGTCGAATCGCCCGCCAAGGCGAAAACCATCGAGAAGTATCTCGGCACCGGCTACCGGGTGCTCGCCTCCTACGGCCATGTCCGCGACCTGCCGCCCAGGGACGGCTCGGTCGATCCGGACTCCGGCTTCGCGATGGAGTGGGAGACCTATGCCGACAAGGCCCGCCAGCTCAAGGCGATCACCGACGAGGCCAGGAAGGCCGACACCCTGATCCTGGCCACCGATCCCGACCGGGAAGGGGAGGCGATCAGCTGGCACGTCCAGGAGGTGCTGAGGAAGCGCAAGGCCCTCCCCGCCGACGTCGAGCGGGTCACCTTCAACGCCATCACCAAGGCGACGGTCACCGAGGCGATGAAGCATCCGAGAGCGCTCGACGAGGACCTGATCGACGCCTACCGGGCCCGCCGCGCGCTCGATTACCTGGTCGGCTTCACCCTGTCGCCGGTGCTGTGGCGCAAGCTTCCGGGCGCCAAGTCGGCCGGGCGGGTCCAGTCGGTCGCTCTTCGGCTCGTCGTCGACCGCGAGCGCGAGATCGAGCTGTTCCGGGCGCAGGAATATTGGAGCGTCGCGGCGCTCATGGAGTCGGACGGGCAGGAGTTCCTCGCCCGGCTGGTGCGCTTCAGGGGCGAGAAGCTGGACCGGCTGTCGATTGGCGACTCCGGCACCGCCGAAGCCGCCAGGGCCGCGGTCGAGGCCGGGCGATTCTCGGTCGTGTCGGTCGAGACCAAGCCGCTCACCCGCAACCCGCCGCCGCCCTTCACCACCTCGACCCTCCAGCAGGAGGCGGCGCGCAAGCTGGGCTTTTCGGCCAGCCACACGATGCGGATCGCCCAGGCGCTCTACGAGGACGGCTCGATCACCTACATGCGGACCGACGGAGTCCAGATGGCGCCCGAGGCGGTCTCGGCCGCCCGCCGGGCGGTGGCCGGCCGCTTCGACTCCGGCTACGTGCCCGACAAGCCGCGCCACTATGAGAGCAAGGCCAAGAACGCCCAGGAGGCCCATGAGGCGATCCGCCCGACCGACTTCGGCCTCGACCGGGCCGGCTCGGGAGACCATGGCCGGCTCTACGAGCTGATCTTCAAGCGGGCGCTCGCCAGCCAGATGGCCTCGGCGAGGATGGAGCGGACCACCGCCGAGCTGCTCGACGGAAGCGGCCAGACCGGCCTTCGGGCGACCGGGCAGGTCGTCCTCTTCCCCGGCTTCCTGGCGCTCTACGAGGAAGGCCGCGACGACGGCGACGACGAGGAAGCGCGCCGGCTGCCTCGGCTGCGCGAGGGCGACGCGCCGGCCAAGAAGAAAGTGACCGCCGAGCAGCATTTCACCCAGCCGCCGCCGCGTTATTCGGAGGCGAGCCTGGTCAAGAAGATGGAGGAGCTCGGGATCGGCCGTCCCTCCACCTACGCCGCGACCCTTCAGACCCTGAAGGACCGTGGCTATGTCGAGCTCGAGAAGAACCGCTTCATTCCGCAGGAGAGCGGCCGGCTCCTGACCGCCTTCCTCGAGCGCTTCTTCGAGCGCTACGTCTCGTTCGACTTCACCGCCCATCTCGAGGACGAGCTGGACGACATTTCCGGCGGCCGCGCCCAGTGGCAGGCGGTGCTCGAGGAATTCTGGCGCGACTTCAAGCCGAAGACGGCCGAGATCATGGAGCAGCAGCCCTCGGCGATCACCGCCGCGCTCGACGATTTCCTCTCCCCCTGGCTGTTCCCGGACCGGCAGGACGGGACCGACGCCCGCCTCTGCCCGGCCTGCGGCGAAGGGCGGCTGTCGCTTCGCGGCGGCCGCTTCGGGGCGTTCGTCGCCTGCTCCAACTATCCGGAATGCAAGTTCACCCGCAGGTTCGGCCAGGGCGGCGAGGAGGGCGGCGCCGAGGCGGGGCCCGAGATACTCGGCCAGCATCCCGAGACCGGCCAGGACATCTCCCGCAAGAGCGGCCGCTTCGGACCCTATATCGAGATGGGCGAGGGCAAGGAGGCGAAGCGCTCGTCCATCCCCAAGGATTCGGGCGAGCTCGACCTCGACCTCGCCGTCCGATTGCTGTCGCTTCCGCGCACGGTCGGAACCCATCCGGAAAGCGGCAAGCCGATCACCGCCTCAATCGGCCGCTACGGCCCCTATCTCGCCCATGACGGCAAATATGCGAAGCTCGGCTCGACCGCCGAGGTCTTCGAGACCGGGATGAACGCGGCCGTCGTCAAGCTCGCCGAGGCGGCCTCGGGCGGCGGCCGGGCGAAGGGCTCGCGCGAGCCGCTCAAGCTGCTCGGGGCCCATCCCAGGACGGAGCTCGAGATCAAGCTGATGGAGGGGCGCTTCGGGCCCTACGTCACCGACGGCACGACCAACGCCACACTGCCCAAGTCGCTCGCCCCGGATCAGCTCACCCTCGAGGAAGCCGCCCAGCTGATCGACGAGCGCGCCGCCAAGGGGCCGCCGGCGAAGAAGGGCAGGGGGCGCAAGCCCGCCGCGAAGAAGGCTCCGGCGAAAAAGGCGCCGGCCAAGAAGAAGGGCTGATGCGCAGGAGCTGGACCCTGGTCGGGATCAGCGTCACGGCCGAGCTTCTGGCCCTGGCGCTGTGGGCGTTCGTCGGGGCCTATGAGGCGCTGTTCTGGCCGTTCGTCCTGCTCTCGATCCTGGCCGGCCTGGGCGGGGCGTGGATCGTCCTCGCCACCATGTTCGACCTCACCTTCCACCGCCCCCGGGGCGAGCGGGTTCGGCCGGTGCGCGGCTTCGACCTGGTGCTTGGAAGCGGGCTGTTCATCCTCGTCCTGCTCCAGCTTCGGGACGTTCTGGGTCAGCTTCCGGCCTGAGCCCCGCAGGCCCGGCAGCCCGGATCCTTGGCGATCCTCAGGCTGCGCATCGAGGGCGCCAGGCCGTCCAGGATGTGGACCTTGCCGACCGCCTCCTCGCCGAAGCCGACGATCTGGCGGATCGCTTCCAGCGCCGCCCAGCTGCCGCCGATCCCGGCCATGGCCCCGAGCACGCCCAGCTCCGAGCAGCTGTCGCAATCCTCCGAGTCGAAAGCGTCGCCGACGAAGCAGCGGTAGCAGGGCCGTCCCTTCTCCCAGCCCCGCCAGGTGCCGATCTGGAGCTGGAACTGGCCGATCGCCGCCGAGACCAGCGGGATCCGAAGCTCGGTGCAGGTGTCGGACACGACCAGCCGCGTGGCGAAGTTGTCGCTCCCGTCCACCACCACGTCCGCGCCCCCGAGCAATGCCGAAGCGTTGGCCGAGACCAGGCGCTCGCGCACCGCCTCGAAGCGGACGTCGGGATTGAGCCGGGCCGCGGCTTCGCCCGCCACTTCGCCCTTGGGACGGCCGATGTCGGCGGTTCCGAACAGGATCTGGCGCTGGAGATTGTCGAGCGACACCCGATCGTCGTCGACCACCGTCAGCCGCCCGACTCCGGCGGCGGCCAGATACTGGAGGGCGGGGCAGCCGATCCCGCCCGCTCCGACCAGCAGGACGTGGGCCGCGAGAAGCTTGCGCTGGCCTTCGCCGCCAATCTCCTTGAGGACGATGTGGCGGGCGTAGCGGTCGAGCTGCGGGTCGGCCAGGCTCACTTCAGGTTGAAGTTGAGGGCGCTCGAATACCACCGGGCCTTCGCCTCACCGGTCGCCTTGAAGTCGCCGTCCCGGGCCATTCCCAGGATCAGCTGTCCGACATAGGTTTCGAGGGCGGGGCAGCCGCTGTCGGCGACGACCACCCGCCGAGCCCGCCCTTCCGGTTCGACCAGCACGGCATAGGGGACGGTGATGTCGAACTTCCGGGCGTTCTGCCTTGGAAAGGTGCAGGCGCGGGTGGCAAGCATCTGCTCGACCCGGGCGACCATCGCCGGAGTCGGCAGTTGGCGGGCGGCCCTCTTGAGCCTGGGCATTCCGTTCCAGTCGGCGCGGCCCACGTCGACCTGCACCGGCCCGCTGGAGACACCCAGAAGCATTGCCGCGGCGATCGGTCCAAGCATGATCGTTTCCCTCGATGATCCCGGTCATCTTCCGCCCCAATCGCCCCGAGGGCAAGGGGAGTCAGCGCCCCGTCGATCCGAACCCGCCCGAGCCTCGAGCGGTCGAGTCGAGGGAGTCGACCTCGCGAAGGGCGCCGCGGTGGACCGCGGCGGGCACGAGCTGGGCGATCCGCTCTCCGCGCCGGACCTCGAACGCTTCCGCGCCGAGATTGGCGAGGATGACCTTGACCTCGCCGCGATAGTCGCTGTCGATCGTTCCGGGCGTGTTGAGGCAGGTGATTCCGTGCTTCAGGGCAAGGCCCGAGCGCGGCCGGACCTGGACCTCGTAGCCGTGGGGGATGGCGATGGCGAAGCCGGTGGCGACGGCGTGCCGGCCCCCGGGCTCGAGAGTGACATCCTCGGCGGCGACGACGTCCAGCCCCGCCGCATGCTCGGTGGCGTAGGCGGGAAGGGGAAGGCCCTCACCGTGGGAAAGCCGCTTTACCTCTATTTCGATCATTCCGCCTCTCGATCAGCCGGTCGATCGAGTAGCGCCCGGCTCCGCCGGTTGCAAACAGCAGGCCGAGGAAGATCAGGATCAAGGCCGGCCACCAGCCCGGAAAGTCCTGCGGCCAGTGGACCATCCACACCGCGACGACGAAGACGAAGGCGGTGACGAGGCCGGCCCAGCGGGTCAGAAGCCCCAGGATGAAGGCGGTTCCGCACAGGAACTGCGCCCAGACGCAGAGCGGAGCCATCAGCTCGGGCAAAGGGAAATTGAACTGGACGAGGAATTTCTCGAACTCCTCCATCCGGCCCGTGCTGAAGATATTGTCGTGGCTCTGGTAGACGAGGAAGGCGCCGGTCACGGCTCGAAGCAGGAGCAGTGCGAGATCAGCCAGTCTCGCCAGCGGCGCCAGCAGCAGAAGGTCGGTTCGCATCCTCGTCCCCCAGTTCGGCCGCGATCCTTGCGGCCAGCCGCCGCGCAACCTCGCTCTTCTCGCCTTCCTCCCAGCTCTCGGTGCCGGCGGGCGTGATCAGATGGACCCGGTTGCGGTCGCCGCCCATCACGTCCCCCGATACATCATTGGCGACGATCCAGTCGCAGCCCTTGCTTGCTCGTTTCGCCTGCGCAACGTCCACCACGTCCCCCGTCTCGGCCGCGAAGCCGACCAGGAGCCGCGGCCGGCGCGGGCTCGCCGCCAGTTCGGCGAGGATGTCGGGGTTCGCCAGCCATTCGAGCCTGGGCGGGCCCGAAGCCTTTTTCAGCTTCGAAGGGGAGGGGTCGACCCGCCAGTCGGCGACGGCGGCGACGAGGATCGCGGCGTCGGCCGGGAGCGCCGACTGGACGGCCGAGTCCATCTCGCGGGCGGTCTCGACGTCGATCCGCCCGACCCCGGCCGGAGTCGCCAGAGCCACGGGCCCGGCGACGAGGGTCACCCGCGCTCCGAGCCTGGCGAGCGCCTCGGCGATGGCGAAGCCCTGCTTGCCCGACGAACGGTTGGCGATCACCCGCACCGGGTCGATCGGCTCGTGGGTCGGGCCGGCGGTGACGATGACGTGCCGGCCGGCCAACGCCTCCGTTCGGCCTGAGCCTGTCGAAGGCCTATCCTTGCCTTCGTCCGGGGCTTGCAAGGGCCGGGCTTCGACAGGCTCAGCCCGAACGGAGAGAGCTTCCGTGATCGCCTCAAGGATCGCCTCCGGCTCGGGCAGCCGGCCCGGCCCGTACTCCCCGCACGCCATCTCGCCCTCGTCGGGCTCGAGGATCGTCACGCCGTCGGCGCGAAGCCGCCCGACGTTCCGGCGGGTCGCCTCGTGCCGCCACATCCTGACGTTCATCGCCGGCGCGGCGAGCACCGGCTTGTCGGTGGCGAGGAGGAGGGTGGTGGCGAGGTCGTCGGCGATCCCGGCCGCCATCTTCGCCATCAGGTCGGCGGTGGCCGGGCAGACGACGATCAGGTCGGCCTCGCGGCTGAGCTGGATATGGCCCATCTCGACCTCGTCCTTGAGGTCCCACAGGCTGGTATGGACCGGCTGCTCGGACAAGGCAGCCAGGGTCATCGGAGTGACGAACTGCGCGCCGCCGGCGGTGAGGACGCAGCGCACGCTGCCGCCGGCCTTGCGGATCAGCCGGACCAGCTCGCAGGCCTTGTAGGCGGCGATTCCACCGCCGACGATCAGGAGGATTCGCCGGCCGTCCATCACTCGTCGAACTGGCGCCTCGCGACGCCGATCTGCCAGCCGTCGCGGTCATTGCCCCAAAGCAGGAAAAAATTGAGGCGCCCCGAGCGAAACATGGCCCGGGTGATTTCCGGAGGGCAATTGATTCCGTCGAGCGGCTCCTCGAACCGAATGGTGAGGCCCCGGGGGCAGCGGGCCACGGATTTCGCCCTCCTGAGGCACTCGTCGACCTTCAACATAGCGGTTCCGGCCAGCCGTTCCGAGCTTCGGTCGCTCCAATCGACCCGGAGCTTGCCGCGCACCGCGAGCGGGGCTTCCTTCATCCGCTCGCTGAACGAGCCCAGTCTCGGCGAGCAGGCTTCCGCCGCCCCGGCCGCAAGATTGCTTAGCGCCGCCGCCGCCAGGATCGCCCGTCCACGCATGGCCTCATCCTAGGAGCAAGACCGCCGCCGCGCCAGCAGCGGCGGAGAGCAGGGCCGTCAGGGCGTAGCGCCAGTAGCGCCGGGGCTTGACGACGACGACGTCCGCCAGCGGCGGATCGGGCGGAGCGGCGCCCGGCGGCGGGTAGTAATAATCGATCCGGCGGATCAACTCGGGGATCTTCGCGAAGGTCCTGAAGTCGCGCACGATCCGGTCCGCCAGAGCCGCCTCCGGGCCGAGCTCGCCGCGCACCCATTCCCTGAGGAACGGCTCGGCCGTCTCCCACATGTTGATGTCCGGATCGAGGGCGTGGGCGACTCCTTCCTCCATCACCATCGTCTTCTGGAGAAGGAGGAGGTGGGGCTGGGTCGGCATGTCGAAGTCGCGGGTGATCGTGAACAGGCCGTCGAGCATCTGGCCGATCGAGATGTCCTTGACCGGAAGGCCCCGGATCGGCTCGCCGACCGCCCTCAGCGCCGTCGCGAACTCGTCGACGTCGTGGTGCGCGGGGACATATTGCGCCTCGAAATGGATTTCGGCGACACGCCGGTAATTGCCGGTGAGCAGGCCGTAGAGGATCTCGGCCAGCCAGACCCGGGCCTGGCGGTCGATGCGGCCCATGATCCCGAAGTCGATCGCCGCGAGCCGGCCGTCGGGAAGCGCGAACAGGTTGCCCTGGTGGAGGTCGGCATGGAAGAAGCCGTCGACCACGGACTGGCGCAGGAAGGCGCGCACCAGGGTCGCGGCGAGCGCCTTGAGATCGTGGCCGGCCTCGACCAGAGCCTCGCGGTCGTTGAGCTTGATCCCGTCGATCCATTCGAGCGTCATCACCCTGCGCGAGGTCCGGGTCCAGTCGATCGCGGGCACGTAGAAGCCGCTCTCGGCGACCAGATTCTCGCGAAGCTCGGAAGCCGAGGCGGCCTCGCGGCGCAGGTCGAGCTCGCGGGCGGTCCATTGCCGGAAATAGGCGATCACCGCGCGGGGCCGAAGCCTCGCCGCCTCGCCGCCCATATTCTCGACCTGAGCCGCGGCCCATTCGTAGGTTTCGAGCGCGCGGGCGAAATCCTCCTCGATATTGGGCCGCAGCACCTTGACCGCCACCAGCTTGCCGTCGGTCGTATGGGCCCGGTGGACCTGCGCGATCGAAGCGGCTCCGACAGGCTCGGGATCGAAATCGGCGAAGATCTCCTCGAGCGGCTTCTCAAGCCCCTGCTCGATGGCCAGCCTGACGTCCTTGAACGGGGCGGGCGGGAGGCTGTCCTGGAGGAACTGGAGGTCGCGCGCCGCCTCCATTCCGACCAGGTCCGGGCGAGTCGCCAGCGCCTGGCCGAACTTGATCGCCGCCGGGCCCAGCTCCTGGAAGGCCTCGCCATAGGCCGGAACCCGCGGCACCCGGGCGCCGAAGCGGGCGATCCGGGCGAGCCGCCGGACCGGCTGGGGAGTGTTGGAGTCGCGCTCGATTCCGCGAAGCGCCCCGTGCCGAGCCAGGACCCGCCCCCATTTCAACAGGCGCCAGATATGGACGACGGGCCGGGTCATGCGATCCCGTCATCCCCGCGCAAGCCGGGACCTCGGGGCGGCCCGCCGAGACTTCCTGTCCTGAGGTCGCGGCTTTCGCCGGGATGACGGGGAGGGGTCATCAAATCTTCCAGCCGCTGTGAATGGCCACCAGTCCGCCCAGGATCGGCTCGGCCCTCACCTGCGCGAAGCCGGCCTTGCCGATCATCGCCGAGAATTTCTCCATCGGCGGGAAGCGGCGGATCGATTCGACCAGGTAGCGGTAGCTTTCCTCGTCTCGGGCCACCGCCTTGCCGATCCGAGGCACCGCGTGAATCGAATAGGCCTCGTAGAGGCTTGCGAAGCCGGGCCAGCGGGTGGTCGAGAATTCGAGGCAGAAGAAGCGCCCGCCCGTTCTCAGGACCCGGCGCGCCTCGCGCAGTGCCGAGTCGATGTCGGTGACGTTGCGGATCCCGAAGGCGATCGTATAGGCGTCGAAGCTCGAGTCCGGGAAGCTCAGGCTCTCGGCATTCTCGACCGCCCAGCCCAGCCCCTCGAGTCCGCGCTTCCTCGCCCGGGCCTTGCCGACCTCGAGCATGTCGGGGTTGATGTCCGCCACCATCACGCTCGCCCCGCGGCGGGCGAGGCGGAAGGCGACGTCGCCCGTGCCTCCGGCCATGTCGAGGATCTTCTCGCCCCGGCGGGGTCGGACCCGCCGCTCGAACAGGTCCTTCCACAGCCGGTGGAGGCCGCCCGACATGAGGTCGTTCATGAGGTCGTAGCGGCCGGCGACGCTCGAGAAGACGGCGCCGACGCGCCGGGTCTTCTCGTCGGGCGAAACCTCCTCGAAACCGAAAGAAACCTTGTCCATCGCCGCCGCCTCTAGCAGGGGTTTCCACCCATGTGCACTTGCCAACTCGTCATCCCGGCGAAAGCCGGGACCTCGGGGAGACCCGCCGAGACTTTCCGACCCGAGGTCCCGGCCTGCGCCGGGATGACGGCTCATGCCTGAGCTGCCCGAGGTCGAAACCACGGTTCGGGGACTTGTTCCCGTGCTCGAGGGGCGGCGGCTCGTCTCGGTGGAGACCCGGCGGGCGGATTTGCGGCGCCCCTTTCCGCCCGACCTTCGCCAGCGGCTGACCGGGGCCCGGGTCACCGGGCTCGGCCGGCGGGCCAAATACGGACTCATCGCCACCGACCGCGAGGACACACTCGTCTTCCACCTCGGAATGTCGGGGCGCTGGCGGATCGATCCGGCCGAGCTCGGCCCGCACGATCATTTCCTGCTGGAGACGGACTCCGGCCGGCGGCTCGCGCTCAACGACCCGCGCCGCTTCGGCTCGCTCGACCTCGTCGCCACCGCCCAGCTCGACGGCTACGGCCCCTTCGCCGGGCTCGGGCCCGAGCCGCTCGAAGCCGAATTCTCCGCCGATCACCTGCTCGAGGCGCTCGCCGGCCGCTCCGCGCCGATCAAGGCGCTGCTGCTCGACCAGCGGATCGTCGCCGGGCTCGGCAACATCTACGTCTGCGAAGCCCTGCACATGGCCGGGATCGCGCCGTCGCGGGCCGGCGGGAGGATTTCGAGGCCTCGGCTGGAGCGCCTGGTCGAGGCGATCAAGGCCGTGCTTCTCGCCGCGATCGAGGCCGGGGGCTCGTCGCTTCGCGATTATGCCAGGCCCTCGGGCGAGCTCGGCTATTTCTCGAAGCAGTGGCGGGTCTACGGCCGGGAAGGGGAATCGTGCCATTGCGGGGGGCCGATTCGCCGGAGGCCCGATTCGGGCCGATCGACCTTCTTCTGCCCTCGCTGCCAGCGCTCTTGAGGTTGACCTTTCGGGCCGCCTTGGCGTAGAGGCGCAGCCGAGCGGGTGCGGTGATTGGCCGCGCCCTTTTCATTTTAGCGATAAGAGGCAGTAGAGATGGCGAATACGCCGCAGGCAAAAAAGCGAATCCGCCGCAACCAGCGCCGGACCGAGATCAACCGCACGCGCGTCAGCCGGATCCGCACCTTCGTCAAGCAGGTCGAGGCGGCGATCGAGGCCGGCGACAAGGCGCAGGCCCTGGCGGCGATCGTCAAGGTCCAGCCCGAGCTCGCCCGCGGAGTCGCGAAAGGGGTGTTCCACAAGAACACCGCGGCCCGCAAATTCTCCCGTTTGACTCGCCGTATCGCGGCTCTCGCCTAAGCATTTCTAATGCTTGAAATCAGCCCGCCGGATACGCTGTCCGGCGGGCTTTTTCGTGCCTTCGGGGAACAGAGCGCGAAACCCTAGGACTTCCCGCGATTCGTTCCGCCCTCCAGCGAAGAAATGGCGGTTTTCCGCCATTTTTGGCGGAATTCGCAGAAAACCTATGTCAAGCATGTTTCTTTTTTTTGACACATAATTTCGCCCTTGCATGGCCGGGCCGAGGCTTCCAAAAAGGCCGCTCCGGTGGGGCGAATCTCCCTCCGGACGCCACAGCAAGAACGAGTTTCCGAATCGGTGCCGCCGGGGGGCAGCCGTGGAAGGAGAGACTTGCGCCATCAAGGCCCGCTTGAAAGAGGCCAGAAGGATAGAGGGGTGCGTTCGTGTCTTTGAAGCCGGCGGGAGGGACTTCGGTCGAGATGATGGAGCGGGGCGCGCTCCAGGCCGCATGGGAATCGATTCGCGCGGGGCTCAGGCGCGATTGCGGCGCCCGGACCTTCGACGGCTGGCTCAGGCCGATCGCGCTCGGCAATTTCGACTCGGAAACGGGCGCCCTCCGGCTCGAGCTGCCCTCGCAGTTCATGGCCGACTGGGTTCAGACCCATTTCTCCGAACGGCTGACCCTGGCCTGGCGCGCCGCCTGCCCGTCGGTCCGCCACATCGCCATCCGGGTCGGAGCCGCCGCGCCCAGGACCGCCGCGGTGGTCGAGATCCCGGCGCCTCCGGCGGCCGAGGAGCCGGCCCCGGGCGACGGGCTCTACGCCGTCGCGCTCGAGCCCCGCTACCGGTTCGAGAATTTCGTCGTCGGCAAGGCCAACGAGGTCGCGTTCAGCGCGGCGACGACGCTGGCCACCGCCGACAATGTCGCGTTCAACCCGCTCTTCCTCCACGGCGGCACCGGGCGCGGCAAGACCCACCTGCTCCACGCCATCGGCCACGAATTCCATCGCCTCAGGCCTCGGGCGAAGATCATCTACATGTCGGCCGAGAAGTTCATGGTCGAGTTCGTCGCGGCGCTTCGGGCCAACGACACGATCCGCTTCAAGCAGCATCTGCGCGCCGCCGACCTGCTCATGATCGACGACGTCCAGTTCATCGCCGGCAAGGAATCGACCCAGGAAGAATTCTTCCACACGATGAACGAGATCATCTCGGCCGGCCGCCGCCTCGTCATCAGCTCGGACCGGGCTCCGCAGGACCTGGACGGAATCGAGCCTCGGATCCTGTCCCGCCTGTCCTGGGGCCTCGTCGCCGACATCAACCAGGCCGACCTCGAGCTCCGGCTCAACATCATCCTCAAGAAGCTCGAGGCGCTCCCGGAAGTCTCGGTGCCCGAGGACGTGGTCATGTTCCTCGCCAAAAGGATCAGCTCCAACGTCCGCGAGCTGGAAGGCGCTCTCAACCGGATCGCCGCCTACGCGACCATGCAGAATCGGGTCATCGACCTCGATTTCGTCGGAGAAGTGCTCGCCAACACCTTGCGGGCGAACCAGAGGCGGATCTCGATCGACGAGATCCAGACCCGAGTCTCGGAGCATTACCGGATCCGCAAGGCGGAGATGACCTCGGCCCGCCGGGCCCGCGAAGTCGCCCGCCCGCGCCAGGTCGCCATGTATTTGTCCAAGCAGCTCACTCCGCGCTCGCTGCCCGAGATCGGCCGCCGCTTCGGCGGCCGCGACCATACGACGGTGATCCACGCGGTTCGCCAGATCGAGAAGCTCCGGGCGCAGGATTCGGAGCTGGACGCCGACATCCGCCTGCTGACGCGGCAGCTCGAGGGCTGACCGCCGCCGCGACTGCGTTCATTTCCAGGCCGGGCCCCTGATCTCGAAGCCCTGCGCCTTCAGCTCGTCCAATATCCCGCCAGGCTCGGCCAGCGCTCCGAGCTCCAGCACCGCGACCGTCACCAGCGGTTCGTCGAGCAGCCCGCGAACGGTCCGCCTCACCTCCGGCGACGAATCCCGGCGCATCGGCTCGGGGGAGCAGGCCTTCAGCGCCGCCTGGACCGGCGAGGCGAGCACGTCCTGCACCCGGCGCTCGGCCCAGGCGTCGGACCGCCTCCTGTTCGAGCCGCGCCCGGCCTCCGCGGCCGCCATGGCCGCTGTCAGGCAGTGCAAATGCCGGCCCGGCGGGCCGGCCAGAAGGTCTTTCATCACGGGCTTGAGCCGGGCGGTCGGGATCGGAACGAGGTTGAGGTCGTATTTCTTGACCGCCGCCTTGATCCAGCTGTCGGCGTCCCCGTGACCCGGCCGAACCTTCGAGATCGACATGAAGCCGCCGCCGGGCCGCCCGAGCGCCTCCCGGATGAGGTCGTTGGCCACCTGCAGGGGATGCTTGCGATCGAACCCGGGCTTGAGCCAGCCGTCGGCGCCGAGGGCGACGAGGCGGCGGTGCTGATCGGGGGAGAGGTGCGCGGCGAGCGTCTGGCCCTCGGGCAGGGACTCCATCTTCTTCGCCTTGGCCGCCAGGCTCGGGGCGGAGAGGATCGAGGCGGTGTAGCGGACCGCGCCGGGGAACATCACCCGGTCGGACTTTCGAAGCGCCGCGGTCAGGCTGTCGGCGTCCCAGCGAGTCTCCCTCGAGACTCCGCGGATCGTCCCGACCAGGACGATCGTCGTCCGAGCCCCGACGACTCGCCAGACGGGGATTCCGCTTCGGGTCGCGGTGACGACGATGTCCTCGGTCCGGTTATCGCCGCCGGGCTGCGCCTGGCTCGCCGAAGACGTCGCGGCGGCGAGGGCGAGCGCGACGCCCAGAGCCCTCATTTCCAGGCCGGCCCCTGGATGTCGAAGCCGGCCGCCTCGAGCCGGTCGAGGACCCCGCCTCGCTTCGCCGCGGCGCGAAGGGTGAGGACGGCGACCGTCACCTGCGGCTCGCTCAGAAGCAGCTTCATCTCGTCGGCGAGCTCGGCCTCGGAGCTTTGCACCTCCGTCTCGGGCCAGCAGGAATCGTAGACTCCGTCCGCCGGCGAGGCGAGCACCTCCGGGACTCGCCGGGCCGCCCAGGCGTCGGAGCGGGCCTGAACCGCCGCCGGCCCGCCTTCCGCCATCGTGATGGCCGCGCGCAGGCAGGGCAGATGCTCCTGAGGCGTGGAGGCGAACAGGTCCTTGACCAGCGGCTTCGCCTTCGACCGCCGGATCGGGACCATCGTCAGCTTGTGCTGCTTGACCGCCCGGCGGACGTAATCGGCGGCGCCGCGCCCGTAATCCACGTCGCCCTTCGCCCGATCCCTGAGGTCCCCCGCGAGATGCAAGGGGTGACGGGTCGCGAAGTCGGAGCGGACCATCCGCCGGACGGCGAGCGCCCTCAGCCTCCGCATCTCCTCCGGACCGGCGAAGTCGGCGAGGCTCTGGCCCTTCGGCAGGCTGGCCATCTTATTCCATTTCGCGATCCAGCCGATCGCCGAGAAGACCGAGGCGGTGAAAGCCTGCGACTGGGGGAACATGATCCGGTCGGCCTTGCGCAGCGACTCGGTGAGCGCGGTGGGATCCCAATGCGTGGTCTTGGAGACGCCGGCGATCGCGCCCACCAGGACCAAGGTGGTCCGGTCGCTGCGCACCGTCCACATCGGCACTCCGCTTCTTCGGCCGGTGACGACGATATCTTCGACCTGGGCGCGGTCGTCCGCCGCATTCTGGGCCGGCGCCGCCGACGCGAGCGCGAGCGCGGCCAATCCGGCCGCTCCGATGGATTTCAGCATTCACCCTCCCCGAGACTCTTGTCCCCTGCAGGGTGCGAAGTCGGGCTCGTCCGATGAACGACCGTTGAATGCGGCTCAAAAGAAAGGGGAGGGGCCGTCGCCGGCCCCTCCCCGATCCTGTCTCGCGACCCGCGCCTAGCGGCGGCGCTCGGGCGCCACCGTGATCTTCACGGTCTCGCCGGAATTGCCCGGGAAGCCGGTGAACATCGCCTCGATCAGGTTCGGAACCAGGGCGCTGAGCTCGTCGGTGCGCGAGCGCGCCCGGGCCGTGCCTTCGAACACCGCCTGGCCGTCCGGCCGGCGGATGTCCATGTCGAGGAAGCTGTTGTAGACGGTGTAGACGTCGATCTCGTCGCCATAGCCGCGATACCAGAAGGGATCGTCCCAGCCGTAATAGAAGGGCGAGCGCAGTCGGCCGTAGCCGCCGTAGCGGGACCAGTAAGGCCGGTAGCCGAAGCCGCCATAGCCGAAGCGGCTGTAGCCGAAGCCGGGCCGAGTGACGAGCTGCTGGCGGCCGTCGTCGACGCCGTAATCGAGCGAGACGATCAGCGACGCCGTTTGCGGCGAGCTGGCTTCGCTATAGCCCTGGGCGACCATGTGGCGGCGCACCAGGTCCGCGTAGCGGGAGAATTCGAGGCCCCCGCGCTCCTCCGGATCGGCGGACTGGATGACGAAGGTCTGGCCCGCCGGGGCCGGCATCGCCTGGTAGCGGGAAACCTGGGTAGGCAGGCCGGTCGCGCAGCCCCCCAGAGCGAGAAGGGCCGCAGGTGCGGCGAGGGTCAGGATCTTCTTGGCAAGCGACATTGGGACTCATCCTCTTTGGAACGGAGCCGTAGCTGTAACTATATAGGAATGAGCGCCTTTTTACAAAAGCCGGGTGAACGGGGCGTGAAGCGCCTAATTATCGCGCCGGGGGGCGGCGGCCTCCGCGGCGGCCGGCCACTCGTTCCTTGCGGGCTTGACGGAGCGAAGCCGGACGGACAATTTTACGGCGCAGCATTTGGCGTGGGGCGCCAGGCTCGCAACGTGGGGGCTCGAATGTCGGACATGAGGCAGCGCATCGAGTCGCTCAGCCCGCGCCAGTTCGAAATCCTGGTCTGCGTCTCGAAGCATCTCAGCAGCAAGGAAATCGGGCAGAGGCTCGGCCTCAGCCCGGCCACCGTCGACAGCCATATCGCGGCGGCGCTCCAAAAGTTGGGGCTGGCGAGCCGCCGGGACGCCGCTCTTCGAATGATCGAACTGGGTTTCGCCCCGTCCGCTCCCGAAGACGAGGGCGCCCGATCGCGCGCCGACCCCCACCATGGTGGCGCGCCACCATCCAATCTCCATGAGTTGTCCGCGATTGGCAGACCAAATACTGTCGCCTGGACGGGACGTGGTCTTGCCCGGCCTTCAGGAGGAGACGGCGATGGGTCGCCGGCGCTCTCAATCAAATCGGGGATGGCTCGAGTCATCGTGCGATATTTGCTCGATGGTTTCTACATCATCCTGTTTTTCGCAATCATGTCCGCCGTCGCGCTTGGCGCGCACTGGATCGTAATCAAGTGCGAACAATCGGAAATCGACCCATTCGTCCTGCTCGTCCTGAAAGGGGTCAGCTACATGCTCGTCATTCTGGACGCCGTCGGTGTGGTGACGGCGACCGGGCTGCTCACCTACCGGTTCATTCGAGCGACGATGAAGGCAGATGACTGACATGCGTGGGACGGAAGAAATAGCTGAAGCCGAACCGATTGCAGCTTCGTCCCGGCCGACGTTTCGCGAGATCGCGACCGAGGAATTCTGGATAGTTGCAAAGTCCTTCTTCGCTCCGATTTACGGAACCTATCTGGTCTGGAGGCGGCTGCTCAAGCTGACGAAGAAGGTGGATCGCGAGGCCCTCATGCCGGTCGACCCGGAACCGCCCCTGCAGCCCGCCGAATAGGGCGCTCAGCCCGCCTTCTTCCGCCTCAGCAGGATCAGGATGTCGTCGCGGTTCATTGCGCCGATCGTCCAGGCGACCGCGAAATAGACCAGGCCCCCGGCCGAGACGAGCGCTGCGACTCCGAGCAGCCGCCGGCCCGCCGAATCGGCGAAGAAGCCCTCGAGCTGCTCTCGCACCAGATAGAGCGCGGCCGCCATGGCCAGAGCGGCGACGAGCTGGCGGACGAGCCGGCTCCACAGCCACGGCTCGATCCGGAAATGGCCTCGAGCCCGGAGCAGGACGTAGAGCGTTATGGCGTTGATCCAGGCCGACAGAGCCGTCGTCATCGCGAGCGCGGCGATTCCGATGACCGGGATGAGGACGAAGTTCAGCCCCACTCCGATCGCCAGGCTGACCGCGGCGATGATCACCGGAGTCTTCATGTCCTTGCGGGCGAAGAAGCCGGGAGTCAGCACCTTGATCAGGACATAAGCGGGCAGTCCGGCGACGATGATCGACAGGACCAGCGAGGTCGTCGCCGCGTCCTCCGCGGTGAACTTGCCGCCCTGGAACAGGGCCGCGACGATCGGCCCCGCGGTGACCGCCAGGGCGACCGCCGCCGGCAGTGTGAGAAGCATCGCGAGCTCGGTCGCCTGGCCCTGCACGCGGGCGGCCCCGTCGCGGTCGCCGGCGCCGACATGGCGGCTGATCGTTGGAAGGATGGCCGTTCCAAGCGCCGAGCCGATGATCGCCAGCGGCAGCTGGTTGAGCCGGTCGGCAAATCCGAGATAGACGAACGTGCCCTCCGGCAGCCTGGTCGCGAAATAGGCGTAGAAGAGCTGGCTGATATAATAAATCCCCCCGCCCAGAGTGGCCGGCAGGATCAGGATCAGCAATTCCTTGACTCGCGGAGTCATCTTCGGCGGCTTCAGAGCCAGCTTCACCCCGGCGCGCCGAACCGCGACCCAGCACAAAGCGAATTGAAGCACTCCGCCGGCGACGACTCCCCAGGCCATGGCCCGGGCCGTCACCGTTCCGCCGGTCGGCACCAGCAGAAGCGACCCGATCAGCGCGGCGTTGAGCAAGGCGGGGGCGAAGGCGGCGGCGGTGAAGCGGGTCAGCGAATTGAGCACTCCCGACAGCAGCGAGACCATCGAGATCAGAAGCATGTAGGGGAAGGTGATCCGCGACAGCTCCACCGCGAAGGCGAACTTGGCCGGCTCGTCCCGCCATCCCCATCCGATCAGGGCGACGAAGGCGGGCATGAAGATGACGAAGACGAGGGTGGTCGCCATCAGCATCGGCAGGAAGACCGCCTGGACCTCCTCCGCGAAGCGCTTCGCCTCCTCCATCCCGCCCTCGCCGTGGAGGCGCTGGCTGAACAAAGGCACGAAGCCCTGGCTGAAGGCGCCCTCGCCGAACAGCCGCCGGAACAGGTTGGGGATCAGGAAGGCGAGGGCGAAGGCGTCGGCGGCCATTCCGGCGCCCATCACCCGGGCGAAGATCATCTCGCGCGCGAAGCCGAGGATCCGGCTCACCATGGTGAGGCCGCCGATCGTTCCGGTCGCCTTCCAGAGGTTCATTGCGGGCCGCTCCGGGCCGGACGAATCAGGCCTGGCCGATTTCGCCCGAGGATGCGCCCTCGCCCGCGGCCTCCTGGGCCCCCCGGGCGACGTACAGCGCGTGGAAGTCGATCGGATCGAGCATCAGCGGCGGGAAGCCGCCTTCCTGAACGGTCTGGGCGACGATGTGCCGGGCGAAGGGGAACAGGATTCGCGGCGCCTCGGCGAGCAGGAAGGCCTGGATGTCGCCCTCTTCGACGTTGCGGATTCCGATCAGCCCGGCATACATGAGGTCCACCGCGAAGGCGGTTTGGCCCTCGGCGGTGGCGCGCACCTCGATGCGAAGCACGACCTCGAAGATCTCGTCGGTGAGCTTGTTGGAGCCGATGTTGAAGTCGACCTCGATCTTGGGCTGGCTCTGCCACTGGTAGACCGCCGGCGAGTTGGGATTCTCGAACGACAGGTCTTTGACATATTGGGAAATGACTCCGACCTGGGGGGTGGTGTCGTTGCCGTTGGTCTGCTGCGGCTCGGCGGGGTTGCCCTGGTCTTCGGCCATGTGCTTCGCTTTCGAAAATAAGGTGGAGTCGGGCCGCGGCGGAGCGCAATTCCCGTGCGCCGCGGCGGGTAGCAGGAGCGGCCCGGCCGCGCAACCGCCCGGCACGGCCGATTGGAACCGTCCGCCATTTGAATCCTTGAGGGCAACAGCCTATGTAGAGGCTTGTCGAGTTCGGAGAATGTAGTGACCGAGATTGTGCTCCTGGCGATGGTGGCCTTGTTCGTGGGGCTGAGGCTCTACTCGGTGCTCGGCCGCCGAACCGGCCATGAGCAGCAGCCGATCCTCCGTCCGGCCGAGACCGGCACCGCCGCCGAAGCGGCCGCGCCCGCCGCGGATCTCGCCGTCGAGCGGCCCGAAACCGGCGGCTTCGTCTACGAGGAGCCGGCGACTCCGGGCATCCGCGCCATCGTCGGAGCGGACCCGGCCTTCGACGTCGGCCGCTTCCTCGAGGGCGCGCAAGCCGCCTACCGGATGATCCTCGAAGCCTTCTGGCGCGGCGACCGCGAGGAGCTTCGCCATCTCGTCGGCGGCGACGTCCTCGCCTCGTTCGAGGAGGCGATCACGGCCCGCGACGAAGCCGGGGAGCAGCTCGACAACCGCCTCGTCCAGATCGAGCGCGCCGTCATCCAGGACGCCCGCCTGGAGGGCCGGACCGCCGAGGTCGACGTGCGCTTCGACGCCGACATCGCCGCGGTGACCCGCGATCGCGAAGGCAAGGTCATCGCCGGCACGATGAGCGACGCCATCCCGACCCACGACGTCTGGACCTTCCGCCGCAACCTCGCCAGCGGCGATCCCAACTGGCTCCTGGTCGAGACCGACGAAGCGGAGTGACTGCCCCCCGGCGTGCGCTGAGCCGGACGGCGGCCGCCGTGACGCCGGCCAGAAACAATTTTCCTACACCCCCTCCCAGCGTTTATCCTCCACGGGTGAAACGCGGCGAATCATGGCTGGACAGGCGGGGGGTGATCCACCCGAGCGGGGGGAGTTTTCCTCTCCTTGGGAAGCTGAAACTTCCGAAACTTTCGAAACTTTCTCCGCTTCTGGCGATGGTCCTCCTCGCAAGCTGCGTTCCCAAGCAGCGGCCGCCGGCGCCGCCCGCGCCGGCGCCCGCTCCGGCTCCGGCCGTGGAAGCGCCGGTCCCGCCCAAGCCGCCCACCGCCGCCCTGCTCGGAGTCTCAGCGGGGCCGGCCCTTCCGGCGATCGGCGAGGCCGAGGCCGCCCGAGCCCTCCAGGCCTTCCGGATCAGCTGCCCGGCCCTGACCAAGCGAACCGACGCCAGCGGCCTCACCCGCCCCGAGGACTGGCAGCCCGCCTGCGCGGCCGCCGCGGCCGCCCCGAACCCCTCCGCTTTCTTCGCCGATCATTTCGAGCCGATCCAGGTCGGCGACGGAGCCGCCTTCGCGACCGGCTATTACGAGCCCGAAATCGCCGGCTCCCGAACCGCCCAGCCCGGCTTCGAGGTGCCGGTCTACCGCAAGCCGGCCGACCTCGTCGAAGTCGACGCCGCGACCGCCCAGGCGGCGGGAACCCCGCGCCGCGGCCGGCTCGAGAACGGAATCATCGTCCCTTATTACGAGCGCTCGGAGATCGAGGACGGGGCGCTCGCCGGGCGCGGCCTCGAAATCGCCTGGGCAGCCGACCCGATCGACTTCTTCTTCCTCCAGATCCAGGGTTCGGGCCGGCTTCGGCTTCCCGACGGCGGAGTGATCCGGATCGGCTATGCGGGCCAGAACGGGCGCGAGTATGTCGGCATCGGCCGGCTGATGAAGGAGCGCGGGCTGCTCGAGCCGGGCAAGACCACGATGCAGGATCTCGTCGCCTGGCTTCGGGCCCATCCTGAGGAGGGCCGAGCGATCATGCGCGAGAACAAGAGCTACATCTTCTTCCAGGAGCTGACCGGGCCGGGTCCGCTCGGGGCGCTCAACCTTCCTGTCACCGGTCGGGCCACCGTCGCCGCCGACCCCGCCTTCGTTCCGCTGGGAGCGCCGGTCGTTCTCGACCTCGACCGGGCCGAGGCCGACGGCCTGTGGGTCGCCCAGGACACCGGCGGCGCGATCAAGGGCGCCAACCGCTTCGATACCTTCTGGGGCGCCGGCGCCGAGGCGGCGAGGATCGCGGGCGGAATGACCGGCCGCGGCCGCGCCTGGATCCTGGTGCCCAAGGGCACGCTCGCCCGGCTCGATGCGACGTCTCGGCCCTGACGAAGCGAAATTGTGGGCGAAGGTCGTCGAATCGGTTCGGCCGCTCGGGGGCGTCGCGCCGCTCCCCGCGCCGGTCGCCGAGGAGTCTCCGCCGCCGAGCCGGCCCCGGCCTCGACCCGCGCCCTCGAAGCCGCCGCCGCCGCCGCCCGCGCGCAAGGGCCCGGGCGAAACGCTCGACGGGGGCTGGGACCGCCGGCTGGCGCGGGGGCTGGTCGCGCCCGACGCCGCGCTCGACCTGCACGGCCACAACCTCGCCACCGCCTACGACCTGCTCGACCGGAGCCTCGAATCGGCGATCCGGTCCGGCGCCCGGCTGCTGCTTCTCGTCACCGGCAAGCCGCCGGGGCCGGCGGGTCCGTCGAAGCGGGGCGCCATCCGGGCGGCGATCGGCGACTGGCTGCACGCGTCGCGCCACGCCGGCCGGATCGCGGCCGTCCGCAACGCCCATCCCCGCCACGGCGGGGCCGGAGCCCTGTACATCGTGCTGAGGCGGGCGCGATCCTGACGGATACGAAATGGTAACGCCTCAGGCCTAGTGTCGAGATCGAGAACGCGCGCCTGTGGGGGGCGGTGCGGCAGGCCGAACAGGAAGCGCCGCCGATCATGGCTTCGACGGTAGGAAAGATCAGCAACCGGTTGCTCTCCATGATGGCGGGCCTGTCGGCCTTCGTCCTGACCCTGCTCGGCTTCCTTCTGCTCGGAAGCCTCGACCTTCAGGTCGGAGCCTCTTTCCTGATCGGGCTGTTCGCCCTGATGGTCGTCTGGCTCGCCGCCGAGCGGCCGAACAGCGCCCACGCCCGAGGCGTCGCCGCTCTGATCGACCGCCTGCTCGCCGTCAGCCGGGGCGATCTCTCCTCGCCCGCGCCGGCGGCCCTGAAGCGCGAGATGCCGGCCCTGGCCGCCGCCGTCGAAGGCCTGTTCGCCCAGGTGCGTTCCAACCTGGACGACGCCCAGGCGATGGCGATGTACGATCCCGTCACCGCGCTTCCCAACCGAGTCCATTTCAAGCGCGAGGCCGAACGGGTCCTGGCGGCCCGCGACAGCGGCGCGGCGTTGCTGTTCATCGATCTCGACGGCTTCAAGGAAGTCAACGACCGGCTCGGCCACGCCCAGGGCGACCAGGTGCTGATCATGGTCGCCAACCGGCTTCGAGTCGTCCTCAAGGCCGAAGTCGCCGACGGAACGCTGGCGCCGCCCCTGCTCGCCCGACTGGCGGGCGACGAGTTCACCATGCTGCTGCCGGAAGTCTCCACCCGGAACGAGGCGGAGCGGATCGCCGCCGGAGCGCTCGCCGCTTTGGCCGAGCCGTTCAATCCGGCCGGCCAGTCGGTTCTGATCGGCGGCTCGATCGGAATCGCGCTCGCACCCGAGCATGGCGCCGACCTCACCAGCCTGATGAAGGCCGCCGACATCGCCATGTATCACGCCAAGGCGTCCGGCCGCTCGCGCCTGTGCACCTACGAGCCCAGCCTCGCCCGGGCCTCGGAGGAGCGTGCGGCCCTCGAAGCGTCGGTCCGCCGAGCCGTGGAGCGCCATGAGCTGGAGCTCGTGTTCGAGCCCCGCCTGTGCCTGCGCACCGGAGCGATCACCGCCGCCGAAGCCCAGATCCGCTGGAACGCGGAAGGCGGAAGCCGGCTTCTGTCCGGCGAGGATGCGATGCTGCAGGAAGCGGGCCTCGCCGTCCGCCTCGGCGAGTGGACCCTTGAGGCCGTCTCGTCGGCGCTGGCGCGCTGGCGCGAGGCCGGGCTCGATCATCGGCTCTGCTTTCCGGTGGCCGCCCGCCAGTTCGAGCGGCTCGATTTCATCCAGCGCCTTCGCGGAGTCCTGGTCCGCGCCGGAAATCCGCCCTGGGGCGTCGAGATCCAGCTCAACGAGGCCGCGGCCTCGGGCTGCGACAAATGGGTCACGGCCGAGCTGGACCGGCTCCGCGCCGACGGGGTGGAGGTCTGCGTCAGCGATTTCGGCTCCGGCCGCGCGCGCCTTTCGGGCTTCGCCACCGTGCCGATGGGCCGGGTGCGGCTCGACCCCGGAGTGGTTGCCGACATCGACCGGTCGGAGCGAGCGCGAAGCGTCGCGGCCTCGCTGATCCATCTCGTCCACGGGCTCGGCTGCGAGGCGGTGGCGGCCGGGGTCGAGCGGCAGGACCAGGTCGAGGTCCTGCGCGCGCTGGGCTGCGACAGCCTTCAGGGCTTCCCCGGAGTCGCTCCGATGCCCGAGGACGCGTTCCTCGCCTGGGCCGAGGCGCAGGATTGCGCGCGAAGCCTGGTCCGCGAGCCCGCTTATCCCAGCGCCGCGGTGACGATGCGAGCGTAGATCCGCCGAAGGGCGTTCAGGTCCTCGACCGCCGCCGCTTCGTCCAGCTTGTGCATCGTCGAGTTGGGCAGCCCGAAATCGACCACCGGGCACAGCTCGATCAGGAATCGGCCGTCCGAGGTGCCGCCGCCGGTCGACAGGGACGGCTCGATCCCCGTTTCGTCCCTGATCGCCCGCGTCACCAGCTCGTAGAGCGGCCCCGGCGGGGTCAGGAAAGCCTCGCCCGAGATCATCGCCTCGACGGTCGCGCCCGGAGCCGCCGAGTCCGCCGTCCGCCGCACCAGCGCGACCAGGTCCTCGCCGCGGTGGCGGTCGTTGAAGCGGATGTTGAGCTGGATGCGGGCATTGCCGGGAATGAGGTTGGTCGCCCTCGTATCCGTCTCGACCGCAGTCACTTCGAGGTTCGAGGGCTGGAAGGCGTCGCTGCCGTCGTCGAGATGCAGCGCCTCCAGCGCCGCGATCACCCTGGCCAGCTTCGGCACCGGATTGTCCGCCCGGTGCGGATAGGCGACGTGCCCCTGCACGCCCGGGACATCGATCCACATGTTGACCGAGCCCCGCCGGCCGATCTTGACGGTGTCGCCGAGCCTCGCCTCGGAGGTCGGCTCGCCGATCAGGATCATGTCCGGCCTTATCCGCCGTTCGGCCATCCAGGCCATGATCGCGCGCGTCCCGTGGATCGCCGGCCCTTCCTCGTCACCGGCGATCAGCAGGCTGACCGTGCCGCGATGCTCCGTCATCTCCGCCGCCGCGGCGACGAAGGCCGCGATGCCCCCCTTCATGTCGACGGCGCCGCGGCCGAAGAGCAGGCCGCCGCGGATCTCGGGCGCGAACGGATCGCCGCTCCAGCCGTCGCCGGGCGGCACCACGTCGAGATGCCCTGCGAAGCCGAAATGCGGGCTCCCGGCGCCGCGCGAGGCGAACAGATTCTCGACGTCGCCGCTGACGAACCGGTGGACCTCGAAGCCGAGCGGCACCAGCGCCTCTTCGAGCACGTCGAACACGGCGCCTCGGGCGGGGGTGACGCTGGGGCAGGCGATCAGCGCCGAGGCGAGCTCCACCGGGTCGATTGCGCCGCTCATGCGGCTTCGCCTAGCAAGGACCTCTCCGCTTGCCCAGCGAAAGGCCGGCCATGCCCAAGCTCGACCTCGACTCGATCCCGCAGATCAACACGACCGGCTACCCCTCGCCCTGGCGCGAAGAGATGGCGAAGCGTCATTACCGCCGCCTCGGGCCGGCCTCGGGCCTCAGCGACTTCGGAGTCAGCCACGTCACGCTCGAGCCCGGCGGCATCTCCAGCCAGCGCCACTGGCACGAAGGCGAGGACGAGTTCGTCGTGATGATCGAGGGCGAAGCGGTTCTGGAAGAGGAGGGGAGCGAGACGGTGATCCGGGCCGGCGACTGCGCCGCTTTCCCCAAGGGGGTCGCCAACGGCCACCGCCTCGTCAACCGCGGCGATTCGCCCTGCGTGTTCATCGCGGTCGGCAAGTGGGCGACGACGGACTGCCATTATCCCGACATCGATCTTCACCTCGACGGCGCCACCAGCCGATTCACCCGCAAGGACGGCACGCCTTATTGACCCCTCGTCATCCCGGCGAAAGCCGGGACCTCGGAGAGACCCGCCGAGACTTCTTGACACGAGGTCCCGGCTTTCGCCGGGATGACGGCTCACTCCGCGGCGGTCTCGTATTTCTCGATCACCCATGGCTCTTCCTGCGCGGCCTCGACCCACTCGCGAAGCCAGGGGTGGGAGAGCATTCCCTCCATATAGGCGGCGGCGAAGCGCGGGACCGGGATCGAATAGGTGACGAACCGGGTGACGACCGGGGCGAACATGATGTCGACCGCTCCGAACGTTCCGAACAGGTAGGGGCCGCCGCCGCCGTGACGGGCCCGCGCCTGCGCCCACAGCTCGAGGATCCTCACGACTTCCTGCCGGACGTTGTCCGACAGCTCCTTGGGCGGGAACTGCTTCCTGAGGTTCATCGGGCATTCGCGGCGCAGATTGTCGTAGCCCGAGTGCATTTCCGCGGCCATCGACCGGGCCATTCCCCGAGCGACCTCGTCCTTGGGCCAGAAGCGGTCGCGGTCGGTCTTGTCGGCGAGCCATTCGACGATCGCCAGCGAATCCCAGATCACCGCCTGGTCGTCCCACAGCACCGGCACCTTGCCGCCCGAGGGGGCGAATTCGTTGCCCTCGCGGGTCTTCTCCCATTCCTCGTCGAACAGCGGAACGGTGATCTCCTCGAAGCCGAGCCCCGACTGCTTGACGGCCAGCCAGCCGCGCATCGACCAGGACGAATAAGCCTTGTTGCCGATGATGAGCTTCAGCATGGTCCCTCCAGAGCGCCGCCGTTCCTGAACACCGGCTTGCGCCAAGGTGCAACGAAAAAGGCTGCGCTGGACCCACCCCATCGCTCCCGGCCGGGCCCCTCACTCGAGCGGGACGGCGGTGGTGAACTTCAAGCTGCGCTTGACGAAGCTGGTCTCGTAGCGGCGGACGAAGGACATGCTGGCCAGCTCGTCGGAGAAGATGTTGAAATGGTCCATGTCGCGGACGGAGACGAGCAGTAGCGCGTCGCTGGCGCCGGTGATCTCGACGAAGAGCTGGACCTCGGGGAGGGCTCGGATCGAGCGCCGGAAGCGATCGGCTTCGCCGGGCGAATGCCTGTCGAACTGGACGTTGACGATCGCCGTCACCCGGCTTTTCCGATAGGCGTCGCCGAGGATCGCGACATGCCTGGCGATGACCCCCTCGGCGGTCAGCTTCTGGATCCGCCGGGTGACCGCGGACCGGGAGAGGCCGAGCTTCTCGCCGAGCTTGTCGGCGGTTTGCCCGCTATCCTCCTGAAGAAGCGACATTAAAGTCCGGTCGATTCGGTCCATGTCACACAGTGAGCGCAGGCCGGCGCATATATGCAACCGAAATGCGCGCGCGGCCCAGGATTCGGGCAGAAAATTCGCGATCCCGGAGTAGCTTGATCCCGAGCCTGCGCTCGGCAGGCCGGGGGGCGATCGCCATGGCCTTGAAAAACCTGCTCCTTCGAACCGTAACCCTGTCCCTGCTCGTCGCGTCCGTAAGCGCCTGCGGAGGCGGCGGAGGCGGCGGAGGGGGCGCTCCGGACCCGGCTCCGCCGACCGCTTCACCGCCGCCGCCGCCCGCGCCGCCGCCGCCGCCGCCCCCGGCCTCCGCTCCGCCGCCGCTCCCGGGACCCGGGCCGGCCCGGCCGGCGAGCGAGTGGAAGGCCTTCGTCGGAACCACCGTCGAGCAATATTTCGAGCTCGATCCCTCATTCGCCGTCTACCAGGGACGCCACGACTTCGACGGCAGGCTGCCCGACTGGAGCTCGGCCGGAATCCAGAAGGTGATCGATTACTGGCGGCTGATCTACAGCCAGGCCCAGGGGTTCACCGGCCTCGACTCGACCCAGCAGTTCGAGCGCGATTACCTGCTCCACATCATCCGCGGCCAGCTCTTCTGGCTCGAGGATGCCCAGAGCCCCTTCACCAATCCCGGCTTCTACGTGAACGGCGGGCTCGACCCGAACGTCTATCTGACCCGCCAATATGCCGATCCGGTGACCCGGATGAAGGCGACGATCGCCTTCTTGAAGGCGGTTCCGGCCGCGGCCGTCAGCATCAAAGCCAATTTGAAGATGCCGCTTCCCACGACCTTCATCAATTACGGCGCCGGCGCCTTCAACGGCCTCGCCTCCTCCTACGTCAACGACACGAAATCGGTCTTCGCCGGAGTCGGCGACTCCGCGCTCCAGAAGGAGCTCGCCGACGCCGCCGCGGCCGCTTCCTCGGCGATGAGCGCGCTTGCCGCCCATCTGAACCAGAATTTGGCCGGCTCCGGCCAGACCTATGCGCTGGGCGCCGCTCGCTTCGAGCGGATGCTCGCCGCCAATGACGGGGTCGACATCCCGATCGACCAGCTCCGCCAGATCGGCGAGGCGGACCTGATGAAGAACCGGGACGCCGTCGCGGCCGCCTGCGCGCAATTCGCGCCGGGCGAAACCGTCCCCGCATGCCTTGGCAAGCTCAACTCGATCGCGGCGCCGGGCGGAGCCCTCGCCGCGGCCACGAACCAGATCAACGAGCTTCGAAGCTTCGTCCTGGCCAAGGACCTCGTCACCATCCCCGGCAACGAGCAGGTGCTGGTCAAGACCAGCCCGTCCTTCCGGCCGGTCATCTATATCGATCCGCCCGGACCCTATGAGGTTGGGATCCCGTCCATCTACTATATCCCCGCCGGAGCGAACATCTCCGAGCCGGACCTGCTGTTCGTGTCGGTGCATGAGGCCATGCCCGGCCATTTCCTCCAGTTCCTCCATGCCAACCGCGCGCAGTCCCTCGTCGGGCGACTGTTCGTGACCGGCGGCTTCGCCGAGGGCTGGGCGCATTATTCGGAAGAGATGATGTGGGAGGCGGGGCTTCGCGGAACTCCGGAGGCGAGGCTCGGGATGCTTCTCAACGCGCTTCTGCGCAATTGCCGGTTCCTCTCGGCGATCGGACTCCACACCCAGGGCTGGTCGGTCGCCGACGCCCAGGCCCTGTTCGTCCAGCAATGCTACCAGAGCGCCGGCGGCGCCAACTCGCAGGCGCTGAGGGGCACCTACGATCCGGGCTATCTCAACTACACGATGAACAAGCTGATGATCCGCAAGCTTCGCGACGACTGGACCGCCACCCGCGGCGGCACCGCCGCCTGGAAGGCGTTCCACGACCAGTTCCTGAGCTATGGCGGGCCGCCGGTGCCTTTGGTGCGGTCGGCGATGATGGGCGGCGCTCCGAAGGCGGTCTTCTAGGGAAGAGTGAGGCCGGGCCGGGCCGCCTGGCCGGCCGGCTTCGCCATGGAGCGACTTTTGCCGGCCCGGGGGCTTGGCGGCCAGGGCGGCCTGGCCGCCGTCGGACGGGTTCGGCAAGCCGACCCGCCGTCCGGCCTGCGCCGACTCCCGGCCCTGCTCGCGCGGCGCTGCGCGCCGGGCTCGCTGGGTCGGGGCGGCTTGGCCGGAAGGTCCGAAGTTGGCCGGAAAATAAAAATCCATCCGATCAATCTCCAGCGCGACTGTCGACCGTGCCTTGCAAAAATTTGCATGACCCTGCCAACCGGCCGGCGAGCCGCGGATTGAAATGTTTGTAATGAGGCAGAAGGGGCCGCTTGGTGCCACCCTTGCCTCGGCCGCCCGGACAGCTTATCTTACCTGTGTCTTACCGAAGGAATATCATGACCCGGGCGGAGCGGCTGACGACGACGGTGTCGACCAAAGGGCAGGTGATCCTGCCGAAGACCGTTCGCGAGCAGCGAAAATGGGAGGCTGGGACCCGGCTCACCGTCGAGAATACGGACGACGGCGTGTTGCTCAAGGCCGCCCCCTTGTTCGCCCCGACCGAGATCGACGCCGTCTGCGGCTCGCTCGCTTTCGAGGGCAAGGCGCTGACGGTCGAGGAGATGGACGCAGCGATCGCGGCCGAGGCGCGGCGGCGTGCGCGCGATTGACACCAACGTCCTCGTCCGCTTCCTGACCGGCGACGATCCGGCCCAGGCGGCCAGGGCGCTCAAGCTGGTCGAGGCCGGCGCTATCTTCGTTCCGACGTCCGTCCTGCTGGAGACCGAATGGGTGCTCAGAAGCGGCTACGGCTTCCCGACCGACCGCCTAGTCCGGGCGCTTCGGGACTTCGCCGGCCTGCCCGGCGTGACGCTGGAGGACCCGCGGCTCGCCGCCCTGGCGCTGGACTGGGTAGAGCAGGGCCTCGACTTCGCCGACGCCCTCCACCTCGCGGCGGCCCGAGGCTGCACGGCGTTCATGAGCTTCGACCGCCGGCTGGCCAAGGCCGCGGCGGGCGTGGTGGAGATGCGGGTGGCGGCGCCTTAGGCAGTTCGCGGCACCTGAGCGAAGCGGTGGTTCTTCGGTGCTTTGGTGCTTTGGTGCTTTGGGTGAAATCTCTTTCGGCCGCGGAGCGGGTACTGAGTTGAAGAATGTCTCACCCGAAGCACAAAGGGCCAAAGGAGCCGTGCCTGGGAAGGGTGACAGTTTACATTTTCGGAACACCAGCGGTGCAGGCGGAGCTGAGAAATTGTACACTGTCACTGTTTTCCCGCAAAGTGGGGAAAGGGTGACAGTATACATTTTTAGAACACCAGCGGTGCAAGCGGAACTGGGAAATTGTATACTGTCACTGTTTTCCTCCGGGAACTGGGAAATTGTATACTGTCACTGTTTTCCTCCGAGCCGGATGGAGGTTTGAAGTTTGTCTCACGCAAAGCCGCTAAGCTGCTAAGCCGCTAAGGCGGCGGGCAGGCCGTCGGCGGCGCCTGCGAGGCCAACGCGCCGTGGCCGGCTCCAAGGCTTAGAAAACAGTGACAGTTACATTTTTGGGCTCAGCTGCGCATGCCGACGAGCGGTAAATGTATACTGTCACTCTTATTCCGTCCGAGCGGTAAATGTATACTGTCACTCTTATTCCCGCAGTTGTGGCATATCGCGAACGGGGAAACGCCTAGTGCCCGGCATGCAGCTTGGGCGGGGCGCTGGCTAGAGAAAGTCGGCAGGATCAGGGCAAGGAGGGCCAATCGGCCTGACCTTCCACGCGGCCTGCTGGTGCGAGGACTGCTGGTGCCAGGGACTTCTGGTGCCAGGTAGGTAGCTGGCACGTACCTGGCATAGCTGGCACCCGGCCCCTGCTGCGGGGCTGCACGGCCTTCATGAGTTCCGACCGCCGGCTGGCCAAGACCGGGGCGGGCGTGGAATCGTCAAAAAAAGGCCGCCGGCTCGGAGGAGCGGGCGGCCTTTCTGGATGGGTGGATGGGAGGGCTTCGACAGGCTCAGCCCGAACGGGTTCGGGGGCTTGGCCAAACCACCGTTCGGCCTGAGCCTGTCGAAGGCTTCCTTCCGGACTCAGGCTTCGGTCGTCTCGTCGCCTTCGCCCGCTTCCGCCGGCGCGGCCTCGGCTTCCGTCGCCGGAGCGTCCGCCGCGATCTCGCCCGGCTCCGCGTTCGGATCGTAATCCTCGGTGAAGCCCGCCGTGTCCTTCTCGAACATGTCGGCCATCACGTCGACGCCCTGGGCCTGGAGCTCGGCTTCCTCGGGCGAGCGGGCGACGTTGACGTGGATGGTGACCGACACCTCCGGGTGGAGGGCGATGCGGACGTCCTGAAGGCCGATCGCCTTGATCGGCCGGTCGAGGACGATCTGGTTCCTGGCGATCTTGTGGCCTTCGGCTTCGAGCAGCTCGGCCAGGTCGCGCGCCGACACCGAGCCGTAGAGCTGGCCGGTGCTGGATGCCTGGCGGATCAGCTGAATGGTGGTGCCGTCTACGGTCTTGGCGTCCTTCTCGGCCTGCGAACGCCGCTCGGCATTCTGGGCCTCGATGCGGGCGCGGTTGGATTCGAACACCTTGCGGTTGGCCGCGTTGGCGCGCAGCGCCTTGCCGCGCGGAAGCAGGAAGTTACGGGCGAACCCGTCCTTCACCTTTACTTCGTCGCCAATGGAGCCGAGCTTCTCGATGCGCTCGAGCAGGATGACTTGCATGTCGCGCGCTCCTTATTTCACGACGTAGGGGAGAAGCCCGAGGTGACGGGCGCGCTTGATCGCGGTCGCCAGCTCGCGCTGCTTCTTGCCGGATACGGCGGTGATGCGGGACGGCACGATCTTGCCGCGCTCGGACACGAAGCCCTGCAGCAGACGGACGTCCTTATAGTCGATGCGCGGCGCGTCCTTGCCGGAAAAGGGGCAGGACTTGCGGCGGCGGAAAAACGGGCGTGCCATGTCTTAGGCCTCCACTTCTTCGTCACGGGGGCGGCGCGGGCCACGGTCGCCACGGTCGCCGCGGTCGCGGTCTCCGCCGAAGCCGCCGCGATCGCCACGGTCGTCGTCACGGCCACGGCCGCGCTCGCGATCGCGCTCGCCGCGGCGCATCATGACCGACGGGCCCTCTTCATGGGCGTCGACCTTGAGCGTCATGTACCGGATGACGTCCTCATTGATCTGGGTCTGGCGCTCCAGCTCCGCGACGACCGGGGCCGGGGCCTCGAAGTCGAGCAGCACATAATGCGCCTTGCGGTTCTTCTGGATACGGTAGGCGAGGTTGCGAAGACCCCAGGTCTCCGCCTTGATGACGCGCCCGCCATTGCTGGTGATGATGTTGGTGGCGGTCTCCGCCAGCGCGTCGACCTGGCCCTGGGCGAGGTCCTGACGCGCGAGAAAGACATGCTCGTAGAGCGGCATGTGCGCGCTATTCCTTATTCTTGGCCGATCGCTGACGCC
>DASVUZ010000059.1:0-9327 GCA_036386795.1 Allosphingosinicella sp.
CTGCGATCCTTTCGCCAGTCCGGCCGCCGAGACCGGCCAGCACCTCGGGGGAATAGGCGGCCCAGCCCGTCACCCAGCCGCCCGCGAAACCGGCGGCGTGGGCCGCGAGGAGCAGGTTCATGCAGGCGGCGCCGCAGGAAAGCTCCTGTTCCCAGACCGGGATCTTGGTTCCCTCGACGGGAGCGGAGAGGACGACGACCAGCTCCGGCGCCTGGTGCGCGAAGCGCTGCACCGCCTCGATCTCGAGCCTGCCGGGCTCCTCGGCCTTGCCGGCGCGGTAGGCGCTTTCCAGCATCGCGCAGAAGGCGGAGCGGTCCTCCTTGCCGATATGAACGAAGCGCCATGGCGCCAGCTTCCCGTGATCGGGCGTGCGGGCGGCGATCTCGAGGATCCGGCGGAGTTGCCCCGCATCGGGACCCGGCTCGGCAAGGTCGCGGGGGCGGCAGGAGCGCCGAGTCTTCAGCAGGTTGAGGGGCGTCGAGAGGTCGTTGAACATGGGGCTCGGGGCTAGCAGCCTTGCGATAGCGCAACAATCGGCTTCACACGGGCGTTTTGGCCGCTACTGTGCGCCCCCCATAGGCACCCGGACGGGTCGGATAAGCACAAGAGGACGCTTCGATATGGGCCTGAAGGACATCTCCTTGTGGAACGAGGGCGACTGGATCGCGGCGATCGCGCTCATCGTTCTCATCGGTTTCCTGGCCGTCGGCGGCATGGTCGCGGCGAGCAAGAAGCCGGAGTTCGCGGGCCACCCGAAGGGCCTCTACATGCTGTTCTTCGCCGAGATGTGGGAGCGTTTCTCCTTCTACGGCATGCGGGCGCTGCTGATCTTCTACCTCGTGCAGCACTGGGCGTTCGCCGACGACAAGTCGAACCTGATCTACGGCTCCTATCTCTCGCTCGTCTACATCACCCCGGTGCTCGGCGGCTATCTCGCCGACCGCTATCTGGGGCAGCGAAAGGCGGTGCTGTTCGGAGCCGTGTTGCTCACCTTCGGCCACTTCCTGATGGCCTTCGAAGGCAATGGCGGACAGAATGACGCGACCATCAACATCTTCTGGCTCGCCCTCAGCTTCATCATCGTCGGCTCGGGCTTCCTCAAGGCGAACATCTCGGTGATCGTCGGCCAGCTCTACCCGCGCACCGACGTCCGCCGCGACGGCGCCTACACCATCTTCTACATGGGCATTAACCTCGGCGCCGCGATCGGCACCCTGATCGCCGGCTATCTCGGCCAGACCTACGGCTGGCGCTACGGCTTCGGAGCCGCGGGCGTCGGAATGCTGCTCGGCCTCATCGTCTTCATCTGGGGCAAGCCCCTTCTCATGGGCAAGGGCGAGTCCCGCGATCCCGCGCGGCTCCGCTCGATGGTCGGGCCGCTGCGCTTCGAATGGCTGCTCTATCTGGTCGGCTTCCTCGCCGTCGCCGGAATCTGGCTCCTGATCCAGTATCAGGAGGTGGTCGGAAGCCTGCTCGGAGTGTTCGGGGGCCTGCTGGTCGCCTATGTCGTCTTCTACGCGATCACGAAGCTTCCGCGCGAGGACCGCGACCGCATCTTCGCCGCTTTGTTCCTGATCTTCGGGTCGATCCTGTTCTGGGCCCTGTTCGAGCAGGCGGGCTCCTCGCTCAACCTGTTCACCGACCGCTACGTCGATCGGGCCGGAGTCCCGGCTTCGGTCTTCCAGTCGATCAACCCCATCTACATCATCCTTCTCGCCCCGCTCTTCGCCTGGCTCTGGGTGAAGCTCGGAAGGGCCGGGATGGAGCCGTCGGCGCCGGCCAAGTTCGGCCTCGCCATGCTCCAGCTCGGCGGCGGCTTCCTGGTTCTGGTCGCCGGAGCCAATGCCGCCGGGATCGACGTCCCGACCCCGGTCATCTTCATCTTCCTCCTCTACCTCCTCCACACGACCGGCGAGCTGTGCCTGTCGCCGGTGGGCCTGTCGGCGATGAACCGGCTGGCTCCGGCCCACATGGCGAGCCTGATCATGGGCACCTGGTTCTTCGCCTCCGCGACCGGCAATTTCGCGGCCGGGCTGATCGCCGCTGCGACCGGAGCCGAGGGCGCCTCGGGCGAGGCGGCCGGCAAGGATACGGTCCTTGGAGTCTACACCACGGTCGGCTGGGTGGCGATCGGAGTGGGAGTCGCCGTTCTCGTCATCTCGCCCCTGATCAAGAAGCTGATGCATCTCGACACGCTTCGCGACAATGAGGACGAAGAGCTTGCGGGATATAAGGAATTGGCCGAAAACCAGGGCCCCGGCATGTTCCCGCAGCGCGAGACCAAGCCGGAAGGCCGGCAGATCTAGATCCCCGATCGGGGCAAAGGAGTCGAATGCGATCACTGACCTGTGCGGCCGTCGTCTCGGCGGCCCTCCTTTCCGCCTGTACCCAGAATGAGAAGCCGCGGACGGCGTCCGCCCAGGCGCCGCGGACCCCGCCCAAGACCTATTCCAGGGATCCGTTTCCCTCGACCTACAAGCCCTATCCGGGCGCGGTGACGGCGATCACCGGAGCCACCCTGTTCGACGGCGAGGGCGGGCGGATCGAGAACGGAACATTGGTGCTCGCCGACGGCCGGATCCAGGCGGTCGGCGGCCCCGACACGGCGGTCCCCGCCGGCGCCACCCGGATCGACGCGAGCGGCAAGTGGGTGACTCCCGGAATCATCGACATCCACAGCCATCTCGGCGACTATCCGAGCCCGAGCGTGGAGGCGCACCAGGACGGCAACGAGGTCACCGGCCCGGTCCGCCCGGAAGTCTGGGCCGAGCACAGCGTCTGGCCGCAGGATCCAGGCTTCAGCCGCGCGCTGGTCAACGGCGGAGTGACCAGCCTCCACGTCCTGCCGGGTTCGGCGAACCTGTTCGGAGGGCGCGGAGTCACCCTCAAGAACGTGCCCGCGCGCACCATGCAGCAGATGAAGTTCCCCGGAGCGCCCTATTCGCTGAAGATGGCGTGCGGCGAAAATCCGAAGCGGGTCTATGGCGGCCGCAACCAGATGCCCGGAAGCCGGATGGCGAACATCGCCCTGATGCGGCAGACCTGGGCCCGGGCGCAGGAATATCGGCGCAAGTGGGACAAATATGAGCGGGACGGAGGCGAGATACCCGGCCGGGACCTCGCCTTGGACACTCTTCGCGGAGTGCTCGCCGGCGAGATCACGGTCCAGAACCATTGCTACCGCGCCGACGAGATGGCCAACATCATGGATATGGCCAGGGAGTTCGGCTACAAGGTCGCGAGCTTCCACCACGCCGTCGAGAGCTACAAGATCGCCGACCTCCTGAAGGCGCACGGCGCCTGCTCGGCGATGTGGGCCGACTGGTACGGCTTCAAGATGGAAGCCTATGACGGCATCCAGGAGAATATCCCGCTGGTCCACAATGCCGGGGCCTGCGCGATCGTCCACAGCGACGACGCCAACGGAATCCAGAGGCTCTACCAGGAAGCGGCCAAGGCGCTCGCCAACGGGCGGCGGATGGGCATCGCCATCTCCGACGAGACCGCCTGGACCTGGCTGAGCTTCAATCCGGCCAAGGCGCTGGGGATCGGCGACAAGACCGGAAGCCTGCGAAGCGGCAAGATGGCGGACGTGGTGCTTTGGAACGGCCATCCGTTCAGCGTCTACACAAGGCCCGAGCGGGTCTGGATCGACGGCGCGCTCATGTACGACGCCAGCGACCCGCGCCGACGGCCGGTCAGCGATTTCGAGCTCGGCCAGCCGGGCGAAGGGGATGTGAAGTGACGGGCGAGGCGCGGCAATCTCGTCATCCCGGACTTGATCCGGGATCCATGAACACGGCTTCGGAGGACAAAGTGGCTGCCCAACGGCTAAAGCGTTCATGGGTCCCGGCTTTCGCCGGGATGACGGCGTGCGCCTTGGCGCTCTTCGCTGCCGCCCCCGCCCTCGCCCAGACCGTCGCCATCACCGGCGGCACCGTGGCCCTCGGCGACGGGTCCGAGCCGATCGAGGGCGGCACCGTCGTCATCCGCGACGGCCGGGTGGTCGCCGCCGGGCGCGGCGTCGCGATCCCGGCGGGCGCCCAGCGGGTCGACGCGACCGGCAAGTGGGTGACTCCGGGAATCGTCGCGGGCTTCTCGCGGGTCGGCCTGATCGAGGTCGACGCGGTCAATGCGACCAACGACGTCAGCGCCGCCAATTCTCCGTTCAGCGCCGCGATCGACGTCGCCCCGGCGATCAATCCCCGGGCGATGTCGATCCAGGTCAACCGCGCCGGCGGGGTCACCCGCGCGATCGTCGCTCCCGGGACGGCGAAGAGCATCTTCGCGGGCCAGGGCGCGGTGATCGACCTCGGCAACGACATGGAGGCGGTGACCCGGGCGCGCGCCTTCCAGTTCGTCGAGCTCGGCGAGACCGGCGCCGACGATGCCGGCGGCACCCGAGCGGCGGCCCACGTCCTGTTCCGCAACGCGCTGAGGGAAGCGCGCGACCTCAGCCGCTTCGGATCGCCCATCTCCGGCGGCTCGGGCGGGTCCCGCGAGCCGCGCGCCAGCGACCAGCGCGACTTCCCGCTCGAGGAGGTGCCGGACAACCGGCTGATCTCCGCCGGGGCGAATCGGCCCGACGACGTTCTCCTGACCCGCTTCGACGCCGCGGCCCTGGTGCCAGTGCTTCAGGGGCGGCAATTGCTTCTCGTCCATGCCGAGCGGGCGAGCGACATCCTGCAGGTGCTCGCGCTGAGGAAGGAGTTTCCGAGGCTGAGGCTGGTGCTGGTCGGAGCGACCGAGGGCTGGACCGTCGCCGACCGGATCGCCGCCGCCGGAGTGCCGGTGATCGCCAATGCGCTCAACGACCTGCCCTCGACCTTCGAGCAGCTCGCCGCGACCCAGTCGAACGTGGCCCGGCTTCGCTCGGCCGGGGTCAAGGTCGCTCTCGGGATGATCAACGACGACGAGGCCCGGCAGGTCCGGCTCGCTCGCCAGCAGGCGGGCAATCTGGTCGCGATCGGGCGGGTGCCGGGCGCTTCCGGTCTCAGCTGGGGCGAGGCGCTGGCGACGATCACCTCAGGCCCCGCCGAAGCGCTCGGAATGGGCGCCGAGTTCGGATCGCTCAGGCCCGGGCGCCGAGCCGACGTGGTGGTCTGGTCGGGGGATCCGCTCGACAATTCCGCCGCCGCCGAGATCGTCCTGATCGACGGGGTCCAGCAGCCGCTCGACAACCACCAGACCAAGCTTCGGGACCGCTACCGGACTCCGACCGAAGGCGACCTTCCCAAGGCCTACGACAGGTGATCGCCACCGCCAGCCTCGCCCTTGCGACGCTGGCCTTCGTCGGCACGCACCTCGCCCTGTCGCATCCGTTCCGGACTCGGCTGGTGCAGCAGCTCGGCGACCAGTGGTTCACGATCCTCTATTCGGCGGTGGCCTTCGTCACCCTGGGCTGGATGATCCTGTCCTACCTCGCAGCGGACGAAAGCTTCCCGATCTGGGCGGCTCCGGACTGGGCCTGGCCGGTCGCGGCGGGGGTCATGCTGCTGGCCTCTATCCTCCTGGCGGGCGCCTTCTTCAACAATCCCGCTTTCCCACGCCCGGGCGAGAAGCCCACGCCGGTGCGACCGGCGACCGGCGTGTTCGCGGTGACCCGCCACCCGATGAACATGGCCTTCGCCCTTTGGGCCCTGGTCCACATCGCCTTGTGGGGGGCGGTTCCCAATCTGATCGTCGCGAGCGGGATATTGGTGCTCGCCCTGCTCGGCTCGATCGGCCAGGACCAAAAGAAGCTCCACGTCGTCGGCGAGCCGTGGCGGGCGTGGATGGACCGAACCTCGTTCCTGCCGTTCGCGGCGCTGCTGGCGGGACGGGCGAAATGGAGCGGGCTCAGGGAGGCCTGGCCGGCGCTTCTGCTCGGCCTGCTGCTGTGGCTCGCGATCACCTGGTTCCACGCCCCGGAGGTTTCTCCCATCGTTGCTCTCACGTCCTGAGCTCCTCTCCCGGGACGGACGGGGGGCGACCGCCGGCCTCAGCCGGCGCCCTTCGCCTCGCCCTCGCTGAGCAGCCGGTCCTGCTCCGTGAGCGGCTCGGCTTCGTCGAATCCGGTCCGCCGGGCGACGGTGGAGGTGGTCGCGACGTCCATCGCCACATTGCCCGTCGTCCTGACGATATCGGGCAGGGTCTCGACCGCGATCAGGATGACGAGCGGCTCGATCGGAACGCCCATGGCGATGCAGATCGGGGCGATCGCGCTGATGAAGCTGATCGATCCTGGAAGGCTGATCGATCCCAGGGTGGTGGTGGCGGCGACGGCGATCCCGGCCGCCATCTGCATCGGCGTCAGCTCGATCCCGAACCAGTGGGCGACGTAGATCGCGACGGCGAGGTTCATCGCCGGGCCGGTGGCCCGGAACAGCGCGACGGCGAGGGGAAGGGTGATCCCCGAGGCCGCCACCGGAACGCCCAGCTTCTCGGCGCCCCGAAGCATGGCGGGAAGCGAGGCGAGCGAGGATTGGGTGCTGATCGCCACCGCGTGGGCGGGGCCGACCGCTCGGGTGAAGGCGAGGAAGCCGAAGCGCCCTCCGAACATCGCCAGGGGCCAGGCGAGGAACCAGATCACGCAGCCGACCGCCGAGACGATCAGGATATAATGGAGCAAGGCGCCGAAGGCGGAGGCGCCGGCTTTGGCCCCGACGACGTAGGCGAGGGCGAAGACTCCGATCGGCGCAAGCCACAGCACCCAGTTGATGATCACCAGCATCGCGTCGGCGACGGCCCGGAAGAACAAGGTGAGGTGGCGGCGCGGCTCCTCCGGAAGCCGGGTCATCGCGAAGGCGAAGACGGTGGTGAAGACCAGCAGCGGAAGGATCTGGTCCTGGGCCGCGGCCGCGACCGGGTTGGTCGGGATGAAGGAGCGGATGAACTGGGCGAAGGTGGGGATTTCGCCGACCTTGTCGGCGGAAGCGGTGAGCGCTCCCTTCAGGGCCTCGCCGGCTCCGGCGGGCATCGGGAAGAGCTCGAGCAGCAGCGGAGTGAGGAAGGCCGACATGATCGCGCCCGACCAAAGCACGACCATGAACAGGATCACCGCCCGGCCGGCGAGGCGGCCGGAGCGGGCGGCCTCGGCCGAGGCGGTGATGCCGTTGATCAGCAGCGCGACGATGAGCGGGACGATCGTCATCCTGAGCGCGTCGAGCCACAGTCCGCCGATCGGATCGGCGATCGCGATCGCCCGTGGGGCGTAGGCCCAGTTGGCGGTGAGGATGCCGAGCGCGAGCCCGACGGCGAGGGCGGCAAGGATGCGTGTGGCCTGCGACATTCGAGCGGGTGTAGCGGGGGAGGCAGGGGCCGAATAGTCCTCCCCGCGCCGGAGGCTGTGGGGAAGGCACCACAGGATGTGTGGTGGAAGGGTCCTTCGATACGCCGGTTCGACAAGCTCACCGGCTACTCAGGATGAGCGGATCGAAGCGTCCCGGCCCGCTCATCCTGAGTAGGGACTGAGCTTGGCGAAGGCCCGTATCGAAGGAGCCCCCCACCTTTCAGCCAGTCCCCCTCTCCATCTCGCGATGGGGAGGACAAGGGGCGCGCTCCGCGCTATTCAGCGCCAAACACGGGCAAGGACCGCCATGACTCGCAAATTCTTCGGCACCGACGGAATCCGCGGCCGGACCAACCAGCTGCCGATGACGGCCGCCATGGCCCAGCGCGTCGGCCAGGCCGCCGGAGCGCATTTCCAGCGCGGCGACCATCGCCACCGGGTGGTGATCGGCAAGGATACGAGGCTGTCGGGCTACATGATGGAGACTGCGCTCATCTCCGGCTTCACCAGCGTCGGGATGGACGTGGTCATGGTCGGCCCGGTTCCGACCCCCGCGGTCGCCATGCTGACCCGCTCGATGCGCGCCGATCTCGGGGTAATGATCTCGGCCAGCCACAATCCCTATGTCGACAACGGAATCAAGCTGTTCGGCCCGGACGGCTACAAGCTCTCCGACAAGGACGAGGCGGCGATCGAGCGGCGGCTTGAGAAGGAGCCCAAGCTGGTCGACGCTCCGCTGATCGGGCGCTCGCGAAAGATCGAGGACGCCCGCGGCCGCTACATCCATTTCGCCAAGTCGACCTTCCCGGAGGAGCTTCGGCTGGACGGGCTCAAGATCGTCGTCGACTGCGCCAACGGCGCCGCCTACCAGGTCGCGCCCTCGGCCCTGTGGGAGCTGGGCGCGGACGTCGTCGCCATGGGAGTCACTCCCAACGGTCTCAACATCAACGACGGCTGCGGCTCGACGGCTCCGGCGGCGCTCCAGGCGCGGGTGGTCGAGGAGGGCGCCGATATCGGAATCGCCCTCGACGGCGATGCCGACCGGCTGATCATCGTCGACGAGGCCGGCCGGATCGTCGACGGCGACCAGCTGATGGCCCTGATCGCGATCTTCTTCGCCCGCCGCGGCCTGCTCGAGGGCGACGGCGTCGTCGCCACGGTGATGTCGAACCTCGGCCTCGAGCGCTTCCTCGCCACCAACGGCCTCGAGCTGGTCCGGACCCAGGTCGGCGACCGCTACGTGCTCGAGGCGATGCGGACGCGCGGCTTCAACGTCGGCGGCGAGCAGTCCGGCCACATCATCCTCTCGGACTATTCGACCACCGGCGACGGACTCATCGCCGCCCTCCAGGTGCTCGCCTGCCTGGTCGAGGACGGCGGCCCGGCGAGCGAGCTTCTCCACCAGTTCGACCCGCTTCCCCAGCTTCTCAAGAACGTCCGCTTCGGCGGCGGCGCGCCGCTGGACTCGGCGGGGGTCAAGACCGCGATCGAATCGGCCGAGCGGAGGCTGGAGGGCGTGGGCCGCCTCGTCATCCGCAAGTCCGGCACCGAGCCCTTGATCCGGGTGATGGCCGAGGGCGAGGACGAGGCGATGGTCGAGGAGGTGGTCGACAGCATCTGCGAGGCGGTCAAGGCGGCGTGAAGAGGCGGGAGATGCCGACTCCGTTCGTCCTGAGTAGGGACCGAGCTTGTCGAGGGCCCGTATCGAAGGACCTGGGCACCACCCATCCTCCGCTACGCCCCCCCGCCCCCGTTCGTCCCGAGCGAAGTCGAGGGGCGCTGCTCCGGACTCCGACCACCCCCACCCCCGTTCGCTTCGAGCGAAGTCGAGAAGCCCCCGCCCGGCGCCCGGGCCCACGCCCCTCGATTGCGCGCGGGACGAACAAGGCCTGTGCCCCCACCCCCCTGCGGCGGCTCCGGCTCGGCTTGGACCCCAGCCTTCGCTGGGGTGACGGCCGTTGGACGGACGCGAGATGACGCCCCGCATCCTCATCATCGCCGGCTCGGACTCCGGCGGAGGCGCCGGCATCCAGGCCGACATCAAGACCGTCACCATG
>DASVUZ010000060.1:0-54653 GCA_036386795.1 Allosphingosinicella sp.
GAAGTGCGCAACCGCGAAGCCCAGGAGGCCGTCGACCGCGCCTCCACCTATGAGTGGGGCTTCACCTCCGACATCGAACAGGAATTCGCGCCCAAAGGGCTCAGCGAAGACACGGTGCGATACATCTCGGCCAAGAAGAACGAGCCCGCCTGGATGCTTGACTGGCGCCTCAAGGCCTATCGTGCCTGGCTGACGATGGAGGAGGTCACCTGGGCCAAGCTCGACATCCCGCCGATCGATTTCCAGGACGCTTATTATTACGCCGAACCCAAGGCCAAGCCGACCCTCGCCTCCCTGGACGAGCTCGACCCGGAGATCCGCCGGACCTACGAGAAGCTCGGAATCCCGATCGAGGAGCAGAAGGTGCTCGCCGGAGTCGAGGGCGCCCGCAAGGTCGCGGTCGACGCCGTGTTCGATTCGGTCAGCGTCGCCACCACCTTCCGCGAGGAGCTGAAGCGAGCTGGAGTCATCTTCCTCTCCATTTCCGAAGCGGTCCGGGAGTATCCGGAGCTGGTCCGGAAATATCTGGGGAGCGTGGTCCCTCAGCGCGACAATTATTTCGCCTGCCTCAACAGCGCGGTCTTCTCCGACGGCACCTTCGTCTACATCCCGGAAGGCGTTCGCTGCCCGATGGAGCTCAGCACCTATTTCCGGATCAACGCCGCCAACACCGGCCAGTTCGAGCGCACCCTGATCGTTGCCGACAAGGGCAGCTACGTCTCCTATCTCGAAGGCTGCACCGCTCCGATGCGCGACGAGAACCAGCTCCACGCCGCCGTGGTCGAGCTGGTCGCGATGGACGACGCCGAGATCAAGTACTCGACCGTCCAGAATTGGTATCCGGGCGACTCGGAAGGCAAGGGCGGCATCTACAATTTCGTCACCAAGCGCGGCGCCTGCCGGGGCGCCCGGTCGAAGATCAGCTGGACCCAGGTCGAGACCGGCTCGGCGATCACGTGGAAATATCCCTCCTGCATCCTCCAGGGCGAGGACAGCGTCGGCGAGTTCTATTCGGTGGCGCTCACCAACAACATGCAGCAGGCGGATACCGGCACCAAGATGATCCACATCGGCAAGGGCAGCCGCTCGACCATCGTCTCCAAGGGCATCAGCGCCGGCCGCTCCAGCAACACCTATCGCGGCCTCGTCCGGGTCCTCGCCAATGCCGAGAACGTGCGCAACTTCACCCAGTGCGATTCGCTGCTTCTCGGCGACGAATGCGGAGCCCACACCGTCCCCTATATCGAGGTCCGCAACCCCACCGCCCAGATCGAGCATGAGGCGACGACGTCGAAGATCAGCGACGACCAGCTCTTCTACGCCATGCAGCGCGGCCTCTCCCAGGAGGATTCCGTCGCCCTCATCGTCAACGGCTTCGCCCGCGAGGTCCTGAAGCAGCTCCCGATGGAGTTCGCGGTGGAGGCTCAGAAGCTGCTGGGGATCAGCCTCGAGGGGAGCGTGGGATAGTGGTCAGCCCGTCGACAGCGCCACGCGAGATTTATGAGGGACTGGAAGTCGTAAACTCGCATCTGGCCAAATTGCGGACACAAGCCCTTGAAAAACCTCAAAATCGGGCGGTCATCCGTGCCAAGCTGACCGATTGGCGGCTTGTCGCGGCAAATTTGGCTGTCGCCTTCACCAGAGCAACGCTGGAGCCTGATGACCCCTCGCGGGCCGACGATCAGAATGCCAGGCTCCTGCAAATTTATCGGGAAGTCAGAGAGCTCGAGCAAGAGATTGTGAATGGGATGGACAGTGCTGCGGATTGAAAATCTACACGCCACGGTGGCCGGCAAGCCGATCCTCAAGGGCCTGACCCTCGCCTTGAACGCGGGCGAGGTGCACGCCATCATGGGCCCGAACGGCGCCGGCAAGTCGACCCTCGCTTATGTGCTCGGCGGGCGGCCCGGCTATGAGGTGACGGCGGGCTCGGTCACCCTCACCCTTCCCCGTCATGCCGGACTTGATCCGGCATCCACCTCACTTCCTGCCGGAGAGGCCGAAAGGCGGACCCCGGATCAAGTCCGGGGTGACGAGGAGAGCGTCGACCTTCTCGACATGGCGCCCGACCAGCGCGCCGCGGCCGGCCTGTTCCTCGGCTTCCAATATCCGGTCGAGATTCCGGGAGTCTCCAACGTCCAGTTCCTCCGCACCGCGCTCAACGCCCAGCGCCGGGCGCGCGGCGAGGTCGAGATCTCCGCCGGCGACTTCCTTCGGCTGACTCGCGAGCAGGCCGATGCGCTCGGAATGTCGATGGACATGATGAAGCGGGGCGTGAACGTCGGCTTTTCGGGCGGCGAGAAGAAGCGCAACGAGATGGTGCAGATGGGCATCATCGACCCCAGGCTGGCGGTGCTCGACGAGACCGACAGCGGCCTCGACATCGACGCACTTCGAATCGTCGCCGACGGAATCAACCGGATCATGCGGAGGCCCGACAAGGCGGTCCTGCTCATCACCCATTACCAGCGCCTGCTCGACCTGGTCGTGCCGGATTTCGTCCACGTCCTGGCGGAAGGCCGGATCGTCCGTTCCGGCGGTCCCGACCTCGCCCGGCAGCTCGAGCGCGAAGGCTATGGGGAGATGGCGGCGTGAGATTCGGCCTCCGACCCTCGTTCCTCCCCTCGCCGAAAGCGGAAGGCTGGCGCTGGAGCGATCTCTCGGCGCTTCCGGAGCTGGCCGCGCGCCGCCCGTCCGGGGCCGCGCCAGAGACGCTGCCCTGGCTCGACGGCGAGGTCGAGGGTCCCCGGCTGCTGTTCGTCGACGGCAGGCTTGTCGAGGCTCGGAGCCAGCCCGCCGGAATCGAGGTCGGCCGGGTCGCGGTCGAGGCCGGCGGTCACGCCCTGGCCCGGCTCGCCGGCCGCGACGGTTGGAAGCTGAAGCTGGGCCGAGGCCATATGCCGCCCGGCCTGGTCCAGATCGTCCATGTCTCGACCGGCGGAGCCGACCATCTCGCGGCCGAGATCGAGCTGGACTCGGACGCACAGGCCTCGGTGGTCGAAACCTTTGTCGGCGAAGGCTGGACCAACCGGCTGACCGGGATCACCTTGGTCAAGGGCGCCCGGCTTATGCTGGCCAGGCGGTCCCTCGCCAGTGCCGGCCTTGCGAGCTTCACCGACCGGGCAAGCGTGGGGGAAGGCGCCAGCCTCGTCCTCACCACCCTCGCCGCGGGCGGCGCCGACACCCGCTTCGACGGCGAGATCCTGATCTGCGGGGAAGGCGCCTATGCCGAGGCGGGCGGAGCCCTGCTCGCGCGCGGCCGGCAGCGTCATGACGCCAATCTCGTCCTCCGCCATTCCGCGCCCGGCGGCACCAGCCGCCAGGTCTGGCGCTCGGTCGCCGACGATCGCTCCACCTGCTCGGTCGCGGCCCGGGTCGAGGTCGCCCGGGGGGCTCAGAAGACCGACGGCGAGCAGTCCCTGAAGGGCATCATGCTCAGCCGCGCCGCGACGATCAACGCCAAGCCCGAGCTCGAAATCTTCGCCGACGACGTCAAATGCGCCCACGGCGCCACCGTCGGCGAGCTCGACCGCGATGCCCTCTTCTACATGGCCAGCCGCGGAGTCCCGGAAGCCGAGGCCAAGGCCCTGCTCACCCGCGCCTTCGTCGCCGATGCAATCGACCGGGCGGGGGACGAGGCCGTGCGCGAGGCGATGCACTCGGACGTCGAAAAGTGGTTCGGAGGCCGGGAATGACCTCGGCCCCTCGCCCCGAACCGTTCGGCCTGAGCTTGTCGAAGGCCTCCCTTTCTGCCTCCCGATCGGGAACGGAAGGAAGGGGCTTCGACAAGCTCAGCCCGAACGGAGTTCGGGAAAGGAGCCGGAGTTGATGGACATGGTCACCTCCACCCGCCCGCTCGACCATGTCGCCGATTTCCCGGCCATCCCCGAGGGCTGGTCCTATCTCGACACCGCGGCCACCGCCCAGAAGCCGCGAGCGGTGATCGACGCCATCGCGCGCGGCTATTCCGAGACCTATGCGACGGTCCACCGGGGCGTCTACCAGCGCTCCTCGGAAATGACCCTGGCGTTCGAGGCGGCGCGCCGGCGGGTCGCCGGCTTCATCGGCGCGCCTTCGCCGGACGAGATCGTCTTCGTCCGGGGCGCGACCGAGGGCATCAACCTCGTCGCCCAAAGCTGGGGCGGTGCCAATCTCCGGCCGGGCGACCGAATCCTGCTCTCCACTCTGGAGCATCATTCCAACATCGTCCCCTGGCAGCTGATCGCCGAGCGCACCGGCGCCTCGATCGACGTCGCCCCGCTCACCGACGACGGCCGCATTGACCTGGGTGCAATGGCCGACATTCTGACCCGCCGGCACCGGATCGTCGCGCTCGCCCACGTCTCCAACGTGCTCGGCTCGGTGCTCGATGCCAAGCGGGCGGCGGAGCTGGCCCATTCCGCCGGCGCCCTGCTCCTCCTCGACGGCTGCCAGGCGGTGCCCCGAATGCCGGTGGACGTCGCCGCGATCGGCTGCGACTTCTACGTCTTCTCCGGTCACAAGCTCTACGGCCCGACCGGGATCGGAGTGTTGTGGGGCCGCGCCGAGCTGCTCGCCGCGATGCCGCCCTGGCAGGGGGGCGGGGCGATGATCGACCGAGTCGGCTTCGACCGCACCACCTACGCCCCGCCGCCCGCGCGCTTCGAGGCCGGCACGCCTCACGTCGTCGGAGTGCTCGGCCTCGAGGCGGCGGTAGGCTATGTCGAGTCGATCGGCCTCGAGGCGATCGGAGCGCATGAGGCGGCCCTGGTCCGCGAAGCCCGCGACGCCCTCGCCTCGATCAACAGCGTCCGGCTGTTCGGGCCGGACGATTCGGCGGGAATCGTCAGCTTCGCCCTGGAAGGGGTGCATCCGCACGACATCGGCACCATATTGGACGAGAGCCGGGTGGCGATCCGCGCGGGCCATCATTGCGCCCAGCCGCTGATGGCGCATCTCGGGGTGGATTCGACCGCGCGCGCCAGCTTCGGGGTGTATAACGGACCGGGCGACATCCATGCCCTGGTCAAGGGGCTTGAACGGGTCAGAAGGATCTTCCGGTGAACGAGGAGCGCAGAATCGAGGTCGAGGAGGTGGAGAGCGTGACTCCGCCCCCCAAAGCGCGCGTGTCGGAGGCGGTCGAGACCTTCGGGCGCAAGCGCGACTATCTCGAAGGATTCCTGGCGCAGCAGAAGCCCGCCGAGCCCGCCGGCGACCTGTACGAAGCCGTGATCGAGGCGCTCAAGGACATTTACGACCCGGAAATCCCGGTCAACATCTACGATCTCGGCCTCATCTACGATGTCGAGATCACGCCGGAGAAGCACGCGCTGGTCAAGATGACTCTGACCACTCCGAACTGTCCCGTCGCCGAATCCATGCCCGGCGAGGTCGAGCTCCGGATCGGCTCCGTGCCGGGAATCGGACATGCCGAGGTCGAGCTGGTCTGGGACCCGCCCTGGGACCCGCAGAAGATGAGCGACGAAGCCAAGCTCGAACTGGGAATGCTGTGATGATGCGGATGAGCGAAGACATCCGTTCGTCCCGACGCGAACGGGCTTATTGGAGCAAGCTATGACCGTTGCCGTCGCCCCCCGCCGCGCCCGCCGGGCCGCGCTGACCCTCACCCCCGGCGCGGAGGCGCGCGTCGCCGCCCTCATGGCTCGAGCTCCGGAAGGAACGATCGGAGTCAAGCTGTCGACTCCCCGGCGCGGCTGCTCCGGCCTCGCCTACAGCGTCGACTATGTCGCCGAGGCGAGCCCGCTCGACGAACGGATCGATACTCCGGGGGGTGCCTTCTTCATCGACGGCGCCTCGGTCCTTTACCTGATCGGATCGACGATGGACTGGCGCGAGGACGATTTCACCGCCGGCTTCGTCTTCGAGAACCCCAACGCCAAGGGCCAGTGCGGCTGCGGCGAGAGCTTCACGGTCTGAAGATGATCGTCCGTCCGGCCGGCGAGCCGGATTTCGCGGCCTGGGCGGCGATGCGGCGCCGGCTTTGGCCGGACGAGGACCCCGCCGAGCTGGATCGAGAGCTTCCCGGCGAGCCCGGCACGATCGGCCTGGTGGCGGAGTCGGAAGGCCGCCTGGTCGGCTTCGCCGAAGCGTCGGTGCGCAATTATGCGGAAGGCGCGGCCGGCCCGGCCGCCTATCTCGAAGGCATCTGGGTTGAGCCGGAGCACCGCCGCCGCGGCCTCGCCAGGGCGCTGCTCGCCGCGGTGGAGCAATGGGGGCGAGACCTGGGGCTGGCGCATCTCGGCTCCGACGCCTTGCTCGGCAACGACGTCAGCCACCGCTGGCACGAGGCGGCCGGCTTCGCCGAGGTCGAGCGCCTGGTCGTCTTCGGCAAGCCGCTCCGCTAGCGGAACGCGTTCGCGTCTCCGGCGTATTTCCGCTCCCAGCCCAAGCGAGGAGACTCGCCCGGAATATGGTTAGTTTGCCGTTAACCCTGTTCGGCTATGCTGCGCCCGAAACGTTTCGGAGGGCGCGATGAACGACCGCGATTTCCTGCTTCAGGTCCAGGGCTACGGCCTCATGACCGCCGAGGTCGCTTATTTCCTCCCCGACCATCCCAAGCTCATCCAGCTGTTCGTCTGGCAGCAATATGACGTCGCTCCGCGATTCCCGGTGCTTCACCGCTTCCTCGACCATTGGCGCACCGACATCGACGCCGTGCTCCACTCCGTCCGGATCGCCCACCAGCATCTCGTCCGCCCGGCCGAATGGCGTGCGGTGGACGGAGTCATCTCGATCAACTGACTCGAAGCGCCGTCGCGGCGAAGGCCGGGGTGACGCTGGCGCCCGACGTCGATAAGCTCCGGGCATGAAGGCCGCCCTTCCCATCCTTGTGGCTCTTGCCCTCGCCGTTCCGGCTTCGGCCAACGACAGCACCGCCGAGCATGCGGCGGGCGGGCTGGTCCTCACCCGAAGCTCGGACATCGACATGGTCTCCGAGGATTTGTTCGTCTCGGCGGCCGAAGTGCGGGTGCGCTACGTCTTCCGGAATCGCTCCCCGAACGACGTCCGGACCATGGTCGCCTTCCCGATGCCGGACCGCGACCTGCGCGAGGAGCGCGAGATGGACGTTGCCTACCCCTCCGGCTTCCGGACCCGCGTCGACGGGCGGCCGGTGGCCATGAAGGTCGAACGCAAGGCGGTTCTGCGCGGCCGCGACCACACGGCCCTGCTCACGGCAATGGGGCTGGCGCCGGATTCGGGGAGCGAGGCCCTGGACCGGCTGAAGCCCGCGGACAAAGCCAGGCTGGTGAAGCTCGGCCTCGCCGAGGCCGACGAATTCGATGCCGGCCGAGGCTGGGAGCACCACCTGGCTCCCGTCTGGACGGTCAGGGAAAGCTGGTTCTGGGAGCAGGCCTTCCCGCCCGGGCGCGACCTCGTCGTCGAGCATCGCTACGTTCCGGGGGCCGGGGGAAGCGTCGATGCGGCGCTCGGCTTTCCCGAATTCAGGACCAGTCCCGAAGGCCGGGCGATGATCCGCGACTATTGCGTCGAGCCCGCCTTCCTCGCCGGAATCGACCGGCTTCGGAGCCGGGGAGCCGCTCCGGAGCAGCGGATCGGCTACATCCTGACCACCGGCGCCAACTGGCGGTCGGCGATCGGCGATTTCAGGCTGGTGGTCGACAAGGGCGCCGCCGGCAACCTGGTCAGCTTCTGCGGCGAGGGCGTGAGGAAGATCTCGCCGACCCGCTTCGAGATGCGCAAGAGGAACTGGCGGCCGGACCGCGACCTCAAGATCCTCATCGTCGAGTCCTGGCCAAGGGGAGAATGAGAATGGTCGAGCCGGCAGCGAGCCCTCACGCCCTCACCCGGCTGATGGAGCCGGTCGCCACCGGCCTGGAGCTGTTCGGGGTCCTCGTCATCGTCGCCGGCATATTGTGGGCCACCGCCCGCTTCCTGATCCTCGACCTGCGCTCGGGCAACGGGGTGCGCGCCTATGAACGCTACCGCGCCAATCTCGGCCGTGGAATCCTCCTCGGGCTGGAGATACTGGTCGGCGCCGACATCGTCGCCACGGTCACCGCGCCGCTCACCTTCCGGAGCGTGGGCCTGCTCGGCCTCATCGTTCTGATCCGCACCTTTCTCAGCTTCTCGCTCGAGACCGAGATCGAGGGCCGCTGGCCCTGGCGCCGCCGCGGCACGCCGGGAGAAGCCGAGTCGCGGTGATTCTCGTCGCCTGAAACTGACCACACATGACGATCGAACGATCGCTCGCGACTAGAAGCCGAGCGTGAACCGGATCGCGGCTCCGAGATCGGCGTCCATCGCCGCGACATTGCCGGGATCGCGCCGGACGAAGGCGTTCGCGCTCAGATGGCCGGCGCCGCCGGCTAGGTCCATTCCGTAAGCGGCCTCCAGGTCGATCTCGCGGCCGGTCGGCGCCAGGTTGAAGAAGCGGGTCTCGTAGCCGGCGCTCAGGGTGTCGTAGCTGTAGGAAACCGGAACGCTGAGATCGAAGCCGCCCGAGCGGACTCGAAGCGGCTGCATCAGCCTCAGGGCGAAGCGATCCCCTGCGGTCAGGGCGCCGGCCTTGCCGACGTCCAGCGTCCAGGCGTCGGTGGCGAGCCGACCGCCCTGCGCCAGCCCGCCCCCGCCCGCCACCGACGTCGAGCCGCGGCGATAGGCGGCATAAGCGTCCCACCCGCGGCCGAGGTCGAGCGCGGCGCTTGCATCGGCGAACCAGCTGGTCCCTCCGCCGGCGCCGATCGTCGGAGAGAAGCGGGCGCCGACCACCGTGCCCTGCTCCTCCAGCCGGGTGGCGCCGAGGCTCAGGCGCGCCCGGCCGAAGCGGCGGTCGAAGCTCACCGCGCCGCTGGCGTAGCGGGGCCTGGCGATCGAACGGTCGAAGCCGGGCTGAAGAACCTCGCCGCGCTCGGCGGTGACGGTCATTCCGATCCGGCCGAGCTGGCGGCGAAGGCCAAGGCTGCCGGCGGCGTCCCCCTGGAAGCCCATCCGGCCCATCGGGTCGCGGGCGACGAGGAAGCCGTCCCGATAATGACCGGTGAGCCGGCGCTCCAGCATCTTGCCGCTTTCCGAAAGGCCAAGGGCGAAGGCCGTGCGCGGGCCGAGCCGGCTGATCGCGACGCCCGACAGCACCCGCGCCTTGCGGGCATCCTCATAGGTCAGCCCCAGCTGGGCCAGGCCCACCTGCGGCTGGCCGGCCACCCTGCGCTCGACGGTGATGGACACGGCGACTCCCCGCGCTCCAGAGGCGGCGGTGCTGAGCCCCGGCTGGAGCGCCTGGCCGAGCGGCCGCTCCGGCTCGGCGCTCCGCAGCGCCGAGACGAGGGTCATGGCATAAGCCCGCGAATAGCCGTCGAGGACGACCATTCCGGCCACCCCGGCCTTGGCGTCGCCCATCGGAGTCGAGGCGTTGCCGGCGCCGGCTCCGGCATCGATCTCCTTGCCGCTTGGAAGGCTGAGGGCCCCCTGGGGCTGGAAGGCCCGGCCGACATTGAGAATTCCTCGGCCGAAGATCGGATCGGTGCCCACGGCCCCGGCATCGTCGGCGCTGTTGAGGAGGATGGCCATGATCTGCTGGCCGGTGAGGTTGGGAAAGGCGCCGGCGAGCAGTGCGGCCGCGCCGCTGATCACCGGGGCGGAGAAGGAGGTCCCCGACCACAGGAAATTGGTGCCGGTCTGGTCCGGCGACCGCACTCGGACGCCGATCGCAGTGAGATAGGTCGCCGCGCCCGCTCCGGCCTTGTTCGAGAAGGGGGCGGTGGCCCGGGCGGCGTCCATCGCTCCGGCGATGATGACGTTGCCGGCTCCGGCGGCGGTAAGGACGAATCCCTCGGGACTCTCGCCGCCCGGCTCATCGCCGGCATTGCCGGCCGACATGACGACGAGGATGCCCGCGGCGGCGGCACGGCCGATGGCGCTGTTCACCGTGCTGCTCGGGTCGGGGCCGCCGAGGGAGATGTTGATCACCCTCGCGCCGCTTTGGCGGGCGAAATCGATCGCCCGGGCGATGTCGAGGCTGCTGTGCGAGCAGCCGTCGTCCGGGTCGCAGTCGGTCGGATCCGACGTGTTCAGCGAAAGGATCGTCGAGTCGAAGGCGACGCCATGGATGCCGAGGCCGTCCCTGGCCGCGGCGACCACCGCTGCGACTGCCGTGCCATGGCCTTCGGTGTCGACGACACCTCGATCGGCGACCATGTCGCGGCTGGCGGGATCGATCCGGCCCGCGAAATCGGAAAGCCCGGCATTGATTCCGGTGTCGACGACCGCGACCTTCACGCCTCGCCCGGTCGCCCCGCTATTGTAGGCGGAGATGGACGAGTGGGCGCTGGCCCCGTTCGAGCGCGCATATTCCGAGTCGTTGAAGCTGGTCCCGGCCGGTGCCGGAGGCGGCGGCGGGGGTGGGGGCGGCGGGGGGGGCGGCGGAGGCGGCGGTGCGGGCGGGGGCGCCGAGATCGGCGCCGGACCGCCGCCGCCGCCGCTGCCACCGCCTCCGCAGCCCGAAAGGACGAGGGCGGCCGCGCAAGCGGTCGTCAGCAGCATAGTGCGTGCGAGGCTGGCGTTCATCCCCACCCTTCCGGCTAAACATCTCAAAATCTTAGAGATTTCCGATTCGTTCCTACTCCCGCGATGCTTTCAATTTGCTGAAGGCTCGACTCCCCTTATGACGGCCCCCATGCTCCCCGCCCCGCTCGCGTCGATCGACTGCTGGATCTTCGATCTCGATAACAGCCTCTATCCCGCCTCGACCAACCTGTTCGAGCTGATCGACGTTCGGATGGGCGAATATATCGCACAACGCCTCGGCTGCGCCACGGCGGAAGCGCGAATCATCCAGAAGGGCTTCTTCCGCGACCATGGCACCACCCTGGCCGGGCTGATGAAGGAGCATGGCGTCGATCCCCGCGAATTCCTCGATTACGTCCACGACATCGATCTGGCCCGGCTCGTCGCCGACCCGCGGGTGGTGGCCGCGCTCGACCGGCTGCCCGGCCGCAAGTTCGTCTTCACCAACGGCGACGAAGCCTATGCCCGGCGCGTGCTCGACCGGCTCGGCCTCGCCAACGCCTTCGACGGGGTCCACGACATCCACGCCATGGACTATGTGCCCAAGCCGGACCCGCGCGCCTATTCGGCGATGTGCGATCGGCTCGCCATCGCTCCCCGGCATGCCCTGTTCGCCGAGGACATGGCGCGCAACCTCGTCCCGGCGAAGCGGCTGGGAATGACCACGGTGTGGGTCGACAACGACTCCGAGCAGGCCAGCCACGACGCCGATCCCGCCTTTATCGACTACCGCATTGAAGATATCGGCGACTGGCTGACCGCGATCACCGGAGGAGATGGGGCATGAGCGACGCGCTGAGGGCCGTCATCGAGGAGGCCTGGGAACGGCGCGAGTCGCTCGGCGCCGACGACGGCGGCGTGAAACCGGCGGTCGAGGCGGCCATCGCCCTGCTCGATTCGGGCGAGGCGCGGGTCGCCGAGAAAGGCGCGGACGGCTGGATCGTCAATCAATGGCTGAAGAAGGCCGTGCTCCTCTCCTTCCGTATGACTCCGATGGAGGCGATTCCGGGAGGTCCGGGCGGCGCCCACTGGTGGGACAAGGTGCCCTCAAAGTTCGACGGCTGGGGCCCGAACCGGTTCGCCGGCGCAGGCTTCCGGGCCGTGCCGGGCGCGATCGTCCGCCGCGGCGCCTTCCTCGGCAAGGGTGCGGTGCTGATGCCGAGCTTCGTCAACATCGGCGCCTGGGTCGGCGAAGGGACGATGGTCGACACCTGGGCGACGGTCGGGAGCTGCGCCCAGATCGGCCGCAACGTCCACATCTCCGGAGGCACCGGAATCGGCGGAGTGCTGGAGCCGCTCCAGGCCGGACCGGTGATCGTCGAGGACGATTGCTTCATCGGCGCCCGTTCCGAGGTTGCCGAGGGAGTCATCGTCGAGCAGGGCGCGGTGCTGTCGATGGGCGTGTTCATCGGCGCCTCGACCAAGATCGTCGACCGCGACAGCGGCGAGGTCCATATGGGACGGGTCCCGGCCTATTCGGTGGTCGTTCCAGGCACCTTGCCCGGCCGCGACGGCGGTCCAGGCCTCGCCTGCGCCGTCATCGTCAAGCGGGTCGACGCCCGCACCCGCTCCAAGACCGGCATCAACGAGCTGCTTCGGGACTGAGGCCTTCGCGAAGGAGCAGCGCCGCCCGGCCGCTTTCCCAATCCTCCATGCCTGTGACTCGCCACAGCTCGCGGCCCTGCGCATCGTAAAGGATCGTGGTCGGCAAAGTATCGACCTTGAGCGCGGCCATCAGAGCCATTTCCGGATCGAGCCAGGTCTCAAGGCGGCGGTAGCCGCGCTTGTCGAAAAAGGCCTCGACCTTGTCGCGGCCGTTGAGATCCTGGCTCACCGTCAGAACTTCCAGCCGCTCGCCCTCGCGCTCGGCCAGGGCGTCGAGAGTCGGCATTTCGGCCACGCACGGCGCGCACCAGGTCGCCCACAGATTGACGAGCAGCGGCCGGCCGCGGAAATCGGCGAGGGTCGCGGGCGCCCCGCGGGGGTCCTCGAAGGCGACCGCCGGAGCCATGGTTCCGGCATAAGCGCGGTCAAGCCTGCCGGTCGGCGGGGGTTGCTGCGGCCCGGACCAGCCGGGCTGGTCGGGACCCGCCGAATTGCTCCCAACCGCCTCCGGTTCGCAGGCGGCGAGGGCGAGGAGCAGAAGCAGGATCGGCCGCATGCCGCCGCCTAGGTCGGCCGCGCCGTCGCGGCAAGGGCGCCGATAGGCCTTGGCCGGGCGGGTCCGCTTCGGCTATGGCGGCGGCGTCACCATGCGCATCCTTCTCGCCCTTGCCGGCCTCGCCGGCCTCGCCGCCTGCGGCAATATGGAGCCGCTGCAGCCTCAGGCGGGAGTGGGAATGCCGGTCAAGCCGGCCATGGCGGCCCGGGCTCCGACCACCGACGAGCTTCTGACTCCGCCCGCCAACGCCCGTCCCGCCCGCCAGGACGACGGCCTCCGCCGCTCCGAGGAGCGGGAGGACGATCCGTTCGACCTTCCGCCCACCGGCTGATCCGCCGGCCCGCCGCAAGATCCGGAGATAATGTTGAAGAAAGTCAGAAAGGCGGTCTTCCCCGTCGCCGGCCTCGGCACGCGCTTCCTGCCCGCCACCAAGGCGATCCCGAAGGAGATGCTGACGGTCGTCGACCGGCCGCTCATCCAATATGCCGTCCAGGAGGCGCTCGAGGCGGGGATCGAGCAGATGATCTTCGTCACCGGTCGGGGCAAGACCGCGCTCGAGGATCATTTCGACATCGCCTTCGAGCTCGAGGCGACCATGACCGCCCGCGGCAAGTCGCTCGACGTCCTCGGCAGCACTCGCCTGCCGGCGGGCTCGGTCGTTTCGGTTCGCCAGCAGGAGCCGCTCGGCCTCGGCCATGCCGTCTGGTGCGCGCGCGAAATCGTCGGCGATGAGCCCTTCGCCGTCTTCCTTCCCGACGAAGTGATGGTCGGAAGCCCCAATTGCACCCGGCAGCTGGTCGACGCCTACGACAAGGTCGGCGGCAACGTCGTCGCGGTGCTCGAGGTGCCGCCGGAGGAGACCCACAAATATGGAGTCGTCGATCCCGGCGGGACCGACGGTCGTCTCACCGAGATTCGGGGGCTTGTCGAGAAGCCCGCGGCGGGCACGGCGCCTTCGAACCTGATGCTTCCGGGCCGCTACATCCTCCAGCCGGAGATCATGGACGCGCTGGGCAAGGTCGGCCGCGGCGCCGGAGGGGAGATCCAGCTGACCGACGCTATGGCGGCGATGATCGGCAAGCAGCCCTTTCACGGCCTCGCCTTCGACGGCGAGCGCCACGATTGCGGCCATACGCTCGGTTTCGTCATCGCCAACGTGGCATTGGCGCTGAAGCGGGGCGACGTCGCCCCGGCGCTGCGCGACTATCTGGCCGGCCTCTAGATGAGCTGCGCGGCCATGCTCGTCGGCGACGGACCCGCTCGGACCGTCACGGCCGAGGAGGCCGCGCTCTACGCCGGGCCCGGCTTCATCTGGGTCCATATCGATGCGGGCAGCGAGGAGGAGCTTGGCCTGCTCCGAGGCAACGACATTCCCGACGTCGCCGCCAATGCCTTGGTCGCGACTGAGACTCGCCCGCGCTGCGATCGGATCGAGGAAGGCGCGATCGTCAACCTGCGCGGGCCCGCCGCGGAGGAGCTGGACGATTCGGACCGGCTGGTTTCGATCCGAATGTGGATCAGAAGGGGCAAGGTCAACAGCGTCACCCGCCGCCCGCTGGCCGCCACCGCGGCGGTGGCAGCGCAGATGGAAAGAGGAACGATCCTCGACCCCGGGGACCTCGTCGCAGCCTTCGCTCGCGCGATATCCAAGGAGCTCGACCCCGAGGTCGCCCAGCTCGGCGACACTCTCGACGATCATGAGAGCGAGCTCGACGACAGCCGCGCACTCTACCGGCTGCGAAGCTCGATCGCCCGGATCCGGTCCGATTCGATCGCCTACCGCCGCTTCGTAGCGCCCAATCGCGACGCGCTGGTCACCCTCGCGGATCTCGACTTCCTGTGGCTTGCCGAAGAGGACCGGCTCCACATCCGCGAGGCGGCCGACCGCTTCGCGCGGATGACCGAGGAGCTGGAAGCGGTGCGCGAGCGCGCCGCCCTCCTCCACGAGCAGCTCACCGACCTGCGCGGCGAACAGATGGAGACGAGGGCCCTGCTCATCTCGATCGTCGCTTTCATCTTCCTGCCGCTGACCTTCATCACCGGCCTGCTCGGAATGAATGTCGAAGGCATTCCCTATGCGAAGGCCCCCTGGGCTTTCTGGGGCGTCGTCGCCTTCTGCGTCGTCATCGGCGCGGCCGTGCTCGCCTGGTTCATGTGGAAGCACTGGCTGAGGCGGTGAGCCTGGCCCCTGGGCCGGCCGGGGCTGCGCGTCAGGCGAACCGCTCCTTCAAAGCCATCATCGCGAGCGCCGCCTTGGCCGCCTCGCCGCCCTTGTCCTTCTCGTCCGGACGCGCCCGGGCGAGCGCCTGGGCCTCGTTCTCGACGGTGAGGATGCCGTTGCCGATCGCGAGGCCATCGAGGGTCAGGGCCATGATTCCCCTCGCGCTTTCGCCGGCGACGATCTCGAAATGATAGGTCTCGCCGCGGATGACGACGCCCAGAGCGACGAAGCCGTCGAAACGCTCCGTCTCCGCCGCCAGAGCGATCGCCGCCGGCACCTCGAGCGCGCCCGGCACCGTCACCGTTTCATGGTCGTGACCCGCGGCCTCGATCGCAGCCCGCGCGCCCTGCAGAAGCAGGTCGTTCAAATGGTCGTAGAATCGCGCCTCGATGATCAGGATCCGGGCCATCTCAATCCTCCAGCGGAATCGGCCGCTCGCCGACGATGGCGAGGCCGTAGCCGCCGAGCGCGACCGGAGTATGGTGGGTGTTGGTCAGGAGCACCATGTCGTGGACTCCGAGCGCCGACAGGATCTGGGCCCCTCCGCCATAATCCCTCAGCTCGTCCGGCCCCTTGGCGTCACCCTTTCCCGACCGCAGGTTGAGCGCTGCCGACAGGGCGTCCGGCATGGCGCGGTTGAGGACGACGATGACTCCGCTTCCTTCCTCGCCGATGATCTTCATCGCCCCGCGAAGCATCCCGCCCCGCCCGCCTTCCTCCCCAAAAGCGTCGGCGAACAGGCTGAGCTGGTGCATCCGCACCAGGGTCGGCCTCGAGGGATCGATCGAGCCCTTCACCAGAGCCACCTGCTCCGTGCCGAGCGCCTTGTTGAGGAAGCTCTTCGCCGTCCAGACCCCGCCCCAGCGGCTCTCGAAGCTCGCCTCGCCGGTCTGCTCGACGAGATGGTCCTTCTTCAGCCGATAGGCGATGAGGTCGCGGATCGTTCCGACCTTGAGGCCGTGAAGCTGGGCGAAGGCGACGAGATCGTCCATCCGCGCCATCGTCCCGTCCTCGCGCATGATCTCACAAATCACGCCCGAGGGGTTGAGGCCCGCCAGGCGCGCGACGTCGACCGCGGCCTCGGTATGACCGGCGCGGATCAACACTCCGCCGTCGCGCGCGACGAGCGGAAAGACATGGCCGGGCGTGCAGATGTCCTCGCGGCCCTTCGCCGAGTCGATCGCCACCGAGACGGTGCGAGCGCGGTCGGCGGCGGAGATGCCGGTCGTCACCCCCTCCTTCGCCTCGATCGAGGTCGTGAACGCGGTTTCGTGGCGAGTGCCGTTGTTGCGGCTCATCAGCTCGAGCCCGAGCTGCTCGACCCGTTGCCGGGTCAGCGCAAGGCAGATCAGGCCCCGGCCGTGCTTGGCCATGAAGTTGATCGCGTCGGGAGTCGCCATCTGGGCGGGGATGACCAGGTCGCCCTCATTTTCCCGATCCTCGTCGTCGACGAGGATGAACATGCGTCCGTTGCGCGCCTCGTCGATCAGCTCCTCGGGTGAGGAGAGGAATCCGCGTTCCACCTCAGCGCCTCAGCTCGAGCATCCGGCCGATGTAGCGGGCTAGGATGTCGATCTCGACATTGACCTTCCGCCCCGGCGCGACGTCGGCGAAGCTCGTCTGCTCCGCAGTGTGCGGGATGATGTTGAGGGCGAACCTCACCCCGTCGGACACCGGCTCGACCTCGTTCACGGTCAGTGACACTCCGTCGAGGGCGATCGAACCCTTGGGTGCGATATAGCCCTCGAGCTCCGCGGGCGCGATCACGGTCAGCCTCACCGATCCGCCGACATCGACCGCCGCCTCGACCTCGCCGACCGCGTCGACATGGCCGGTGACGATATGCCCGCCGAGCTCGTCCCCTAGCCGGAGCGAGCGCTCGAGGTTGAGCCGTGCGCCCTGCTTCCAAAGGCCAGGCGCGCTTCGGCTGCGGGTCTCCCCCGACACGTCGACCGCGAACCAGTTCTCGCCCTTGTCGACGACGGTGAGGCACACCCCCGAGCAGGCAATCGACGCGCCCAGGTCGACATTCGCCATGTCGTAGGCGCAGGCGATCCTCAGGCGCAGGTCGCCCCGCTCCTCCGCCGCGAGGACGCGGCCGACATCCGTGATGATTCCGGTGAACATTCCGCCCCGCCTTTAGCGGCCCGGCCCGCGTCCGTCATGCTGAACTTGTCCGATGGGATCCCTCACTTGGAATCGCTCCCGGCGATGATATCATCGGGCCGCCGGCCGGTCCGAGCGAGGCTGAAGCCGGGCTTGGGGGAGCTCGAAATGCGGATGATTTTTCGGTCGACGATCGCCTTGCTTCTCACGCTGGGCGCGGTGCGCTGAATGCGGCCGGTTCCGGAACCTCGTGCGCCGACATTGAATCGTTCGGCCCAGGCAATCGCTTGACGCGTTAATCCCGCTGGCGCTCGTAGACTTCGAGGCGGTCGATGCCGAGCATCCGGCTGTCGGCGAGGGTCCAGCGGCGATGGGCGTCGGCGAGATCGGTCAGGCCGATATAGCCGACCGAGGATTTGCCCTCCCCGATCAGGATCGGCGCCCTGTAGATCAGCATTCGATCGACGAGGTCCGCCGCGAGGAAGGCCGATGCGGTGGCCGAGCCGCCTTCGACAAGCAGGTCATTGACCTCGCCGAGGCCGTATATTTCCTCGGGCGCCCCGAGCCGAGTCCAGCCATCCACCGCCTCGCCGCGAGTGAGAAGCGCCCGGCGCGGCGAGCGTTCCTCGAGCCCAGGCAGCCGGACGTCGAGCCTCGGCCGGTCGCGCTCGTAGGTGCCGCGGCCGACCAGGATCATGTCGCTTCGAGCCCGCTCGAGATGAACATGCGCGCGCGCGTCCTCGCCGGTGATCCAGCGGCTTTCCCCGGAGGGCAATGCGATCTTTCCGTCGAGCGACATTGCGAGTTTCAAGGTCACGAAGGGCCGGCCGAGGCGGATTCGAGTGAGGAAACCGGCCATCGATCGCTCGGCCTCCGGGGCTCCGGGGCCGGTTTCGACCTCGATCCCGCCGGCTCGCAGCCGTTCGAGGCCGCCGCCCGCCATGCGCGGATCCGGATCGGCGATCGCGGCGACGACCCGGGCGACCCCCGCCTCGACCAGCAGGTCGGCGCAGGCCGGCCCGCGAGCGCTTCGATGGCAGCATGGCTCCAGAGTCACATAGGCGGTGGCACCGCGCGCCGCCGGGCCCGCCTCGGCCAGGGCGACCGCCTCGGCATGGGGCCGGCCGGCGGGCCGGGTCCAGCCCTCGCCGGTGACCTTATCCTCGCGCACGATCACGCATCCGACATTGGGATTGGGAGCGGTGCTTCCCCGGCCCCGCTCGCCCAGCTCGACGGCGAGCGCCATCCAGCGGGCGTCGTCGCTCAAATTCCGAGCCGCTCGAGCTTCTGGTCGAGCTTCTTGAACTGCTGCTGGCGCTCCTTCATCGCCTTCTCGCGAGCCGCCTGGTCGACCTTCTGCTCCGCCTTGATCTGCTCTTCGGTGCGGTTGGCGGGCCAGCTCTCCACGTAGATCAGCTGCGGGCCGGGCATGATGTTGGTTCGGCCGTCGAGGTCGAAGACGAAGATGATCGCCAACGGCATGGCGACGGCGAGCGCGAGCGCGATCCAGTGATGCGGCCGGCGCTCGGAGGCGAAGGCCCTCAGGTCCGCCCAGAGGGCGCGGGGCGAGGCGGGACGAGGAAGCGGCATCGCGCCAAGATAGGCGCTCGGCCGCTCCCCCGCCACCCCCGGCCGGCTCAGTCGGGAAGCACCCAGCGGATGGCGTTGGACACGCTGTCCGGAACGAGCCTGCCGTCGCTGTCGCGCGCCGGAGTGAACCTGGCGCGCTGCTTCATGAGCCTGCAGGTCGCCGAATCGAGCGCCGACGAGCCGCTCGAAGCGGTGACCGTGCATTCGGTCACCTTTCCGTCGGGGCCGACGGCGAGCCGGAAGCGGGTCATGCCCTCCTCCTCGTTGCGGATCGCGCTCGACGGATAGTCGGCGTCCGAGACGTAGGAGGCGAGGTTGGCCCGAGCCCGGGCCGGCTCCACCTTCTTCGCCTTCGGAGGCTCGGTGATCGCGGGCTCCCGGGCCGGCAGCACGATCGGCCCGGGATCGGGGAAGGTCAGCTTCGGCGGCTCCTTCCATTCGACGGTGGGGCCGGGCATGGGCGGAAGCACGATGTCGGGCCTGACCCGAGTGATCACCGTTTCGGGCGGCGTGACCGCCTTCTCGACCGGCTTGGGGGGCTCCTCCGGCGGCGGCTTCTGGTTCTCGACGAAATCGACGATGATCGGCGGCATCTTCACCTTGTCGAGCATCTCGGGCTTGGCCAGCGCCAGAGCGGTGAGCCCGGCGCCGTGCATCAGCACGACGACGGCGAGCGCGGTCGGGCTGGTCTTTTTCCGTTCATAGAATGCGCCTTCCGACATGGCCTCTCTCCTGATTCGGTCGCTGTGCGACTCATGAGACAATATCTCATAACATTATGTTACAATGTCACACAAGCCCGAAAGTTCCGACGGCGGCCCGGGCGTCGTCCCGACGAAGGCGGGACCTCGGGGAGACCCGCCGAGACTTCTTGTTCTGAGGTCCCGGCTTTCGCCGGGATGACGGGTGGAGGGCCGGGATGACGGCGAGGGCCGGGATGACGGGTGAGGGTTAGAGGGCGACCCTCAGCCGAGCCTCGGCCTCGTCCCGACCGATGAGCGGCAGAAGGGCCGCCATCTCGGGTCCGCTCTCGCGCCCGGTCAGCGCGAGCCGGAGCGGACGGAAGAGCGACTTGCCGGCCCGCCCGGTCCGGGCCTTGAGCCGAGCGACGAGCTGCGGCCAGGGCGGCTCGCTCCAGTCGATCGCTTCGAGCGCGTCCGCGGCAGCCTCGATCAGCTCGCGATCCTCGTCGCCGGCCTTCGCCTCGACATGGCCGTGAAGAATGTCCCACCAGTCCGCGGCCTCGGCGACCGTCTTGAGGTTCGGACGGATCGCCGCCCAGTCCTCCGGAGCCATTCCCGCCGGCAGCCGGGCGGCGACGGCCTCGAACGGCAGCTGGTGGACGATCCGCGCATTGAGCTGGGCAAGCTCGTCCAGGTCGAACCGCGCCGGCGCCCGGCCGAAGGTGGCGAAGTCGAAGGATTCGATCAGAGCCGACACGTCCGTCATGGGCTCGACGGGAAGGCTGGTTCCGACCCGCGCAAGCTTGGCGACCATCGCAATCGGCTCGATTCCCGCCTCCTTCATGGCTTCGACGCCGATCGAGCCCAGGCGCTTGGAAAGCTTGCCTTCGGACCCGACCAGAAGGGCTTCGTGAGCGAAATTGGGAGCGGTCGCCCCGAGCGCCTCGAACATCTGGACCTGCACCGCGGTGTTGGTGACATGATCCTCCCCGCGCACGACGTAGGTGATCCCGAGGACGATGTCGTCGAGGGTGCTGGGAAGCATGTACAGCCAGCTGCCGTCCTCGCGCCGGATGACGGGATCAGACAGCGTCGCCGGATCGAAATGCTGCTTGCCCCGGATCAGGTCGTGCCACTCGATGGCCGTCCCGTGCCGAAGCTTGAAGCGCCAGTGGGGCCGCCGCCCCTGCGCTTCGAGCTCCGCCCGGTCGCGCTCCGTGAGCTTCAGCGCCGAACGGTCGTAGACCGGCGGCCTGCCCCGGCTGAGCTGCACCTTTCGCTTGAGGTCCAGCTCCTGAGCGGTCTCGTAGGCCGGATATGCCCAGCCCGCCTCGCAGAGCTGCTCGAGCGCGGCTTCATAGCGGTCGAAATTGTCGGACTGCCGATACACCTGGTCCGGGGGAATGCCCAGCCAGGCGAGATCCTCGTGGATGGCGCGGGCGAAGTCTTCGCTCGACCGCTCGCTATCGGTGTCGTCGAGGCGGAGGATGAAGCGTCCGCCATTCTTCCTAGCCCACAGCCAGTTATGAAGGGCGGTGCGGATGTTTCCGACATGGAGCCGTCCCGTCGGCGCGGGGGCGAAGCGGGTGAAGACGCTCATCGGGGCGCTGTAGGGCGGCCGAGGGAGAGCGGCAACGGGAGCTTGCCTTCACTCGCCGTCCCCCTATGAAGCCCCCACGCCCTCTTCCCCGGAGACTCTTCCCATGAAGCTGATGGCCGGCAATTCGAACCTGCCGCTGGTGAAGAGCATCGCCGCCTATCTCGAAATGCCGGTCACCGAGGCGAGCGTTCGCCGCTTCGCCGACGAGGAAGTGTTCGTCGAGATCCATGAGAATGTGCGCGGGGAGGACGTGTTCGTGGTCCAGTCCACCTCCTATCCGGCCAACGACAACCTGATGGAGCTTTTGATCTGCATCGACGCGCTGAGGCGCGCGTCGGCGAAAAGGATCACCGCCGTCCTTCCCTATTTCGGCTATGCCCGCCAGGACCGGAAGCCGGGGCCTCGAACGCCGATCTCCGCCAAGCTGGTCGCCAACCTGATCACCGTCGCGGGCGCCAACCGGGTCCTCTCGGTCGACCTCCACGCCGGCCAGATCCAGGGCTTCTTCGACATCCCGACCGACAATCTCTACGGCGCTCCGGTCATGTCCGAGGACATCAAGGCCCGCTTCAACGGGCGCGCGATTACCGTCGTCTCGCCCGACGTCGGCGGAGTCGTCCGCGCCCGGGCGCTCGCCAAGCGGCTGAACAACGCTCCGCTTGCCATCGTCGACAAGCGGCGCGAGAAACCCGGCGAATCGGAGGTGATGAACATCATCGGCGACGTCCAGGACCGCTTCTGCATCCTCATCGACGACATCGTCGATTCGGCCGGCACCCTGTGCAACGCCGCCGCCGCGCTCAAGGAAGCGGGCGCCCAGGACGTCGTCGCTTACTGCACCCACGGCGTCCTGTCGGGAGCGGCCGTCCAGCGGGTCGAGAATTCGGCGCTGGCGGAACTGGTGATCACCGATTCGATCCAGCTCAGCGAAGCCGCCGCGGCAAGCCCGCGCATCCGCGCCCTGCCGATCGCGCCCTTGCTCGCCGAGGCGATCCGGCGAATCGCCGACGAGAGCTCGGTCTCGAGCCTGTTCGACTGATGCCTCGAGTCCTCGTCACCGGAGCCGGACGCGGGATCGGCCTCGAATTCGCCCGCCAATATGCCGCCGCCGGCTGGGAGGTGATCGCGACCGCCCGCGAACCGGCCGGGGCGGAGGCGCTTTCCGGCCTCGGCGTCCGGGTCGAGGCGCTCGACATGCGCGACTTCGCCGCGCTCGCGGCCTTTCCGGAACGGCTGGGAGGCGAGCGGCTCGACCTGTTCATCGCCAATGCCGGAGTCTCCGACGCCAAGTGGATCCGAAGCGGCGAGGACGCCGAGGCCTGGCAGGAGGTCCACGCGGTCAACGCCGTTGCCCCGACCCTGCTCGCCGAGAGCCTTTTGCCGCTCGTCGAAGCCGCCGACGGCCGGATGGCGGCGATCAGCAGCAAGATGGGCAGCATCGCCGACAGCTCCGGAGGCTATATCGGCTACCGGGCGTCCAAGGCCGCGCTCAATGCCGCGTGGCGTGCTCTGGCGCTGGGCTGGAGCGGACGCTCCGTGACCCTGCTCCTTCTCCATCCGGGCTGGGTCAAGACCGACATGGGCGGCCCGCAGGCGCCGCTTCCCTTGAAAGAAAGCGTCGCCGGAATGCGGCGGGTGATCGCCGGATTCCCCCGCGGCGCATCGGGCGCCTTCGTCGACTATCGGGGCGCTCCAGTTCCCTGGTAGCCGGCCTCAGGCGGCCAGCGGAAGCTCCCGGCATTCCTCGTCGCCGCCGCATTCGGAAGCCTCCACCGCAACGGGGGAGTGGTCGGGCGCGACCCAGCGCGAGAAAGCCACGATCGCTCCGAGCACGGCATAGCCGCCGAACGCCGCCGTCGGGCTCCAGAACAGCACGACCGCGAACAGGATTCGAAGGTAGAGCGGGTTGAACCCGAAATCCTGCCCGATCGCGAAGCAGACTCCGAGGACGGTGTCGTCGCGGGCGATGATCGATCCGGCGATGGCCATGACGGTCTCCATGTCGCTACTGGCCGCCAGAGCAGCGGCGGCGAGCGGCTCACTAGAACAGTTGCTTTTCGAAACCATGTCGTGGCCGGGCCGGAATTGTTGCAATTGTGGCTGGAGAGCAGGCGTCACCCTGAACTTGTTTCAGGGTCCGGGTCTCCGCCCTCGAGGGCCTCGGAAGCTGTATGCTGAAACAAGCTCAGCATGACGGGCATGGGGTACATGCTTGCGTTTAAGCGCCCTCGCTTCTATAGGCGCGCCTTCTTTCCAGCTTTGGAAGAAACGAACGGCCCGGCCGAAAGGGCTGCCGTGGCCGTTCTCAAACGTCGCGCCGCTGGGCGCACAAGGAGACGAAAATGCCCAAACTGAAGACCAAGAGCGGCGTCAAGAAGCGCTTCAAGCTCACCGCCACCGGCAAGCTGAAGCACGGAGTCGCCGGCAAGCGCCACCGGCTGATCAGCCATAACGCCAAGTACATCCGCCAGAACCGCGGCACCGAAGTTCTCGCCAAGGCCGATACGGCCCGGGTGAAGCTCTGGGCGCCCTACGGCCTGAACTAGGAGGTATCTGGACATGGCACGCGTCAAAAGGGGCGTGACGACCAAGGCTCGTCACAAACGGATCCTCGAGCAGGCGAAGGGCTATTACGGCCGCCGCAAGAACACGATCCGGATCGCCAAGCAGGCCGTCGAGAAGGCCGGCCAATATGCCTATCGCGACCGCAAGGTGAAGAAGCGCTCGTTCCGCGCGCTCTGGATCCAGCGAATCAACGCGGCGGTCCGCCAGGAAGGACTGACCTACGGCCAGTTCATGCACGGCCTCAAGCTCGCCGGGGTCGATCTCGACCGCAAGGTCCTGGCCGACATCGCGATGCATGAGGGCGAGGCCTTCAAGGGCATCGTCGCCCAGGCCCGCGGGGCGCTTCCGCACGAGAGCCAGGCGACCGCCTGAGCTTCCAGCGACTGAGATTAAGGGGGGCGCGCCAGGGGAGACCCTGCCGCGCCTTTTCTTTTGTGCGCTGAAGAACCCGTTCGGGCTGAGCCGGTCGAAGCCTCTCTTTCTACTCTTCATGAAGCAGGAAGCGGCTTCGACAAGCTCAGCCCGAACGGATTTTGCTCCCTCAAACTAGTGCAAAGTCTCCGCGGCGATCGAGTAGCGGACGGTCGCGCGGCCGCTCTTCTCCGGGCAGCAGCTCAGCCGGGTCCATTCCGTCTTCGCCCGCCGCTCGTCCTCGAACGGGCCGGCCATCGTCTCCGTGCCCGGGATCAGGGCGCGGAAGTCCGGGCCTTCATATTCCCCCCCGATCACCCAGAATCGCTTGGTCATGTCGGGTCTCCTTGCTGATCATTCCGCCGCGACGGCGGTGATGAACTGGTCGGCCTCGGTCGATTCCGCGAGCGCGACGGTCGAAGCGTCGCCGCCCGAGACGGTCTGGGCGATGAGGTCGAAATAGCCGGTGCCGACCTCGCGCTGGTGGCGGGTGGCGGTATAGCCCGAGCTTTCCGAGGCGAATTCGGCCTGCTGGAGCTCGGAATAGGCCGCCATTCCGCTGTCGCGATAGGCGCTGGCGAGCTCGAACATGCTGTGGTTGAGGCTGTGGAAGCCGGCCAAGGTGACGAACTGGAACTTGTAGCCCATCGCGCCGAGCTCCTTCTGGAACCTCGCGATCGTGTCCCTGTCGAGCCTGGCTTCCCAGTTGAAGCTGGGGGAGCAATTGTAGGCGAGAAGCTTGCCCGGATATTGGCGGTGGATCGCCTCGGCGAAGCGGCGGGCGTCGTCCAGATTGGGGTTGCTCGTCTCCCACCAGAGCAAGTCGGCATAAGGCGCGAAGGCGAGGCCGCGCTTGATGCAATGGTCGACCCCGGTGCCGTCCCTGAGGCGGAAAAAGCCTTCGGGGGTGCGCTCGCCGGTCAGCCATTCGCGGTCGCGCTCGTCGACGTCGGAGGTGATCAGCCTAGCGCTCTCGGCGTCGGTCCGGGCGACGACCAGGGTGGGCACTCCGCAGACGTCGGCGGAGAGGCGGGCGGAGACGAGGTTGCGGATATGGGCCTGGGTCGGGATCAGGACCTTGCCGCCGAGATGGCCGCATTTCTTCTCGGAGGCGAGCTGGTCCTCGAAATGGACCGCGGCGGCTCCGGCCTCGATATAGGCCTTCATGATCTCGAAGCAGTTCAGCGGCCCTCCGAAGCCGGCCTCCGCATCGGCGACGATGGGGACGAACCAGTCGCGGGAGGCGCCCCCTTCGGCATGCTCGATCTGGTCGGCGCGCTGCAGCGTGCGGTTGATCCGGCGGCAGAGCTCCGGGCCGGCATTCGCCGGGTAGAGCGACTGATCGGGATACATGGCGCCGGCGGTGTTCGAATCGGCCGCGACCTGCCAGCCGGAGAGGTAGATGGCCTTGAGTCCGGCGCGGACCATCTGCATCGCCTGGTTGCCGGTGACCGCGCCCAACGCGTTGACGTAATCCTCGAATTTGAGCAGCTCCCACAGGCGATTGGCGCCGCGCCGGGCGAGGCTGTGCTCGATCGGGACGGAGCCGCGCAAGCGCTGGACCTCAGCCGCGGAATAAGGTCGGGCGATACCGTCGAAGCGGCCGGCGGGAGCAGGGACGAGGCTGGTAAAGGCTGACATCTTGACCCTCAAGACAGGAAGTTCACGACAGAAAGCGCAATTCCGCTTCGCGGGCTCGCCGAAAAGGGTCGCGGTGTCACGGATTGACTTGCGTCACTTGTAAACTTGTGACAGATTTCAACCCGTGCCCGGCTCCGAACGCAAACTCTATCTCGGCGGCCGCCTGCGGCGGCTCAGGCGCGAGCTGGGGCTGAACCAGAGCGCGATGGCGGGCGAAATCGGCGTTTCGCCCAGCTACTTGAACCATCTCGAGCGCAACCAGCGGCCGGTCACCGCCCAGGTCCTGCTCCGGCTCGCCGAGGTCTACGACGTCGACCTTCGAGCCTTCGCGGCGGAAGGCCCGGAGGGCACCGGGATCGACCAGCTCGCCGAAATCTTCGCCGACCCGATGTTCACGGACATCGCCATTCCTCGCTACGAATTGCTGGAAATCGCCGATAACGCGCCTTCGATCGCCGACGCCGTCGCCAGGCTCTACGCCGCCCTGGTCGAGCGGCGCCAGCATCCGGCCGGCGCCGTTCCCGACGAAACCTCCCTGGTCACGCCCGAAGCCTGGGTCCGCGACCATATCCAGGCCCAGCGCAACCATTTCCCCTACATAGAGGAGGCGGCCGAGACCCTGGCCGGGGCCCTGGGAGGCCCGGCGGGGATCTTCGACTCGCTTCGGCGCCGGCTTCGCGAGGGGTTCGGGATCGACACCAGGGTGGTCCCCCCCGAGCTTCTCGACTTCGCCAGCCAGGCCTATGACCTGCACCGGAAGCGGCTGATGCTCTCGGCGCTTCTGAGGCCGGAGAGCCGAACCTTCGGAATCGCCTACCAGCTCGCTCTGGTCGAGTTCGGGCCGATGCTGAAGCGGATGGTCGAGACGGCCGGAGCGCCCGACTCGCCGACTCGCCGGCTGCTCCACATGAGCCTCGCAAATTATGCCGCCGGGGCGATCATGATGCCCTATCCCGGCTTCCTCGCCGCGGCGGAGCGGCAGCGCTATGACGTCGACCGGCTCTGCGCCGATTTCGGAGCGAGCGTCGAGCAGGTCTCGCACCGGCTGACCACGCTCGCCCGAACCGGAGCCCGGGGCGTGCCCTTCTTCATGCTTAGGGTCGATTCGGCGGGCAACGTCTCCAAGCGCTTCGCCGGCGAGAGCTTCCCCTTCTCGAGATTCGGCGGCACCTGCCCGCGCTGGAACCTCCATGCCGCCTTCCAGACCCCTGGGCGGGTCGCCACCCAGATTGTCGAGACCCCGGACGGAATGCGATTCTTCACCATCTCGCGGACCGTCGACCGGGCCGTCCGGCTCGACCCGCGCGAAAGCTCGCAGCTCGCCGTCGGGCTCGGCTGCGACGTCAAATATGCGCCGAGGATCCTCTATTCCGACGGCCTCGACCTGGCCAGGGCCCATGTCACTCCGATCGGCCCCGCCTGCACCATCTGCCCCCGGCTTCGCTGCCCGCAGCGCGCCGCGGCCCCGGCCGGCCGGACTCTCGCGCTCAACGAGACCCAGAAGACGATCTCGCCCTACCCGTTCGTCGGCTAGCTGGACAAAGGCCGGCCGTTCCAACATGGTCGGGGCCTCAAGCGTCCTCCCGGGGGAGCCGCGCAGCCCGAGGACAACCGACGCCATGAAAGCGCTCGCCACCGCCGCATTCCTGCTCGCACTGGCGGCGCCGCCCGCTTTCGCCCAGGCCGAGGAAGCCCCGCCGAGCGAGGCTCTGGTCGACCGGCTCCTCGCCGTCCTTCCCGATTCCGGGGAGCTCAGCGACGTCGGGCTGGAGGTCAACGAGGGCGAGCTGAGCGGGCTGGTCGAGCTCAACCCCGGCAAGGAGGCGCAGGTCCGGGCGATCCTTCAGGCCAATCTTCCCTGCTCGCGAAAGGCCGCCACGGCCCTCACCGAGCGGATGCTGCGGACCATCGCCCGAAGCCTCGGCGAGGCGAAGCTGGCCCGACTGGTCGCCTTTTACGAAGGGCCGGATTACGCCGCCTTCACCGCACTCGCGGCGCGGATGAACGACAGCGCGGCGCCGACCGCCGAGGACAAGGCGGCCATGGCGAAGCTGATGGAGGCCTATCCGCTCCAGGCCTATCACGACGCGCTCGGCCGTTCGGGCGAGGTCATCGAGGCCGACGAGCATTTCATGGAGGAAGCGACGAAATGCGCCTCCGAGCAGATGGCCGCCCTTGAGGCCGCCGGGCTCAAGTCGCACTGAGCTCGATTTCCGCGCCGCCTTTGCAGGAGCGCGGCGGACTTAGAGGGGGCGCGGAATCCGCGGCCGGCCGGGCTCGCAGTCCAGCGACGCCCGATCCCATCCCCCCAGGTCGGCGGCGGCGCGATAGGTGCTTTCGAGGAAGCGAAGAAGCGCCGAATCGGGATCGGCCTCCGAGCGGACGGCTTCATAGGGAAGGACGAACTCGCCCAGGTCCCGGTCGAACCGGGCCTCGCGGGGCTCGACAACCGACTCCCCGAAGCCGCCCGGCGACGGATAGGCGTAAGAATAGAAGAAGGGGTCGCCTCCACCGCCCGCCCCGCCGGGCCAGAAGCCGGCGCTTGAGACTTCGTGGCTATAGGCCTCGCGGGTGACGTCATCGGGCAGATGCGGGATTCCGCCGGGGTGGAGCGGCGCCGGGCGGCCGGAGAAGCGGGTGACGGCGAGGTCGAAGCTTCCCCAGAAGAAATGGACCGGGCTGGCCTTGCCGAGGAAGGACGAGCGGAACAGCCGGAAGACCCGGTCGGACTCGAGAAGCGCTCCGAGCAGGCGCGAGGCGCTGTCGGGGTCGTAGGCGCGAACCGAATCGTCCTCGGCGAAGCGGACTGGAGGATCGATCTCGTTGGTGGCGGGATGGATTCGGGCCTCGTGGCCGGCGGCCTCCAGGACGTGCATGACCTCGCCGTGAAATCGGGCGGTGGACATCGGCCGAAGCGGCAGCCGGCGGATCCCGCCGCGGTCCGCGAAAATGAATTCATGGGCGACGAGGTCGAGGCCCAGCTCGAACGGGCCGCCCGCGCCGTAGAGCGGCTCGGTCCTCAGGCCGCGCGGATGGACCCGCAAGGTGACGTGCCAGCCATGGTTGCGCCACGGCAGAAGCGCGACCGCCGCCTTGCCCAATATCTGGCTGTGGAGATGGAGCGTGGCGATGGTCGGACCGTCGCGGGCTTCGCTGAGCTGGGGCCAGGGCATTGGCAGAGTTTGTCGGGTCCCGAAGCTTGGGGGAAGCCCCGCCGTCATCATGAAGTGAGGAGCGCGGTGCTGCCGCCCAGGCTGCATTTTGGTTCGCACAAACCACACAAAGGGCACGAAGAGGCCGTGCGGCGAAGCCGCTATGACTCTATTCGAGGAGGAATGAAGGGCGCTGCGCGCCGACCCGATGGCTTGGTGGCCTTTGTGTACTTTGTGCGAACCAAATCCGCCTCTGAGGTTGCTCGGCATGGGCGGAACAGGCGCGAAAATCGGCGCGGGCGACGATTGCCATGGCGCTGCTCCGCCCGATCCTGAAACAAGTTCAGGATGACGACCGGGGGACGGGGTTCAAAGGGCGGGAAATTTTCTCTAGAGCCCCCCGGACCATGGCCGATCTCGAGCAACTTTCCGGGGAGCTTCTCGCCCGCATCGCCGCAGCGCCCGACCTTGCCGCGATCGAGGCGGAGCGGGTCTCGGCGCTCGGCAAGCAGGGGCAAATCACCCAGCTCCTGAAGACTCTCGGCGGCATGACGCCAGAGCAGAGGCAGTCGGAAGGGCCGCGGATCCACGCCCTGAGGGAGAAGGTCGCCGAGGCGATCACGGAGCGCAAGTCGGCGCTGGAGTTGGAAGCACTCGAGCGCCGGCTGGCGACCGAGCGGCTCGACATGACCCTGCCGGTGGTGGCTCCGGCGCAGGGCAGCGTGCATCCGGTCAGCCAGGTGATGGACGAGCTCGCCGAGATTTTCGCGGACATGGGCTTCTCCATCGCCACCGGTCCGGAGATCGAGGACGACTGGCACAATTTCACGGCGCTCAATTTCCCGCCCGACCATCCCGCGCGGGCGATGCACGACACTTTTTATCTCCGGCAGCCGGATCGTCGTCCCGCCGGAAGCCGGGACCTCGGTGAGGAGAGTCTCGGCGGGTCTCCCCGAGATCCCGGCCTTCGCCGGGATGACGGCTCCTCCGGGGAGCCGATGCTCCTTCGAACCCATACCTCGCCGGTGCAGATCCGATCGATGATGGCGCAAAAGCCGCCGCTCTACATCATCGCCCCGGGCCGCACCTACCGCTCGGACAGCGACGCCACCCACACTCCGATGTTCCACCAGGTGGAGGGGCTGGTGATCGACCGGGGGATCCATCTGGGCCACCTCAAATGGACCCTCGAGACCTTCCTCAAGGCCTTTTTCGAGCGCGACGACATCGTTCTTCGGCTCAGGCCCTCCTATTTCCCCTTCACCGAGCCGTCGGCCGAGGTCGACGTCGGCTATACGATGGCGAAGGGGCGCCGGGTGCTCGGCGGGACCGAGGGCTGGATGGAGCTGCTCGGCTCGGGGATGGTCCATCCGCGAGTGATCGCCAATTGCGGGCTCGACCCGGACGAATGGCAGGGCTTCGCCTTCGGCTGCGGAATCGACCGGCTCGCGATGCTCAAATATGGGATGGACGACCTGCGCGCCTTCTTCGACGGCGATCTCAGGTGGCTGAGGCATTACGGCTTCGCCGCGCTCGACGTTCCCACGCTGAGCGGGGGAGTGGGGGCATGAGCGGTTCCGTCATCCCGGCGGAAGCCGGGACCCCAGCGAGGAGAAGCTCGGCGGGTCTCCCCGAGGTCCCGGCTTTCGCCGGGATGACGGTGGCGGCATGAAGTTCACCCTTTCCTGGCTGAAGGAGCATCTCGAGACCGAAGCCTCGCTCGAGCAGGTCACCGAGACTCTCACCGCCATCGGGCTCGAGGTCGAAGGGGTCGAGAATGCGGCCGAGAAGCTCGCGCCCTTCACCGTCGCAAGGATCCTGACCGCCGAGCGGCACCCGCAGGCGGACAAGCTGCAGGTCCTCACCGTCGACGCCGGCACCGGCGAGGCGATCCAGGTGGTGTGCGGGGCGCCCAACGCCCGGGCGGGGATGCTCGGGGTGTTCGGAGCGCCCGGGGCCTACGTGCCGGGAAGCGACCTGACCCTCAAGGTGGCGGCGATCCGCGGGGTGGAGAGCCGCGGCATGATGTGCTCGGTCAGGGAACTGGAGCTCGGCGACGAGCATGACGGGATCATCGAGCTTCCGGCCGAGGCTCCGGTCGGTGCCGCCTACGCGCAATGGGCCGGGCTCGACGATCCGGTCATCGAGGTCAACGTGACTCCCAACCGCCAGGATTGCATGGGCGTCCACGGAATCGCCCGCGACCTCGCCGCGGCGGGACTGGGCAGGCTGAGGCCGGTGGCTCCGCCGGAGGTCGAATCGCGCTTTCCCTGCCCGGTCGAGATCCGGATCGAGGACGAGGAGGGCTGCCCGGCCTTCTACGGGCGGGCGGTCCGGGGAGTCCGCAACGGGCCCTCCCCGGCGTGGCTTCAGCAGCGGCTCAAGGCGGTCGGCCAGCGGCCGATCAGCGCCCTGGTCGACATGACCAATTACATCATGCTGAGCTACGGCCGGCCGCTCCACGTCTACGACCTCGCCAGGCTGAGCGGAGCGGTCGTCGCCCGCCGGGCCCGGGAAGGCGAATCGATGACCGCCCTCAACGGCAAGAGCTATTCGCTCGATCCGTCGATGATCGTGATCGCCGACGACCGCGGAGTGCACGACATCGGCGGGATCATGGGCGGCGAGCATAGCGGAGTCACCGAGGAGACCACCGACATCCTCATCGAATGCGCCTATTTCGACCCCGCCCATATCGCCCGGACCGGACAGAAGCTCGCCCTCGCCTCCGACGCCCGAACCCGATTCGAGCGCGGCGTCGACCCGGATTTCGTCGAGACGGGGATCGCTCTGGCGACCGCGATGGCGATCGAGCTTGCCGGCGGCGAAGCTTCGGAGACCGTCCGGGCCGGCCGGCCGCCCAGGCTCGACAAGGTCGTCGACTATCGGCCGGAGCGGGCCCGCGAGCTGGGCGGAATCGACATCGGCCCGGAGCGGCAGTCGGAGATACTCGAGCGGCTCGGATTCGAGGTGACCGAGCTTTCCGGCGAGGGCCCGGGCCCGGCGGAACGCAAGGCGGCGGCCTGGCGGATCCGGGCGCCGAGCTGGCGGCGCGACATCGACGGGTCGGCCGACATCGTCGAGGAGGTCGCCCGCATCGAGGGCTTCGACAAGGTGGCGGCGACTCCGCTGCCCCGAGCGCCGGGGGTGGCCCGACCGACGGCGACGGCCGAGCAGAAGCTCGAGCGCCGGGTGCGCCGGACCGCCGCTCGCGGGCTCCACGAAGCGGTGACCTGGAGCTTCATCGCCGAGGCGGAGGCGGCGCCGTTCGGAGGCTCGGCCTGGATACTCGACAACCCGATCAGCGAGGAGCTCAAGGCGATGCGCCCCTCGCTCCTGCCCGGGTTGCTCGCCGCCGCCCGGCGCAACGCCGATCGCGGCGCCGGGAGCATCCGGCTGTTCGAGATCGGCCGGCGCTATCTGGCCGATGGCGAGCGGCCGACCCTCGGGCTGGTCCTCGCCGGCGAGCGCTCGCCGCGACACTGGCGGGGCCCGAGGGCCGGCGAGTTCGACGCCTTCGATGCCAAGGCCGAAGCCCTGGCGCTTCTCGCCGCCGCCGGGGCGCCCACGGACAATCTCCAGTCGCTGCCCGGAGCCGGCCAGGTCTACCATCCCGGCCGCTCGGCCCGGCTGGCGCTCGGGCCGAAGGCGGTTCTCGCCGAATATGGCGAGCTTCATCCGGCGACGCTCAAGGCCTTCGACCTCGACGGGCCCGTCTTCGCGGCCGAGATTTTCCTCGATTCCATTCCCCAGAAACGGGGTTCGGGGGGGCGGATGCGCGAGGCCTATGCGCCGCCCGCGCTTCAGGCCGTGAAGCGCGATTTCGCCTTCCTGACCGCCGCCGAGGCCCCCGCCGAGGCGCTCCTCAAGGCGGTTCGAGGCGCCGACCGGCAGTCGATCGCGAGCGTGTCGCTGTTCGACGTCTTCACCGGTCCGGGCGTGCCAGAGGGCGAGAAGTCGCTCGCCGTCGAGGTCGTTCTCCAGCCCGGCGACAAGAGCTTCACCGAGGAGGAATTGAGGGCGCTGTCGGACCGGATCGTCGCTGCAGCCGCAAGGACCGGTGCCCGCCTGCGCGACTGAAAGCGGGGCCCGAGCGGCCTTCGCCCGCCAGGCGCATTGGGCCGAGAAGCTCGAATCGCCGTTCATGGCCCAGCTGTGCAAGGTGATCGGAGAGCGGCTCGATCGGGGCAGCGCGGCAGGGCGCCGGGTGCTCGACTGGCCCGGAACCGCGGACAGCTTCGCCGACGCCCTTCCGCTTCGGCTGACCGGGGGGCTTCACGCCCTGGTCCGCCGGGGCGACGCTCCGGGCCTTGCCGGCTGCTATCCGCCCAACCCGCTTCCGGACGAGGACCGGCTGTGGAACGAGCTTCGGCCGGTGCTCGACGAGCCGGAGCTTCTGCCCTGGCTCGACGGAGCGCCTCAGACCAATGAGGTCGGCCGGTCGGCGGTTCTGATGAGCGGGCTTCTGGCGGTCGCCGAGCGGTTCGGGCAGCCGGTCGAGCTGCTCGAGCTTGGGGCCAGCGCCGGGCTCAACCTGATTCTCGACCGCTACGGCTATGACTTGGGCGGAGTAAGGGCCGGCGATCCCGACAGCCCGCTTCAGCTCAAACCGCGATGGGAGGGCCCGCCTCCGCCCGGAGCGGCGGTTCGGGTGGCTCGGCGGCGGGGGGTGGACCTCCACCCGCTCGACCCGCGAAGCGACGGCGACCGGCTGCTCGCTTATGTCTGGCCCGACCAGGCCGGCCGGCTGGAGCGGCTCGAGGCCGCGCTTGCGATCGCCGCCGCGAAGCCGCCCGAGGTCGAGCCGGGCGAGGCGGGGGGCTGGACCGAGGCGCGGCTCGCCGAGCCGCAGGAGGCGGGTGTGACCCGGGTCGTGCTCCATTCGATCGCCTTCCAATATTTTCCCGGCGAGACCCGCGAGCGGATCGTCCGGGCGATCGAGCGGGCTGGGGAGGAGTCGACCGCCTCGAGGCCGCTGGCCTGGCTTCGCTACGAGCACGACCAGGGCGACGAGCGGATCACGCTTCGGCTGAGGACCTGGCCGGACGGCGGGGAGACGCTCCTGGCCCATTGCCATCCACACGGCACGGCGATTCGCTGGCTAGGCGGCGGGGCGGCGCAGAGCGGGGCCTGAGCCGCGCGGGGATCAGGGCCGCTCGCGCTCCAGGGCGTTGATCGCCGAATGGACTCGGGCCTCGGCCTCCCTGCGGGGGAGGCCGGGGGGGATCGGAGCTCCGAAGCGCATCGTTACGATCCCGGGCCGCTTGAGGAAGCCCCGGCGGGGCCAGATCCGCCCGCTGTCGAGGGCGACCGGGACCACCGGAAGGCCGAGCGAGCGGTAGAGGCCGGCAAAGCCCGGCTCCAGCGGCGGCCTCTCGCCGGGCGCGACCCGGGTGCCTTCCGGGAAGATCAGGATCGGCCGGCCTTCGGCAACGGCGTCGGCGGCGGAGCGGAGTAGCCGGCGGAGCGAGGCCGCGCCGCCGTCGCGGTCGACTGGGATGATCCCGTAGGCGCGGGTCAGCCGGCCCCAGAGCGGGATCCGGCCGAGCTCGCTCTTCATCACCGTCGCCGGGGTGTCGAGGATGCACTGGAGCTCGGTCGTCTCGAACATCGACTGGTGCTTGGCGGCGACGAGGACGGGGCCGGCCGGAACCTCGCCCTCGACCCGGGTCCGGATTCCTAGCAGGAAGCGGGCGCAGAAGCGGTTGAATCCGGTCCAGGCGTCGGCGACGGCCCGGACCGGGCCGCGGCCGAGCGGAATCACCGCGATCCCGGCGAGCACGTAGAGGACGCTTCCGGGATAGAAGACCGAGGCGTAAAGCAGCGAGCGGACGAAGCTCATCAGATCCCGACGAGGACCGCCGAGCGGCGAAGGAGATATTTGTTATATTCGGTGAAGAGCTGGCCGAAGCTGGGATTGCTTTCGACCGCGTCGCCGGTGACGGCGATTCCGCCGCCGAGGCGGCGCGACAGCTCGAAGCGCGCGCGGGGCATGTGCCAGTCGGTGGTGACGAGCCGCATCGACCGGAACTTGTGCTTCTCCATCCAGCGCGCGACCTCCTCCGCGTTGGAGCGGGTGTCGACCGATTCGCGGCCGAGGTCGACGCAGCAGCGGAACAGCGAATCGTCGGCCTGATATTGCGCGGCCAGCTCCTCTGAGCGGACCGTCCGGGCGACTCCCGAGACCAGCATCCGCCGGGCGAGCCGGCGCTCCATCAGGTCCAGCCCGCGCTCGATCCTTTTGGCTCCGCCGGTGAGGACGACGATCGCGTCGGTCGGCCGGTCCCCAGCCGGCCTCGGCAGGAGCACGGCGAACAGGGCGTAGCCGAGCAGGTAGACGAGCAGGATCGCGGAAACGGCGCGTCGGATCACAGCATCCTCCCAAGGGCTCGAAGGATGGTGGCCCGGGCGACCAGCATGGCGAGGCCGACCCCGAGGATCGGAAGCAGTGCGAGCGCGAGCCAGCTGGTGGCGGGCAGGTTGGCGGAGCCGAGCAGGTCGGAGCCCAGCGCCCCGATCCGCTCCCCGATGACCAGCAAGGCGAGGGCGGCCGCGCCGAACCCGACGAATCCGCCGAACAGGGCGTCGAGGGCGATCCGGCGCTGGAACAGCCGGGCGACCTGGACGTCGGTCGCGCCCATCAAATGGAGCACCTCGATCGTCGCCCGGTGGGTGTCGAGAGCGGCCCTGGCGGCGAGTACGACGGTGGCTGCGGTCGCTCCGATCATCAGAGCGACCAAGCCCAGAGCGAGCCATTTCAGGGCCGCGATCAGTCGCCCCAGCGGAGCCAACCACTGGCCATTGTCGTCGACCCGCGCCGACGGCGCTGCGGCGGCGAGCGGCGAGCGCAGGGTGTCGGCGCTCGCGCCAGTAATGAGCTGGGCGTCGATCATCGCCGGGATCGGAAGGTCCGCCTCGACTCCGCCGGAACCGAGCCAGGGCTCGAGCAGGTCGGCCATCTCGTCCGGCGACAGCCGGCGCACGCTCTCGACCTCGGGCATCCGCCGGAGCCGCTCGACAGCCCGAGCGGCCTCGGCCTCGCGCCGGTCCGGATTGGGCTCGAGGATCTGAACCGTCACCCGGTTGCCCAGGCCCGCCCCGAGGCTCGCGGCGGCTCCGCCGAGGCCGAGGCCGGCGGCGGCGGCGAGCACGGTCAGGAACATCATGATCGCGATCACCCAGGGCATCGGCCCGGCCAGCCGCCCTTCCGGGAGCAGGCGCCGGTCGGCGGCTCCGAAGCTGCGCGGGCTCGGGCTCATGCGTCGGCCCGCCTCGGCGGGTGGCGAAGCGCTCCGGTCGGGTCGAGCAGCTGGCCGCGGTCGAGGCGGAGCATCTCCGATCGGCCGATGCTGGAGATGAGGTGGAGATCGTGGGTGGCGACGACCACGGTGGTGCCGAGCTTGTTGAGCGAATCGAACAGGTGGAGCAGGCGCTTGGCCATTTCCGGGTCGACATTGCCGGTGGGTTCGTCGGCGACGAGCAGCTCCGGACGGGCGATGACCGCGCGCGCGATCGCGACTCGCTGCTGCTCGCCGCCCGAGAGCGTGGCCGGGCGGGCGCTGGCGCGGTGGCCGAGGCCGACCCAGGCCAGCATCTCGCTGACCGGTCCCTGCAGGTCCTTCTCGTCCACCCCGGCGACCCGAAGCGGAAGGGCGACATTGTCGAAGGCGGAAAGATGATGGACGAGGCGGAAATCCTGGAAGACCACTCCGATCCGCCGGCGGAAGCCGGGAAGCCGCTTGCGCGGCATTGTGACGATATCCTCGTCGAACAACTTGATCAGGCCCCGGCTCGGCCGCTGGGCGAGGTAGAGCAATTTGAGAAGCGAGGTCTTGCCGGCGCCCGAAGGCCCGGTCAGGAAGTAGAAGCCGCCGTGCCGGAGCGAAAAGCTGAGGTCCGAAAGCGTCTCCGCCCCGGTGCCATAGCGCAGCCCGACATTGTCGAACTTGACGATGTTGGTGCCGTTGCTCAGACCCGCCTCCACTCTCATGCTTCAATGGCATGCAGCGCGCGGGGCCGTAAACCACTCAATAAAGGCGCAATGGCTTGCATGGCGGGCCCCGCCGTGCTTGGATTCGGACGAGCACCAGCCTTTGGGGCCTCCTGTAGCCGATGATCCTGAGCTGTCCCGCCTGCAAGACTCGCTACGTGGTGCCGGACAGCGCGATCGGCCCCTCCGGAAGGCAGGTGCGTTGCGCTTCATGCCGGCACAGCTGGCTTCAGCCGCCGCCCGCTCCAGTCCCGCCGCCCAGCCCGGCGCGCACCGGCGCCGATTGGCAGCCTGCGCCACCCCCCCCGCCGCCGCCCCCACTCCGCGATCCCGCGGCGGCGCGGCCGTCGTCTTCGGTGCTCGGCCCCGCGCCCGAGCCGGAGAATTACGACGCCTTCGCCCACGAGCCGCCCTTCCGCCCGAGGCGGAACCCCGCCCGGCTCTGGACCATCGCCGCCATCGTCGCCGCATTGCTGATGCTGGCCGCGACCGCGGCCCTCCTTTCCTTCGACCTGCCCAAGCTCGGGGTCGACATCGCCCTTCCCGGACGCGACGGGACTCCGCTGAAGCTCGAATATCAGGCCGAGAACCGGACCCTGGCCAGCGGCAACGCCCTGCTCACCGTCACAGGACGGATCAGCAACCCCACGCAAAGCGTCCAGCGCGTCCCGCAGCTTCGAGCCGAGGTGCAGGACGAAGGCGGGCGGGCCGTCTACAGCTGGTCGATCTCGCCGCCGGTGTCGGAGCTCCAGCCGGGCCAGAGCGCGACCTTCAACAGCGCCGAAACCGACGTCCCGCCGAGCGCCAAGAAGCTGCGCCTGTCCTTCCCCGCCGCGGGCTGAGCGAATGCGGATCGGCCTGCTGACCGGCGGCGGCGATGTACCGGGACTCAATCCGTGCATCCGCTCGATCACCCTGTCCGCCGACGCGCTCGGCTGGGCGGTGACCGGATTCCGGCGAGGCTGGGAAGGAGTGCTCGCGATCGACCCGGCCGATCCGGCAAGCGTCTCCGCCAACAGCGTCGAGCTGACCCGGGAGGGGGTGCGCGGAATCGACCGGATGGGCGGCACCATCCTCCATACTTCGAGAACCGACCCCCGCACCCTCCCGGAAGGCGACCGGACCGCGCGGGTCCTCGAAGTGCTCGGCTCGCTCGGCATCGACGCGATGATCACGCTCGGAGGCGACGGCACGCTTCGCTTCTCGGCCCATCTCTCCGCTCAGGGCATGCCCGTCATCTCCATTCCCAAGACGATGGACAACGACGTGTTCGGGACCGATTACTGCATCGGCTTCTCCACCGCCGTCAGCCGCTCGGTCGAGGCGATCAACGCGCTGAGGACGACGGTCGAAAGCCACGAGCGGATCGGGGTGGTCGAGCTGTTCGGGCGCCGGAGCGGCGAGACCGCGCTGCTGGCGGGCTTCCTGGCCCAGGTCGACCGAACCGTGATCGCCGAGGTTCCGGCCGACGTCGACAGGCTTCTTCCGCTTCTCGCCGAGGACAAGGCGTCGAACCCGGCCGGCTATGCAATGTGCGTGGTCTCGGAGGGCGCCACCCTGAAGGGTGGCGGGGAGAATGGGGGCGAGCTGTCCCGCCCCGCGAGCGAGCGCGGCGACACCGGCATCGGGCGGCTCCTCGGAGCGGCGATCAAGGCCAGGCTCGGCTTCGGCACGGTCATCCAGGAACTCGCCTACCTGATGCGCGCCGGCGAACCCGACGCGATGGACCGGATGGTCGGATTCGCCTTCGGCGGGCTGGCTATCCAGCTCCTCCAGCGCGGCGAGTCCGCCCGGATGCTGGCGCTCAACGGCGGCAATTACGGCCACGTGCCGATCGACACCCTGCTGAGCGGCCGCAAGTCGGTCGACGTCGCCGGACTCTACGACCCCTTGACCTATCGTGCGCGTTTGATGCGCATCGAAGGGATGCCCATGTTCCTCTACTGATTCTTTGCTAAGCTGCGGGCGGGATTGAGTCTTCGGGGGGAGTTTCGAATGCGCAAATATCTGCTTCTGGCGGCGGGCGCCGCTTTCGCCGCCGCCGCGCCCGCGTCGGCGGACACGGTGTGCGAATGGATCGACTATGCCCAGGCGGTCGGAACCGCCGCCGCTCCGCCGCCCGACGCGCCCCGCACCGGCGAGCACGACCGCGCCCAGACCCAGGTCGCCATCGCCATGTTCGAGGCGCTCAACGCGATCGACCGGCGCTTCGAGACCTATCTGGGAATGGCCGCGGCCGAGCCGGGAGCGTCGCAGGACGCCGCGGCGGCGACCGCCGCCTACCAGGTCCTGATCGCTCACTATCCGGGCCAGAAAGCCGGGCTGGACGACAGCTACAACGTCACCATGCTTGGAATTCCCGACGCCGCGGCGCGCGAGAAGGGCAAGAAAGTGGGAGAGGCCGCGGCCAAGCTCGCGCTTGCCGCCGGCGGCTTCGATCCGGCGAGGAAGCCGTCGCCCTACCGGCCGCGAACCTCGGCCGGGATGTGGACGGCGACCCAGCTGCCGGTCTACCAGCCCTACGCCTTCACCTTCAAACCCTGGATCCTGCCGAGCTACGATTCGGTCCGCCCGCCGGCCCCGCCGGCTCTGACCAGCGAGCGCTGGGCTCGCGATTTCGACGAGATCAAGCGCCTCGGCGGCAAGGCCAGCACCGAGCGGACGGCCCAGCAGTCGCTGATGGCGCGCTACCGGATAACGCCCAACATGACTCCGAGCCTTCGACTGATCGCGGACTCCAAGGGCCGGTCCGCGGTGGAGAATGCGCGCATGTTCGCGCTCGTGGCGATGGTGGGCGACGACGTCGGAATCGCCACCGGCGACGCCAAGCTCCACTACAATTTCTGGAGGCCGATCACGGCGATCCGCAACGCTTCGGACGACGGCAACGACTCGACCGCCGAGGACCCGTCCTGGGAGCCGCTGATCGCGACCCCCAACCATCCCGAATATCCCTGCGCCCATTGCAGTGGCACCGCGGCGATCGCGGAGGTGCTGAAGGCGGAGGTCGGCGCCGCGCCGCCGGGCGGAGTCCGGGTCCATTCGCGATCGATCCCCAACAGCATCATCCAGGTTCTGCCGAGCTGGGACGAATGGGTGAAGGAAGTGTCGGTCTCGCGCACCTATGGCGGGGTCCATTATCGCTTCTCGAACGAGGCCGGGGAGGAAATGGGCCGCAAGGTGGCCGCGATGGCGCTCGCCAAGGTGATGCGGCCGCTGCCCGCCAAGCCGAAGTCCAGGCGCAAGGCCTAGGCTCGTCGCCCTTCCCCACCACCCCGCGGGGAGGGGGACCTCGCCGCCCGAAAGAACCCGGCGCCGGGCATTGCGCCTCCCCCTGCCCTTTGCTAGAGGCCCCGCTCCTACCGGCCCCGGAGCTTTTTTCCGGGGGGCAATCACGTGCGGTCGTGGCGGAACTGGTAGACGCGCAGCGTTGAGGTCGCTGTGGCCGAAAGGCCGTGGAAGTTCGAGTCTTCTCGACCGCACCAGATCCCGCCCATAAGACATCTTCCGGGGGAATGGGGCGCTTGCCTCGTCCCCGACGAGGCGGGACAGAGCCCCATGCCGGCGCGATGTCCCTCCAAAGAGGGGGAAGGATGGCCGAGACATCGCAGCCGCGCCGGACCCTAGGCTTCTGGATCTGCCTCGCCCTAGTCGTCGGCAACACCATCGGAACGGGGATCTTCCTTCTGCCGGCCGCGCTCGCCCCTTACGGCGCGAACGCGATCGCGGGCTGGCTGGCGACGATCGCCGGCTGCCTGTGCCTCGCCCAAGTGTTCGCGGCCCTCGCCCGCGCCTTGCCGGAAGCGAACGGCCCTTACGACTATATCCGCCCCGCGCTGGGAGCTCCCGCCGCCTTCTTCGTCATGTGGAGCTACTGGATCTCGTCCTGGGTCACCAACGCTGCGGTCTCGATCGGCGCCGTCAGCTATCTCTCCTCGCTCGCGCCCGGCTTCTTCGAGCCCTTCTACGCCGGACCGCTGACCGCGGCCGCCTTCGTCATCCTCTTCACGCTGATCGCCACGCGCGGAGCGAAGGCCTCGGGCGAGATCCAGGTGGCGACGACCCTCCTCAAGCTTCTTCCGCTGATCGCGGTAGTCGCGCTCGCCGCGATCGTCTGGGGAGGGGCCGGGCAGGCGGCGGGCGGGCTTGCGCCGGCGCCGCTCTCCCCCTCGTCGGTCGCCGCCGCCGCGACCCTGACCTTGTGGGCGATGCTCGGCTTCGAATCGGCGACCATGCCCTCGGGCCGGGTCCGCGATCCGAGTCGGACGATACCGCGAGCGACCCTGGCCGGAACCGTCCTGGTCGGGACCGTCTATCTCCTCGTCACCTGGTCCGTGTTCCTGCTCCTTCCGACCGAGGAAGCGGCTCGGTCGCCGGCGCCGCTCGCCGACCTGATCGGGCGCTACTGGGGCTCCGGCCTGGCGCACGTCATCGCGCTGTTCGCGGCGATCAGCGCTCTGGGCGCGCTCAACGGATGGGTGTTCGTCCAGGCGGAAGTGCCCCTGGCGCTGGCGCGGGGCGGCATATTTCCGGCCGCCTTCGCCCGGCTCAACCGGGCCGGCACTCCGGTGGTCGGCCACGCTCTGGGCTGCGGGCTCAGCTGCGCCCTGATCGCGAGCAACCTCAGCCGGGGAATGGCGGGCCTGTTCGAGTTCATGATCCTTCTGGCGACGGCAGCGACGCTCGTCCTCTATTTGCTCGCCGCCCTTTCCGCGCTGGTGCTCCGCCGCCGAGGCGCGCTCGACGGAATGCTGGTCGTAGCGACGGCGGGCGGGGGGACGCTGTTCGCTCTGTGGACTTTCTACGGCGCCGGCCTGGAGGCCACCGGCTGGGGCCTGGCGCTGTTGCTAAGCGGCGTTCCGGTCTATGTGCTGATGAATCGAAACCGGTCGACGGGCCGAACCGTTGAGCCGGCTTCTACGACAGCCGAGGGATGAATCAGGTGGCGGACCAGGAGCAGGATCGTGCGGCCATGTCGGAGCGCGAATGGCGCGAGCGGCTGAGCCCGGAGCAATATCATGTGCTCCGCGAGGCGGGCACCGAGCCGCCCTTCGCCGGCCGCTACGTCCACAATCACGAGGACGGCGAATATCGCTGCGCCGGCTGCGGCGAGCTGTTGTTCGACAGCGCGACCAAATATGACAGCGGCAGCGGCTGGCCCAGCTTCACCGAGCCGGCGGCGCCGACGGTGAGCGAGCATGCCGACGTCAGCCACGGCATGCGCCGGGTCGAGGTTCGCTGCGCCAAGTGCGACGGCCATCTCGGCCACGTCTTTCCGGACGGGCCCGGGCCGACCGGCCTGCGCTATTGCATCAACAGCGCCTCGCTGGACTTCAAGGGACGCAAATAGCGTCATTCCGACGGAAATCCGGATCCAAGGACTTCCCGGTCCAGGCCCTGGCCGACCTCGACCCTGTTTCGGGGGCCCGGCTTTCGCCGGGATGAAGAGCCCAGGCTGGACAATCCCTCCTCCGCTTCTCCTTTTTCCCCTCCCTTGTCGCCCGACTGGTCACGCCCTAGGCTGCGCCCGCAATGGCCAGTGACGCTTCCCCTCCGTCCCGCCTTCGCCGGACGACCATCACGCTTCTCAAGATCGGGCTCTACTCCGGCCTTCTCGGCCTCGTCGCGCTGATCGTCGCTGTCGGAGTCGCGATGAGCTCGCTTCCGAGCTACCAGGAGCTGGTCCGGCGCGACGATCTCGGCCAGATGATCCGGGTGCGCGCCGCCGACGGGTCGGTGCTGGTGTCGCTCGGGCCGAGCTTCGGCGAATGGCTCCGCTACGACCAGATCCCGGTAATCATGAAGGACGCGATGGTCGCGGTCGAGGACAAGCGCTTCCGCTCGCATATCGGAGTCGACCCGATCGGAACCGCCCGGGCCTTCAAGGTGCGCTTCGAGAAGGGCCGCTGGACTCAGGGCGGATCGACCATCACCCAGCAGCTCGCACGCAACATCTTCCTGACCAACAGCCGAACCTTCGGCCGCAAGGTGCGCGAAGGAATCCTGGCGCTGGCGCTGGAGCGGCGATTTTCCAAGGACCAGATCCTCGAGCTCTACCTCAACCGGGTCTATTTCGGAGGCGGCGCCTACGGCATCGACGCCGCCTCGCGAAAATTCTTCGGCCATTCCGCCAAGGAGTTGGGCCTGTCCGAGGCGGCGATCATCGCCGGGCTGGTCAAGGCGCCGTCCAACTACGCACCGTCCGCCGACGCCGAAGCCGCTCGCGGCCGGGCGGCCGTGGTGATCTCGCTGATGCTTCAGAACGGCGACATCACGCCTGCCACGGCCGCGACCGCCGAGCCCGCCCAGGTCCAGATCATTCCGACGCCCAAGCAGAACAGCGTGCGCTATTTCACCGACTGGGTGCTGCCGCAGCTCGACACCCTGATCGACGAGACGGTCGAGCCGATCGAGGTCTGGACGACCCTGGATCCGAACATGCAGCGCCTCGGCGACCAGGTGATCAACGCCGCCACTCCGGCCGGAGCGCAGGGCGCGCTGGTCGCGCTCGACCGCGACGGCTCGGTGCGGGCGATGATCGGGGGGCGCGACTATGTTCGCTCCCTCTACAATCGAGGCACGCAGGCCAACCGCCAGCCCGGCTCCTCGTTCAAATTGTTCGTCTATCTGGCGGCGATCGAGGCCGGATACCGGCCCGAATCGATGGTCTCGGACGAGCCGATCACGATCAACGGCTGGAGCCCGCGCAACAACAGCCGCAACTTCGCCGGCGACGTCACCGTCCGCGAGGCCTTCGCCAAGTCGATCAACACCGTCTCCGTGCGGCTCGCCCAGGAGGTCGGATTCCGGACCGTCGCGGACATGGCCCAGCGCTTCGGGATCACGACTCCGGTCGTCACCCATCCGTCGATGGCGCTGGGCAGCTCGGAGGTCCGGCTGATCGACATGACCCGGGCCTTCGCCTCGGTCGCAGCGAAGGGCAATGCGGTGGTCCCCTACGGAATCAGGCGGGTGACCACGGCCGACGGCCAGATCCTCTACCAGCATCCGCCGGGCGAGAGCCGGGTTCTGGTCGCGCCCTGGGTCGCCGCGCAGATGACCGACCTGCTCCAGGCCGCGGTGATGACCGGCACCGGCGCGGCGGCGCAGATCGGCCGGCCCGTCGCCGGCAAGACCGGAACGACCAGCTCCAACAAGGACGGCTGGTTCCTCGGCTTCTCGAGCGGCCTCACCACCGGAATCTGGATGGGCCGCGACGACAACAAGGCGATCCCCGGCCTTCAGGGCGGCCGCGCCCCCGCCCGCGCCTTCCACGACTTCATGGCCCGGGCGGTCGCCAACCGGCCGGCCGAGAATTTCGAGATTTCGGTCCAGATGCCGGAATGGGCGATCACCGAGCCCGACCAGGAGACTTGGTTCGAGGCGCCCGACAACGGCCTGTTCGTCAACCCCGACGGCAGCGGTCCGGCCGGGACCGACCCGCCGGTCCCGTCGAGGGACGAGGAGGAGCCGGGACCCCCGCCCGCTGAGGATCGGCTCGACCAGGATTTCATCGACCGGGCGATCGACCGGGACCGGCCGGAGCCGCGCCTGCGCGAGCGCGAACGGGACCGCGACCGGCGCGAGCCCGGCCGGCGCCGGGATTCCGACCTCGCGCCTCCGACCGACCGGCGCTCAGACCGCTCGGCCGACCCGGTGGAGTGAAGCGCCGTTCCGGCGCAGCCATTGCCGCGCCGGCCCCGGATCGGCGCCCAGGATCCGCTCGACGAGGCGATGGAAATCGGGGCCGTGGTTCATGTGGACCCGGTGGGCGACCTCATGGGCGACGGTCGCCCGCCGCACCCAGTCGGGCGCGAGGATCAGTCGCCAGCTGTAGCGAATGCCGCCGGTCGCCGAGCAGCTGCCCCAGCGCGACAGCGGGTCGCCGACTCCGATTCGCGTGACCTCAACCCCGGCCCGGGCGGCGAACTCGGCCGTCTCGGAGGCGAGGGTGTCGAGGGCATGGCGCCGAAGCCAGCGCAGCAATCGGGCCTCCAGCCCCTCTTGCGGCCCCCCGACCGCCAGCCTCTCTCCCTCCAGCCTCGGCGTCCGGGGCCGGTCCCGGCTCCAGTCGATCCGGTGCGGCCGGCCGTAGAGCGGCAGGTCGCCTCCGGGGACGAGCGGAGTCGCCGGAACCACCTCGGCGAGCCGGGCCTCGATCCATTCGCGGTGGCCGTCGGCCCAGGCCAGCGCCTGGCGCCGCGAGGTGCGCCTCGGAATGGTCAGCACGACCTCGCCGGTGCGCCGATCGACCCGAAGGCGCATCGTCCGAGCCGTCGGCGACACGCTCAGCCTGAGCTCAAAGCTCACGCTCGACCAGATGATGCTCGAGGTCGCCGGCTTCATCCTCGGCGACCGTCCAGCCCCGGACCGACATTCCGGCGCGGTGAACCGCCTCGCGGTCGCCGCACAGCAGATAATGCCATTGCGGAAGCGGCCGCCCTTCGGAGCGCAGCCGGTAGGCGCAGGTCGAGGGCAGCCAGGCCAGCGCCGCCACCCGCGAAGAGGTGAGCCGGACGCAATCGGGCACATAGGCCTTGCGGCCCCGGTAATTGGTGCAGCGCGCCGAATGGCGATCGAGCAATCGGCAGGCGACGTTGGTCGCGTGGATCTCGCCGCTCTCCTCGTCCTCGAGCTTGTGGAGGCAGCATTTGCCGCAGCCGTCGCACAAGGCCTCCCACTCGGCCCGGTCGAGCGATGCCAGCGGCTTCTCCCAGAAGTTCATTTCACCCACCGGTCGAGCTCGGCGGCCACCGCCGCCGCGCCCTTGTCGTAGGGCAGCAGAGCGATCGGCTCGCCCTGGGGGCCGATCAGCTCGGCGACTCGGCTGTGATTGACGTTGTAGCCTCCGCCTTTCGACTTGTCCCCCTTGGCGCCGTAGGCGCCGTAGCGTCGGACCATCTCCGTCACCTGCCGCGGCGTGCCGGTAAGCCCGACGAGGCGCGGGTGGAAGGCGGCGACATATTCCTTGATCACCGCCGGAGTGTCGCGCTCCGGATCGACGCTGACGAAGATCGGAGTCAGGCGGGCCGCGCGCTCCGGATCGCTCTTCTCGAATCGGCGAAGCGCCTGGCCGATGACCGCCAGGTCCAGCGGGCAGACGTCGGGGCAGTGGGTGAAGCCGAAATACATGATCCGGTAGCGGCCCGCATAATCGCGATCGGTCACCGTCCGCCCGTCCTGATCGGTAAGGGTGAACGGGCCGCCGAGGGCCGCGCCCTTGAGCGGCGCCTCCTCCGCTCCTCCGGAGCAGGCGGCGAGCGCCAGCGCGAGGGCCAGCGCGAGGGCTAGGGCGAGGCCGGCAATCGGCGTGGAGCGGGGCTGGGTTTCGTTCATGGCGGAGGCAGTCTTCTCTTGCTATAGCCGCGCCACCAAGTCGAGACGGGGAAGCCAGCGTGTACAACAAGTTCGGCCGCGCGTTCGCGGCCTCGATCCTCCTGGCCCTGGCCGCGGCTCCCGCGTCCGGGCAAAGCTTTTCCGACAGCTTCAGCTTCCTGAAGGCGGTCAAGGATCGCGATGGAGCGAAGGTGACCGAGCTGGTCAGCGCTCCGGGCTCGGTGGTGATCAACACCCGCGACCGGACCAATGGCGAGGGCGCGCTCCATTATGTCGTCCGCGGACGCGACATCAGCTGGCTGGCCTTCCTTCTCGGCAAGGGCGCACGCCCGGACCTCCAGAGCAATCGCGGCGACACCCCGCTGACCCTGGCCGCGCAGATCGGTTGGCTGGAGGGCGCGGAGCAGCTTCTGCTCCGCCGGGCGAGCGTCGACCTGGCCAACGGCCGCGGCGAGACGGCGCTGATCCTGGCCACCCAGCGCCGCGACGTACCGATGGTGAGGCTATTGCTCGCCCGGCGCGCCGATCCCAAGCGCACCGACAATGTCGCCGGAATGTCCGCGCTCGATTATGCCAGGCAGGACCCGCGCGCCGGAGCCGTTCTGAAGCTGCTCGAGGCCAAGGTCGCTCCGGCCAAGCCCGCGCAGGGACCCACCCGCTAGCCCCCACTTCTCGATTCGCCGGCGAGTCGGGCTCGGCGGCGCTCGCGGCTAGGCGAATCCCGCCAGCCCCGGATCCAGGTCGCCGACGAGGCGGCGGGCGGCGCGGCGCGCGAATCGAAGCGTCTCGGCCTTGCGCCGAGCCGGCGCAAGCTTGCGCAGCGGCGCCTCGCGAATGACGGCCGCGTCGTAGCGGTCCGCGACGAGAAGGCCGCAAAGCTGCGGCTGGAAGCTCGGCTGCTCGAACGGCGTGAGGTCGAACTGGGCGGGGACGGCCCAGTAGAAGCGGTCGCAATAGCCGAGATATTCGACCCACTTGCAGTCGCCCATCAGGTCCGCCCGCGAAACCTTGATCTCGACGATGGTGATCAGCCCCGAGGGGTCGATCGCCATCATGTCGGCGCGGCGCCCGTTGGGCAGCGGCACTTCGCACAAGCCGAACAGGTCCTGGTTGAAGAACAGCCGAGTCACTCCGCGCGCCACGTCCCGGGCAAGGGGCGGTGCGTCGGCGAAGCAAAGCTCGGGCTGGAGACTCGGACGGGCGGCCATCTGGCAAGGCTAGAATGAATCGGGAACGGTGAAAAGGCTCAGCGGTAGAATATGTGATTCCCGACGGCGGCGACTCGGGTGAGCTTCCAGCGCGGGGACACCCGCCTGGCATGGAAGAAGAGCGCGCGCGGAGCGCCCCCGTCGGCGAGCCGCTCGCGGGCGATATGGGCGATGGCGACCGCCCGCTTCCAGGCCAGCGAGGCGCGGGCGATCGGCGGAAATCGGCCGCCCCGGACGAAGGAGAATTGGCCGCGCTGCTTCACCACGGCGCAGACCGAGGCCGGAAAGCGCCCGGACCGCGTTCGGTTGAGGATGACCTCGGCGACGCTGAGCTGGCCGCGCAGCGGCTCGCCCTTCGATTCGAAATAGACCGCGCCGGCGAGGCATTCGTGCTGGGCATCGGCTGTGCGGGTGTCGGAATGGTCGGCGACCAGCTCGGCAAGGTCGCGCCCAGCGGGCGGCCGGCTCGTCGAGGCGGGTTCGGGATCGGCCGCGACGGAGGCGGCGGGCGGCGCCGCGGATGCGGGCGGCGGAGCGCCGATCGGTCCCGAGTGAAGGCTAGCCGGATCCAGATCCGTGGCGGCCATCGGGACTTCGGGGAAGGCCCAGGCCAGCGAGGGACCCGCATAGCCGGCGCCGAAAATTGCAACGAAGCAGGCGGCCGCAAACGCGGCGCCGCGAAACAAACGAATCATCAAATCTCAGTTCAGGGCGGCGGGCGGTCCAAAGCCGGATGCTTTCGAAAAAAAAGGCGCATCCCGGACTGCCTTCCGTCTCGCGTGGCCGCCCCAACCTCAACCCCGGTTGCCTGCGGCCCCCCGCTCTCGAAGGACGAGCGGGAGCTAGGTTGTGCGCTGCAGCAGAGTCAATCGAACGCATTCATTTCAGCGGCGAACCGTTCGGCTGACGGGATATCCAGTTCAAGGACCCACAAATCCGGGTCGAAACGCCTGCGACGAGCGATGAACTCTGGAACTTCCCTCGAATTCTCAATCCTTTGGCTGCCGCTCTCCTGCCAGGAATAGGTTCCGTCCGGCTGCAGAAGGCGCTCGAACAGCCGCGGATTCGCGCCTCTTTCCAACAGGATGACCAGAATCGAGCCGGCGGTCGAGTCGCCCTTTGCGAGAACCGCTCCGAACCCGCCTTCGCCCTGCGCCTTGCGAATCAGCGCCCCCGCCAGCACCGACGCGGCGATTCGCGCTTCCATCACCCCGCCTCGTAACCGGGAAGGCTGGTGAGCGGGATGTGCGAGCGCATGAAGGTGCCGGTGCCGCTCGCGGCGAGCTCGCCTTCGGAATCGATCAGGCGCGCCTCCCCGACCAGCACCCTTCGCCGCCCGCTCGCCCACCGCCCTTCGGCGATCGCCGTCCCCGCGCGGAGCGGCCGGGTGAAGAGCAGGTTGAAGGCGGTGGTGAGGAGGAAGCGGTCGGTGACGAGGCTGTTGCAGGCGTAGAAGGCGGCGTCGTCCATCATCTTGAAGTAGAGCGTTCCATGGGCGGCGCCGGCGGCATGGAACAGCGGCTCCCTTATCTCGAACCGGATCCGGGCGAAGCCCTTGTCGACGATCTCCAGCCGGGATTCGAACAGGCCGTTGACCGGCGCCCGGCGGTAGAGCGATTCCAGCGCCCTGAAGTGCGCGTCCTGGCCTGCGAAGGCGGCTGCCGAGGCAGAAGCGCCTTCGGCCTCAGGCGGCATCGCGGCTTTCGACCCCGGCGAGCAGGGCGAACAGGGCGTCGCGGGAGCGGGCGCCTCGAAGCTTGGCGACGATGTTGCGGTCCCGAAGCACCCGGCTGACCGCCGCGAGGGCCTTGAGATGGTCGGCTCCGGCATCCGGCGGCGACAGGATCAGGAAGACGAGGTCGACCGGCAGCTGGTCGACCGAGTGGAAGTCGACCGGCGCCGTCAGCCTCGCGAAATAGCCGAACACGCCCTTCAGCCCCTCGAGTCGGGCATGAGGGATGGCGACCCCGCCGCCGAAGCCAGTCGACCCGATCCGCTCGCGCTCGGCCAGCGCCGCGGCGATCGCCTTCGAATCGAGGCCCGTGCGCCGGGCCGCCGCGACGGCGAGCAGCTGGAACAGGCCTTTCTTGTTGGGAACTGTCATCCCGGCGTCGACGCAGTCGACGGTGAGGATGTCGGTGGTGTCGGTCATCGGTCCATCGGAGGGTCGACCCTCGCCCCGCTCTCAAAATGTGAAGGAAAGGCGGCTTGCCCGCCGGGCGGCTAGTCGCCTTGCCGCCCGCCTCGTCGCTGGCCGAAGCCGTCCGCGGCCTCGAGCTGGGCGGCGGAATCGGCGTGATGGTCCTTCAGCCGGCGGGTGTGGCGGCGCAGCTGCTTCTCCACCTTGTCGGCGGCCGCGTCGAAGGCGGCCGGAGCCGCCGCGGCGCGGTCGGCCGCCTTGAGAACCACGCCTTGCGGGGCGTAAGCGACGATCTCGCAGGTGAAGCCGTGATCGTGCGGACCCTTGCCGAAGGTCACTTGGGCGGAAACGACCCGCGACGAATATTTGTCGGCCACGGCGGCGAGCCTGGTGGCCACTCGCTCCCGCAACGCTTCGCCGGTATCGACCTGGTGGCCCGAGACGCGGATTTCCATTTCTTTCTCCAGCAAAGGGCCGCGCGGATTAGGCGCCGTCGCGGCTTTCCGTCAACCGCGCCCGTCCAGCCGATGCCATATGGGATCGACCAGCGTCGTCAGGAAGTGGGCATGCGCCAGAAGCTCGTCCTCGGTCGCCGAATGGGCCCGCGGCGGCCGGATCTCGATTACGATCGAAGCCGCGTCGGCCGACGCGGCTTGCGGCTCCTCGATGGGCTCCACGACGATGTCGGTCAGGGTCAGCCCGATCTGACGGCCGCCGGTGAGCTCGACATAGCATTGGGCGAGGAGCTGCGCGTCGATCAGCGCGCCGTGCTTGACCCGAAGGCTGCGGTCGACTCCGAAGCGCGTGCACAGAGCGTCGAGGCTGTGCTTGGCGCCGGGATGCCGGGAGCGCGCGATCTGCAGGGTGTCGACCATCCGGGTCAGGCAGACGAGCGGATGGCCGCAATTGTTGAGCTCGTGATTGAGGAATCCGAAATCGAAGCTCGCATTGTGGGCGACCAGCGGACAATCGCCGAGGAATTCGAGCAGCTCGCCGGCCCGGTGGCGAAACCGCGGCTTGTCGGCGAGGAAGGAATCGGTGAGGCCGTGGACCGCCTCCGCTCCGCTCGGCATCGGCCGTTCGGGATTGAAATAAGCGTGGAAGGTCCGGCCCGTCTCGACCCGGTTCCAAAGCTCGACGCAGCCGATCTCGACGATCCGGTCGCCGGCGAGCGGACTGAGGCCCGTGGTTTCGGTGTCGAAGACGATTTCCCGCATGGCTTCGACTATGAATCGGCCCGCGGGACGAGGCAAGCGAGGATGCGGCGAACCGCTCGTCGCGTTTCCTCGAGGGAGCCGCCGGTGTCGATGACGAAGTCGGCGCGGGCGCGCTTCTCCTCGTCGGGAAGCTGGCGAGCGAGGATCCGCTCGAACTTCTCCTCGGTCATCCCCGGTCGGGCCAGGACCCGCTCGCGCTGAACGTCGGCGGGAGCCGAGACGACCGCGATCCTGTCGATTTCTCCCAATCGCCCCGCCTCGAACAGCAACGGAATGTCGAGCACCACGAGAGGCGCCGCCGCCTGGGCGGAAAGGAATGCCTCGCGTTCCCGCGCGACCGCCGGATGGATCAGGCCCTCGAGCCGCCGGAGCGCCTCCGGCTCGCCGAGCACCCGTTCCGCGAGGGCGCTCCGATTCACGCCGCCTGAGTCCGTCGTGTCGGGGAAATGAGCTTCGATCGTCTCGACCAGGGCGCCGTCGGGACCCTGCAGGCGATGGACGGCGGCATCGGCGTCGAACACCGGCACGCCCTCGTCCGCGAACATCTTCGCCACGGTCGACTTGCCCATGCCGATCGACCCGGTGAGGCCGAGGCGAATCATCGGACCAGCAAGTCCCGAAGCTCGGAATCATATTCCCGCGGCGCCGGCTCCGCATAGAAACGCTCGAACGCCACCGCGGCCTGACCGACCAGCATCGCGAATCCGTCTATCCTGGGCATCCCTCGCTCCCGCGCCGCTCGCAGCAGCGGCGTCTCCGCCGGCACATATACCAAATCGTAAACCAGCGTCGTCGGAGGGAAGAGGTCAAGGTTGATCGGCAGCGGCTCGAAGCCCGCCATGCCCAGCGGGGTGGCATTGACCAGGAGCCCGAGCCGCTCGGGATCCGGTGCCGGAACCCGTTCGGCGGGGCGGCTCAGCATGGCCAGGTCGGCGCCGGGAGGATCATTCTCGGGCTGGAGGCGCAAAGCGAGGCGCTTCGCCTTTTCCCGGGTCCTGCCATAGATGTAGACGTTCACATCCGCTCGATCGAGCGCATAGCAGACGGCTGAGGCCGCCCCCCCGGCGCCGATCACGTCGGCGCTCCGAAAGGCATAGTTCCGCTCGAGCCAAGGACGGAGCGGTTCGACGAAGCCTTCCCAATCGGTGTTTCGGCCGATCAGCCGGGCCGCCGCCCTCCCCTCCCGAGTGATGCAGTTGACCGCTCCTATCTCCGATGCGGCCGGGTCCATCTCGTCGAGGGCGCCGATGACGGACTGCTTGTGCGGAATCGTCACGCTGCAGCCGCACCATAAAGGGTCGCGGCGCCGCATATCGACGAAGCCCGGCAACTCCGCCGGAGTCACCCGAGTGCTCACATAATCGTAATCGAGGCCCAGCTTCGCCAGCCAGAATTTGTGAATGAGCGGCGACTTCGAATGGGCGACCGGATCGCCGATCACTTCGGCGTAAGGGACCCCCATCAGCTCTTCAGCAGCCCGCGCTCGCGCAGGTAGCCGAGCAGCGGAAGCAGCGGCATTCCGAGGACGGCGAAATGGCTGCCCTCGATGCGCTCGAACAATTGCGCTCCGGGCCCCTCGATCCGGTAGCCGCCGACGCTCCAGCGAATCGCTTCGAACTCGCGGTCGAGATAGTCTTCGAGGAAGTCGTCGCCGAGCCGCCGCATCGTCATCTCGACCGTCTCGCAATGCCACCAGATCGCCTGGCCTTCCTCGGCCACGACCGCGGAGGAATGGAGAAAATGGGTCCGCCCGCTGAGCGCCGACAATTGCTCGAAGGCCTCGCGGCGCGATTCCGGCTTACTCAGTATGCTGCCGTCGTCGAGCTCCAGCGTCTGATCCGATCCCAGGACGAGAGCGCCTTTGCCAGCCTCGACCGAAAGCGCCTTCAGCTGGGCCAGCTCCTCGGCAATGCCTCGGGCGTCGAATCCGGCGGCTTCCAGTCCGCCCTTGGCCGCGGCCTCGTCGAGCTCGGCCTCGACCGGATCGAACGGCACTCCGGCGGCTTCCAGCATGTGCCGGCGGGCGGCGCTCTTCGAAGCGAGGAGCAGCCTCACGCGCCGGCCGCCGCCGCGGCGGCATCTGTCCGCTCGTTGCACAATTTGACGATCGCGAAGGCGGTTTCCTCGATCGAGCGGCGGGTGACGTCGATCACCGGCCAGCCATTGTCCGCGAACATGCGGCGCGCGAAGCTCAACTCCGCGCTCACCGCGTCGACGTCGACATAGTCGGTCTCCGGCGCCTGGTTGAGCGCCAGCAGGCGGTTGCGGCGGATCTGGATCAGGCGCTCCGGATTGGTGGTGAGACCGACGATCAGCGGGTGATTGAGCTCGAACAGCGAGCGCGGCGGCGGCGATTCCCGCACCAAGGGCACGTTGGCGACCTTGTAGCCACGATTGGCCAGATAGATGCTGGTAGGAGTCTTGGACGTGCGCGACACGCCCGCCAGGACGATATCGGCCTCCTCCCAATTTTCCGGCGCGATGCCGTCATCATGGGCAATGGTGAACTGGATCGCGTCGACCCGGGCGAAATAGGCGGCATCCATCGCATGCTGCCGCCCCGGCCGGCCCTTGGTCGCCTCGCCGGTCACCGCCGACAGCGCGTCGATTACTGGATCGAGCACGGATACAGCGTGGATGGTGCGCCGCCGGCAATTCTGCTCCAGCGCCCGCCGGATCGCGGGGTTCACCAAGGTGTAGAGCACCAGCCCCGGCCGTTTCTCGATCTCGTCCAGCACCCGGTCGAGATGCCCTTCCGACCTCACCATCGGCCAGAAATGGGGGATCGCGTCGACATTGTCGAACTGGGCGAGGCACGCCTTGGCGACGATGTCCAGCGTCTCGCCGGTCGAGTCCGAAAGCAGATGCAGATGGAGCTGCTTCAAGCGCGCGCCCCGGCGGTGCCTTTTGCGCGGCCAGGCCGGCGCCTGTGGAAAACCATGGGGAGATTGCTAGCTTAACCCTCGGGGCGCTTACAAGGACAGCTTGCCGTCCCCGCCCCGATCCGATTGCCCACAGCAGCGCCAACAGGGGATGAATCTCGTCCCCAGCTTGTGGAAAGCGGGGAAGGAGCACGCGACTCCCCGGTCAGCCGCGTCATGACGTCACGTCAAGCTGTTGGCAAATTGCCGCGAACCCAATAAGCCCCGGCTTCCGCGCCCCTACTCTCTTCAACAATCTATCTAAATATAAGACTCTTAGAGAAGAAGAGGGAGCTGTCCGGCTGATGACCTCAATGCCTAAGTCATTGATCCGGGTTCTGAAAGGCGAAAGGCTGGAGCGTCCCCCGTTGTGGTTGATGCGCCAGGCGGGGCGCTACCTTCCCGAATACCGGGCGCTGCGGGCGGACAAAGGCGGCTTCCTCGAGCTGGTCTATGACAGCGACGCCGCGGCCGAAATCACCCTGCAGCCGATCCGCCGCTTCGGCTTCGATGGGGCGATCCTGTTCTCCGATATCCTGATCGTCCCCTATGCGTTGGGGCAGGATCTGACGTTCGAGGCCGGGGAGGGGCCGTCGCTCTCTCCACCCCTCACCGAGGCGCTCCTTCATAACCTGGAACAGGTTCCGCAGCGGCTGGAGCCGATCTACGCAACTGTGGAAAAAGTTCGCGCCGCTCTGCCGGCCGAAACCACCTTTCTCGGTTTTGCCGGCAGCCCCTGGACCGTCGCCACCTACATGGTCGCCGGCCGCGGCAGCAAGGAGCAGGCGCAGGCCCGCCGTTTCGCCTATCGCGATCCGGCCGCCTTCCAGGAGGTGATCGACGCGGTCGAGGCAATGACCGTCGACTATCTCTCCGGCCAGATACGCTCCGGAGTCGAGGCCGTGCAGCTGTTCGACAGCTGGTCCGGCAGCCTCGCGCCTGCCCAGTTCGAGCGTTGGGTGATCGGCCCCAATGCCCGCATCATGTCCGAACTCAGGCGCCGCCATGCCGGCATTCCGGTGATCGGTTTCCCCAAGGGCGCCGGGGCCAAACTGCCGGCTTATGCCCGGGAGACGGGGGTGGACGCGATCGGCGTCGACGAGACCCAGGATCCGCTCTGGGTCGCCCGCGCGCTCCCCCCCGGCCTGCCGATCCAGGGCAATCTCGATCCCCTGGCGCTGATCGCC
>DASVUZ010000061.1:0-160498 GCA_036386795.1 Allosphingosinicella sp.
TCGCCAACCGCGGCGAGATCGCGCTGCGCATCCACCGCGCCTGCCACGAAATGGGGATCAAGACGGTCGCGGTCCATTCCACCGCCGACACCGAGGCGATGCACGTCCGGCTCGCCGACGAGGCGATCTGCATCGGGCCGCCGCCGGCCACCGATTCCTACCTCAACATCCCGAGCATCATCTCGGCCGCGGAGCTGACTCACGCCGACGCCATCCACCCCGGCTACGGCTTCCTCTCCGAGAACGCGCGCTTCGCCGAGATCGTCGAGCTCCACAACATCATCTGGATCGGCCCCAAGCCGGAGCATATCCGGGTGATGGGCGACAAGGTCGAGGCCAAGCGCACCGCCGCCAAGCTCGGCCTGCCGCTCGTGCCGGGCTCGGACGGGCCTGTCGAGGGACCCGAGGAGGCCCGCCGGGTCGCCGCGGAGACCGGCTATCCGCTGCTCGTCAAGGCGGCCTCGGGCGGCGGCGGGCGGGGCATGAAGATCGTCCGCTCGGAAGACGAGCTCGACAGCCAGCTCAGCCAGGCGCGCTCGGAGGCGAAGAACGCGTTCGGCGACGACACGGTCTATATCGAGAAATATCTCGGCGACCCGCGCCATATCGAATTCCAGGTGTTCGGCGACGGCAAGGGCCACGCCATCCATCTCGGCGAGCGCGACTGCTCGCTCCAGCGCCGCCACCAGAAAGTGCTCGAGGAAGCCGGCTCCCCGGTGATCAGCCCGGAGGAGCGCGACCGGATGGGCGGGATCGTCGCGAAGGCGATGGCCGACATGGGCTATCGCGGCGCCGGGACGATCGAGTTCCTCTACGAGAATGGCGAGTTCTTCTTCATCGAGATGAACACGCGCCTCCAGGTCGAGCATCCGGTCACCGAGATGATCACGGGGCTCGACCTGGTGCGCGAGCAGATCAGGATCGCCGACGGCCACGGCCTGACCCTGCGCCAGGAGGACGTCCGGTTCCGCGGCCATGCGATCGAATGCCGGATCAACGCCGAGGATCCGTGGACCTTCGCGCCCTCGCCGGGCCTGGTGAAGGGCTTCCACGCGCCCGGCGGAATGAACGTGCGGGTCGATAGCGGGCTCTACGCCGGCTACCGGGTGCCGCCTTATTACGATTCGATGATCGCCAAGCTGATCGTCTACGGGACCACCCGCCAGGGCGCCCTGCGCCGGCTTCGCCGGGCGCTCGAGGAATTCGTCATCGACGGAATCACGACCACCATCCCGCTCCACCAGAAACTTGTCGACGATCCCGAGTTCCAGGCCGGCAATTACACGATCAAGTGGCTCGAGGAGTGGCTGGCGCGCGAAGGCGCCTAGGAGCAGGCTTTTCCTTCCCCGGGGCCGGAACCGGATAGAAGAGCCGTAGCCGCCGGCTTGCGGGCGGCGCGCAACTGGCGCAAGCTGGAGCAAGGGGGTCCCGGCCATGGCCATCGCCACTGAGGAAGTGGGAGTGCTGCTCGTGCACGGCATGGGCGAGCAGAAGCCGCTCGAGCATCTTCGAAACTCGGCAATGGAGCTCGCCTCGTTCCTTGCTGCGGATCCGGAGTCGATCGCCATCCACATCACCGACTGCGTCGAGCCGGATCGCCGGATCACGATCGACGCGGTCTTCAGGCGCAAGGCGTCGGGAGCGGAGGAACGGACCCGGCTCCACCTCCACGAAGTCTTCTGGGCGGACCTGGGCATTTCCGGAGGAATGCTCGAACAGGCGGCTTTCTGGCTGTGGGGGCTCGGCCAGTGGGGCGCCCAGACCGTGGTCAAAGGCAATCCGAGCCGCAATACCGAACAGCTGATGACGATCCCCCGCTTCGGCGGAGAGGGGTCGCGGCCGTGGCGGGGCCGGACCAAGGGCCTCGCGTCGAGGCTGATGCTGATCGGTGCGGCGCTTCTGGCCATCCTGACCTTCTTCACCTGGTCGGCCGGGAAGAGGGTGGTGACCCTGCTGTCGAAGAGCCTCCCGGAGCCGGCGCTGATCTTCAGGTTTCTCGGCGACGTGAAGATCTACGAGCGGCCGGGCGGCCCGGGCAAAGGGTCGATGCTCGATCCGAACGCGCCGATGCGGGCGACCATCCGCCGCCGGATGGTGAGCGCGATGCTGGACGTCGCGCAGCAGGGCTACAAGCGCTGGTACGTCTTCGCCCACAGCCTCGGCACCGTGCCCGCCTTCAACGCCCTCCAGGAGGCCGAGCTGACCCTCCCCAATTATCTCAGCCAGGAGCAGTGGGACAGGCTGGACGAGGAGTTCAAGACCGACAAACCCTTCGTCCCGCCCGGCTCCAAGCCATCGACGGACTTCATGATGCCGCGCCGGCCGCCCTGGCTCAGGACAAGCGACGGGATTTCCCGGATCCGACTGTTCAGGGACTTCGCCGGATTGCTGACCTTCGGCTCCCCGCTCGACAAGTTCGCGGCGCTCTGGCCTCGGGTTGTCCCGCTCAACCGCCAGGCCGCGGTCTTCCCGAAGGGGAGCGAGTGGGTGAACCTGCACGACCCGACCGACCCGGTCGCGGCGCGCCTGGACGCCTTCGCACCGCCCGCCAACCGGGAGGAAACCGGTGCGAAGGACCGAGTGACGCTTCAGCCGGACAACTATGCGTGCCGCTCCAGCCGCCTCTTCGGACTTTCGCACATCCGCTATTTCCGGCCTAGGCCGCGCGGCGACGAGGTCATGCCGGCGCAGATCGCCTCCGCCCTGGTCTCGCACGGCAGGATCCTGCTGTCCGACGCCGCAGGGAAGGCTGTATTGCCGGGTCCCGCCGCCTGGTTGCGGAGCCTGCTGGCCACCGCCCAGGTCGTGCTGCTCGGCCTCGCGCTGACCGGGGCCGCGGCCTTGCTGCTCGTCGTCATCGGCAAGGCGCTGCCGGATCGCGGCGTCGCCATGATCAAGCGGATCCTAGGCGAGGTGGCGCCAAAGGCGCTCGACATGCTCGAAGGCGGAATCGTCTCGGCGCTGATCGCGAGCGCCGGAATTGCGCTCTGGCTGTCGTTGGCGGCGATCCTCGTTTCCGGTCTGGCGCGCTTCGCGGCCGATTCGGCGACCGGGCGGGTGCTCGTCCTGGTCCTGATCTTCCTTGCCTGCTTCGCCCTGTCGTTCGAAGCGCCGTCCTGGGCGAATCGCCTTTGATCCGGACGGGCGGCTGCGCCATGGCGGGCGCCCTGTCCTGGAGAGACCGCCCCGACGGAGAGACGAGATGAAGGCGACCATCTACCACAATCCCAATTGCGGCACTTCGAGGAAGACGCTGCAGATTCTGCGCGAGAGCGGGGCCGACGTGACGGTGATCGACTATCTCCGGACGCCCCCGTCCAGGGAGGAGCTCAAACGGCTTTACGGCCGCGCCGGACTCAGCCCGCGCGAGGGCCTGCGCGCCAAGGAGGGGCTGGCGGAGGACCTCGACCTGCTGAGCGGGCGAGTCAGCGACGATGCCCTGATCGACGCGATGATCGAGAATCCGATCCTGATCGAGCGCCCACTCGTCGAGACGGACAAGGGAGTCCGGCTCTGCCGGCCGCAGGACAAGGTCAGGGAAATCCTTTGATCCCGGCATTCCCCGGCTTCTGTCGCGCGCACCGCCCGGCTAGAGGGCGGCGATGGCCGCGATCGATCCCGACCTGCTGCTGCGCGCCTATGCGATCGGCGTCTTCCCGATGTCGGACAGCCGCGACGCCGACGAGGTGTTCTGGGTCGAGCCGCGGCGCCGGGCGATCCTGCCGCTGGAATCCTTTCGGCTGTCCCGGTCGCTCAGGAAGACGATCCGCTCCGGCGAATATCAGGTCACCCGCGACACCGCCTTCGACGAGGTCGTGCGCCGTTGCGCCGGCCGCGAGGAGACGTGGATCAACGCCGACATCGAGGAAAGCTACCGGGGCCTCCATGCCCGCGGCCATGCGCATTCGATCGAATGCTGGCACGACGGAGCGCTGGTCGGCGGCCTTTACGGAGTCAATCTTGGCGCGGCCTTCTTCGGCGAAAGCATGTTCTCGGCGCGGCGCGACGCGTCCAAGGTCGCCCTCGCCTGGCTGGTCGCCCGGCTCAAGGTCGGCGGCTATCGCCTGCTCGACTGCCAGTTCATGACCGATCACCTGCGCAGCCTCGGCGCCGTCGAGGTGACCCAGCAGGATTATCTGGTGCTGTTGGAATCGGCGCTGTCGGCCGCGGCGCCGGACGGCTCCGCCGCGGTCTCGGCCGAGGGAGTGGTCGAGCGCGGCGTCGGGGCCGAATTCGGGGCCCTCGACCGGCTGCTCGCCGGGGCTCCCGCACGCACCGTCGATTCCCCGGCGTCGGGATGCGTCATCGCGCAGCTCTTGGGCCAGACGTCGTAAATCGGGTGCTCGACGACGTTGAGCGACGGCGTCTCCTTGTACAGCCAGCCCGAGAAGACCCGCTGCCAGCGCCCCTGCGGATTGCGCACGTCGAGCTGGACGAAGGCGCCGGTCAGAGCCTGGACCTCCCAGGGCGCGGTCGTCTCGCAGGCGCGAAGGCGGACGATCGCGTCGCCGACCCGAACCGCCTGCCCCGGCTTCAAAGTGAGCGGGCGGGAGATTCCGTTGCGCTTGTTGAGCAGACCCAGCACCGCGACACGCTCGGGCATCGGAGTGGTCCCCGGAGCGACCGCGGTGACGGTCTGCGGGATGTCGACCGTGCGCGGCTCGCCGACCGACTGGCGGTTGGCGGCCGGATCGGGGCTGGCGCCGCGATCGCACCCGCCGAGGGCGGCCACAAGAACGAAGGCGGCGCCGAGCGGGAGCCTCATGCCTGGTCCGGAGTCCACGCCTCGTAATCGCCGCTGGCGGCGGGACGCTGGGCGCCCAGCTCGAGCGCCCCGGAAGGGCGATAGGCATGGGAGGTTCCGGTGCGGTTGGGCTCGGCCTCGCGCAGGAATTTGGGCGGCGGCGGAAGGGCCTCGTCGGGCACTCCGTCGATCTGGTGGTGAAGCCAGGAATACCATTCGGGCGGCACCCGGCTGGGGTCGTTCGCGCCCTTGTAGATGACGAAGCGGCGGCCGCCCTTCTTTGCGGCGTAATAGACGTTGCCCTGGTCGTCGCTTCCGACCTGCCGCGCATGGAGGCGCATGGACAGGGCGGTGGTCAAAGTTGCCCCGTCCCACCAGGTGAAGAGCTGTTTGAGGAGGCCCATGGCCGCGCGGCCTAGCGCCGATGGCCGACTTCGCGCAAGCCATTCCTCCCCGGAACGACGCCGCATTGGTCCGGGGCTGCCGCCGGCGCGGCCAGTCAGCCCCGCGACGCGACTAATTCCCTTTGGCGGGGTTGCGCACAGTGTCGACCACGGCGACCGGCTCCGGCGTCGGTGCGGCGCCGGGCCGGGCCGCCGCGACCTCCGCATATCCGCCGCAATACCGGCCGCCCGGTTTCGGGCCGAGCACCTGCACGCCGCAATAGTCCTTGCGGTTCATGACCACGTCGCGAAGGACCAGCATCCGGCCGTTGCGCAGCTCGACCGCCAGACGCCCGTCCGGACCGACCATTACGAACGCCGTGGACAAGGTCCGGCGCCCTTCGGCCTCCGCGGGCGAATCCGCCCCACCAGCCGGGAGGGAGTTATCCGCTACCGCCGGCCCCGGGGCCGGGGCCTGGACGGTGCGCCCCGGGTCGGCGGTGGCCCGCCCGGCCGGATTCGAAGTGGCCGACGCGTTGCCGTCGGGGCCCGCCGCGCTCGGACCGCCCGCGTTGGGGGCTGAATCTGGGCTCGGGCTGTGCATGGCGGTTTCCTGGGGCGACGGAGTGCAGGCGGCGAGCGCCGCCGCGAATGACAGCAAGATGCGGACCATCGCGCCTCTCCATGGACCAGACATCGCTTCCGATACGCCAGTTGGAGCTTTCAGTCACTGCGCGGCGGACAGGTTCGCTTCGAACCGCTTCACGGCGAAAACACCCGAATCGCACGACTCCGGATTCGACGTGTTATCAACAACTTAGACCAAGTTTGACTGACGGCTGGCGACGGCGGAGTGCCAAGTTCCTCCGTTTAGCGCCGATCCGCATCGCTTTGTCTCATTTCGGGCCCCTCGATGCCGTCGAACCGAGCTTCTGCTTGACCGATATCAATTTTCCGTAAATAGGCGAGGCACTTAGCCGCCAACCCGCGAATGAATCGAACCGCATGATTGCGGGTTCGCGCGGCACTTCTCATGCCATCGCGCCACACAGGGGGACCACCAATGAGCACTTCCGAACTCGGCTACAACACCAACGCCGGCGACCTCTTCCTTGGGTCCTCGGTCGAGGAATTCTCCATTGCTGTAGCCGGATGCGGATGCGCCGCTTGCCAGGCCCTCCGTGAGGCGGGCGCCGACGGCTCGACGTCCAAGGGCGGAGTCATCGACGCCAACCCGGAAAGTGGCAATATTGGCGTTTTGCTCAATTTGGTCACCAATCCCGACGGAAGCCGCTCCTTCACCGGCGACCGCAACGTCGACGCCATCCTGATCGGCGCCAAGTGGGGCTCTCTGGACCTGACCTTCAGCTTCCCGACGTCGGGCTCGAACTACAACGGCACCGGCCTCGACAGCAACGGCGTCAACATCTACCACATCGACCTCGGCGCGCTTCAGCAGGCGGCCGCGCGCGCCTCCTTCGCGCAGATCTCGGCCTATACGAACCTGACGTTCACCGAGATCACGGAGACGGACTCGGTCCACGCCCACATCCGCATTTCGCAGAGCGCCGACAACGACGCCCCGACCGCCTACGGCGGGTTCCCGTCCGACACGCGCGGCGTCGCGGGCGACATCTGGTTCGGCCGCACGAATCAGTCCTACTACGACACGCCCTGGCAGGGCTCGTGGGGCTTCTCCACGATGATGCACGAGATCGGCCACACGATGGGGCTGAAGCACGGGCACCAGGACTATACCAATCTCGATCTTTCCTTTTACTTCGGCACCTCGCCCCGCAACGGCACCCAGTCGCTGACGGCCGATCGCGACGGCCAGGCATGGTCGCTGATGACCTATACGTCGGCGCCCTTCACCACCGGCAACGGCGCCGACAAGGCCAACCAGCCCCAGTCGTACATGCAGTACGACATTGCGGCGCTTCAATATATGTACGGTGCCAACTACACGACCAACGCCGGCGACAGCGTCTACACCTTCAGCCAGACGACCGGCGAAATGTTCATCAACGGCGTCAGCCAGGGTGACCCGGCGGGCAACAAGATCCTGCTCACCATCTGGGACGGTGGCGGCAACGACACGATCGACGCCAGCAACTATGCGGGCGGCGTGACCATCGACCTGCGTCCGGGCGAATTCTCGACCGTCGACCAGGCACAGCTGGCCAATCACCTGACGCCCCAGAACCTGACGGCCCTGGCGCCCGGCAACATCGCCATGGCGCTGCTCCACAACAATGACGGACGCTCGCTGATCGAGAACGCCAAGGGCGGCGCGGGCAACGACGTCTTCGTCGGCAACACCGCGAACAACCTCCTCGAGGGCGGGGCCGGAAGCGACACGGTGGTGTTCACCAACCCCACCGGTGTCACCGTCACCCTGAACGACACGGGCGCCGACGTCATCGTCACTCACGACGGCGAGACCGACACGCTGCGCAGCATCGAGAACATCGTCGGCACCGGCGGCAGCGACACGCTTACCGGCAACAGCGAAGCGAACATGCTGGCCGGCGGCTCGGGCGGCATGGATACCCTCACGGGCCTCGGCGGCGGCGACCGCCTGTTCGGCGGCAGCTTCACCACCACCACGACCTATTCGGCGCCTTCGCAGGCCGACATCAGCAAGCCGCAGTCGGTCAACAACGGCAGCACCGCGACGGCCGTGAACACCGCCGGCGCCTATGATGTCGACGCCAATCCGAACATCATCAACTCGACCTCCGTCCCGCACGCCACGATCAACGCCACGGCGGCCGGCGGCGCTGTCGAATATTACCGGATCGACGTGACCGCCGCCGGGACCCAGGGCGTGTTCGACATCGACGGCACCGGCACCCTGACCGACAGCATCCTCGAGCTGATCGACAGCGCCGGCAACGTCTTGGCGCGGAACGACACCGGGCCGGGCGACATGGGCACCACCGTCAACGACGACGCCTACATCAGCTTCACCTTCGCCGCCCCGGGCACCTACTACATCCGGGTCGGTGGCTTCACGTCGGGCCAGGTGGCTGCCCAGCCCATGCAGGCGGGCCAGACCTACCAGCTCAACATCTCGCTCCAGGGCGCGGCGGCCGTGACGACCACGATCACCGCCAACAACACCAGCAGCGCAGTGCTCGACGGGGGCGAGGGCGACGACTTCCTCGCGGGGACGATCGCTGACGACGTCATCACCGGCGGGATCGGCAACGACACCGCGTCGTTCGCCTATGCGTTCAGCGGCGGCTCCGCCACGGGCGTCACGGTGGACCTGAACCTGCAGGGCTCGGCCCAGAACACGGTCGCGGCCGGAAGCGACACTCTGACCGGAATCGAGAACCTGGTCGGATCGTCGCTCAACGACACCCTCATCGGCGACGGCTCCGACAACGTCATCGAAGGCGGTTCGGGCAATGACGCCCTCACCGGAGGGGCCGGCACCGACACCGTCTCCTATGCGGGCGCCACGGCCGGCGTGACGGTCAGCCTCGCTTCGGCCTCCGCCCAGAACACCGGCAGCGCGGGCACGGATACGCTCGGCGGGTTCGAGAACCTGCTCGGCTCGGCCTTCGCCGACAGCCTCACGGGCGATTCCGCCGCGAACACCGTCTCGGGCGGCGCCGGCGACGACTTCCTGAATCCGGGTGCCAACGCGGCCGGCGCGGTCGACCTGCTGGACGGCGGGGCCGGTTCTGACACCGCCTCCTTCGCTGGCCAGGCCGCGGTTGTAATGGCCACCCTGAACGGCGCGGCCGACTCGGTCGCGATGGTCGGCGGAGTGGCGGTCGCCACCCTTCGCAGCATCGAGAACCTGCAGGGCGGCGCGGGCGCCGACATCCTGACGGGCGACGCCAACGCCAACGTGATCGAAGGGGGCCTTGGCGACGACGTCCTCAACGGCGGCGCGGGCGTCGATACCGCGGCCTTCCGCGGATCGGCGGCGGTTACGGTCAACCTCGCCTCCGGCACCGCCACCGGCGCCGGCTCCGACACCCTCGCGGGCTTCGAGAACGTGCTCACCGGCACCGGCAACGACACCGTCACCGGCGACGGCGCGGACAACGTCTTCTTCGAAGGGCGCGGCAACGACGTCTACAATGGCGCCGGCGGGTCGGACACGGTGGACTATTCCGCCGCGAACTCGACCGTCTCGGTGAACCTGAACACCCTCGCGGGCCAGAACACCGGCACCTACGGCGGCACCGACACTATCACCAACGTCGAAAACCTGGTCGGCGCGGCGGCCTTCGCCAATGTCCTGCAGGGCAATGCCTCCGGCAACCGGCTGGTCGGCGGCTCCGCCGCGGACACGCTGGTCGGCAACAACGGCAACGACACCCTGGTGGGCGGCGCGGGCAACGACATCCTCCTCGCGGGCAGCAACCAGGCGACCGACGACGGTTCGGCCGACGTGGTCGAGGGCGGAGCGGGGAGCGATTTCCTCGCCGGCGGACAGGGCAATGACATTCTGCGCGGCGGCGACGGCAACGACACTCTGGTCGGCGGCATCGGCAATACCGCCGGTCAGGCGTTCAGCAACGAGGGCGGCGACGACATCTTCGATGGCGGCGACGGCACCGACGTGGCCTATGCCCACTACACCGACCACGTCGGCGCGATCAAATTCGACCTCGCCAACGTCGCGGGCGACAGCAACGTCACCGTCGACGGCGTCGTCAAGGGCAGCTTCACCAGCATCGAGCTCGTCGCCTTCCGCGGCGGCTTGGGCAACGATGAAGTGCGCGGCGGCGGCTTCGGGGACAATCTGGTCGGCAATGCCGGCAACGACGTCCTCGACGGCTGGTTCGGCAACGACTCGCTCTCGGGCGGGCTCGGCGCCGATACGCTGATCGGCGGCGAGGGGCTCGACACGGCCACCTACATCAACTCGGCGACGGGCGTGACGGTCGACCTCCGGATCCAGGGCACCAGCCAGAACACGGGCGGCGAGGGCATGGATACGCTGATCGGCATCGAATACCTTGCCGGGTCGACCTTTGGCGACACCCTGATGGGCGACGACAGCTTCAACCTGATCACGGACACCGGGACCGCGGCGACCAGCGTCGCCGGCCAGGCGGACAGCCTGTTCGGCTTCGGCGGCAACGACACCCTGCACGTCACCCGTGCGGCGACGGCGCTGGCGACCACGATCAACCTCGACGGCGGCCTCGGCGACGACTTCATCGAAGTCCGCTCGGGCACGATGTCGGCCGCCTTCCTCACCGGCGACGCCCGGCTGCTGACCGGTCTGTCGTCGACGACCTATGCGGCCCTCGGCACCACCGGCACCCGCTACCTCGACACCGTCACGGTGGACGGCGGCGACGGAAGCGACCGGATCGTCCTGACGGCGGTCAAGTCCGCGGTGATCGACGCCGGATCCGGTAACGACACCTTGAGCCTCAGTCTTCTCGGCTCGGCCACGGAGTCGAAGCACACCGTCACTCTGGGAACCGGCCAGGACACCATCCAGCTCGCCGGCATCGGTTCCGGCGCAAGCACGGTGGACCACGGCAACCTCGTCACCGACTTCCAGGCCGGCAATGCGGGCGACCGGTTCGAGATGACGCAGTTCCTGAACGGGGTGATCCCGGCCACCGGCGGCGCTAACCCGGTTCCCGCCAACCCGACCCTGGTCGGCTACACGGCGAACTCCGACGCATTCGCCAGCGGTCACCTCCGCCTGGTGCAGTCCGGGACCGACCTGCTGCTGCAGGTCGACCGGGACGCCGGCGGCGCGGCCCACGGCTTCGTGACCGTCTTCACGATCGCCAACGGCTACACCGGCGGGTTCACGACGTTCAACTTCGACGGCTCGATCGGAGCGCTGAACATCACGGGCTTCGCCACCGACGAGACCATCACCGGCACCATCAAGGACGACACGCTGAACGGCGCGGACGGCAACGACCTGCTGATCGGCCTGGCCGGGAACGACACGCTGGACGGCGGCAACGGCGATGACACCCTGAACGGCGGGACGGGCGACGACGCCCTGACCGGCGGCGCGGGCGTCGACACCGCGAGCTACGGCGATGCGGCGGCGGCGGTGACGGTCAACCTCTCCGTCACCGGCCCGCAGGCGACCGGAGCGAGCTCCGACACGCTCAGCGGGATCGAGAACCTGACCGGGTCGGCCTTCAACGACGCCCTGACCGGCGACGCGGGAGCCAACCAGCTCGTTGGCGGCGCGGGCGATGACATGCTCGACGGCGGCGCGGGCGCGGACGGCCTCACCGGCGGCCTCGGCAACGACCGTTACATCGTCGACGACTCCGGCGACATCGTCACCGAGCTTGCCGATGAAGGCACGGACGCGGTGGAGTCCTCGATCAGCTACACGCTCGGCGCCAATGTCGAGAACCTGACGCTGACGGGGACGGCCGCCAACGGCACCGGCAACGGGCTCGCCAACGCCATCACCGGCAACGCGATCGGCAACACCCTGCTTGGCGGACTCGGCAACGACGTCCTCACCGGGCTCGGCGGCGACGACTCGCTCGACGGCGGCACAGGCGCGGACTCGATGATCGGCGGCGTCGGCAACGACTTCTACGTCATCGACGAAGCCGGCGACCTGGTGACCGAGCTGGCGGGCGAAGGCACCGACACGGTGTCGAGCTCGATCAGCTACACGCTGGGCGACAATGTCGAGAACCTGATCCTCACCGGATCGGCGACCGACGGCACCGGCAACGGTCTCGACAACGTCATCACCGGCAATGCACTCGCCAACACCCTGTCGGGCGGCGCGGGCAACGACCGTCTGGTCGGCGGCAACGGCGTCGACTCGCTCGTCGGCGGCCTCGGCAACGACATCTTCGTCGGCGAGATCAATGCGACGAAGGTTGCCAGCAAGAGCGGCCCGATCTCGCTGGATCGGGTTCTGGACTTCGCCGCCGGCGACATCCTCGATCTGAGCGGTATCGACGCCAATACCGGCGTCGCCGGGGACCAGGCCTTCACCTTCGTCGGCCACGCCAACCCGAACAAGGCCGGCGAAGTGGGCATCCGCACCTTCGACAGCATGAACGGGGCCGAGAAGGCGCTGGGCATGGATCTGGACGGCATCGACGGTCCTAGCACCTTCGCCGGCCCGGTCACCGTGTTGTTCGGCAATGTCGACGGCGGCGCTCCGGACTTCGCGATGGTCCTGATGAATACTCCGACGCTTACCAACAGCGACTTCATCTTCTGATCCGCGCGGCCTGGGCCGCACGGAATAAGGAAAGCGCTCCGGCCCCGGCCGGGGCGCTTTTTCTTTGCCTCAGGCCGGCGGCCGGAGCAGATGTCGCCGCCTCGGCATGGATCAGGAACCTGCCACCGAAGATGAGTCTCGCGGCACGCCTCGGCATCGACCACCCGATCATCAAGGCGCCCCTGGCCGGGGCCGGCGATACGCCCGAGCTGGTGGCGGCGGCGAGCGAGGCGGGAGGGCTCGGAATCCTCGGAGCTGCCTATCTACGGCCGGAAGCGATCCGCGCCGCCGGGCGCCGAATCCGGGAGCTGACCTCGCGTCCCTTCGGGCTCAATCTGTTCGCACCGCTCCCCGCCGCGCGATTGCCGGCGGACATCAAACCGGCCCTGGCCCGGCTAGCTCCGTGGTTCGAGGAAGTGGCGCTTCCGGCTCCGACCGAGCTGCCGGCCGAGCCGCATCCGGACTTCACCGCGCAATTTGAGGCGGTGCTCGACGTCGCCCCGGCCGTCTTCAGCTTCGCCTTCGGCGAAATTCCTGCCGAGGCGATTGCGGCGGCCAGGAGCCGGGGCATCTGCCTGATCGGCACGGCCACCACCGTGCAGGAAGCCCTCATGCTCCAGAGCGGCGGAGTGGATGCCGTCGTTGCCCAGGGCAGCGAGGCGGGCGGCCATCGCGGGGCCTTCGCGGCGAGCTTCGAGGCCGGCATGGTGGGAACGATGGCGCTGGTGCCGCAAATGGCGGACGCGCTCGACGTGCCCGTGGTCGCATCCGGGGGGATCATGGACGGGCGGGGGGTCGCCGCCGCGCTCGCGCTCGGTGCGTCCGCGGTCCAGCTCGGAACGGCTTTCCTCACGTGCCCGGAGGCGGGCACTCCGCCGCCCTACCGGCGGGCCCTGCTGGATTCCGGCGAGGATTCGACCCGCATCACTGCGGCTTTCTCGGGGCGCCCGGCGCGAGGCATCGAGAATCGCTTCCTGCGGGACATGGCCGGGGCCGAGATCCTGCCCTTCCCCTATCAGAATGCGCTGACCCGGCCGCTCCGGACGAGGGCGGCGGAGCTCGACCGGGCGGATCTTCTGTCTCTTTGGGCGGGCCAGGGATTGCGCCTGGCCCGGCAGCTGCCCGCGGCCGAGCTGGTCCGGACCTTGGTCGCCGAGAGCCAAGCGGCGCTGGCTCGGCTAGGGTCGAAGCAGTGACCCCTATGTCGGCGCCCGAATCCGCATTCACGGCTTCGGCTTCGGGGCCTGAACCTATTTCGTCTCCGCGACGGTGATCCCCTCCCAGCCCTCGGCCGGAGGGCTATCGCGGCACGCCCGGATCGAGGCGCCGTAGCGGACGTAGAGTGCGGACAATCCGTAGTCTGCCGCCGCTCCGGCATTGTCGGCGAGCGCCTGCTCGGCCTCGTCCCAGCGGCGACCGCGATAATCGTCGAGCAGCTTGCGGTGGCGGACCGCGAAGGCCGCGAAAGCGGGCGACCGGGCGAGCCTTTCGTCGCCGAGCAGGGCGTGGATCGTCGCCGGCCTGTCGCGGCCGACCACTCGAACCCGGTCCACCTCCAGGATCGCGAAATCCGGCAGTGCCGCCGCCAGCTCGGCGCCCATCAGGATCGGCACGCCATAGGGCTTGGTCAGCCCTTCGATCCGCGAGGCCAGGTTCACGGTGTCGCCGATCAACGAATAAGAGAGACGCCGGGCGGACCCCATGTTGCCGACGCAGCAGGGCCCGGCGTTGAGGCCGATGCCGATCTCGACCCGCCCGGGCCACGACGAGTCCTTGCGCTCCGGCATTGTCGAGTTGAGCCGTTCGAGGCGGTCGATCATCTCCAGCGCGGCTCGGGCCGCGTTGACATGTTGGTCGGGATCGTCGAGCGGCGCGTTCCAGAAGGCGAGGATCGCGTCGCCGATATATTTGTCGATCGTCGCCTGGCGGGCGAGGAGGATGTCGGTCATCGGAGTCAGGAAGGCGATCAGGAAGCGGATGATCTCCTGAGGCCCCATCCGCTCCGAGATCCGCGAGAAGCCCCGAATGTCGCAGAACAGGACCGTCATCTCGCGCACTTCCCCGCCGAGCTCGAGGCGGCTGGGATCGTCGGTGATCCGCCTGACCAGCTCGGGCGAGAGGTAACGGTCGAAGGCGCCGTGGATGTAGCGCCTCTGCCTCTCCTCGCGCAGGTAGGTGAAGAGAGTGACGACGACGTAGCAGCCGAGAAGGGCGAGCATCGGCGCCGACGGATTGACCAGCAGGCTCCGCTCCTTGAAGGCATACCAGCTGCCGCCCCCCACGGTCCCGATCAGCCCGCCCGCCAGCAGTGCTCCCGGCAGGGCCCCGATCGAGGGAAGCAGCAAAGCGAGGAGGAGGCCGGAGCCGAGCAGCAGCGCCATTTCGAGCCCGTCGGTCCAGTCCGGGCGGTGGAGATGGGCTCCAAGCGCCATCTGCTCGATCGCCTGGGCATGGACGACCACGCCCAGCTCGCGGTCGCGCATCGGAGTCGCGACGAGGTCGCGAAGCCCGATCGCTCCGGCGCCGACCAGGACGATCCGGTCCTGGAACAGCCGCCTCATCTCCGCGGGCGGCAGCTTTCCCGACAGGACCTTCCAGGCCGGCACAGTGCGCTCGGCGACCGGCGGCGTATAGTGCATCCAGATCTCGCCGCGCTCGGTGACGGGCACCTGGGCCCGGCCGATCTGGATCTCGACCATATCGGGCGCTCCGGCGCCGCCCTCGCCGCTGGCGTCGCTGCTCCTGACGGTCATCCCGCCGGCGCCCTCCGCGACTCGCAAGGCCTCGGCGGACAGCGACGGGACGAGCGCCCCGTTCGCCTTCGCGACCAGCGGGACGCGGCGAACGATGCCGTCGCCGTCGCCCCGGATCGACACGAAGCCGAGCCCCGCGGCGGCCGACTGGAAGGACTGCAGGGGCAGGATCGCCCCGGAATAATCGGTGAGGCTCGCGCCCGGATCGCTCCCGGCGACTCCGAACCCGGCCTTGGGCTGAACCGCGGCGCCGGGCCGGTCCTGGGTCAGGAAGAAGCCGAGCACGGAGGGCGAGGCGGCGAGCGCGCCTGCGAAGCTCAGGTCATGGTCGGGAAGCGCGCGCAGCGCTCCAAGCTGCGCATCGGAGGCACCCCTCCGAGCCTCGCGCTCGGCGAGGAAGGCTGGGGAGGTGCGGTCGGGTTCCGAAAAGACGATGTCGAACGCGATCGACGCAGCACCGGCATCGGCGACGGCGCGGGTCAGGTCGGCGAGGTCCGTGCGCGGCCAGGGCCATTGGCCGAGCCGGCGCACGCTCTCATCGTCTATGTCGATGACCCGCACGCCGGCGTCCTGATAGGCTCGGGGGGACAGGCGCTGATAGGAGTCGAAGACGAGTCCGCCGACCTGCGCGAAGCCATCGGGCGCGAGGAGCCTGGCAAGGGCGACCAGAAGCACGGGGATCAGGCCGATGAGCACGAGCGAAGAGCGGCGCGCGACCCGCGATGTCCCCTTGCGCCCGATGCCCAGCATGGTCCCCGCGCCCTCCCGGCTCCCGGCGTCCGAGGGCCGGGGCCGAAATGAAGTTGCTGCGACGGTGCGCGAATGATAGCCCTTAGTCAAATGAGGCTCCCGAAAGGGACTCGGCTATGGCTTCGAAGTTGCTGCGCCTGCTGCTCGGCCTTTCCGGCGCGGCTCTGGTCGCGCCCGCCGCCGCTCAGGAGGATCCCGATTCCCTGGCGGCCGCAACCCGGCAGCTCGACAGCGGCGTCGCCCTCGCGCGCCGCCAGATCGCGGCCTCCGACCTGACCGCCGCGCTCGGCACGCTCGAGCGGGTGCTGTTCGCCTTTCCGGAGGCCGTGCCGCCCCGGCTGCTTTACGCCTCCTTGCTCTGCCGCCTCGACGACCGCCAAGCCGCCGAGCTGGAGCTCGGACTGCTCGCCGGCAAGCGGATCGCCGATGCCGACTGGGCGGGGGTGACCGGTGCGTGCGGGCCGGTCCAGCGTCCGCCGTCGAAAAAGGGGAAAAGACGGTGAGCCGCCGGATCGTCGCCGCCCTGACGGCCGCAAGCCTCGCGGCGTCGCCGCTGCTCGCCCAAGGCAATGCCGTCGGAATCAACGCTGCCGTTCGCAACAAGGTGGTGATCGTCGGGGCCGCGACGAGAAAGGCTCGCCCGGCGGTGGTGCGGGAGCGGGTGATCCTCAACGACGAGGTGCGAACCGCTGCCGCGAGCCAGCTCCAGATCCTTTTGCTCGACCGAACGACGTTCACGGTCGGAGCCAACGCCCGCGTCGCGGTCGACCGCTTCGTCTACGATCCGGCGTCGAACAGCCGGTCGACCGGAGTCAGGGTCACCCGTGGCGCGTTTCGGTTCATGTCGGGCCGGGCCCTGCGCCGGCCTTCGGGGCCGGTCTCGGTTCGGACACCGGTCGCGACCATCGGCGTTCGCGGCACCATCTTCGAGGGCGTCGTCGGAGAGGACGCGATTCGGATCGCCAGCCGGGAAGCGGCGGTCGGCAAGGTCAAGGCGAAGAAGGACGAGGCTTCGCTGATCGTTCTCCGAGGCCCAGGCCCCCGCACCCAGGGGGACACCCGGCCCGGTGCGGTCGACGTCACCGTCGGCGACCGCACCGTCACTCTCGACCGCCCCGGCCTCGCTCTCTACGCGCCGCGAGTCGGCGCTCCTCCGATCGGTCCGTTCCCGATCTCGGCCGCGGGGCTCATGGCCCTTCAGTCGCTGCTTCGAACCACCGCCGAGCCCGGCGGCGGCGGCGGCAAGACGTCGAACGGCACCCGCGACGCCCTGCTCGGCGCCGCCGGGGCCGCCGCAATCATCGGCGGCGCGGCGATCCTGGGCGGCAAGAAGAAGCGGCGCGAGCCCGGCGAGCCGCAGCCGCAGCAGAAGTCTCCGAACGACATTGAGTAAGCGAACGGATGGTCTCGCTCCGGCTGCTTGGCCCTCTCGCCGCGGCCGCTGCGGTGGCCCAGCCCTCGCCGCCGCCCAACAGCGACTGTTTCATGGGTCCGTTCATGGTCTTCTTCGACTGGAACGACGATCGGCTCACCCCCTCGGCCGGGATGATCCTCGACAATTTGCTGGCGACTCGGGACGCCTGCGCTCGCGAGGACCGCCTTACCATTCAGGGTCATTCGGACCGCTCCGGCTCCGATGCGTACAACCTCGCGCTCTCGCGACTCCGCGCCGAACGGGTCCGGGCCTATTTGGCGATGCGCGGGGTTCCCGCAGAAGCGATGTCGACGGTCGCGCATGGGGAGAGACGCCCGCTTGTCGAGACCCCGGACGGCGCGCAGGAACCGCAGAACCGGCACGTCCTGATCACCTTCTCCCGTTCGACCTGGTAGCCGCTCGCGCTTGCCACCCCTTTCCCGCCACTCTACGCCTCCGGCAGAGGAGAGAGCGATGCGCATCGCGTGCCTGGGCGGCGGTCCCGCCGGGCTCTATTTCGCGATTTCGATGAAGCTGCGCGATCCCGCGCACGAGATCGACCTTTTCGAGCGCAACCGAGCCGACGACACGTTCGGCTGGGGAGTCGTCTTTTCGGACCAGACGGTCGAGAATCTGATCGCGAACGATCCGGCCTCCGGCGCCACGATCCGCGACGAGTTCGCCCATTGGGACGATATCGAGGTCCATATCCACGGCGAGACGGTGCGCTCGTCCGGCCACGGCTTCATCGGCATCGGCCGCAAGCGGCTGCTCAACATCCTCCAGGACCGCGCTCGCGAGCTCGGCGTGCGGCTGCACTTTGAGCATGAGGCGAGCGCAGACCTGGATTCCTATGCGGGCTACGATCTGGTCATCGCCGCCGACGGCGCCAACAGCCGGATCCGCACAGCACACAGCGAGCATTTCGGAGTCGACGTCCAGGTCCGGAAGAACAAATTCTTCTGGTTCGGCACGCACCAGGTCTTCGAGGCCTTCACCTTCGCCTTCGAGGAGACGGGGGCCGGCTGGATCTGGGCGCACGCCTACCGCTTCGACGACGATCTTTCGACCTTCATCGTCGAAATGGCGCCGGACACCTGGGCCGGCCTCGGGCTCGACCGGATGGACCAGCCGGAGGCGATCGCGCTTTGCGAGCGCATCTTCGCCAAATATCTGGGCGGCCGTGCGCTCATGTCCAACGCGGCGCACCTGAGAGGGCCCGAGGCGTGGCTCCAGTTCCGAAGGATCATTTGCGAGCGCTGGAGCCACCGCAACCTGATCCTGATCGGCGACGCCGCCCACACCGCCCATTTCTCGATCGGATCGGGCACCAAGCTGGCGCTGGAGGACGCGATCAAGCTGGCCGAGGTTTTGAACCGGCGGGGCCTGTCGCGCGACCGGGCGCTCGACGAATATCGCGAGGAACGCCAGATCGAGGTGCTCAAGCTGCAGAACAGCGCGCGCAACTCGACCGAATGGTTCGAGACGCTGGAGCGCTACCTCCATTTCGAGCCGATCCAGTTCGCTTATTCGCTTCTCACCCGCTCGCAGCGAGTCAGCCACGAGAATCTGCGGCTTCGCGACAAGCCCTGGCTCGAGGGCGTCGAGCGCTGGTTCCAGTCCAAGGCCCTGGGAGTTCCGGTAAACGATCCCGCCCCGCCCATGTTCGCGCCCTACCGGCTTCGCGGCCTGAGCCTCGCCAACCGGGTCGTCGTCTCGCCGATGGCAATGTATTCGGCGCGCGACGGAGTTCCGAACGACTTCCACCTCGTCCATTACGGAACCCGGGCCCAGGGCGGCGCCGGCCTCGTCTATACCGAGATGACCTGCGTCTCCGAGGAGGGCCGGATCACTCCGGGCTGCGCGGGGATGTATTCGCGCGAGCATGTCGAGGCGTGGCGGCGGATCGTCGATTTCGTACACTCCGAGACTCCGGCGAAATTCTGCCTGCAGCTCGGCCATTCCGGACCCAAGGGAAGCACCAAGGTCGGCTGGGAAGGCTATGACGTGCCGCTCGACGCCGGCAACTGGCCGCTCATGGCCGCGTCGGACGTCCCCTGGTCTCCCGCCAACCAGGTGCCCCGGCCGATGAGCCGGACCGACATGGACAAGGTGCGCGACGAGTTCGTCGCCGCCGTTCGGATGGGAATCGAGGCGGGCTTCGACATGGTCGAGCTCCACGCGGCGCACGGCTATCTGCTGTCCAGCTTCATCACCCCGCTGACCAACAAGCGCAGCGACGAATATGGAGGCAGCCTGGAGAACCGGCTCCGCTTCCCGCTGGAGGTCTTCCGGGCGATTCGGGAGGCCTGGCCGGCGGAAAGGCCGATGTCGGTCCGAATCTCCGCCAACGACTGGATGGGCGATCTCGGCGTGACTCCGGACGAGGCGGTGCTGATCGGCCGCGCCTTCGCCGAGGCCGGAGCCGACCTGATCGACGTCTCGGCCGGCCAGACCTGGGCCGATTGCGCGCCGGTCTACGGCCGCATGTTCCAGACGCCCTTCGCCGACCAGATCCGCAACGAGGGCCGAATCTCGACGATGGCGGTGGGCAACATCTACGAGACCGACCACGTCAACTCGATCCTCGCCGCCGGCCGGGCCGACCTCGTCGCACTCGCCCGCCCCCACCTCGTCGACCCGATGTGGACCCTGCGGGCGGCGGCGGCCCACGATTATCGCGGAGTCCATGTCCCGCCCCAGTATCTCGGCGGAATGGCCCAGCTGGCGCGCAACCTGGCTCGGGAAGCGGAGCTGAAGGCATGAGGCTGCAGGGCCACCACGCAATCATCACCGGCGGCGGCACCGGGATCGGCGCCGCCATCGCCCGCACGCTCGGCGCGGAGGGGGCGAAGCTGACTCTGGTCGGCCGCCGCCGCGAGCCGTTGGAGGAGGTGTGCTCGGGCCCGTTCGACGCCCTGGTCGCCCCGGCCGACGTTACGGTGCGCGACGAGGTCGACCGCGCCTTCGCCCTCGCCCGCGAGGCCCAGGGACCGATCACCATCCTCGTCAACAATGCCGGCGCCGCCGCGGGGATTCCGTTCGCGAAGGTCAGCGAAACGCTTTGGCGGGACATGCTCGCGGTCAATCTCGACGGCATGTTCCACTGCTGCCAGGCGGCCTTGCCCGACCTGCTCGAGGCGCCGGCGGGCCGGATCGTCACGATCGCCTCCATGGCGGGCCTTCACGGCTTCGCCTATGCCTCGCCCTATATCGCCGCCAAGCACGCTGCCGTGGGCCTCACCCGCGCCCTCGCCGCGGAGTATGCGCGGAGCAATTTGCGGGTAAACGCGGTCTGCCCGGGCTTTGTCGACACGGACATGACCGTCCGGTCGATCTCGAACATCACGGCCAAGACCGGCCGGAGCGAGGGCGATGCCCGTTCGGAGCTGGCGCGGCTGAACCCGTCGGGGCGCCTGATCTCACCCGAAGAGGTCGCGGTCGCGGTGCTTGACCTCGTCGTCTCGGAGCGGAACGGTGAAGCCGTGGAGATCGCATGAACCCGGAAACCTTCGAACCCGAGCATTTCCAGTGGAGCTTTGGCGAGGGCGTCGCGACGGTCACCCTCGATCGCCCGGAGCGGAAGAACCCGCTCACCTTCGAAAGCTATGCCGAGCTTCGCGACACCTTCAGGGCCCTGGCCTATGCCCGCGAGGTCAAGGCGGTGGTGGTGGCCGGCTCGGGCGGCAATTTCAGCTCGGGCGGGGACGTTCACGAGATCATCGGGCCGCTGACGCAAATGGACATGCCGCGCCTGCTCGACTTCACCCGGATGACCGGCGACCTCGTCAAGGCGATGCGCGCCTGCCCTCAGCCGATCGTGGCGGCGATCGACGGAGTGTGCGTCGGTGCCGGGGCGATCCTGGCGATGGCCTCGGACCTTCGCCTGGCGACGCCCGGATCGAAGACGGCCTTCCTGTTCACCCGGGTGGGCCTCGCCGGCTGCGACATGGGGGCCTGCGCGATCCTGCCCAGGATCGTCGGCCAAGGGCGGGCGGCGGAGCTGCTCTATACCGGCCGGGTGATGACCGCGGAGGAGGGCGAGCGCTGGGGCTTCCACAACCGAATCGTGCCGGCCGAGGCCTTGCTCGAGGAGGCCCGCTCGCTCGCTCGAAGCCTGGCGGCCGGGCCCAGCTTCGCCCACGGCATCACCAAGACCCAGCTCAACCAGGAATGGAATGTGAGCCTGGAAACGGCGATCGAGATGGAGGCCCAGGCCCAAGCGATCTGCATGGCGACCAACGACTTCAGGCGCGCCTTCGAAGCCTTCGCCGCGAAGAAGACGCCGGAGTTCAAGGGTGACTGAGGCGGGCCGCACTCCCCTCCCTGGAAGGGAGGGGCCGGGGGTGGGTCCGGCCGAAGGCCGGCCGAAACCCCGAATCAGCAGAAGTATCGCTGCGCTCGACTACCCACCCCTAACCCCTCCCTTCCAGGGAGGGGAATCTTGAGCGACCGTGCCTTCCTCGACTGGCCCTTTTTCGACAACAGCCACCGCGCGCTCGCCGAAAGTCTCGAACGCTGGTGCGAGGCCGAGCTCACCGACGAAGAGCCCGAAGACCTCGATTTGGCTTGCCGCGACCTCGTGCGCAGGCTCGGCGACGGCGGCTGGCTTCGCCATTGCATTCCCGACCAGGAGGGTCGGCTCGACGTCCGCTCGCTCGCCCTGATCCGGGAGACTGTTGCCCGTCATTCCGGCCTCGCCGACTTCGCCTTCGCCATGCAGGGCCTCGGCTCGGGCACGATCAGCCTGTTCGGAACGGAGGCTCAAAAGGCGGCCTATTTGCCCGCCGTCGCCCGCGGCGAGAAGATCGCGGCTTTCGCCCTCACCGAGCCCGGTTCCGGCTCCGACGTCGCCTCGATCGAGCTGACCGCCCAGGCATCGGGCGGCGGCTGGCTCCTGAACGGCGAGAAGACCTATATCTCGAACGGCGGCATCGCCGATTATTACGTCCTGTTCGCCCGCACCGGCGAAGCGCCTGGAGCGAAGGGCATCTCCGCGTTCATCGTCGATCGGGACGTGGCCGGCCTCGACGACAGCGAGCGGATCGAGGTGATCGCTCCCCATCCGCTCGCCACCCTGCGCTTCGGGGGCGCGCGCGTCCCGGCCGAGTCGCTGCTCGGCGAGCGAGGCAAGGGCTTCTCCCAGGCGATGGCGACCCTTGATGTCTTCCGCACCACCGTCGGAGGCGCCGCTTTGGGCTTCGCCCGGCGGGCGCTCGACGAGGCGACGAAGCGGGCCCTGACCCGGCGGGTCGGCAGCGGCACTCTCGCCGACAATGCCGTGACCCAGTCCAGGCTCGCCGAGATGGTGCTCGACGTCGAGACGTCCGCCCTGCTAGTCTATCGCGCCGCCTGGCTTCGCGACGTCAAGGGCCAGAGGAACAGCCGCGAGGCCGCTCTCGCCAAGCTCCACGCCACCGACAGCGCCCAGAGCGTCATCGACAAGGCGGTGCAATTGTTCGGCGGGCTCGGAGTCACCCGCGGAGTGACGGTCGAGCGGCTCTACCGCGAGATCCGGGCGCTGCGCATCTACGAAGGGGCCTCGGAGGTCCAGAAGATCGTGATCGCCCGAGCGCATTTGGCGGAGTATCGCGCATGAGGACCCTTCTTCCCCCCGGCTGGCCGAGGCCGAGCGGCTTTGCCAACGGCATCTCCGCCCAGGGCAGGATGGTGTTCACCGCCGGGATCATCGGCTGGGACGAGACCGGCACCCTCGTCGCGCCCGACCTTGCCGGGCAGCTTCGCCAGATCCTGCTCAACACGCTCGCTATTCTCGCCGAGGACGGCGCCGGGCCGGAGCATGTCGTCCGGATGACCTGGTACGTCGTCGACATCGACGAATATCGGCTCGGCCTCGCCGACATCGGCGCCGCCTACAAGGAGGTGATGGGCCGAAACTTCCCGGCGATGGCGGTGATCGGGGTCGAGGCCCTGGTCGAGCCGGGCGCCCGGATCGAGATCGAGACGACCGCGATGGTCCCCAAATGGTGAGCGGCGGCCACGTCGACACCTTCGTCCGAGACCGGCTGCCGCCCCCGGAGGCGCAGCCCGAATTCCTCTTCGACCTGCCGGAGCTCCGATATCCCGAGCGCCTGAACGCGGCGGCCGAGCTGATCGACCGGGGCGATCCGGAAGCCCTGGCGGTGGTCAGCGATTCCGGGCGCTGGACCTACGGGCAAATGCGCGAGCTCAGCGACCGCGTCGCCCGGCTGCTCGTCGAGGAGGAGGATCTCGTCCCCGGCGATCGGGTGCTGCTTCGGGGCCCGAACGGGGCGTCGATGTTCGCCTGCTGGCTCGGCATCCTCAAGGCCGGCGGAATCGTCGTCGCGACGATGCCCGTGCTTCGGGTCGGAGAGGTGGCGACGATCGTCGAACGGGCGCGGATCCACCACGCCATCGTCGACGACCGCTGCCTCGGCGACTTCATTGCGGCGGCGGACCAGACCGGCCTGATCCGCTCGCTTCTGACCTATCATGGCGATTCCGGCGGCGGCCGGCTCGAGCGGCGGCTGGCCAGCGTGGCCCCAGGCTTCGCGCCGGTCGACACCCGCCGCGACGACGTCGCCCTCATCGCCTTCACCTCGGGCACGACCGGCAGGCCCAAGGGGTGCGTCCATTATCATCGCGACATCCTCGCGCCGGCCGACAGCTTCGCCCGCAATATATTGAAGCCGGAGCCGGGCGGCCTGTGGGCCTGCTCGGCTCCGATCGCCTTCACCTTCGGGCTGGGGATGCTGCTCATCTTCCCCTGGCGCTTCGGCGGAGCCGCGGTGACGATCGAGCAGCCGGGGCCCAGGCCCCTGCTCGAGGCGATCGCGAAGTTCGGAGTCACCACCCTCGCCACCGCCCCCACCGCCTACAAGGCGATGCTGGGAATGCTGGGCGAGCACGACATCGGCTCTCTCGCGACCTGCGTCTCCGCGGGCGAGCACCTCCCCGCCGCCACCTGGCGGGCCTGGAAGGAGGCGACCGGGATCAGCCTGATCGACGGCATCGGAGCGACGGAGATGATGCACATCTTCATTTCGGCCTCCGGCGCGGACATCCGCCCAGGCGCGACCGGCCGGGCCGTCCCGGGCTACAGGGCCTGCGTGCTCGACTCGGACGGGCGCCCCCTCCCCCACGGCACCGGCCGGCTCGCGGTCAAGGGTCCCACCGGCTGCCGCTATTTCGACGACGATCGCCAGGCCGACTATGTCCAGGGCGGCTGGAACGTCACCGGCGACACCTATCGGGCCGACGAGGACGGCTATTTCTGGTACGTCGCCCGATCGGACGACATGATCATCTCGGCCGGCTACAATATCGCCGCTCCGGAGGTCGAGAACGCGCTCTACGGCCATCCCGCGGTCCAGGAATGCGCCGTGGTCGGAGTGCCCTGCGAGGAACGCGGGCAGAGGGTGAAGGCCTTCGTCGTCCCCGCGCCGGGCCGGTCCGCCGACGCCGCCCTTGCCCGCGAGCTTCAGGATCATGTCAAGGCGGCGATCGCGCCCTACAAATATCCGCGCGACGTCGAGTTCGTCGAGGCGCTTCCGAAAACCGCGACTGGAAAGCTCCAGCGCTTCGCCTTGAAGACGCGGCTATCGCCCTGAACGGGATTCAGGGCGCAGTCGGTCGACCGCCGCGGAGACGGCTGGGCAGTCTCAGCAGCCCGGAGTCTTCTCCGACGTCGCCTTGCCGCTGAGGACCCGGCGGACCCCCTCGAGGCACTTCGGAGCGGCGGCCTCGGTCGCGGTCGCAGCGGGCTTGGCGGCCGGCGGCGCGGCCGGCTTGGCGACGGCACCGGCTTCCGACTTCTGCGGAAGGCCGGACAGCGCCCAGTGGGTGCTCGACGGAAGCGGCTTGGTCGAGCGCGCCTGCACCGCCGCGGTCGACGCCTCGGCATTGGGCGGCTCGTAGCGGCGAAGCACCGCGCGCGCGAAGCTGTCGATGCTTCCGGCCGGCGCCTGGCCCGGCACTGCGGCGGCCGCGGCGGCGGCCTCCGCCGCGGCGAGGGCCGCGGCCTCGTCCACGGTCGGAGCGTCGGCGAGGGTCGAAGGATCGGACGTCAGGCTGCGCATCTTCGCCATTTGCGGCTCGACCCGGGCGTGGCCGAAGCGGAAGGCCGCCGGCTTGCCCCAGCCGCCTTCCCAGCGGAAGAAGATGTGGGTTCCGACATTGGCGAGCTTGACCAGGCTCGAGCTCCAGTAAGGCACGACCCAGTTGGTGTGATAATGGGTCGCCCAGCCGACCGGAGCGTAGACCTTGCCGGCGAGCGCCTCTTCGGCGACCCGGCGCGCGCGCGCCCAGCCGGTCGCGGACGGCGTGCGCCGAAGGGCGCCGTCGCAGGTGAAGGTGAACTGGCAGCCGGTCGACCGCTCATGCCCCTGGAAGACGACTCCGCAGACGGTCCGCGGATAAGCGGGGTGGCGGACGCGGTTCAGAACGACCTGGGCGACGGCCTGCTGGCCGGCCGTCGATTCGACCGCGGCCTCGTAATAGACCGCGGCGGTCAGGCATTCGAGCGCGCGAAGCCGATCGGCCGGAGTCGCGAAGGCCGCTCCGAACGGGCGCGCCGCGGGATTGGGCAAGGTCGAGAGCGGCACTTTCGCGTTGATCGCCACGGCGTCCTGCGGAGCAATCTCGAGGAACTGGAGCGGCTCCGGCTCGGGCGGAGTGCCGAGGCCCGGGATCACCGTCGCGCCGGTGCCCGCGAGCCGCCCATGGGGGGTCGCGCTGGCCGGCTCGAGCCAGGCGACGCTGAGCCCGGCAAGGACGTAGAGCCCCGCGGTCGTCGCCAGAACGGCCGACGCCAGCCAGTGCCGCAGCTCCGGAAGCCGGAGCAGGGACGGGCGAGGCAAGACGACTTCGTTCGAGGGCATCAACGACTCCGAAAAGGACGGGCGCTCTATTGCGGCCGCCGACCCCTGGCAAGGACGAGCCCGGCAAGCCGGTGCCCCGTCGCGCCGAAGATCAGGATTTCCACCGCCGCTCTCTACCAAAGATGGGGAGAAAGCTCAAATTTTCAACCTTCAGGGGGCTCGAGCGGGGGCGTAACGGCGGCGGAAATCCGCCGCGAATGCGGCGAGGCGGCCGCCGCTTATGGCGTCGCGCAAGTCGCTCATCAGCCCTTGGTAGAACCACAGATTGTGCTCCGTCATCAGCATCGCCCCCAATATCTCGGCGGAGCGGACGAGATGGTGGAGATAGGCCCGGGTCCAGGTCGCGCAGACTGGGCACGGGCAGGCGGGGTCGAGCGGCTCGCCATCCTCGGCGAAGCGGGCGTTGCGGATGTTTATCGGCCCGGTCCGGGTGAAGGCCTGGCCGGTGCGGCCGGATCGAGTCGGAAGCACGCAGTCGAACATGTCGATTCCCCGCTCGACCGCTCCGACGATGTCGTCGGGCTTGCCTACCCCCATCAGGTAGCGGGGGCGGTCGGCGGGGAGCTGGCCGGGCGCGAAGTCGAGGCAGCCGAACATGGCTTCCTGCCCCTCGCCGACGGCGAGGCCTCCGACCGCATAGCCGTCGAAGCCGATCTCCGTCAGCGCCTCGGCCGAGGCTCGGCGGAGCCCTTCGTCGAGCGCGCCCTGCTGGATTCCGAACAAAGCCGAGCCTTCGGAATGCTCGCCGCCGGAGTCGAAGGCCTCCCGCGACCGCCGCGCCCAGCGCATCGACCGCTCCATCGCCGCCACCTGCTCGTCCCGGCTCGAGGTCGTCGGCACGAGCTGGTCGAAGGCCATGACGATGTCCGAGCCGAGCAGGCGCTGGATCTCCGTCGACCGCTCGGGGGTGATCAGGTGCCGGGTCCCGTCAAGATGGCTCCTGAACGCCACCCCCTCCTCGCTGACCTTGGCCAGCTCCGAAAGGCTCATCACCTGATAGCCGCCGCTGTCGGTGAGGATCGGCCTTTCCCACCCCATGAAGGCGTGCAGCCCGCCGAGCCGGGCCACGCGCTCCGGCCCGGGGCGGAGCATCAGGTGATAGGTGTTGCCGAGGATGATGTCGGCGCCGGAAGCGCGGACGTCGGCCGGCTTCATCGCCTTGACCGTGGCCGCGGTGCCGACCGGCATGAAAGCCGGCGTCCGGATCTCGCCGCGCCGCATCGCGATCGTGCCGGCGCGGGCGCGGCCGTCGGTCGCGGCGATGGAAAAGGAGAAGCGGGGGGCGCCCATGGCCGGCGCTCCTACACGAAGGTCACGCCCGCGGCAGCGGGAATCGGGCTCCCGACCTCAGCGAGTCTTCGTGCAGGAAAGCGGATAGGGGCGGCCGTTCCAGGTCGAATTGCCCCTCGCCTGAGTGGCCGAAATCCGCCGCAGGAACCAGGCGTTGCCGTCCGAGTGCCTGAAGTTGAGGGTCGTGGAGGTCGCCCGGCCATAGGTCAGGTCGGTCCAGGTTCCTCCGTCCATGAACCGGCCCCGATATTCCGCCCCGGCCACGCTCGTGCCGACTTCGCCGTCGGTGCGGCCGTAATCGACGCTGACGATCCTCCACGTCATCCGGGTCTGCCGACCGTCCAGGGTGCACCGCCAGTCGCCTATGAACCAGCCGCCCGGAACCGTGCTCGCGGTCGCCGGGGCGGTCGCCGCCAGCAATGCCGCCGTCAACAGCCATTGAATTCTCATGAGTTCCTATCTCCGCGTCCAGGGAGAAGCGTCTACACGATATGGCCTCAGGGGAGTAGAAGGCTTGCGTCGCCGTAGCTGTAGAATCGATAATTCTGCTCCACGGCATGGGCATAAGCCGCCTTCATCCGGTCCAGCCCCATCAGCGCCGAGACCAGCATGAACAGGGTCGAGCGCGGCAGGTGGAAGTTGGTGATCAGGCCGTCGGTAGCTCGGAAGCGGTAGCCGGGAGTGATGAAGATCGCCGTGTCCCCCTCGAAAGGCCCGACCCGGCCATCCTCGCCGGCGGCGCTTTCCAGGAGGCGCAGCGAAGTGGTGCCGACCGGGACGATGCGCCCGCCCGCCGCGCGCGCCGCGTTCAGCCGGTCGGCGACGTCGCCGCCGATCCGGCCCCATTCGCTGTGCATCCGGTGGTCGGCCGTATCGTCGGCCTTGACCGGGAGAAAGGTGCCGGCGCCGACGTGGAGCGTGAGAGTCTCGTGCCCGATTCCGGCATCCGCCAGCGCCGCCATCAGCCGAGCGGTGAAGTGAAGCGCCGCGGTCGGAGCCGCGACCGCGCCCTCCTCCCGAGCGAACATCGTCTGGTAGTCCTGCTCGTCGCGCGCATCCGGCTCGCGGCGCCCGGCGATATAGGGAGGAAGCGGCATCCGCCCGGCGCGCTCGAGCAGCCGCTCGACCGGCTCCTCGCCTTCGAAGTCGAGGCGAAGGCTGCCATCCGCTTCGCGACCGGCCGCCACCGCGGTCACTCCCGAGCCGAAGTCGATCCGGTCGCCCTCGCGCACCCGCTTCGCGTTGCGGAGGAACGCGCGCCAGGCCCGCGGCCCTTCCCTCTTGTGCAAGGTGGCTCCGATGCGCGCCTCCCCCCGCCGCCCCTCGAGCTGGGCGGGGATGACCCGGGTGTCGTTGAAGACGAGGACGTCCCCCCGGCGCAGCAGCCCGGGAAGGTCGGCGACGGTCCGGTCCTCCAACGCCGCGCCGCCTACCACCAGCAGGCGTGCCGAGTCCCGCGGGCTGGCCGGCCTCAGCGCTATGCGGCCGGGCGGAAGCGCGAAGTCGAACGAGTCGACGCGCATTCCCGGCTTATTGTCCCGGCTTCGGGCGCGGCTTCGGCTTGGGCTTGGCTTCCGGGAGGCGGATCGAGGGCGGCGGCGGGACGGCCGGGCCGACGGCCTGGCTGTGGGTCGACACGGCGGCCGGCGGGGCTGACGCAGCGATCGCCTGCCCGGGCGGGGGCGGCGGCTTGTTGTCGGCGGCGATCGACGCCTGGAGGATCCGGGTGGGGCTGGCCGGCGGCTCGCCTTTCTCGATTCCGTCGACGAAATTCATTCCGCTGACCACGCGGCCGAACACCGTATAATGCTTGTCGAGCGACAGCCGCGCCGACAGCATGATGTAGAATTGGCTGTTGGCGCTGTTCTCGGCGGCCTTGACCGCTTCGGGAGTCGCGCCTTCGGGAGAGCCTTCCCGGGCGGCGGCTATGGCCCCGCGGACGTGGGGCAGGGCATTGAACTCGGCGTTTAGGTTGGGCAGGTCCGAGCCCCCGGTGCCGTCGCCCTTGGGATCCCCGCCCTGGGCCATGAAGCCCTCGATCACCCGGTGGAAGGTGAGGCCGTTATAAAAGCCCTTGCGGGTCAGCGCCTTGATCCGGGCGACATGGGCCGGCGCGACGTCGGGGCGAAGCTGGATCGTCACCCGGCCGCCGTTCGACAGGTCGAGCAGAAGCGTGTTCTCCGGATCGAGCGGCGGCGGGGCGGTCGGAACCTGCGCGGCCGCCAAACCGGCGAGGAACAGGCCCAGCAGCAGGGCCAGCAAGGTCGTGATACGCATGTTCTGGAATTCCCCGGACAAATCCGTCTCGTCGAGGCGATGATGCGCGGCGCGGGCTCAAGAAATCAAGTGCCTTTGCGCCCGATGGCCTCCACGCGCCGCGCCACGTCCTCGGCCACCGCCGGAGTGACGAACTTGGAAATGGCGCCGCCGTAGAGAGCGATTTCCTTGACCAGCCGCGACGCGATCGGCTGGAGCGAGACGTCGGCCATCAGGAAGACGGTCTCGATCCGGTCGTTCAGCTGCTGGTTCATCCCCGCCATCTGATATTCATACTCGAAGTCGGCGACCGCCCGCAGGCCCCGCAATATCAAAGAGGCGCCGGCGCGCTCGGCGAAATCCATCAGCAGGGAGTCGAAGGACACGACCTCGATGGCGCCTTCGATCGGCACGATCTCCCGCCGCACCATCGCGATTCGCTCCTCGACGGTGAACATCGGCGATTTCGACGGGTTGGTGGTGACTCCGATCACCAGCCGGTCGACGAGGTGCGCGCCGCGCCGGATGATGTCCATGTGGCCGAGGGTGATCGGATCGAACGTGCCGGGATAGACGCCTGTCCTCATGGTCTCTCCTCCCCCGCCGCCCCAGCGGAGGCCGGGCCACCGGCGGCCGAAACGCGCCGGAGCTCATCACTCCCTGGGATGCCAGCCTTGGCTGGCATGGCGGCCGCCTCCCGCCCCGTCAATGGTCGCGCTCGACCGCGAACCGAGCGATCGCCCGAAGGAGGTCCGCCTCGGCGCCAAAGCTCTTCAAGTGGTCGATCGCCTGGCCGACCAGCAGATCCGCCTGCCGCCGGGCGCGCTCGCGGCCGAGCAGGGTGACGAACGTCTCCTTGCCCTTCGCCCGGTCCTTGCCGACCTTCTTGCCCGTCTTCTCCTCCTGTCCTTCCTCGTCGAGCAGGTCGTCGGCGATCTGGAAGGCCAGGCCGACGTCGCGCGCATAGCCGCGAAGCTTCATCCGACGAGCGTGAGGCGCCCTGCCCATGATCGCTCCGGCCTCGAGGCAGAATCCGATCAGCGCTCCGGTCTTCAGCTGCTGGAGGCGGGTGACCGCGGCGAGGTCCAGCGTCTCGCGGGCCGCGGCGAGGTCCATCATCTGGCCGCCCGCCATTCCGGCCGGGCCCGCCGCCCGGGCGAGCTCGGCGACCAGCTGGGCTCGGACGAACGGATCCTCATGGGTCGACTCGTCGGCGAGGATGTCGAAGGCCAGCGCATGGAGCGCGTCGCCGGCGAGGATGGCGGTTGCCTCGCCATAGGCCTTGTGGAGAGTGGGCTTGCCGCGGCGAAGGTCGTCGTCGTCCATCGCCGGCAGATCGTCGTGGATCAGCGAATAGACGTGGATGCATTCGACCGCCCCGCCGACCCGGACCGCGCGCTCGCGGTCCGTGTGGAAGAGGGCCGAGGAAGCCACGACGAGCAGCGGGCGAAGCCTCTTGCCGCCGCCCATCGCGGCGTAGCGCATCGCCTCGTAGAGCGGCGCGCGCGGGTCCGGCGGCACCGCCAGAAGCTCCTGGAAGAAGGCGTCGATCTCCGCTCGGACCTGGTCGAGCGCGGGCGAGAGAAGCGAGGCGTCCGCCATCGCGGCGGCTATTCGCTGTCGAACGGGACGGTGCCGCTCGGCTGACCGTCGCGGCCGAGCTGGATCTTCTCGATCTTGGCCTGGGCGGCCTGAAGCCGGGCCTCGCATTGCTCGCGAAGCCGATCGCCCTCGCCGTAGAGCTCGATCGATTCGTCGAGCGAGGCCTCGCCGCTCTCGAGCCGGCGCACGATCTCCTCGAGCCGCTTCAGCGCGGCCTCGAAGGAAAGCTCGGAGATGGGTTCGTTCGGGTCGGGCATGGCGGAGCAATGAGCCGGGAGGCAATCGGGGTCAAGGCTCAGGCGGCGCGGTACCAATGGACTCCGTCGCGCGATTCGCGGACCGCCCGGCCTTCCACCTCCAGCCGCCGCAAATGGGCCAGCGCCTCGCCGGTGGCGAGGCCGTACATGCCGTCCTCGATCTGGCGCGCGAACAGGGTTCCGAAGCAGTCGACCGCCCGGCGCGGCTCGTCCAGCTTCGCCTGAAGCGCGTCGAGCCGGTCGCGGTGGCCGTGGGCGAGGGCGTCGAGGCGGGCGTGAAGTCCGGTGAAGGGCTCGCCGTGGGAGGGCAGGACGAGCAGGCTGTCGGGCAGGCCCTTGAGCTTTTCGATCGAGGCCAGCCATTCGCCGAGCGGATCGGCCTGGGGCTCGCTGAGGCCCAGCGAGACGTTCGAGGTGATCCTCGGGAGCACCTGGTCGCCCGCGATCATCAGGCCCGCTTCATCGTCGATCAGGCAGGCATGCTCCGGGCAATGGCCGCTTCCGACGAGGATCCGCCAGGTCCGGCCGCCGATGGCGATGCGGTCGCCCTCCTGCATCCGGACGTAGCTGACCGGGATCGGAGTGACGACGGAGGCGAAGCGGCCCCAGCCCTTGGCGGCTTCCGCCTCGATCCTCGATTCCTCCCAGCCGGCCCCCCGCCAGAAGGCGATGGCTTCCCCCGGCGGGGCGTCGCGGACGTCGGTCACCAGCATCCGGCCGAACAGATATTCGCCGCGGGTCATCCACAGCGGTGCGGCGAATCTCTCGGTGAGCCAGCCGGCGAGGCCGAGATGATCGGGATGGAAGTGGGTGCAGATCACCCGGGTGACCGCCCGCCCGGCGAGCGGACCCGCGAACAGCGCCTCCCACGCCTCCCGGCAGGGCGCGATGTCGAGCCCGGTGTCGACCAGGGCGACGCCGTCCCCGTCCTCCAGCACCCAGACGTTGATATGCCTGAGCGAGCCGGGAATGGGCAGCCGGGCCCAGCCGACGCCCGGCGCGAGCGCGATCAGCTCCCCGTTTTCTGGGCCCCTCCGGCCGAGCGGGTAGGTCAGGCCCTTGTGGCTGTACGCCTCGTCCGGAACGGTCAGGGAAACGTCGGGGCTGGCGGGCTCGGCGCTGGATTCAGCTCTTGAACAGGTCATCGGCCGTCGGCTCGCGCGGAGCGGCTTCGGTCGCTTCCTCGGCGGCATGGGCGGCCTCGGCCTCGCGGGCGGCGGTCTCGCGCTCGCGGCGAAGCTCCTCGATCAGCGCCTCGCGGTCGCCCGCGAGCCGATGGTCCTGCGGCGCCGGCTCGATCCCGGCCGCCTTCGCCGCCTTGGCGACGATCGCGTCCAGCTCGCGCTGCGAGCACAGGCCGAGCGTGACCGGATCCTTGGGCTGGATGTTGGCGATGTTCCAGTGGCTTCGGTCGCGGATCGCGGCGATGGTGGTTCGAGTGGTTCCGATCAGCTTGCCGATCTGGCCGTCGGAGATTTCCGGATGGTTGCGGATGATCCACGCGATCCCGTCGGGCTTGTCCTGCCGCTTGGAAACGGGCGTGTAGCGGGGGCCCTTGGTCCGCCGGGTCTGGTCCGGCTCCTTCTGGATTCGAAGCCGGTAATCGGGATCGGCCTGGCCGCGGTCGATCTCCTCCTGGTTGAGCTCGCCGGCGCGGATGGGGTCGCGCCCGGTCAGCTTGGTCGCGGCGGTGTCGTCGGCGATCGCCTGCACCTCGAGAATATGGAGGCCGCAAAACTCGGCGATCTGCTCGAAGGTGAGCGAAGTGTTGTCGACCAGCCAGGCGGCGGTGGCATGGGGCATGAGCGGCTGAACCACGGGCGTCTCCAAAAACAAGAAGGGCCGCCCCTTCCCGGAGCGGCCGTCACATATCCAGCGATCTAGTGCAGCCCGCCCCGCAGGGCAAGGCGAATGCCGCCTCGCGGAGCTGCTCATCTTTTTTGCGACCGCCACATCCAGGGCGGCATCCGCCGGCATCCTGATCAATGAGGCTCGATGAAATCGGCCGCGCGGAAGCGTGGCCCAGGGAGGAATATAGGATGAGGAAATTGCTGATCGCCGGCCTGGTCGCCGCCGCCCAGGTCCTGCCGGCGGCTCAGCCGGCCGTGGCCGCGGAGCTGCACCAGGATCGGACCGCCACGGCCAGCCAGGTCTCGGCCTTCGCCGGCGCCAGGCTTCGGGTGCCGCTCGGCGGCGGACGGGAGAAGCCGCAGGCGGGCCTCGCCTTGACCTCGACCCTTCGCTCCGGCCCGACTGGCGAGCTTCGCTTCGCCAAGGGGGCGGAGCTGGGCTTCAGCGGCAAGGCTTCGAAGCTCGGCCTGAACATAGCGGGCCGCCCGATCTCGAAGCTCGGCGCGGGCGGGCCGGGGCCGACCGGACGCAAGCACGGTTTCTCGACGGCGGGCTGGATCGCGATCGGCGCGAGCGCCGTCATCATCGTCGGCGGCGTGTTGATCTTCGACTATATCGGCGACCAGAGCGAGTGAGGGACGACAAGATGAAAAAGGTGATGATCGCGGCGCTGGTCGCCGCTCAGCTCGCGGCCGTCGCGGGTCCGGCGCGAGCGGCCGAGCCGTCGGATGCGACACCGGCGACGGAGCAGAGCGATGCCCCGGGGGAAGCCCGCTTGCAGGAGGATTCGGAGCTCAGCCTTGGGGGCGGAGCGGCCGCGGAGACGCAATTGGCCAGCGCTGAGGAGGCGCAACCGGCGGATTCCGACCGGCCCGACAAGCCGAGGAAGAAGGGCAAGAGCACGGGCGACAAGGTCCTGACCGGCGCCGCCGTGATCCTGGGCGTCGGCGCGTTGGCGGTCGGCGGCCTGTTGGTCGCGATCTTCGTCAACTGACCCCCGGTTCCCCGGCTAAGGCCGGGGGACTAGCCGTCCATGCCGATATAGCCCGGCTCGGCGGCCACGGCCTTCAGCCAGCTACCGACCGCGGGATAGCGCGCAAGATCGAATCCGCCCTCTTCCGCGACATGGGTGTAGGCGTAGAGGGCGATGTCGGCGAGGCTGAGGCGGTCGCCGACCAAGAAGCGGCGGCCGCCGAGATGCTCGTCCATCAGCCTCAGCGCCGCTTCGCCGGACTCGCGCTTGCCGGGCAGGAGGCGGCGCTGAAGCTCGCTCAGCCGCTCCTCGCCGACGAAGGCGAGCCAGAAGCGCAGGGTCGCGACGTTGGGCTCATGATTATATTGCTCGAAGAACATCCAGCGCAGCATGTCGGCTCGGTCGAACCGGTCGTCCGGGACCAGGGGGGTGCCGTCGGCCAGGTAGAAGCAGGCGGCGTTGCTCTCGGGAATGAACCGGTCGCCGACTTGGAGCACCGGAATGCGCCCGTTTGGGTTGACCTTTGCGAGGAACTCCGCGGTCCGCGTCTCACCTTTCTGGATGTCATATTCCCGCCGCTCGATCGGGATCCCGAGCAGCGCCGCCGTCAACCGGATCTTGTAGCAATTCCCCGACTGCGAATATTCGTGGAGGATCAAGGTCTCGCTCAGTCTCTCACCCTCGTTCATTTCTGGACCTCCAGAACGATCTTCCCGACATGCTCGCCGCTGTCCATCAGCCGGTGCGCTCCGGCGGCGTCGGCAAGCGGGAATGTGGCGTGGACGACGGCGCGGATCCGGCCCGCCTCCAGGTGCGGCCAGACCTCGGCCCGAAGCTCGCGCGCCAGCGCCGCCTTGAACTCCACGGACCGGGCCCGGAGCGTCGAGCCGGTGAGGGTCAGGCGCTTTCGCATCACGTCCCAGATCGGAATTTCCACGCTCGGGCCGCGCTGCGCGGCGATCGAGACGTGCCGGCCCTCCTCGGCGAGGCAGGCCAGGTTCCTCGGCACATAGTCGCCGCCCACCATGTCGAGCACGACCGCGACTCCGGCGCCGCCGGTGAAGCTTTTCACCTCCGCGACGAAATCCTTCGACTTGTAGTCGATCGCGAGCGCCGCGCCGATCTCGAGCGCCCGGGCGCATTTTCCGGCCGAACCCGCGGTGACGATGACCGTCAGCCCGAAGGCCTTGCCGAGCAGGATCGCGCTGGTGCCGATTCCGCTGGTGCCGCCATGGACCAGAACCGAGTCGCCGGCCCTGGCGCCGCCGCGCTGGAAAAGGTTGGTCCACACCGTGAAGAAGGTTTCGGGCAGGGCCGCCGCCTCGGCCATCGAGAAACCGGCCGGGACCGGAAGGCACTGGCCTTCGGGCGCGACGCAATATTGCGCATAGCCGCCGCCGGCGACCAGGGCGCAGACCCGCTCGCCGTCCCGTCGCCCGCCGACGATCGTCCCCGCCACTTCGAGCCCTGGGATGGTCGGAGCGCCCGGCGGCGGCGGATAGAAGCCGAGGCGCTGCATCACGTCGGGCCGGTTGACCCCCGCCGCCTCGACCCGGATCAGCACCTCGCCCGGTCTGGGCCTGGGCACCGGCCGCTCGACCGGCCGAAGCACTTCCGGCCCGCCGGGGGCCTCGGGGTCGATGGCTATCATCGTTTCCGGGATTGCGTCCATGCGGTCACGCCTCGCGCCGAATGCTCCGCGGCGCAAGCCCTCCGGGTTGACGCCGCGGCCCGGAAGGGAGAATCTGGAGGCCATGGACCTGGACGAGCTCTTCCCAAGCAAGCCCGACGATCCACTCGTCCTGCTCGGCCGCCAGGATCTCGATCCGCTGTCGGTCGACGAGCTCCACGCCCGCATCGAGGCGCTCGAAGCCGAGATCGTCAGGGTGCGCTCGAAAATCGACGCTGCGGTTAACCACCGGGCAAGCGCCGAGCAGCTATTCAAGAAATGATCGGAGCCGGGGAACCTTCGGCCTTTTCCCCAGCTTTTTTGGAGATGCGCTTGATGACGGCAGTGCGACGCCCGACATTAAGGCCATGTAGTCCGTGAACTTTTGCGGGCTTTGAGGAGTAACGGAATTGCCTTCCTTCGCCCGCGAACTCGAACAGACCCTGCATACCGCACTGGCGGAAGCCAGCGGCCGCCGGCACGAATATGCGACTCTCGAGCATTTGCTGCTCGCGCTGACCGAGGACGTCCACGCCTCCAAGGTGATGAGCGCGTGCGGAGTCGACCTCAAGGAGCTGCGCGAGGCGGTGAAAGCCTATCTCGACAGCGAGCTGGAGGCGCTCAAGGTCGACGGCCAGACCGATCCGTCGCCGACCAGCGGCTTCCAGCGGGTGGTCCAGCGCGCCATCCTGCACGTCCAGTCGTCGGGCCGCGACGAGGTGACCGGAGCCAACGTCCTCGTCGCCCTCTTCTCCGAGCGCGAGAGCTACGCCGTCTATTTCCTGCAGCAGCAGGACATGAGCCGCTTGGACGCGGTCAGCTACATCAGCCACGGAGTCGGCAAGGGCGAGACCTCGTCCGAGCCTCAGGAGGTCAAGGGCGTCGAGGAATCCAAGCCCGACGAGGGCAAGAAGAAGAACGAATCCGCCCTCAAGCAATTCACCGTCAATCTCAACGAGAAGGCGCTGAGCGGCCGGGTCGATCCGCTGATCGGCCGCGGGCCCGAGGTCGACCGCACCGTCCAGATCCTCTGCCGCCGCTCGAAGAACAACCCGCTCTACGTGGGCGATCCCGGAGTCGGTAAGACCGCCATCGCCGAGGGCCTGGCCCGCAAGATCATCGAGGGCGACGTCCCCGAGGTTCTCAAGGAGGCCGTGATCTACGCGCTGGACATGGGCTCCCTGCTCGCCGGCACCCGCTACCGCGGCGACTTCGAGGAGCGGCTGAAGGCTGTCGTGACCGAGCTCGAGAAGCTTCCCAACTCGATCCTGTTCATCGACGAGATCCACACCGTGATCGGCGCCGGAGCCACTTCGGGCGGAGCGATGGACGCGTCGAACCTTCTGAAGCCGGCCCTTTCGGGCGGGACGATCCGCTGCATCGGCTCGACCACCTACAAGGAGTTCCGCAACCATTTCGAGAAGGACCGGGCGCTGCTCCGGCGCTTCCAGAAGATCGACGTCAACGAGCCGACGGTCGAGGACACGATCAAGATCCTCGGGGGCCTGCGCTCGGCGTTCGAGGAGCATCACAAGGTCAAGTACACGACGGACGCGATCAAGGCCGCGGTCGAGCTGAGCGCTCGCTACATCAACGACCGCAAGCTTCCCGACAAGGCAATCGACGTGATCGACGAGGTCGGAGCGATGCAGATGCTGGTGCCGCCCAACAAGCGCAAGAAGACGATCACGACCAAGGAGATCGAGGCGGTCATCTCCACGATCGCCCGGATTCCGGCGAAGAGCGTCTCGTCCGACGACAAGAAGACGCTCGAGCATCTCGACCGCGATTTGAAGCGCGTCGTCTTCGGCCAGGACGCGGCCATCTCCGTCCTGTCCTCGGCGATCAAGCTTAGCCGCGCCGGCCTTCGCGATCCCGACAAGCCGATCGGCAATTACCTCTTCTCCGGCCCGACCGGAGTCGGCAAGACCGAGGTGGCTCGCCAGCTAGCCTCGATCATGGGTATCCCGCTGCAGCGCTTCGACATGTCCGAATATATGGAGCGCCACTCGGTCTCGAGGCTGATCGGCGCCCCTCCGGGCTATGTCGGCTACGACCAGGGCGGCCTCCTGACCGACGCCGTCGACCAGCATCCGCATTCGGTGCTCCTGCTCGACGAGATCGAGAAGGCCCATCCGGACCTGTTCAACATCCTCCTCCAGATCATGGACAACGGCCGGCTGACCGACCACCACGGCAAGACGGTCGACTTCCGCAACGTCATCCTGATCATGACCACCAATGCGGGCGCCAGCGACATGGCGCGCGAGGGCCTCGGCTTCGGCAACAACACGCGCGAGGGCGAGGACGAGGAAGCGATCAAGCGGATGTTCACGCCCGAGTTCCGCAACCGCCTCGATGCGATCGTGCCCTTCTCCTACCTTCCGACCGAGGTGGTCGCCCGCGTCGTGGACAAGTTCATCCTCCAGCTCGAGCTCCAGCTGGCGGACCGCAACGTCCATATCGATCTCGACGACGAGGCGCGGAAGTGGCTCACCGCCCGCGGCTACGACAAGCTCTACGGCGCCCGCCCGATGGGCCGGCTGGTCCAGGAGAAGATCAAGCAGCCGCTCGCCGAGGAATTGCTCTTCGGCAAGCTCATCCACGGCGGCGAGGTCAAGGTCACGATCAAGGACGACGCCCCCGCCTTCGAGATGGTCGCCGCGGCGCCCAAGCCCAGCAAGAAAAGGGGCAAGAAAGCGGAGCCCGAAGGCGAGCAGGGCCAGCCCGAAGAGCAGGCTTAGGCCGGAAGCCTGCCACTTTCGTCATTGCGAGGAGCGAAGCGCCGAAGCAATCCAGCAGCAGAGTGTTCCAAGGACGCAGCGCTGGATTGCTTCGCTCCGCTCGCAATGACGGACTCCCGCTTGCCCCCCACTGACGATAATGTGCGCACCTGACTCAGGGAGCCGCGCCATGTCCGAGACCAGCCTCACCTTCTACACCAACCCGATGTCGCGCGGCCGGATCGCGCGCTGGATGCTCGAGGAGGTCGGCTGCGACTACGAGACGGTGCTGCTCGAATATGGCACGACCATGAAGGCTCCGGACTATCTGGCGATCAACCCGATGGGCAAGGTCCCGGCGATCCGCCACGGCGACACGGTGGTGACCGAGGGCGGCGCGATCTGCGCCTATCTGGCCGACGCCTTTCCCGATGCCGGACTCGCGCCTCCGCCCGGCAACGCCCGCCGCGGCCCTTATTATCGTTGGCTGTTCTTCACGTCGGGCCCGGTCGAGGCTGCGGTGACCGGCAAGGCGCTCGGGCTGCTCGCTCCCCCCGAAAAGTCGGCCATGGCCGGCTACGGCTCCTACGAGCAGACCATCAATGCCCTGGAAACGGCGGTTCGGGAGGGCCCCTATATCTGCGGCGATCAGTTCACGGCCGCCGACGTCTATGTCGGCGCCCAGATCGGCTGGGGGCTGATGTTCGGCACGATCGACAAGCGGCCGGCCTTCGAGGACTATTACGGCCGGCTGGCGGCGCGGCCGGCGGCGAAGCGCGCCGCCGAGCTGGACGACGCGCTGATGGAAAAGGTCCAGAACCGGCCGCAGCCGCAAAAGGCCTGAGCCGATGGACGACCTGCGCTCCGCCGCCATCGCCCTCTACGACCGCTTCACCCACGAGGGCCTGGACCGCCGAGCCTTCATGGCGGAGCTCACGCGCCTGGCGGGAAGCGCCGCCGCCGCGTCGATCCTGCTCGAGTCCATCGCCGCCGATCCGGCGGCGGCGGCCCTGATCCCGGCCGAGGATCCGCGCCTCCGGGCGCGCCGGATGAGCTGGCCGGGTTCCGGGGGCCGGACCATGAATGGCTATCAGGTCGAACCGCGCAAGGCCTCGGGCCCGCTCGGCTCCGTGCTGGTCATCCACGAGAATCGCGGCCTCAACGCCCATACCGAGGATGTCGCCCGGCGGCTGGCCGTGGCCGGCTACCGCGCGGTGGCCGCGGACTTCCTGTCGTCCGCCGGCGGCACCCCGGCCGACGAGGATTCCGCACGGGCCGCGATCGGCAAGCTCGACCTTGCCCAGTCGGCGGCGGACGCGGTCGCGACCTTGCGGCTCCTGAAGTCGCTGCCGGGCGGCAACGGCAAGGCCGGAGCGGTCGGCTTCTGCTGGGGCGGCGGAATGGTCAACCGGGTCGCCGTCGCCGCCGGCGAGACGCTCGACGCCGGAATTTCCTTCTACGGCCCGGCGCCCGATCCGGCGCTCGCGGCCCAGGTGCGAGCGCCCTTGCAGCTCCACCTCGCCGGGCTCGACGAGCGCGTGAACAAGACGGCCCTGCCGTGGCGCGACGCCCTGCAGGCGGCCGGAAAGCCGGTCGACGCCCACCTCTATCCGGACGTCAACCACGCCTTCCACAACGACACTTCGGCGGAACGCTACGACAAGGCCGCGGCGACCCTCGCCTGGCGGCGAACGCTCGACTTCTTCGGCCGGCACCTCGGCTAGCTCCGGGTCCGCCCCCAAAAGAAAAGGCCCGGCATCGCTGCCGGGCCTTCCCTCATGCGCCTTGGCGAGCGGCGCCTAGCGGCGGTCGCCCATGAAGCGGAGCAGGAACAGGAACAGGTTGATGAAGTCGAGATAGAGGGTCAGCGCCCCCATGATCGCCGACTTCGCCACCGCCTCGCCGCTGCCCTGGACGACGAAATACATGCTCTTGATCTTCTGCGTGTCGTAGGCGGTGAGGCCCGCGAACAGCAGCACTCCGATCGCGCTGATCGCCAGGTCCATCGCCGTCGACTGCATGAACATGTTGATCAGCATCGCGATGATCAGCCCGAACACGCCCATGATCAGGAAGGTGCCGAAGGCCGACAGGTCCTTCTTGGTCGTGTAGCCCCACAGGCTGAGGCTGGCGAACGCGGCCGCCGCGGCGAAGAAGGTCTGAGCCACCGACGCTCCGGTATAGACCAGAAGGATCGTCGACAGCGACAGGCCCATCAGCACCGCATAGACCCAGAACACCGCCTTGGCGGTGGCCGCCGACATCTTGTGGATGCCGAAGCTCAGCCACATCACCAGGCCCAGCGGGGCGAGGATGACGACCCACTTGAGGATCCCGCCATTGACCATGATCTGGTAGGCCGGCGAGGATTCGCCGCCCTGGGCGAACAGCAGGGCCACGATGCCCGTCAGCAGGACGCCCGAGGCCATGTAATTGTAGACCGACAGCATGTAGGACCGCAGGCCCGCGTCATAGGCGACGCTGTCCCGGCCGACCGTGTCGGCGGTCTGCGGCGAGGCGGTCGCGCGCGGGTCAAATCCGTTAGCCATTTGAAGTCTCTCCTTTGGCGGCCAATAGTCGTGGCCGCTGCGTGTAATATCGGGGGATCGGAGGGTACATTCAAGGAAAACCGGACGAGGCGGAGTCCCGCAATTCGGCAAGGGCCCGGTCATTGCCTCCAGGCGGGAATTCGGCCGGGGTTCGCCGAGCGCTCGGTCATCGGCGGAGGCGGCTCGTCTTGAGCTTGACCCGGCCGTCGTCCCGGACGGTGCAGGTAAAGGCCCTCGGCCCATAGCCCCGGCGCCAGCCGTTGCTGTCGGCGAGGCCGGCGCCGGCGGTCGTTCCGTAAACCCGCCAGCCCGACCGCCCGCGGCGGCGCACGTCGTCGATCCGCATCCGGCCGTAGCGCTCGACGAGGGGGGCGCAGCGCTCGACCGCGAACCGCTCCGGACCGCGGAAGCGAAGGCTGTCGACGCTTCGGCCGACCGAGTCGGTGACGATTCCGACGGCGGAGGCGGCCGACTCGACCTGGCGGGCGATCTCGTCGGCGATCCGCTCCGCCCGGGTGCGGCGGTCGGGATCCTGGGCCGAAGCGGGCGCCGCGGACGCCGCCGCGGAAAGGACCAGGATCGCCGCAAGGACTCGTACCGGCATCGTCTCGCTCCTTCGCAAAGCCACAGGGGCGCAAGCCGCCCGCCGCGAGAACGGACGTGGCGGTGCAAACGATCCGGAAAAAGCTGCCGGCGGCCCCGGCCTCGCCGCATTGCAACAATCGAGACAAGAAAAATCGGGCGGAGGCACAGGAGCGCCACGGGCGGCCCGTAGAGGACCGGCGACGGCCAATCCCGGCCGGGGAAAGGGCGGGACCTCCCGCGTAAAGTTGTCGCCATGAACCCTGTATGCGTCCGCACCCTCTTCGCCGCCGGAAGCGCCCTGCTCCTGGCCTTCGCTCCGATCAGGGGCGCCGAGGCCGCTCCCGCCGCCGTCGAGGCCGCTCCCGAAGCGGAGTCGCTCAGCCCCGGCGAGTTCGTCTGGCAGCCCGAGCGCTCGCCGGCGGGCAAGGTCGAGATCGTCGTCAGCATCCCGCTCCAGCGGGCCTACGTCTATCGCGGCGGGAACCTGATTGGAGTGACCACCGTCTCGACCGGCCGCCCGGGCCATCGCACGCCGACCGGCAAGTTCGACATCCTTGAGAAGCGCGCGCGCCATTTCTCCAACCTCTACAACAATGCGCCGATGCCGTTCATGCAGAGGCTGACCTGGGGCGGGATCGCTCTCCACGCCGGCGAGATACCGGGCCGGCCGGCCTCGCACGGCTGCGTCCGCCTTCCCCTGGCCTTCGCCCGCGAGCTGTTCGCGGTGACCCGGGTTGGAGCCTTGGTCCACATCGTCGACCAGTCGCCGGCGCCGGCCGAGGCCCTGGCGATGGTCCGGGGCAACGGCAGCTATGCGGGAATGGGCGGGCCGCTCGAGGAGGTCGGCGGCGGCACCGACTGAGCGGCGGCCTCGCGGAAAAGGCGGCGGTCGACGACGACCGCTAGTGACTGCCACCGCCCAGCGCGGCTAGGAGCGTCGGCGACCCCGACCGGAGCTCCCGCAATGCGCAACGCCCTCCTCGCCTCGATCCTGGCCGCTTCGGCCGCTCCCGCCGCGGCCGAGACCGTCGTCGTCACCGCCGACCGGATGATCGACGTGCTCGGCGGCCGGACGGTCGAGGAGCCGGTGGTCGTGATCACCGACGGCCGGATCGCCTCGGTGGTCGGGCGCGGCGGCGTCCGTCCAATGATCCCCGCCGGCGCGCAACGGATCGACCTGCCGGGCAAGACGCTCCTGCCCGGCCTCATCGACATGCACGTCCATCTCGATTCGCCGGCCGATATCGGCGGCTATCGCGGGCTGGAATTCACCGACAGCTTCTGGGCGATGACAGCGGTCGGCAACGCGAGGGCGATGCTCGACGCCGGCTTCACGACAGTCCGCAACGTCGGCTCCGGCAATCGCAACGACGTCGGGCTGAAGCAGGCCATCGAGGGCGGCTATGCGACCGGCCCGCGCATCGTCCCGGCAGGCTTCTCGCTCGGCGCCACCGGCGGCCATTGCGACAGCACCTTCCTTCCGCCCTCGCTGGAAAAGCCGAAGAAGGAGGAAGGGGTCGGGGACGGGGCAGTGGAGCTTCGCCACCAGGTGCGCCGCCAGCGCAAATACGGAGCCGAGGTGATCAAGGTCTGCGCCACCGGCGGAGTCTTCTCGCGCAACACCGAGCCGGGCCAGCAGCAGCTTTCCGAGGACGAGTTGCGGGCGATCGCCGACGAGGCGCATCAATGGGGCCTGAAGGTCGCCGCCCATGCCCATGGCGCCGCCGGAATCAAGGCCGCGATCCGCGCCGGAATCGATACGATCGAGCATGCCTCGCTGATCGACGCCGAAGGCATAAAGCTGGCGAAGGAGCGCGGCACCTGGCTGGCGATGGACATCTTCAACACCGAATATACCCAGGCCGAAGGCGCGAAGAACGGGGTGCTCGAGGACAATCTCCGCAAGGACCGCGAGATCGCCCAGCTCCAGCGCGACAATTTCCGGGCCGCCCATCGCGCCGGAGTGAAGATGATCTACGGCACCGATGCCGGGGTGATGCCGCACGGCAGCGCGGGCGGCCAGTTCCGCTGGATGGTCCAGTACGGGATGACCCCGATGGAGGCGATCCAGTCGGCCACCCGCAACGCGGCGCAGGCCCTCGGGCGGGACAAGGACGTCGGAGCGATCGCAGTCGGCCGCTGGGGGGACATCATCGCGGTCGACGGCGACCCGCTCGCCGACGTTCGCCAGCTCGAGGATGTCGACGTGGTGATCAAGGGCGGCAAGGTGGTGAAGGGCGAATAATCTTCCCCATCCTCAGAGGAGGAGGATCATGACGCTCGATCGCGCCGGAATCGCCGCCGGCTTCGCCGCCGCCGTCAACATGGACGCCGACGAGCTCGAAACCTGGCTGGAGACTCCCGAAAGCAAGCGAGTCGGGTTCAAGCGCGACGGCGGCGAATCGGTCGGCCACGCGTCGGGGCGGAGGATCGTCGGGCTGCTCCGGTCGGGCCCTTCCGTCGACGACGATTACGCGCACATGCGCAAGGTGGTCGGCTTCGTGCGCCGCCACCGCGCCCAGGAGCCGGCAAACATGGTCAGCTCGCGCTGGCGCTACAGCCTGATGAACTGGGGCCACGACCCGCTCAGATGAGCCCGGGGCGAGCGCCCTCGGTGGCATAGGATTTCATCAGCGCCTCGAAGTCCGACATCTCGGGCGAGGTCCCGTAGCTGTGGCGAGCGCCGGTCGCCGCCCAGGGCAGCTTCTCGTCAGCCCAAAGCTCGACATAGGGCTCGAACCAGCGATGGTCGTCGAGGACGGAAGCTCGAAGGTTGACGAACCAGTCGAAGCCCTCTGCCCGCGTGAACACCCAGCTGAGGCAGGACGGGCAGTGGTGATGGTGCGAGACCGGGCCCTTGAGGCCGCCGAGAACGGGTTCGCCGGCGGTCACCTCGAATCCGTCCGCGGGCAGGGTCACCGTCAGCGAATAGGCGCTTGCGCTCATCTTCCGGCAACCGGCGCAATGGCAGGCTCCGGTGAGCAGCGGCGGCCTGGTCACCCGGATTCGAACCCCGCCGCAACGGCAGCCCCCTTCCCAGGGCAGTTTCCAATCGTCCATGTCCGGCTCCCGACCGGGACGGTCATGAGTGGCCGTCCCGCTTATGTCCTCGATCACGGCCCGGATCCCGCTTTCGCGGGAACGGCGAGCCGGGGGAAGGAACGCAAATGCGCCCAGCGCGGTTCACAGCTTACAGGACCGGCAAGCGAGCGAGGGTGAGATGAAGGGTTATTGCGAGGATATCGAGCGGGCCACCGTCGACAATGAGGATTTCCGGCGCGTGCTCTATACCGGGAAGAACCTGCAGCTGGTGCTGATGACTCTTCCGCCCGGCTGCGACATCGGCGAGGAGGTCCATGAGGATCGCGACCAGTTCTTCCGGATCGAGGAGGGCCGCGGCACCGTCTATATCGACGGGACGCCGAACAAGGTGAAGGACGATTTCGCCGTGATCGTGCCCGCCGGCGCCCGCCACAATGTCGTCAATGACGGCAACTCTCCGCTCCGGCTCTACACCCTCTACGGTCCGCCCGAGCACAGGGACAAGGTCGTCCATAGGACCAAAGAGGATGCCGACCGCGATCACGACAACGACCATTGGGACGGCGAGACGACCGAATGAGCCGGACCGGAACCTCGCCATGACCTATTGCGTGGGCCTGCTTCTCGATGCCGGTCTGGTGATGATCGCCGACACCCGGACCAATGCCGGGGTCGACAATTTCTCCTCCTACCGGAAGCTCCACACCCTGGCCGAAACTCCGGAGCGCCAGATCTACGTCTGCACGTCGGGAAGCCTGTCGATGACCCAGTCGGTGATCGGGCTGCTGAGCGAGGCTCTGCCAGCCCCCGTCGGTGACGAGACGGCGCTCAGCGTCGCCACCGCGCCGTCGATGTTCCAGGTCGCCCAGCTGGTCAGCGACGCGGTGCAGACCGTCAACCGCACGGTCGGCGCGGCGCTCGCGGAGGCCAGTATCGCCGGCTCGGTGTCGCTTCTGCTCGGCGGCCGGATCGGCGACGAGCCGCCTTCGCTCTATCTGGTCTATTCGGCGAGCAACTTCATCCGATGCTCGCCGGAATCGCCGTTCCTCCAGATCGGCGAGACCAAATATGGCAAGCCGATTCTCGACCGCGGAATCCGCCACTCGACCCCGCTCGACGAGGCCGTGAAGGTGGCCTTTCTGTCCTTCGACAGCGCGATGCGCTCGAACCTCGGAGTGGCCCGGCCGCTCGACCTGATGGTCATGCCGGCCGATCCTGGGCGGCCGATCCTCAGCCGCCGGATCGAGCCCGACGATTCCTATTTTAATGACTTGTCGCTGCGCTGGGGAGCGATGCTCCACGACGCTACCGCCGCCATCCCGAACCCGCCCTGGATGGAGGGCGAAGGCGGATAGCAGCTAAGCGACTGTCGGCCGGGAACGGATGATCAGGCCGCTTCCCGGCCTCCGATGAGGGCCAGCTTAGGAGCGGCGAGGGCGGCTGCGGCGTCGGCCTGGAGCGGGGCCGAAAGCAGGAAGCCCTGGCCTTCGCGGCAGCCGAGCTCGCGAAGCAGCTGGAGCTGCTCCTCGGTCTCGATATGCTCGGCGACCGAAGGCAGGCCGAGCGCCGCGCACAATTCCAGGACGCCCTTCAACAGGCGGCGGCTCCGAAGCGAATCGGCGATGCTCGCGATCAGCGCCCCGTCGAGCTTGACCCCGTCGAACTGCATTTCGCGAAGATAGGAGATGGAGGCGTGGCCGGCCCCGAAATCGTCGAGGACGATTCGCGCGCCGGCGCCGCGCAGCGCCTGGAGATTCTCGCGCGCCACCTCGAAATCGGCCAGCAAGGCGGTCTCGGTCACCTCGATCTGGAGACGGGTGGGGTCGAGCCCGGAGCGCTCGATCACGGCGAGGATCCGGGCCGCCGAGCCGCCCGTGCACAGCTGCACGGCGCTGACGTTGAACGACAGCCGGACCGCCGAGGCCCAGCGGGCGGCCTCGGCCGCGGCGAGGCCGAGAAGCTTCTCGCTGATCGGCTCGATGGCGTTGATCTGCTCGGCGATCGGGATGAACTGGTCGGGCGGGATGTGGCCAAGCGTGTCGTCGTGCCACCGCGCCAGGGCCTCGAGCGCCTTCAGCTCGCCGCTGGCGAGATCGGTGATCGGCTGGAAGACAAGCCCGATCCGATCGAGCGTCTCCGGCAGCCGGAGCGCTTTCTCGATCAGAATCCGGCGGCGGTGGATCTCGTGCATCTCGCGGCTGAACACCGCCACTCCGGAGCGGCCGCCCTCCTTCGCGCTGTAGAGCGCGGTGTCGGCCCGGACCAGGGCCGCCTCGACGTCGCAATCTCCGGGCAGAAGCAGGGTGACCCCGCAACAGCCGGAGATCCGGAACTCGCGGCCGTCGACCAGGAACGGCTCGCGAAGCGCGGCGCAGACCGCGGCGCCGGCCCGGTCGGCTCCGGCGACGGTTCGGATTCGGGGCAGGAGAAGGGCGAACTCGTCGCCGCCGGTTCGGGCGATCAGCGCTCCGTCGCCGGCGGCCGCGGCCAGCCGCGAGCCGATGCCCTCCAGCACCCGGTCGCCGGCGGCGTGGCCGAACGTGTCGTTGATCGGCTTGAAGCCGTCCAGGTCGACCACGGCGAGGGCGAAGCCGCCGCCGGTGCGGGAAAGCATTCCCGAGCGCCGGCTGAGCGCCCGAAGGAAGGCCCGGCGATTGGCGAGGCCGGTCAGCGGATCCGTGTCGGCGACGATCCTGGCCTTCTTCTTCTCAATCTTGGCGAGCCGCTCGGCCCGCCGGGCCCGCTCGCGCTCGAGCGTGACCGTGGTCCGCGATTCGACGAGCTCGCGAAAATCCTCGTCATGCATGTCGAGGAAGCGGAGCAGGACGAAGATGATCGAGCCGAGGCCGATGCCCATCAGGACGTGGGCGAGGTCGGTCGAGAAAGCGAGCCGGGACGCCAGCGGCACCCCGAGCAGAAGCAAAGGGGCCCGGGCGGCGGCCGGGAAGCGGCTGACTCCGTAGGCGCAGCCGATCGCCGCCAGGCTTGCGAAGAGGATGATGAAATCGTGCTCGGCCGCGGCCAGGGTCCCCATCAGACGGAACGACCACAGGCAGAAGCCGACGCTGAAGATGACGGCGAACAGCCACATCTTGCGCAGCTCGTGGAGGATGCGCTCCGGCGGGAGCACCCGGTTGCGGACCTGAAGCCAGTGGCCGAGCCGGACGACGATGAGGAGGGTGAGGACGGCCGGGAAGTCGAACGGCGAGTCCACCGCTCCGCCGGCCGCGAGATAGAGCCCGACCATGTTGGTGAAGATGACCAGGTAGAGAAGCGGGATCTGGCGCTGGAGGGTGCGGAACCGCTCCTCCAGCAGCGCCCGGCCGCCAGCGGTCTCCGCCTCGCCGGCATCGATCAGCCGGCCCAGTGACTTCGTGCCCCACCCCATCCTGCCCCGAATTAGGGCGAAATGATTAAAAGGTGGTTGGCGTGTGATCCGTGAATGGGAGCGCCGCGGAGCCATCAATGGCGGCGGCCATCGCGAACGCCGCGCTCGATTGCCGCGGCCCTGCGCTCCTCGCCACGACGGCTAGCGGCTTAGCGGGAGCTCGCGCTGGTCGGGGTCGAAGCGGTTCCAGCCGCCGGGGCCGAGCCGCTCGAGCGGCCGGAAGCGCGCCTTGTAGGCCATTCGCGGCGAGCTTTCGACCCAATAGCCCAGATAGACGTAGGGCAGGCCCGCCTTGCCGGCGCGAACGATATGATCGAGGATGATGTAGGTGCCGAGCCCGGGGCGGGCGGGATCGTCCGGCTCGAAGAAGCTGTAGATCATCGACAGCCCGTCGGCCTGCTGGTCGGTGAGGCAGGCTCCGACCAGCCGGCCGGGCCGGCCGCCGATCGCGGGCTCGCGATATTCGATGACGTAGGTTTTTACGGGGGATTGCTCGATCATGTCGCTGAAGTCGCTCTCGTCCATCCCGACCATTCCGCCGTCGGGGTGGCGCCGCTTGAGGTAGCGGCGCAGCAGCGCATATTGCTCCTCGGTCGCCCAGGGCTTGCAGGCGGTGACCTCGAGATTGCCGTGGCGCTTGAGCATCCGCCGCTGGGTCGTGCTCGGCTGGAACTCGCTCGCCACCACCCGCACCGAGACGCAGGCCGAGCAATCGAGGCAGCTCGGCCGGTAGGCGACCGCCTGGCTCCGGCGAAAGCCGATCCGGCCGAGCGCGTCGTTGAGGTCGGTGGCGTGCTGGCCGGCAAGCTCCGTGAACACCTTGCGCTCGATCTTCCCCGCCAGATACGGGCACGGCGCCGGGCTGGTGACGAAGAAGCGGGGAAAGCGGAACGGTGCGCTCAACGGAGCTCCAGGGTTTAGAGGCGTGGTTGAGACTCGGTTTATGCGTCTTTGCGGCCCGCTTGGAAAGGGCAAGGCGGCCCCAAAACGGTGTTAACTATGTTGCGTTCCGGCGCGGGACGGATCGTCAGCGAATCTCTACCGGATGGACGTAGAAGCCGGCTTCTTCGAGCGCCCTGACGAGGGCGTCGAGATGCTCGGAATCGCGGGCCTCGCATTCCACGTCGATGAATGCGTCCTTGGCCGGAAGCGTGGTGAAGACCCGCTGGTGGTAGATTTCGATGATGTTGGCGCCGTGGGCGTCGAACAATTTCATCACCGCGAGCAGGGCGCCGGGCCGGTCCTGGAGCTGGATCCGGAGCCTCGCCATCCGGCCCGAGCGGGCGAGGTCGCGGAGCAGGACGGTGGCGAGCAGCCGGGTGTCGATATTGCCGCCGCTCAGGATGAGCCCGACCTTGCGGTCGCGGAAGCGCTCGGGGAAGGCGAGCAGCGCCGCGAGGCCGGCCGCGCCGGCGCCTTCGGCCACCGTCTTCTCGATCTGCAGATAGAGGCTGACCGCGGTCTCGATGTCGCGCTCGGGGACGAGCAGGATGTCGTCGACCACCCGCTCGATGATCTCCGGGGTCAGCCGCCCCGGCCGCTTGACCGCGATCCCCTCCGCCAGGGTGTCGCCGGCGGAGGGGAGCTCCTTGCCGCTGATCCGGCAATACATGCTCGGGTAGAGCTCGGCCTGGACTCCGACGATCGCCAGGTCGGGCCGGAGCGCCCGGGCGGCGGTCCCCACGCCCGAGATCAGGCCGCCGCCGCCGATCGGGACGACCAGGGTGTCGATTTCGGGAGCGTCGGCGAGCAGCTCGAGCGCGACCGTGCCCTGGCCGGCGATGATCTCGGGATCGTCGAACGGATGGACGAAGGTCAGGCTTTCGGACTCGGCGATCCGAAGCGCCTCGGCATAGGCCTCGTCGTACATCTCGCCGTGAAGGACGATCCGCGCTCCATGCCCCTCGGTCTGGGCGACCTTGATGCTCGGGGTCGAGACCGGCATGACGATGGTGACCGGAACGCCTAGCCGGGCGCCGTGATAGGCGACGGCCTGGGCGTGGTTGCCGGCGGAGGAGGCGACCACTCCGCGGGAGCGGACCGCCGGATCCATCAGCAGCAGCTTGTTGAGGGCTCCGCGCTCCTTGTAGGCGGCGGTGAACTGGAGGTTCTCGAACTTGACCCAGACGGTGGCGCCGGTCGCCTCGGACAGGGTCCGGCTGAGCAGGGTCGGGGTCCGGACCACCGCCCCCTCGATCCGCCCAGCCGCCGCTTCGATGTCCGCGAGGGTGACTGGAAGGTCGGCCATGGCGGGTCGTTAGAGCATCTGGCGCGACGGCGAAACAACGCTTATCGCCGCGCTGATGATCAGGAAGCTTCTGGCGGCGCTGGCCGCCCTGTGCCTGGCCGCACCGGCGCTCGCCGACGTGCTGGTCGACAATGTCAACGGCTACACGATCGACTCCGACGGCCGGCTGGTCCGTTTCGGAGCGATGCTGGTCGGCGACGACGGCAAGGTCGAGCGGCTCTACCCGCGCGGCGAGCGCAAGTTCCAGCGCACCCGGTTCCGGTTCGACGGCAAGGGCCGGACCCTGATCCCGGGCCTGATCGACGCCCACGGCCACGTCATGTCGCTGGGCATGAACGCGCTCCAGCTCGACCTGTCCGACACGAAAAGCCTGCAGGAGGCTCAGGCGAAGATCGCCGCTTATGCCGCGGCCAACCCGACTCCGCGCTGGATCGTCGGCCGCGGCTGGAACCAGGAGACCTGGGGCCTCGGCCGATTCCCGACCGCCGCCGAGATCGACTCGGTGGTGGGCGACCGGCCGGTCTGGCTCGGCCGGGTCGACGGCCATGCCGGCTGGGCCAACAGCGCCGCGATGAAGGAGGCGGGGATCACCGCCTCGACCGCCTCGCCCGCCGGCGGCCGAATCGAGACGGCGGGGGGCCGGCCGACCGGGATCTTCGTCGATGCGGCAATGGACCTGATCGAGAAGAAGCTTCCGCCGGCCTTGCCCCGGACCCGCGACCAGGCGCTCGACCGGGCGCAGGAGATCATGCTCGCCAACGGCCTCACCGCCGCCGCCGACATGGGGACGACCCCGGACGACTGGCTGGTGATGCGCCGGGCGGGCGATGCGGGCCGGCTCAGGGTCCGGATCATCGCCTATGGCTCGGGAGTGGACAGCGCGCTCGCCATCGCCGGTACCCGGCCGACCCCCTGGCTCTACGGCGACCGGCTTCGGCTGATCGGAGTCAAGCTCTATGCGGACGGGGCGCTGGGATCGCGCGGGGCCTGGCTGAAGCAGCCCTACCGGGACAAGGCCGGCGAGCGCGGCCTCGCCTTCCTCGCCGAGACCGAGATGCTCAACCTGATGAGCCGCGCGGCGATGGACAATTTCCAGGTCGCAGTCCACGCCATCGGCGACGCCGCCAACGCCCAGGCGCTCGGAGCGATCGAGGAGCTCGCCAACACCTACAAGGGCGACCGGCGCTGGCGAATCGAGCATGCCCAGATCGTCGACCCGGCCGACCTGCCGCGCTTCGGACGGCTTGGGATCGTCGCCTCGATGCAGCCCGTCCACCAGACCTCGGACTGGCGGATGGCCGAGGCGCGGATGGGAATCGACCGGCTCGGCGGCGCCTATGCCTGGCGAAGCATGATCGCCAACGGATCGAGGCTCGCCTTCGGGTCCGACTTCCCGGTCGAATCGCCCAACCCCTTCCCCGGCCTCGCCGCGGCGGTCAGCCGCCAGGACCCGGAGGGCCAGCCGCCGGGCGGATGGCTTCCCGAGCAGCGGCTAGCGCTCGAGCAGGCGCTCGCCGCCTTCACCCGGGGCGCGGCCCATGCCGGATTCGCCGACGACCGGATCGGAAGCCTCGAGAAGGGCCGCTACGCCGACTTCATCCTCCTCGACCGCGACATTTTCGACGTTCCGACCCCCCGCCAGCTGCGCGAGACCAAGGTCGTCGAAACCTGGGTCGCGGGCCAGAAGGTGTGGCCGAACTAGGCTCCGGCCTGGACCATTGCGCAAGGCCGTCATGCCGGACTTGATCCGGCATCCACCGTCCTTTGTGGCGGCACGGGCTCGAAGAAGGTGGACCCCGGATCAGGTCCGGGGTGACGATCCGCTCCGATCGGTTCGCTCCGGGCGTCAGCGCAGCCCCGTGACCTTCCCAACCGTCAGGATCTGCGGCAGCACCGCCGCCGGCTTGCCGGGCGAATACCACAGGTAGAGCGGCACCCCCGACCGCCCCTGCTTCTCCAGGAAGCGCCCGATCGCCGCGTCGCCCCGGGTCCAGTCGCCGGCCAGGACCGCGACGCCACGGGCCCCGAAGGCGTCCGCGACCTCATCCTGGTCGAGCACGGCGGCCTCGTTGACCTTGCAGGTGAGGCACCAGTCGGCGGTGAAATAGACGAAGACCGGCCGGCCCTCGCCGCGCAGCTCCGCCAGCCTCGCCTCGCTGAAAGGCTCGGCGCTGAGCGAGCCGCCGGACCGAGCCTCGGCGGGCGCCGGCGCCGCGGGGAGGAAGGCGATCGCCAGCCCGGCGGCGAGCGCCGCGGGGGCCATCAGCCACCAGCCCTGCCGGCGGCCGGCCCACCAGAGGAAAAGCGCGAGCACGGCCGCGGCGGCCAGTCCGACGGCGAGCCCGGCCGGGCCCACCTGCCGCTCGAGGATCCAGGCGAGGCCGAGCGCGGTCAGGGCCATGGGAGCGGCGAGGATGTGGCGGAAGCGAGCCATCCAGGGGCCCGGCCGAGGCAGCCTTCGCCGCAAGGCCGGGACGAAGCCGAGCAGGAGGAAAGGCAGTGCGAGGCCCAGGCCGAGGCCCGCGAACACGGCCAGGGCCGCCGCCGAGGGGAGGATCAGCGCCGCGCCGAGGGCGGCGCCCATGAACGGCCCGGTGCACGGCGTAGCGACGAAGGCGGCGAGCGCTCCGGTCCCGAACGCGCCGGTTCGGCCGCCGGCGAGCCGGCCGCCGAGCGAGGGCAGCTCGAACAGGCCGGCGAGGTTGAGGGCGATGGCGGTGACGAGAAGAAGGAGCAGAAGGATGACCCTCGGATCCTGGAGCTGGAACGCCCATCCGACCGCGGCCCCGCTCGCCCTGACGGCGAGCAGGACGGCCCCGAGCGCGAGGCAGGCGAGCACCGCTCCGGCGGTGTAGGCGAGCGCCTCGCGCCGGGCCGCCCGCTCGTCGCCTCCGGCGCGGGCGAGGCTCAGCGCCTTGAGGCTGAGGATCGGGAAGACGCAGGGCATGATGTTGAGCAGCAGGCCGCCGAGCAGCGCCCCGGCGAGGGCGAGAAGGACGGCGGGCGCGTCGGCGGCGGCCGCCGGGGCCTCGACCGGAGCGCCGGCGGGGCCGACCGGGCCGGGAGCGGCGCGGACCTCGAGCCCCAGGCCGGGGCCGAGCTTCAGCACGCCCTCGACCGCCGCCGGGGACGAGGCTCCCGCCCGGGTCTCGACGATCAGCCAGTCGCCGCGGCGAGACACGGACTGGGGCGCCGAATAGACGAGCGCGCCTTCGGTCAGCGGGTAGAAATAGGGCTCGTCCACCGCCGCGGCGGCGGGCAGCGGGACGGCGAGGCGGAAGTCGCCGCCGAGCCGCTCGAACCGGCCCGCCTGCGGCAGCGGCCTGGGCAGCGCCTTCCGGTAGCGGTCGAATCCGGCCGCCGCCTCCCCGCCCCCGCCGATGGCGAGCTCGGCCGCGATCTCGGCCGATTCCGGGACGCAGATCTTGTCGGTGCAGACCAGATAGTCGACCTTGCCGCGCACCGGCAGCCGGCTTCCAGGCGCAAGCCCGGATGGGAGCGCGAGGTCGACGAGCAAGGCGTGCTCGCCTTCGTAGACATAGTTCATCAGGCCCTGGATGGTCAGCCGCTCGGGCACCGGGAAGCGGATCGGGCCGGCCGAAGCTCCGGCCGGAAGCCTCCAGTCGATTCGGGTGCCGACCCCGGCGTCGCCGGGATTCTGCCAATAGCCGTGCCAGCCCGGCCGCGGAGTCATGACGAGGGCGAGCGTGACCTTCGATCCGGCGGCCGGGCTCGACGTCTCGGGAACGAGCCGGACCGACATCGCCTTCTGCCCGGGCGGAAGCTGGGCGTGGGCCGGAGCGGCGAAAATGAGCAGAAGAAGGGCGAGGATTAGGCGATTCACGAGCGCGCTATAGCATCGCTTTCCAACCCCGGTCGCGCGCGATAACAATCGGTCCCGGAGGGGATAAGCGATGCCGCTGATCATCGAGGCGCCCAAGCCGGTCGGGCCCGACCGACTGCGCCTCCCGCTCGCTTTCGACCCGGAGCGGCTCTCGGCCGATCTCGACGCGCTCGAGGAAAGCGACTGGGTCGAGCATCCGGCGCGCCAGAATTACGAGGGCGCGTGGAGCGCCGTGCCGCTGCGCGCGCCCGCGGGCGAGACCCATCCGATTCGGCTGATCTTCGCCGATCCGACGGCTGCCGCCTTCGTCGACACGCCGTGGCTGGATCGGCTGCCCTATATCAAGCAGGTGGTGCGCGCCTTCCGCTGCCCGCTCAAGACGGCGCGGCTGATGCGGCTGGCGCCGGGATCGCGGATCAAGGAGCATTGCGACCCCGGCTTAGACGCCAAGACTGGCGAGGCCCGGCTGCACGTGCCGCTGCGGACGTCGGCCGAGGCCGAATTCCGGGTCAACGGGACCAGGGTGGAGATGAAGGCGGGGAGCGTCTGGTATCTGAGGCTCGTCGACCCGCATTCCGCCTTCAACGGCGGGCGCGAGCCTCGAATCAACCTCGTCATCGACGCGGTCGTCAACCCGTGGCTGGAGCGGATGCTGAGCGAAGCCAGCGCAGGCTAGAGCGATGAGCGTCCAGACCGCCGTCGCGTTCGTCATGCCGGACTTGATCCGGCATCCACCTTCCCCTCCGATTCCAGCGCGTTGAAGAAGATGGATCCCGGATCAAGTCCGGGATGACGATGGGCCTGAGCACTTACCGCGCCTACGGCGTCCAGCGCGTCGATCGGGCGGACCTCGTCATGCCGGACTTGATCCGGCATCCACCTTCCCTTCGATTTCCAGCGCGTTGAAGAAGGTGGATCCCGGATCAAGTCCGGGATGACGACGGGCCTGAGCACTTACCGCGCCTACGGCCTCCAGCGCATCGATCGGGCGGACCTCGTCATGCCGGACTTGATCCGGCATCCACCTTTCGCTTCGATTCCGACGCGTTGAAGAAGATGGATCCCGGATCAAGTCCGGGATGACGACGGGGCCTGAGCACTTACCGCGCTTACGGCGCCCGGCGCGTCGATCGGGCGGACCTCGTCATGCCGGACTTGATCCGGCATCCACCTTCCCCTTCGGCTCCAGGAGGTTGAAGAAGGTGGATCCCGGATCAAGTCCGGGATGACGATGGCCCGACGCCACCGCCTAGTCGAGGTTGGGACGAAGCCAGCGCTCGGCTTCCTCGAGCGACACTCCGCGCCTCGACGCATAATCCTCGAGCTGGTCGCGGCCGATCCTCGCCACTCCGAAATACTGGCTGTCGCGGTGCGCGAAGTAGAAGCCGGACACGGCCGAGGTGGGAAGCATCGCCATGCTCTCGGTCAGGGTCACTCCGGCCGGGTCGCCGCCGAGCATGTCGAACAGAACCGGCTTGAGGCTGTGGTCCGGGCAGGCCGGATAGCCCGGCGCGGGCCGGATCCCGACATATTTCTCGCGGATCAGCTGCTGGTTGGTGAGATGCTCCTCGGCATAGCCCCAGACGCTGTTCCGGACATGGGCGTGGAGCACCTCGGCGAACGCTTCGGCGAGGCGGTCGGCGAGAGCCTTGAGCAGGATGTCCGAATAATCGTCATTCTCGGCCTTGAAGCGCTCGAGGTGCGGCTCGAGGCCGTGGATCCCGACCGCGAATCCGCCGATCCAATCCTCTCCGTCCGGATCGATGAAGTCGGCGAGGCACATATTGGCCCGGCCCTCGCGCTTCTTGACCTGCTGGCGCAGGAAGGGGAGCCGGACTTCCCTCTCCCCTTCAGGGGAGGGGGAGGCGGAGCGCAGCGACGCGGGGAGAGGGGCCGATTCCAGAGACTCCCCCTCTCCCAACCCTCTCCCCTGAAGGGGAGAGGGCTTTACGAAGACGTCGTCGCCCTCGCGGCGGCAGCGCCAAAGGCCGACCGTTCCGCGCGGAGTCACCCAATGCTCGGCGATCATCCGGTCGAGCATCGCCTGGGCGTCGTTGAACAGCGAGGTCGCGCTCTCGCCGACGATCGGGTCCTCGAGGATGGCGGGATAGTTCCCGGCCAGCTCCCAGGCCCTGAAGAAAGGAGTCCAGTCGATCGAGGCCCGAAGGTCGCGAAGCGGCCATTCGCCGAACTGGTGGAGGCCGGGACGCTGCGGAGGCGGCGGCTTGCCCTCCGGATCGAACGGGAAGGCGTTGGAGCGGGCGTCCTCGAGACTCGCGAGCTCGCTCTGGCCGCTTCGGGCTCGGGCCTGCCGGGTCGCCTCGTAATCCTCGGCGGTCCTGGCGATCAGAGGCTCGGCCTGGGTTTCGGAGACGAGCGAGGAGGCGACTCCGACGGCCCGGCTGGCGTCGAGCACGTGCAGGACGGGGCCTTCATAGGCGGGGTCGATTCGGATGGCGGTGTGGACCTTGGAAGTGGTCGCTCCGCCGATGAGCAGCGGGAGAGTCATTCCCGCCCGCTGCATCTCTCCGGCCACCGTCACCATCTCGTCCAGCGACGGGGTGATCAGGCCGGACAGGCCGATCATGTCGGCCTTGTTCTCGTTGGCCGCCTTGAGGATTTCGGCCCAGGGGACCATCACGCCCAGGTCGATCACCTCGAAGCCGTTGCACTGGAGGACGACCCCGACGATGTTCTTGCCGATGTCGTGGACGTCGCCCTTGACGGTGGCCATGACGATCCGGCCCTTGCCGGCGGTGGCCCCGGTCAGCTCCTTCTCCGCCTCGATATAGGGGATGAGGTGGGCGACGGCCTTCTTCATGACCCGCGCCGACTTGACCACCTGGGGGAGGAACATCTTGCCCGATCCGAACAGGTCGCCGACGACGTTCATCCCGTCCATCAAAGGGCCTTCGATGACGTGGATCGGCCGCTCGGCGGTCTGGCGCGCTTCCTCCGTGTCGTCGACGACATAGGCGTCTATGCCTTTGACGAGGGCGTGCTCGAGCCTCTTGCCGACGTCCCAGCCGCGCCATTCGGCCTCGGCCTTCTCGCGCACGGGATCGGAGCCGAGGAACTTCTCGGCGAGGGTGACCAGCCGCTCGGTCGCGTCGTCTCGCCGGTCGAGGATGACGTCCTCGCAGGCCTCGCGAAGCTCGGGGTCGATCGTGTCGTAGACGTCGAGCTGGCCGGCATTGACGATCGCCATGTCGAGGCCGGCGGGGATGGCGTGGTAGAGGAAGATCGAGTGCATCGCCCGCCGGACGGGCTCGTTGCCCCGGAAGGAGAAGCTGAGGTTCGAGAGGCCGCCGGAGATGTGGACGTGCGGGCAGCGGGCCTTGATCTCGCGGCAGGCGGCGATGAAATCGAGGGCATAGGTGCGGTGCTCCTCGATCCCCGTGGCGATGGCGAAGATGTTGGGGTCGAAGATGATGTCCTCGGGCGGGAAGCCCTCGGCGAGGAGAAGCTTGTAGGCGCGCTCGCAGATCTCGACCTTGCGTTCCTTGGTGTCGGCCTGGCCAACCTCGTCGAACGCCATGACGACGACGGCGGCGCCATAGTCGCGGACCTTGCGGGCGTGGTGGAGGAACTCCTCCTCGCCTTCCTTCATGCTGATCGAATTGACGATCGGCTTGCCCGAGACGCATTTCAACCCGGCCTCGATCACCGTCCATTTCGAGCTGTCGATCATCACCGGGACCCGGGCGATGTCGGGCTCGGCCGCGATCAGCTTGAGGAAGGTCGTCATCGCATATTCGGCGTCGAGCAGGCCTTCGTCCATGTTGACGTCGATCACCTGGGCGCCGTTCTCCACCTGCTGGCGCGCGACCTCGACCGCGGCCGCATAGTCGCCGGCCATGACCAGCTTCTTGAATCGGGCCGAGCCGGTGACGTTGGTGCGCTCGCCGATATTGACGAAGGAGGAGGATGAAGCTTGCGCTTCATCCGTTCGGGCTGAGCCTGTCGAAGCCCCTCCCTGTTCTTCGCGTGCGGTGAAGGAAAGCCCTTCGACGGGCTCAGGGCGAACGGTGCTGGACATGTTTACGCTGCCAATATCATCGGTTCGATGCCCGCCAGCAGGGTTCGGCGAGGCGGCTCCGCGATCTTCCTCGGCGCATAGCCCTTCGCCGCCGCCGCGATCGCCGCGATGTGCGGCGGAGTCGTCCCGCAGCAGCCGCCGACGATGTTGACGATGCCCTGCTCGCACCATTCGCGGACCTGGGCGGCGGTCTCGGCCGGGCCCTCGTCATAATCGCCGAGATCGTTGGGGAGGCCGGCATTGGGATAGGCCATGATCAAAGTGTCGGCGATGGCCGACAAGGCCGCGACATGGGCGCGAAGCTGGCCGGCGCCGAACGAGCAGTTGAGGCCGATCGACAGCGGCCGGGCGTGGCGGACGCTCGCCCAGAAGGCCTCGATCGAATGGCCCGAGAGGTTGCGCCCCGAAAGGTCGGTGATCGTCATCGACAGCATGATCGGGAGCTCGCGGTCGACCCGCTGGGCGGCGTGGATCGCGGCCTTGGCGTTCAGAGTGTCGAACACGGTCTCGATCAGGACGATCTCGGCGCCGCCCTCGACCAGGCCCTCGATCTGCTCGACATAGACGTCGGAGAGGGTGTCGAAGTCGATCTCCCGATAGCCGGGATCGTTGACGTTGGGCGACAGCGACAGCGTCTTGTTGGTCGGACCGAGCGCTCCGGCGACGAAGCGCTTGCGGCCGTCCTTCTGGCTCTCCCGCTCGGCGACCTCGGCGATGATCCGGGCGGCGGCGCAGTTGATCTCGCGGACCAGCGCCTCCGCCCCGTAATCGGCCTGGCTGATCCGGTTGGCGTTGAAGCTGTTGGTGGCGAGGATCTCGGCGCCGGAGTCGGCGAAGCTCTGGCAGATGTCGCGCACCAATTCGGGCTGGGTGAGGTTCAGAAGGTCGTTATTGCCCTTCTGGTCGCGCGACAGGCCGAGGCTCCCGGCATAATCGGCCTCGCGCAGCCGGCGCGCCTGGACCTGGGTCCCGTAGGCGCCGTCCTTGACCAGGATGCGCTGCGCGGCCGCCTCCCTAAGCTGCTGTGCGACGTTCATTGTCATCCTTCGGTCGAAGGCCGAGCAAATGGCAGATGGCGTAGGCCAGCTCGGCGCGGTTCAGGGTGTAGAAGTGGAATTGCCGGACCCCGCCGCCATAAAGCTGGCCGCAAAGCTCGGCGGCGACGGTGGCGGCGACGAGCTGGCGGGCGGCGGGAAGGTCGTCCAGCCCCTCGAAGAGCTTGTCCATCCAGGGCGGGATCGCGGCTCCGCACAAGGCGGCGAACTTGCGGGTCTGGGCGACGTTCGAGACCGGCAGGATCCCCGGAACCAGCTCGGCGTCGATCCCCGCCGCCGCGGCCTCGTCGCGGAACCGGAAGAAGCTGTCCGGCGAGAAGAAGAACTGGGTGATCGCCCGGTCTGCCCCGGCGTCGATCTTGCGCCTCAGATTGTCGAGGTCGGCGGCCCGGGTCGGCGAATCCGGGTGGATCTCGGGATAGGCGGCGACCGAGATCTCGAACGGCGCCACCCGCTTCAGCCCCGCCACCAGCTCGGCGGCATTGGCATAGCCGTCGGGCCGGGCGCTGAAGCCTTTGCCCGGCTCGGGCGGATCGCCTCGAAGGGCGACGACGTGGCGGATCCCGGCCTGCCAATAGCCCAAAGCGACCTCGTCGATCTCGCTCCGGCTCGCCTCGACGCAGGTGAGGTGGGCGGCCGGCGCGAGCGAAGTCTCCTGCGCGATCCTGACGACGGTGTTGTGGGTCCGCTCGCGGGTCGAGCCGCCGGCGCCGTAGGTGACCGAGACGAACCGCGGGGCGAGCGGCTCGAGAGTCTTCACCGACTCCCAGAGCGTCTCCTCCATCTTCTCCGTGCGCGGCGGGAAGAATTCGAAGCTGACTCCGATGTCGCCGGCGACGTCGGCGAACAACGGCTCCCGCCAGCCGGCGATGGTGGGCGCGAGCGGGCTCATGCGACCGACTTCAATTTCTCGAGCGGACGCTCGCCCTGCCACAGGGTGACCGTGAGCTCGCCGCCCTCGAGATGCTCGACGACCCGGCCTCGAAGCCCGGCCCCGTCGAGATATTTGCAGATCGCCTCGTCGGCGAAGCCGAGCCGGAGATGGGCGTCCCGGGCTCGAAGCTCCTCGCGCTCGTGGGGAGCGAAGTCGACGATCAGCAGCCGCCCGCCCGGAGCGAGCAGCCGGGCCGCCTCGGCGACCGCGGCGGCGGGCTGCTGGGCGTAATGAAGCACCTGGTGGAGGATGACCGTGTCCGCCGAGCCGGCGGCCAGCGGCAAGGCGTACATGTCGCCCTGGCGCAGCTCGGCCGAGGCGAGCCCGGCCTGGGCGAGCTTGACCCGGGCGAGCCGGAGCATCTCGGGCGACCGGTCGACCCCGAGCGCGCGATCGGCGGCGGCCCCGAACAATTCGATCATCCGGCCGGTGCCGGTGCCGATGTCGACCAGCCGGCCGATCGGCCGCCCGGCCAGGGCCCGCTCCACCGCCGCCTCGACCTCGCACTCGGCGATGTGGAGCGAGCGTATCTCGTCCCAGTCGCCGGCATGGGCCGCGAAATAGCGCTCGGCGGCGGCGGCGCGGTCGGCCCGAACGGCGGCCAGGCGGGCGGCGTCCGCAGCCGCCCAGGGATCCTCGCCGTCAATCTCGGCCCAGCGCTCCAGCGCGGCGAATAGCGGCTCGACCCGGGCCGGCTCGGCGAGGCTCAGGAACACCCAGCTTCCTTCCTTGCGCCGCTCGGCCAGGCCGGCCTCGATCAGGATTCGGACGTGGCGCGAGACCCGCGGCTGGCTCTGGCCGAGCACCTGCGCGAGCTCGCCCACCGACAATTCCATCGCCCTCAGCAAGGCGAGGATCCTCAGCCGGGTCGGGTCGCCCAGCGATCGGAAGATTTCGGCGGCGGCGGGGGCGGTCGGGAACATGGGAATAAGGATATAAAGATATCTTTATATGCGGGTCAAGCACGGAGAGAGAAACCGCTGCTGCGTCATGCCGGGGGTGGCGCGGTCCGGCCCCTCCCGTCATGCCGGACTTGATCCGGCATCCACCTTCTCCTGCGGCGGCCGTGAGGAAGAAGGTGGACCCCGGATCAAGTCCGGGGTGACGAAGGTGGGGCGGTCCGGCGGGGAGCCACTCATTCCGGAAGTGGCGCGATCCGGCGGGAGCCACGTCATGCCGGACTTGATCCGGCATCCACCTTCTCCTGCGGCGGCCGTGAGGAAGAAGGTGGACCCCGGATCAAGTCCGGGGTGACGAAGGTGGGGCGATCCGGCGGGGAGCCACTCATTCCCGAAGTGGCGCGATTCGGCGGAAGCCACGTCATTCCGAAAGTGGCGCGATTCGGCGGGAGCCACGTCATGCCGGACTTGATCCGGCATCCACCTTCTCCGGGGCGGTCGAGCGGAAGAAGGTGGACCCCGGATCAAGTCCGGGGTGACGGAAGGGCGCGATCCGCGGGCCAACGTCATTGCGGACTTGATCCATTGATCGCGGCCCTGATCGCCGCGGCTGATTGACTCTCCCGAAACACCTCTCCACTCTTCCCGCTTCGGTTCGGCGCAATTGCTTACCAAACTAGTAGACATATCGCCGCGCCTCCGATACGCCCGGAAATGCCGGAACCCCGCCTCGTGCGGACCTCGCCCGGCAGCCACTTATTTTCCCAAGGAGGGGAATGTTATGAAGAAGATCGCCATCACTCTCGCCGCCGTCGCCGCCCTCGGCGTCGCCGCCTGCGATTCGACCGCCAACGATGCCGGCAACAACGCCACCGACATCAACGCCACCGAGACCGAGGCCGGCAACGACATCGACAATGCCGCGATCGACGCCAACGCCGCGATCACCAACACCGACAGCGCTCTCGACAGCGTCGGCGATGCCGCCGCCAACACCGCCAGCGACGTCGGCAATGCCGCCACCGACGCGGGCAACGCGGTCGCCAACGCCGTCGACTAAGGCGAGCGGGTCAACCGGAAGCGAAAGGGTCGCGTGCCGCCGGCACGCGGCCCTTTTTATTTGCGCCGGCTTGCGGCAAGCTGGCTCCGAAACGTTTTCCCCGGGGAGGCAGGATCGATGAAGACATATGCAATCATGGCTCTGATCGCGGGCGCCGCCCTCGTCGCGGCCTGCGGCCAGGCCGACGACGGAAGCCCGACCGCCGCCGAGAACGAGCAGCTCAACAACATATCGGAAGTGCTCGACACCTCGGCCGACAGCCTCGTCGTCGAGGAGCCCGCGCTCGGCAACGGCGAAGCCCCGGCCGCCACCGGCGAGCTTCCGGTCGGCGGCGACGAGGCCGCCAACGGCGCGGCGACGAACGGCCAGTAGTCGCCGCCGGATCGCCGCTCAGCTCCGGTAGCGGGCGGACCTTTCGAGCGATCGGCGGCGGCCCCGCTGCTTCGGGGTGAAGTAGGGGTAGCGCGGGCGGACCCGGCCGAGGAAGGGATCGGTCGCCATTTCGTGCTGGATGAAGGCGATGTCCTCGCTCGACAATCCGAGCGCGGGACCGACGATGGCGTCGATCGAGTCGACTTCCGCCTCGACGGCCTCCTCCAGAGCGTCGGTGGCGTAGCGGGCGATGAGCCCGGCCAGGGCCTCGGCGGTCTCGGAATCGGGCGGCACCGGCAGCCGAAGGAGCGCCGTCCGGTTGATCTCCGTGCCGGCCGCGAGCCGAAGCCCAGCGGCGACCAGAGCCGCCAGCTCTTCGGTTGGGACGGTCAGCGAGGCGTCGGGATTGGCCGAATCGGGAAGGACGGTCCAGCCCTCGGCTCCGGCGGCGACCTCGACCTCCCCGACCGGGAAGGACTGGCCTTCGGCGATCGCCTCCGACTGGACCAGCGTTCCGCCCGGGGCGAGCTTTCGGAACACGTCGCGAAGCGGCGCCAGCCCCAGGGATTCGGCCTCCGAGCGCATCGAGGCTCCGGCCTCGAAGCGGCGCCGGCACGCCTCGAACAGCCGCGCCCGGGCATCGGCGAGGGCGCCGCCTTGCGCGGCCAGGGCCTCGGACCAGGGCAGCGCCGAGATCACGCTCGGATAGAGGTCGCTTCGAAGCATGTCCTGATAGGAGGCCCGAAGCTCCAGAAGGACGTAATAGCCGTAGACCCGGCCGACCAGCAGAGCGTCGAACGGAAGCTCCGACAGATCGGCGCGGGGCGCGAAGACGATGACCGTATTGTCCATCGCGTTCGAATGCGGATCGAACGGAGTCGCGCACGGAATCTGCTCGATCCGGGGGAGTGCGAACATTCGCCCGGGCAGGATGTGCGAATAGGCCCAGACGCTCGAGGAATCGACCGCCTCGACGTCGATATGGGGAAAGGCCGAGCTCCCGGCGAGGCTCCCGGCTCGAAGATTCTCGCCCTTCCAGAGCGGCATTCCGCCCTCGGCGAGTATGCCCTTGCCACGCTTGGCCAGGCCGTATTTGATCAGGCGCTGCTCCTCCCACCGAGCCTCGCCGATCCCGGCCGGACGTTCGAGCGCGACATCCTGGCCGCCCGCCCTGCGCCGGGTCCAGTAGCGCATCGCCGCATCCTCCAGGCGGCCGCAGCGGCGCAGCTTTCGAACGATCTCGAGCCGGCGCGGAGTCAGCCGGGTGAGGATTCGCCCGTCCGAGGAGAACAGGTCCGGATAGCCGATCTCGCTCGACGCGCAGCGATCGAGGTCGAAGCTCGGCCGGCCGCCCTTGAGGGCCGGCTCGCTGACGCCGGTCTCGTCGGCCAGGTGGATCGTCACCCGGTCGTCCTCGGCCGGAGGACGGGCTTCCGCGATGAAGATCATCGGCAGCACCCGGGTGCCGTCGAACACGTCCTTCCAGATCAGCTCCATGTCGACGATCTCGCGGATCGTCCAGCGGCCTCCGGGCATGAACAGCCGCCTCAGGTCCGCCGAATCCGCGCCGCTGCAGAATCCGAGCGGCAGGACGAAGGCGAGCTTCCCGGTCTTTCCGTTCGGCGGATTGGCGCACCAATGGTCGAGCGCCCGATAGATGAACAGCCGGTAGACGTTGCGGTCGGCGCTGATCCCCTGGCGGCCGCCATCGGCTTCGCGGGTGCTGTCATAATAATCGCGCGCCGCCGGATCGAGCTCGAGGCCGCGCTCGGGCCGGACATAAGGCGGGTTGCCGACGACCGCGGAATAATCGTCGCGGTCGATTTCGCCGAAGCGGGTCGTCGACTGGTCCTTGAGCACGGTCGGGACGAGGCTGTTCGCTCGCTCGGCAATGGGAAGCGCGGGAAGCTCTTCGGCATGGACCGCGGCGCCGAACGCCAGCAGGTGCCACAGCAGCTGGATTTGGGTGAGAACCGCGGAAAAGGGATTGATGTCGTTGCCCGCGATCCTCGCGACCGCCGCCAAAGCGTCCTCGTAGCTGGCCAGCCCCCGGTCGGCATCCTCGCCCACCGCCTGCTGGTAGCGCTCGATCAGGAAGGTGCCCGAGCCGCAGGCGGGGTCGATCACCGAGTCCCCGGATTCCAGCCCGAGCCGGTCGAGCATCCAGCGCGCGATCGACGGCGGAGTGTAGAATTCGCCCTTCGCCTTGCGCTGGCCGGGGTCGAGGAACCGGTCGTAGACTCCGGTCAGGAGGTCGCCCCGGATGGTCGTGAAATCGTAGCGCGAGAATCGGTACATCGCCCACTCGACCGTTCGCGACAGCTCGGGCGAGCCGAGCGCGAGCACCCAGTCGAGCTCGGTCTCGTTGAACGCGGCGGCATAATGGGTCGCGCCCGATCGATAGGCTTCCTCGATCAGCCGCATGTAGCTGTGGCTGAAATAGGCCCGCATCCCCTGGAAGGCCGCGACTCCGCCGTTGCACAAATAGCGCCGCCTGACGGTTCCGTCGGGCGTGGATTCGTCGAAGAAGCCGTGATCCTCGAGGAAGCGGATCAGAAGGATCCGGGCGAGCAGCAGGTTCGCGGTCTCGATCGCGAAGAACCGCTCGATCCGCAGGGCTTCGTCGGACTTGGCCGGATCGAGGCCGACCCGCTCCGCGAACCTCGGCAAGGCGTCGAGCGCGAGGCGCGCGAGCGCGGGATTTTGGGCCAGCCGGCGGCTGAGGACATGAGCGTCGCGGCCATGCGCCATCGTCGCCTCGCGTCCCTGCGGCGATCCTTCGATCCTTACCGGATAGGGGGTGAACCGGGTCTCGCCGTAGAGCTCCCGGAATGAGGCGATTTCCGAGGCCACCGCCAGGCGGCGAGGCCGGGTCGCCGACAAGGCGCCCTCGACCGCGTTCTGGAGCAATCGGGTCGTCTCGCGCAGCCCGTCGAAAAAGGCGTCGGTCGCGATCCTTCGGACGACCGGGTCGCCCGAGCCGCTGAGCCGCTCGGTCGCGATCAGGCTCTCGTCGCCGGCCCGGAACCTCTCGAGCAGCGGCGGGATTCCGGCGCGGTCGGCGGCGAGCGGGGCGAGGCGCTCGGCGAAGCCGTCGATATCGACGCCGGCCATCGCGATCTCGATGTCTCCGCCCGAGTCGGTGCCCCGCTCGACCGGCCGGGCGACGAGCATTTCCGGATCGACCATCACGAACCAGGCCGTGTCCGCCGTGATGTATTTCGCCTTCTCTGCGAACAGCGTGGAGCGGCGCTCGGGCGCGGTCACGGCGTCGCGCTCGTCCTTGGCCTCGAGCACGATCCAGGGAACGGACTGCGCTTCGGTCGCGCCGCTCGCGAAGACGGTGATGTCGGGGCGGCCGCGGGCTCCGCGGCGGTCGATGTCGATGCTCCGCCGCTCATAGCCCAGCGCGAGCGCGAACATGTCGCGCAGGGGCCCGTACATCGAGGATTCGCGGCCCCGCCCGGTCCCCGCCACGACATCGGCCGCTTCCCGAAACTCGCGCCGCTGCCTCGCGGTGAACATGGCGTCTCCCAAATCTTTTTCTCGCGGATAAGGCTGGAGGCGGTGTCAGACAACGGCAAAGGGCCGGGGGATCGCTCCCCCGGCCCTTGCTTTGGGTCGAGCGGGATGGAGGGACTTAGAAGTCCATTCCGCCCATTCCGCCCATTCCGCCGCCCGGCATTCCGCCGCCGCCGGCCGGCTTGTCCTCCGGAGCCTCGCTCACCGCCGCTTCGGTGGTGATGAGGAGCCCGGCGACCGAAGCCGCATCCTGAAGCGCGGTGCGGACGACCTTGGTCGGGTCGATCACCCCGGCCTGGACGAGGTTCTCGTAGACCTCGGTCTGGGCGTTGAAGCCCAGGGTCTCGTCGTCGCCGTCGATCAGCTTGCCGGCGACGACGGCGCCGTCATGGCCCGCATTCTCGGCGATCTGGCGGATCGGCGACTGGAGAGCGCGGCGGACGATGTCGATTCCGCGGGTCTGGTCGTCATTGACTCCGGTCATGCCCTGAAGCGCCTTGGTGGCGTAGAGCAAGGCCACTCCGCCGCCGGGGACGATTCCTTCCTCGACCGCCGCGCGGGTGGCGTGGAGGGCGTCGTCGACCCGGTCCTTGCGCTCCTTGACCTCGATCTCGGACGAGCCGCCGACCTTGATCACGGCCACTCCGCCGGCGAGCTTGGCGAGGCGCTCCTGGAGCTTCTCCTTGTCATAGTCGCTGGTGGTGTTCTCGATCTGCTGGCGGATCGCCTCGACCCGGCCCTTGATCCGGTCGCCTTCGCCGGCCCCGTCGACGATGGTCGTATTGTCCTTGTCGATGGTGACTCGCTTGGCCTGGCCGAGCATGGCGACGGTGACGTTCTCGAGCTTGATCCCGAGATCCTCGCTGATCATCTCGCCGTTGGTCAGGATCGCGATGTCCTCGAGCATCGCCTTGCGGCGATCGCCGAAGCCCGGCGCCTTGACCGCCGCGACCTTGAGGCCGCCGCGAAGCTTGTTGACGACGAGCGTGGCGAGAGCCTCGCCCTCGATGTCCTCGGCGATGATGAGCAGCGGACGGCCGGACTGCACGACCGCCTCGAGGATCGGAAGCATCGCCTGCAGGTTGGAGAGCTTCTTCTCATGGATGAGGATGTAGGGGTCGGTGAGCTCGACCTGCATCTTCTCCGGGTTGGTGATGAAGTAGGGCGAGAGGTAGCCGCGGTCGAACTGCATGCCCTCGACGACGTCGAGCTCGAACTCGAGGCCCTTGGCCTCCTCGACCGTGATCACGCCTTCCTTGCCGACCTTCTCCATCGCCTCGGCGATCTTCTCGCCGACGACGGTGTCGCCGTTGGCGGAGATGATCCCGACCTGGGCGATCTCGTTGGAGCCGGAGACCGGCTTGGAGCGGGCCTTCAGGTCCTCGACCACGCGGGTGACGGCGAGGTCGATGCCCCGCTTCAGGTCCATCGGGTTCATTCCCGCCGCGACCGACTTCATGCCCTCGCGGACGATCGACTGGGCCAGCACCGTGGCGGTGGTGGTACCGTCGCCGGCCAGGTCATTGGTCTTCGAGGCCACTTCGCGCAGCATCTGCGCGCCCATGTTCTCGAACTTGTCCTTGAGCTCGATCTCCTTGGCGACGGTGACTCCGTCCTTGGTGATCCGCGGAGCTCCGAAGCTCTTGTCGAGGACGACGTTGCGGCCCTTGGGGCCGAGGGTCACCTTCACCGCGTCGGCGAGGATGTCGACGCCGCGCAGGATCCGCTCCCGGGCGTCGCGCGAAAAGCGAACGTCTTTCGCTGCCATGTTCGTACTTCCTTCTGAAATGTTGAACCTAGAATAAGAAACCGTTCGGGCTGAGCCTGTCCTTCGATACGCCGGTTCGACAAGCTCACCGGCTACTCAGGATGAGCGGATCTCCTTCACTCTCCCCGCTCATCCTGAGGAGGGGCTGAGCTTGGCGAAGACCCGTCTCGAAGGATCAGCCCACGATCCCCAGAATGTCGCTTTCCTTCATGATCAGAAGGTCCTCGCCGTCGAGGCGGACCTCGGTGCCCGACCATTTGCCGAACAGGATCTTGTCGCCGGTCTTGACGTCCAGCGGCGTGATCGTGCCGTCCTCGCCGCGGGTGCCGGACCCGGCGGCGACGACTTCGCCCTCCTGCGGCTTCTCCTTGGCGGTGTCGGGGATGATGATGCCGCCGGCCGTCTTCTCCTCGGCCTCGACTCGGCGGACGAGCACCCTGTCATGGAGCGGACGAAATTTCATGCGCGTCACCTCTTCTTCGCTATCGCGGCTGCCGACCCCCTTGGGCGTCGCGCGGCCGTTCCGGTTGAATCTGTTAGCACTCGCCCCTCGCGAGTGCCAGCGATGCTCATCTAGGGCATGTTCATCGCCGGTCAAGGGTCGCGAAGCCGGAATTTCCGCGGGTGCGGGACGATCATGATCCGAGCTTACGGATTCCGGCCTTCGGCGGAATGACGGTTTGTCGGTTCGTCGTCGAGGAATTTACAGTGGGCCGAGGCTCGTCTAGCCCACTGCAAAGCCATTGGAGTGCAAGGCAATGAGGTTCGCCGGCAAGGTCTGGAAGCTGCTCGTCGGAATCAAGGACGGGCTCGTCCTCCTGTTGATGATCCTCTTCTTCGGACTGCTCTACGCGGCGATGACCGCCCGGCCGACGCTCGGCGCCGGCGACCGCGGGGCCCTCCTCCTCCGGCTCGACGGCCCGATCGTCGAGCAGCCGGCGCAGGCCACGGCCAGCGAGGTGTTCAGCGGCGGCGGCCCCCGCGAATACCGGATGCGCGACGTCGTCCACTCGCTCCGGACCGCGGCCTCCGACGACCGGGTCAAGGCGGTCGCGCTCGACCTCGACATCTTCTCCGGCGGCGGCCAGGCGACCCTGTCGGCGGTCGGCGAGGCGCTCGACTCGGTCCGCAAGGCGAACAAGCCCATCCTCGCCTACGCCACCGCCTATGACGACGACAGCTATTTGCTCGCCAGCCACGCCACCGAAGTCTGGGTCAACCCGATGGGCGGAGTGCTGGTCACCGGCCCCGGCGGAGCCAACCTCTACATGAAAGGCCTGCTCGACAAGCTGGGTGTAACGGCCAACGTCTACCGCGCCGGAACCTACAAGGCGGCGACCGAGCCGCTCACCCGGACCGACATGTCGCCCGAGGCCCGGCAGGCCGTGACCGCGGTCTACGCGACGATGTGGGAGAGCTGGCAGCAGGAAGTGCGCCAGGCGCGCCCGAAGGCGCAGCTCGCGCCCTACCTAGCCGACATGCCCGGCAGGATCGCAGCGGCCGGAGGCGACATGGCGCGCGCCGCGCTCCAGGCCGGGCTGGTCGACAAGGTCGGCGAGCGCGAAGCGTTCGACCGCCGGGTCGCCGAGATTGCCGGCACCCGCTATTCCGAGCTTCCCGGGAGCTTCGAGCGAATCCCCTATCGCAAGTGGATCGACGCCAATCCGGCGAGCGACACCGGCGGCGAGATCGGGATCGTCACCGTCGCCGGGGACATCGTCGACGGCGAGGCCGATCTCGGCACCGCCGGGGCCGAGACGATCGTCCGGGCGCTGGAGAAGGGGCTTCGCGAGCGCGACCTCAAGGCGCTGGTCGTCCGGGTCGATTCGGGCGGCGGCTCCGCCCTCGCTTCCGAGCGAATCCGCCAGGCGGTGCTCGCGGCCAAGGCGAAGGGGCTTCCGGTCGTGGTCTCGATGGGCAGCGTCGCCGCCTCCGGAGGCTATTGGGTGGCGACCGCCGGCGACCGAATCTACGCCGAGCCATCGACCATCACCGGCTCGATCGGAGTGTTCGGAGTGCTCCCCAGCTTCGAGGGCGCGATGACCAAGCTGGGACTTGGCGCCGACGGCGTGAAGACAACTCCGCTGTCGGGCGAGCCCGACCTTCTGCGCGGCCCTTCGCCCGAAGCGGACCGGCTGCTCCAGATGGGCGTCGACGGCACCTACCGCCGCTTCCTCGCTTTGGTCTCGGCGGCCAGGAAGATGCCCGTCGCTCAGGTCGACCGGATCGCCCAGGGCCGCATCTGGGCCGGCGGAACCGCCCACCAGCTGCGCCTCGTCGACGCCTTCGGGGGGCTCGACGACGCCGTCCGCGAGGCGGCGCGGCGCGCCAGGCTCGATCCGCAGGAGGCCAAGGCGGTATGGCTCGAGAAGGAGCCAGGCTTCGGCGACCAGCTGCTCATGTCGTTCGGCGGCGATGGCGAGGAGGAAGCCTCGCCCGATGCGTTCAGCCGGCTCGCCTCCAAGCCGAGGCTGAGGATGCTTGCCGCGATCGCCGAGGCGGAGCGGCTGGTTTCGGGCGCCGCGATCCAGGCGCGCTGCCTGGAATGCGCCGGCGATGGCCGCCGTCCTCGCGCGGCGGGCGAGTCGAGCCTCTCCGCCTGGATCTGGCGCCTGCTGGGCGCATGAGGCCGAGGGCCGCGACGCCCGACGACGCCGCGGCCATCGCCGAAATCTATGCGCCCTTCGTGACCGGAAGCGCGGTGTCGTTCGAGACCCGGCCGCCCGACGAAGCCGCGATTCGAGCGCGGATCGAGGCGGGCGGCGGGCTGTACCCATGGCTGGTTGCGGAAGCGGAGGACGGCAGCCTGCTCGGCTACGCCTATGCCGCCCGCTTCCGGGAGCGCCCCGCCTACCGCTTTGCGGTGGAGACCAGCGTCTACCTTCGCTCCGGCGAGTCGGGCCGGGGGCTCGGCCGGCAGCTTTACGAACCCCTGCTTGCGGGCCTGGAGGACCAGGGCTTCACCCAAGCGATCGCCGCGATAACGCTGCCCAACGAAGCCAGCGTGCGGCTGCACGAACGGCTCGGCTTCGAGCGCGCCGGAATCTACCGGCAAGTGGGATGGAAGTTCGGCGCCTGGCACGACGTCGGGCTTTGGCAGAGGGCGCTGGCCGCGGCGGGGAGCCCGCCGGCCGAGCCTTGCCTGCCGCGAATTGCCTGATCGTCCGCGGGGAGCGGCTAATCCACCCGGGTGTATCTCACCACTCGGCTTCCGGTCGGGTCGGCGGCGGAGGTGCTGACCGTCTCGTAGGAATCGGCGCCGACCTTCCTCCATTTCGTCGAGATCGTCATCGAGCGCCCGTCCGCGCCCGTATAGGTCTCGTTGCCGAAGTCGAGGCCGTCCGGCTTGGCCGCCATCGTCCCCCGGCTGACTCCGCCCGACGAGTTCCAATAGGTATAGCCGACCCGCTTCGCGGATCCGTCCCAGCTGTAGATCGTCTCGCCGCGATAGGGCGCCCCGGAGCCCACAACCTCATGCCGGTCGCGCACGTGCTGGCCGGCATAGACGCTTTCGAAGCAATGCGTGTCGACCGATCCGTTCTTGAACTCGCCGCGCCAGCAATGGCCGAGAAGGAAGCGGAGCGGCTCCAGCTCGGCGCGCAGCTGCGGCGGCGCCTTCCCGGCGAACCGGGCCTTTAGGGCGTCGAGCGAGACCTGGTTGCCCTTTTCGAAGAAGCCGAGCAGGCGCCGTCCCGCCTCGCTGTCGTCATAGCCGGCGCCGGTGAGCCGGACCCGGGTTCGCCCGTCCCCCGCCGGCTCCAGCTCGAAGGCGCTGACCACCTTCGCGTAGGTCTCGAAGTCGGGAAAGCCGGCCGGGGCCTTGACCGTGCGGAAGACCATCAGCCGCTGCGGCACCCGGATGAGGACCTGCTGGCGGATGGTGGAAGGATCGCCGGGCTTCGCGGTCGCAGTGTAGCTCGTCTCGATCATGTCGGGAGCAGGCGCCCAGGCGACCGGCACCGCCCAGCTCTTCCACCCTTCCGCGGTGGCGACTGCGGCCCACACTTCGGCCGGAGCCGCATCGACGATCGCTTCGTGCGAAAGCAGGTGGCTGCCGTCCGGCGCGCGCGACTTCGTGGCCGCCGCCACCTGCGACGCCGCAAGCGCGATGAGCAACGCAACGACCAAGGCCTTCATGCCGCTTCCCCTTCCTTCACCGTCAGCGAATCGAGATAGGCGCGCAGCTGGGCGACCGAGCGGTCGAAATGGCCGACGTCGCGGTGGGTGCGCGCCTGCATCACCCCGCCCTCCATCACCGTAAGGGTGAGCTCCGCGAGCGCGCGCAGATCGGTTCCGGCGGGAAAGCGGCCGCGCGCCTCCTCGAGGCATGAGGCGACCGCCTCCACCCAGCCGTCGAAATTCTCGGCGAGCAGCCGCCGAACGGCGGGATCGGCCTCGTGCAGCTCGAGGGCCAGGCTGCCGATCGGGCAGCCATATTCGCATTCCGTCTCGACGATCAGCGACCGGTATTTGCCGAGGAGGGCGAACACTTTTTCGACCGGGTCCGTCACCCCCGCCCACGCGGGCTCGAGGAGCATCGGCCCGATACCGTCGCGATAGGCTTCGAGGACGGCGATCAGCAGGTCCTGCTTGCCGGGGAAGAAATAGTAGAGGCTGCCGCTATTGACCTGGCTCCGGCTCAATATGTCGGCGATCGAGGTCGAGCCGTAGCCCTTCAGCCAGAACAGCTCCATCGCCGCCTCGATGATTCGCGCCCGAGTGTCCTTGCCGCCCATCCACTCATTCTTGATTGAACGCTCAATCAAGTCAAGCTTGCATTTTTGAGTAACCCCTCCCCGTTCGGGCTGAGCCTGTCGAAGCCTCGCGTTCTTCAATCCTGAGCAGGAAAGGCCCTTCGACAAGCTCAGGGTGAACGGGTGGGGGACGAAGCGCGTCGGCTTGGCGCTCTCTATCGTCCGTAGCCGGGCAGCTTCCAGCCGAAATGAATGGCGCCGGCGCGGAGCGCGAAGCCGACGCAGGCGGCGACGACCCCGGCGAGGGCGGCCGGGACTCCGGCCAGAAGCAGTCCAACCATCAGCGCCGCCGACAGCGCCGCGGCGGTGACGTACAGCTCGGGCCGAAGAAGGATTGACGGCTCGCCGGCGAGCACATCCCGGACGATCCCGCCGAGGCAGGCGGTGAGAACGCCCATCGCCATCGCCGGCAGCGGGGCGAGGCCGAAAGCGAGACCTTTGGCGGCGCCGTAGGTCGCGTAGGCGGCGATTCCCGCGGCGTCGAGCCACGGGAGGGCCTGTCCTTTCCACAAGGTGCCGGGCGAGATCCAGGCCGCGAGCGCGGCGGCGAAGCAGATGAGGAGGATCGCGTTTTCGTGAACCCAGAAGACCGGGGCCCCTATGAGCAGGTCCCGGGCCGTCCCGCCGCCAATCCCCGTGATCACCGCGAAGAAGATGAAGGTGACCATCGTCAGCCGCTTCGCCGCCGCGACCAGCGCGCCCGAAAAGGCGAAGACCGCGACTCCCGCCCAATCGAGATAGGGCAGTGCCGAGCCGAGCAGGGCGGAGGGGTCGGTCACCGTCGGCGGCGGTTGACGGTAAGCGGAAGCATCACGAGCGCGAGCAGGGTCGTCACGAAGGCGGCGATTCCAAAGCCGATGAGGAGCGGATTGTGGGCGTCCTCCCGAGTCTTCAGGTCCATGATATGGATCCCCCACATCAAATCGTAGAAGCGCCACCAACTCGTTCGCCGGGCGAGGATCTCCCCGGTCGCGGCGTCGAGATAGAAGCGAGTGCCGTCGCTCATCGTCACCCGCCAGGCGGCGACCTTGCGGCGGAAGTCGATCGGCGGGGAGCCGGCGGCGGTGCGGTCCACCGCGGAGATGCTGGCCTCGCCCTTGTAGCGCTCGCGGATGATTCGAGCCGCGTCGGCGGCGGCCAGCGGAGGGAGGAGTCGGCCGGTGCGGGCATCGGCGAGGCGCGAGGCGCCGTCGGCGTAGCGAACCAGCCATTTCGGCCCGTCCGGCCTCGGCTCGAGTCGCAGCGAGGCGACCGGCCGCGGGCCGATGGCGGGCGGAACGGGCTCGAGGCCAGAGGGAAGCGGGGGAGCCTCGGCGACGAGGCCCTCGCCGCGCACGGTCTCGATCGGCTTCGCCACCATCACGAGCCCGGACACCGTCCAGGCGAGGAACGGCAGGCCGACGATCCAGCCGAGCCAGATGTGCCAGCGCCTGAGCCTTTGCCGAAATCTCGCCATCCGCCCCTTCCGTCTTTCCCGCGACGCGGGAATCCGGCTTCAGCTTCACTCAGGGTGAGCAAGAAAGAAAGGCCGATTCCCGCAAACGCGGGAATGACGATCTACTTGAATCGCTCCGCGCACTTGTCGAGCACCGGAATCGGCGAGCCGAGCTTCGCCGCGGCGGCGAGGGCGCGCTTGCGTTCGCGGGCCTGCGCCTCGAGGCCGGCGCCGGCGCGGGCGCGAAGGCCAGGTCCGAGAGCATCGTTGAGGTCGCTTCGCATCCGGCGATAGGCGGCGAGCTCGTTTCCGAAATGCACTTCCTCGCCCTCGAGCGCGACGCTGGTGAACTCGGCCAGCTCCTCGCAGGCGAGCTGGGCGTCGAGGAGTCCCTCCGGGAGGGTCACCTCGGTCTTTCCGGCGGCCGGGAAGGCGGAGTCGCAGGCCGGCCCAAGCTCCTGCCACTTGCCGCCGGTGATGCCTTCCTGAAGGTCGCCCATCCGCTTGTTGACCCGATTGGCCGTGTCGGCCTCGAACGTCTCCCCGGCTGAGGCGGCGAGCAGCGCGTAATGGAAAATCTTGCCCTGCGCCGCCAGCGGCAGCGGCGCCTGCACGTCGGCGACCGCGGTTCGGGCGGTCGCCGCCGCGACGACCGCGCAAGTGGCGGCGCGGTCGACAGAGTCGGCGGGAAGCTCGAGCGGCTTGGGGCCGCAGCCTGCGAGCAGCAAGGCGGCGCCGGCGAATCCGGAAAGGGCCTTCAAGGTCTGGGCTCCCTGTCGTTTCGGGTCGGGAATGGCAGAAGACGCCCGGCCCGTCCCGCCGTCAATCCCGTTCAGACGTGAATCGGCTTGCCGGTGACCGCCATCGCCGCTTCCTTGACTGCTTCCGAATGGGTGGGGTGGGCATGGCAGGTGTAAGCGATGTCCTCGCTGGTCGCTCCGAACTCCATCGCCTGGGCCGCCTGGGCGATCATCGTCCCGGCCACCGAGGCGATGATGTGGACTCCGAGGACCCGGTCGGTGCGGGCGTCGGCGATCACCTTGACGAAGCCGTCCGTGTCGCGGTTGGTCTTGGCCCGGCTGTTGGCCATCATCGGGAACTTGCCCGTCTTATAGTCGACGCCCGCCTCCTTGAGGTCCTCCTCGGTCTTCCCGACCGAAGCGATCTCAGGATAGGTGTAGACCACGCCGGGAATGACGTGGTGATTGATGATCCCGACCTGGCCGGCGAGGATCTCGGCGACCGCTATGCCTTCGTCCTCGGCCTTGTGGGCGAGCATCGGGCCCGGGGTGACGTCGCCGATCGCATAGACTCCGGGGACTCCGGTCCGGAAGTCGTGGTCGACCTCGACCTGCCCGCGCTTGTTGAGCTGGATTCCCGCCGCCTCGAGGTTCAGTCCCTCGGTGTTCGGCCTGCGGCCGATCGAGACGAGCACGATATCGGCCTCGATCGTCTGCGCCTCGCCGCCCTGGGCCGGCTCGACGGTGAGGGCGACTCCTTCGGCCGTCTTCTCCGCCTTGGTGACCTTCGTCGAGGTGCGGATCTCGAAGCCCTGCTTCTTGAAGATCTTGCCGGCTTCCTTGCGGACCTCGCCGTCCATCCCGGGCAGAATCTGGTCGAGATATTCGACCACGGTCACCTTGGCGCCGAGCCGCCGCCAGACCGAGCCGAGCTCGAGCCCGATCACTCCGCCGCCGATCACGACCATGTGGCCGGGCACCTTCGCCAGCTCGAGCGCTCCGGTGGAATCGACGATACGCTCCTGGTCGATCTCGACTCCCGGGAGCGGAGTCACCGAAGAGCCGGTGGCGATGACGATGCTCTTCGCGGAATAAGCCTGCCCGGCGACGTCGATCGAGTTCGCCCCGGTAAACTTCGCGCGGCCCTTCAGCCAGGTCACCTTGTTCTTCTTGAACAGGAACTCGATCCCGCCGGTCAGACCCTTGATCGCCTCCTTGCGGCCCGCGTGCATGACGTCGAGGTCGAGCTCGACCTCCTTCGCCTTGATCCCCCATTTGGCCATCGTTCCGTGCGCCGCTTCCTCGAACAGCTCGGAGGCGTGGAGGAGCGCCTTGGACGGGATGCAGCCGACGTTGAGGCAGGTGCCGCCGAGAGTCTCGCGGCTCTCCGCGCAGGCCGTCTTCAGCCCGAGCTGCGCGGCGCGGATCGCGGCGACGTAGCCGCCCGGCCCGGCGCCGATCACGATCACGTCGAATTCAGTCTCTGACATCGTCATTCCCTTTCACGTCATTCCCGGCGAAAGCCGCGACCTCCGGACGAGAAGTCTCGGCGGGTCTCCCCGAGGCCCCGGCTTTCGCCGGGGTGACGAATCACAAATCGATCAAAAGCCGAGTGGGGTCTTCCAGCGCTTCCTTCGTCCGCACCAGGAAGGTGACCGCCTCGCGGCCGTCGACCAGGCGATGGTCGTAGCTGAGCGCGAGATACATCATCGGCCGGGCAACGACCTGCCCGTCCCTGACTACAGGCCGCTCCTCGATCCGGTGCATTCCGAGCACCGCCGATTGCGGCGGGTTGATGATCGGCGTCGACAGCAGCGAGCCGAAGACTCCGCCGTTGGAGATGGTGAAGGTGCCGCCCTCCATGTCGGCCAGGCTGAGAGTGCCCTCCTTCGCGCGGCGGCCGAAGTCGGCGATCGCCTTCTCGATCTCGGCGAAGCTCAGCGAATCCGCGTTGCGGACGACCGGCACGACGAGCCCGTTCGGAGCCGAGACCGCGACGGAGACGTCGACATAGTCGTGATAGACGATCTCCTCGCCCTCGATATAGGCGTTGACGGCGGGAACGTCGCGCGCCGCCAGCACCGCCGCCTTCACGAAGAACCCCATGAAGCCGAGGCGCACTCCGTGCTTCTTCTCGAACAGGTCCTTGTAGCGGCTCCTCGCCTCGAGAATCGCCGTCATGTCGACGTCGTTGAACGTGGTGAGGATCGCGGCGCTGTTCTGGGCTTCCTTGAGCCGGCGGGCGACCGTCTGCCGGAGGCGGGTCATCCGAACCCGTTCCTCGCGCCGCTCGCCGGCCCTGGAGGGGGCGGGCGGGGTCGGCGGCGGCGCGGCCGGCCCAGGCTGCGGGGCGGAGGCCGGCGCCTGCTGCGCCTTGGCGGCGGCGAGGACGTCGTCCTTGGTGAGCCGGCCATCCTTCCCGGTGCCCTTGATCCTCGAGGGATCGAGATGGTGTTCGAGGACGACCCGGCGAACCGCGGGGGAGAGGGTGAGGTTGACCGGGTCCTCGGCTTCGGGCGCGGTCGGGTCCCCCTTGGGAGCGGGGGTCTCCCCCGGCCCGGCGGGGTTGACCGGCGATTCCACTACGGCCGGCGCCGGGGCGGGCGAAGCCGCAGCGCCGTCCTCGATCCGGGCGATAAGAGCTCCGACCGCGACCGTCTCGCCTTCCTTGACCAGCTGCTCGCCCATCGTCCCGGCGGCGGGCGCGTTCACCTCGACGGCGACCTTGTCGGTCTCCAGGCTGGCGACCGGCTCGTCGGCCTCGACCCGGTCGCCGGGCCGCTTCAGCCACTGGCCGAGCGTCGCCTCGGTGATCGATTCGCCGAGAGTGGGTACTTTTACGTCGGTCGCCATCTTCATCCCGCCTTGCGCTGCTGGAGCGCGTCGCTGCTATGGCCTAGAGCGGCCGCGATCAATGCCGACTGCTCGACCGCGTGGCGCCTGGCGAGGCCGGTCGCCGGCGAGGCGGCCGGCGGGCGGCCGGCATAAACGGGCCGTTTCGGCTCGAGGCCGGCCTCGCCGAGCCGCCGCTCGATCCTCGGCTCGACATGCGCCCAATAGCCCTGGTTCTGCGGCTCCTCCTGCGCCCAGACCACCTCCTCGAGCCCGGCCATGCGCTTCAGCCGGGCGAGCAGAGCCTCGCCAGGGAAGGGGTAGAGCTGCTCGATCCTGACGATGCTGGTGTTGCGGTCGCCGGCCTGGTCGCGGGCGTCGAGCAGCTCGTAGGCGAGCTTGCCGGTGCACAGGACCAGCCGCTTCACCTCCTCGTCCGGAGGCGCGCTGGGATCCGACAGGATGCGCTTGAAGTGGCTGTCGCCGGTGAAATCGGCCAGGCTTGAGACGGCCTGCTTGTGGCGAAGCAGGGACTTGGGAGTCATCAGAACCAGCGGCTTGCGGAAGTCGCGGTTCATCTGGCGGCGCAGGATGTGGAAATAATTGGCCGGGGTCGTGCAGTTGGCCACCTGCATATTGTCCTCGGCGCAGAGCTGGAGGAAACGCTCCGGCCGAGCCGAGCTGTGCTCAGGCCCCTGCCCCTCATAGCCGTGCGGCAGGAGCAGGACGAGGCCCGAGGCTCGAAGCCATTTGGCCTCGCCGGCGGCGATGAACTGGTCGATCATCACCTGGGCGCCGTTGGCGAAATCGCCGAACTGCGCTTCCCACAGCACAAGGGTCTGCGGGTCGGCGAGCGAATAGCCATATTCGAAGCCCATCACCCCGAATTCGGAAAGCGGGCTGTCGCGCACCTCGAAGCGCGCCGGTCCGACCCGGGTGAGCGGGATATATTTGCGGCCGTCATTCTGGTCGAGCCAGACGGCGTGGCGCTGGCTGAACGTCCCCCGCCCCGAATCCTGGCCGGACAGCCGGACCGAGTGGCCCTCGCGAACCAGGGTTCCGAAGGCGAGCGCCTCGGCGGTCGCCCAGTCGAAGCCCTCGCCGGCCGCGAACATCTCGCGGCGGGCATCGACGATCCGAGCCAGGGTCTTGTGGACCGCGAGGTCGGCGGGGACGGTGGTGAGGATCTCGCCCACGTCGTGCGCCATCTCCTCCGAGACCCCGGTCGGAACGTTGCGGCGCTCGGTGATCGCCTCCTGCGGCCGGTTGAGGCCGGCCCAGGCGCCCTCGAACCAGTCGGCCTTGTTGGGCAGGTAGGATTTCGCCGCCTCGAACTCGCTCTCCAGCAAGGCGGTGAAGTCGGCAATCTCCTTCGAGACCCAGTCGGCCCCGATCACGCCTTCCGCCACCAGCCGCTCGGCGTAGAGATTCGAGACCGGCGGATGCTCGCGGATCTTCGAGTACATGAGCGGCTGGGTGAAGCTCGGCTCGTCGCCCTCGTTGTGGCCGAAGCGGCGGTAGCACCACATGTCGATGACGATGTCGCGGTTGAAGCGCTGGCGATATTCGATGGCCAGCTTGCAGCAGAAGGTCACCGCCTCGGGATCGTCGCCGTTGACGTGGAGGATCGGCGCCTGGATCGCCTTTGCCACGTCCGACGGGTAAGGCGAGGACCGGCCGAATTGCGGGCTGGTGGTGAAGCCGACCTGGTTGTTGATGATGTAGTGGAGGCAACCGCCGGTCGAATAGCCGGGGATTCCGGAAAAGCCGAGGCATTCGGCGACGATGCCCTGGCCGGCGAAGGCCGCGTCGCCGTGGAGCAGCACCGGAAGCACCCGGTCGCCGTCGGAATCGCCGAGCGCGACCTGCTGCGCCTTCGCCTTGCCGAGGACCACCGGATCGACCGCTTCGAGATGGCTGGGGTTGGGGACCAGCGACAGATGGACCTTGATCCCGTCGAACTCGCGGTCGGACGAGGTGCCGAGATGGTATTTGACGTCTCCCGAGCCGCCCACGTCCTCGGGATTGGCCGAGCCGCCGGCGAATTCCGAGAAGATGGCGCGATAGGGCTTGGCCATGACGTTGGCGAGGACGTTGAGACGCCCGCGATGGGCCATTCCGAGCACGATCGAGCCGACCCGGTCGGCGCCGCCATATTTGATCACCGCCTCCAGCGCCGGGATCATGGACTCGCCACCGTCGAGCCCGAAGCGCTTCGTGCCCACATATTTGCGGGCAAGGAACTTCTCCCACTGCTCGGCCTGGATGACCTTGGCGAGGATCGATCTCTTGCCTTCGGGAGTGAAGCGGATCGCCGCCTCCGCGCCTTCCATGCGCTCCTGCAGGAAGCGGCGCTCGGCGACGTCGTTGATGTGCATATATTCGAGGCCGACATGGCCGCAATAATTGCGCCGAAGGATCTCGACGACCTCGCGAACGGTCGCCTGCTTGAGGCCGAGCGCTCCGCCGAGCCAGACCGGCCGGTCGAGCGCCTCGCCGGTGAAGCCGTGATATTCCGGAGTGAGGTCCTCGGGCATCTCGCGCTTGGCGAGCCCGAGCGGATCGAGATCGGCCGCGAGATGGCCGCGCACCCGGTAGGTTCGGATCAGCATCATCGCGCAGATCGCGTCGTTCGCCGCCTGCTCGACGTCGGCGCCGGATTTGCCGGACTCGGCGGCGACCTCCTTCGCCCTGGCGGTCACCTTCTCGATCGTCATCAAGGTCGGGTCGAGCCCGGAGTTCAGCTCGTCGAGCTCGGCGATCGGCCAATTGCCGCGCGCCCAGCTCGGTCCCTGCTCGCGTTCGATGCTGTCCAAGTTCAAAGCCTTTTCAACTGCCGTCCGGGAGAACGCGCCGCGCCTCCGGCCTATCCATTTCGTCATTCCGGACTTGATCCGGAATCCACCTTCCTTCCCGTCGCCGGTAAGAAAAAGGTGGATCCCGGATCAAGTCCGGGATGACGACCGAGCGACCGTCCTCAGCCCTTCAGAAGCGCGGCGAGGGTCGATCCCAGCTCAGATGGGCTCGGGGATACCGTAATTCCAGCCGCCTCCATCGCCGCGATCTTGTCTTCGGCGCCGCCCTTGCCGCCGGAGACGATGGCTCCGGCATGGCCCATTCGCCGCCCGGGCGGAGCGGTCCGGCCGGCAATGAAGCCCACGGTCGGCTTGGAGCGGCCGGCCCGCGCCTCGTCGGCGAGGAACTGCGCCGCATCCTCCTCGGCCGAGCCGCCGATCTCGCCGATCATGATGATCGACAGGGTTTCCGGGTCGGCAAGGAACAGCTCGAGCACGTCGACGAAATTGGTGCCGTTGACCGGGTCGCCGCCGATCCCGACCGCGGTGCTCTGCCCGAGGCCGGCATTGGAGGTCTGGAACACGGCTTCGTAGGTGAGCGTGCCCGAACGGCTGACCACTCCGACCGATCCCTTGCGGAAGATATTGCCCGGCATGATCCCGATCTTGCACTCGCCGGGAGTCAGGACTCCGGGGCAGTTCGGGCCGATCAGCCGCGACCTCGAGCCCGACAGCGCCCTTTTCACCCGAACCATGTCGAGCACCGGAATCCCCTCGGTGATGGTGACGATCAGCGGCACCTCCGCGTCGATCGCCTCGAGGATCGAATCGGCGGCGAAGGGGGGCGGAACGTAGATGACGCTGGCGTCGGCGCCGGTTTCGGCGACCGCCTGCTGCACCGTGTCGAAGACGGGCAGGCCGAGATGGGTCTGCCCGCCTTTGCCGGGGGTGACGCCCGCCACCATCTTCGTCCCGTAAGCGAGCGCCTGCTCGGTATGGAAGGTGCCGGTTTCCCCGGTCATCCCCTGGGTGATCACCTTGGTCGAGCTGTTGACGAGTATCGACATTCAAAAGCCTCCGATGGCCTGGGCGGTGAGGATGTTGCCGCTGAGGCCATATTGCTGTCCGAGCGGGTGGTTCTGGGGAACGTGACTGATCTCTATGCTGATCCCGTCGCGCCAGCCCGGCTCCCAGAGCCGCTTCGACAGGCCGGGGGCCGGTTCCTGGACGCCGGTCGGGGGCTTGCCCATCCAGGCCTCCAGGCCGGGGCGGTCGAGCGCTGCGGTCGCCTCGAAATCATAGAGCCGGCAGCCTGAGCCCCAGAAGCCGGTCTTGTCCTCGTAGCGCGAGACGATCAGAAAGACGTCGCGATCGCCCAGCGTCCGGCGAAAGTTCGCGCCCGCGACCTTGCCGCCCGATTCCGCCGCGTCGCGCCCAAGCTTGATCAGCTGGGCGATCCTTGGATCGCCATCGTCCGGCATCGATGTCCAGCCGGAGCCGGCAGCGTCGGCCTTGACCGCTTCGATATCGTTGCCGGTCCGAGAGCACGCGGCCTTGAAGGCGTCGAGCATTTCGCGCTCGGGGACTGTGGCCGCGGCTGCCTGGGCGGCAAGGAGGATAGGGAGGATGTTCATTCCGCCGCTCGCTATTTCGACTTCACCATGCCGTGCTTGCGCAGGCTCTTCAGCCGCCGGTACTGGCGGTCGAAGAGACGGGCCGCAGTCGCCTCGTCGTAGAGGATCGTCTGCAGCTTCACCACGATGCCGTAGCGATAATCCCCGCTTCCGGCGGTGATCCGGTAGCGGAGCTGAGGCACGTCCAGCACATAGTGAAGCAGGTCGTCGCGAGACTTCTCCTCGACGCCCCCCGGGACCGACGCGGCGATGATGTTCCACGCGACCGGCCGTTTGATATGGTTCGAAAACAGCAGGCATCGTTCGGCCCATCCGTCCTTGGTCGGCGGATCGTAGGACAGGATCGCGAGCGTCGCGTCGAGCGGCTCCCTGATCCGGTAGAAGCGGCCCGGATCGTCCCGCCGGAAATTCCACCTTATCGAATAAGGGACCTCGTCGTAGCGAATCTGGCTGGCCTGCTGTCGCGACAGTCGAAGCTGCCCTCGGACGCAGGCGTCGAGGAAGATCTCGACCAGCTGCCGCGATTCCGCCGCGGTCGCGGCCCGGTCCACCGCCGGTGCCGCGTTGAGGGCGAGGAGGAGGCCTGGAAGCAGAATCGACAGGGTCCTTCAGGGCTGCGCCACCATCAAAAGGCAATGAAAGGATGAATCCATCATCCCAGGCTGCTGTCGATCGCCCTGCAGGCTTCGAGCAGCTCCTTCACCGCGTCGACCGACACCTGGAAGTTCGACTTCGCCGCCTCGTCCAGCTCGATCTCGACGATCCGCTCCACTCCGCCGGCGCCGATCACCACGGGAACTCCGACATAGAGGTCGTCGACTCCATATTGGCCCTGGAGGTAGGCGGCGGCCGGGAGAACCCTTTTCTTGTCCTTGAGAAAGGCCTCGGCCATCATCAGGGCGCTGGTCGCCGGCGCGTAATAAGCCGAGCCGCTCTTCAGAAGCGCCACGATCTCGCCTCCGCCCGAGCGCGTGCGCTGGACGATCGAGTCGATCCGTTCCTGGGTCGACCAGCCCATCTTGATGAGGTCGGGCACCGGAATTCCAGCCACCGCCGAATAAGCGGGCACCGGAACCATCGTGTCGCCGTGACCGCCGAGGACGAAGGCGGTGACGTCCTCGACCGAGACCTTGAACTCCTCCGCGAGGAAGTGACGGAAGCGGGCGCTGTCCAGCACTCCGGCCATTCCGACCACCCGCTGGTGAGGAAGGCCCGAAAATTCGCGAAGGGCCCAGACCATCGCGTCGAGCGGGTTGGTGACGCAGATCACGAAGCTGTCCGGCGCATGGGCCCTGATTCCCTCGCCGACCGCCTTCATCACCTTGAGGTTGATCCCGAGCAGGTCGTCCCGGCTCATGCCGGGCTTGCGGGCGATTCCGGCGGTGACGATGCAGACGTCGGCCCCCGCGATCTCGGCATAATCCTGGGTTCCGGTGAGCGTGACGTCATAGCCTTCGACGGGGCCCGCCTGGGCCAGGTCGAGCGCCTTGCCCTGGGGGATTCCTTCGGCGACGTCGACGAGGACGATGTCGCCGAGCTCGCGGACCGCGGCGAGGTGCGCGAGGGTGCCGCCGATCATGCCGGCGCCGATGAGCGCGATTTTCGTGCGAGCCATGGGGCTCCTCCAGCCTTTCTCTCTACAGAGCGGGACCGGCGGCAGGACGCCGCCAAATGTGGCGCCCGCTTAGACCCGAAGCCGGAAGGGGGCAACCGGGTGGGGAGGAAAACCGCCCTCGTCGCCCTGGCGAAGGCTGGGGCCCGGCGGGTAAAGAGCGCTGGCGGCTTTCACTCGCCGGTTCCCGGCCTTCGCGGCGAAGAGGGCTTGTCTCAACCCCCCTGCAGATCCTCGTAGAGCATCAGCGCATTGTCGTCGGGATCGTAGAAGGTGAGCAGCCGGACGAGGCCGGGAATGTCGCGGATCGGGCCGTCCTGCCGGACCTGGCGGGAATCGAGCTCGGCCTTGGCGGCCTCGATGTCCTGGACTCCGAAGGTGAGCGTGGCTCCGCCCTTGCCGCCGGCAACCTCGACCTGGGAAAGGCCGACATTGACCCGCTCGACTCCTGTTTTCAGTTCGCACCAGGCATTGTCGTCGAGGCGGTAGAGCAATTCGAAGCCGAGCACGTCGCGGTACCAGGCGATCGATCGGTCGAGGTCGGTCACTCCGAGCGCGCAGGTCAGGCCGCCATCATATCCCATCGCCATGCTCATTCTCCCTGTTTTGGACTATTTTTATAGCAACTATCCTTTTAGTCAAGTAAGGGGGACTCGTGCTTCGCGAAGAGGATCTGCGCTGGCTGATAGGGAGCCGCTGGTTCGTGCCGGTGCTCGCCCTTGCCAGCCGAGAGGAGGGGGTGCGCTTCGCCCCGCTAGTCGCCCGGCTCGGCATCTCGCGAAGCCTGCTGACCCGGGTGATCGCCCAGCTCGTCGGCAAGGGGTGGCTGATGCGCAATCCCGGCCACGGCCACCCGCTTCGCCCGGAATATGTGCTGACCGAAGCAGGCCGCCCGATCGGAGCCTGGTGCGAGCCGGTGATGGCGGCGAGGCTCGATCTCGGCCTCGGGCGGGCCGCCCTCGGCCGCTGGTCGCTGCCCGTGCTTCGCCGCCTCGACCGGCGCTGGGAGCGATTCTCCTGGCTCGAGGCGCAGCTCAGCCCGATCAGCCCCCGCTCCCTGTCGCTCGCCCTCAAGCAGCTGCTTCAGGCCAGTCTCGTCGAGCGCCGCCTCGAGGAATCCTTCCCGCCGACCCCCCTCTACGGACTGACCGGCCGGGGCCGAAGGCTGGCAAGGGCGATGGGCTAGGGCGCTGAGCGCCCGGAGCGTCATGCCGGACGCGATCCGGCATCCACCTTTCTTACCCGATCCCGACCTCGCCGAAGAAGGTGGATCCCGGATCAAGTCCGGGATGACGAAGAGGCCGGCGCGGTGGCCCGCCCCCGCGTCGGAACTGGAGCTCCTCCTGCCTCGTTCCACTTTCTCCCCCAAGGAAAGGAATGCGTATGCGTAACCTCGCGATGATCGCGGCCACGGCGGCTATGGCGCTCGCCATGCCGGCCCTCGCCAAGCCGGGCCAGGGCAAGGGCCACTCCGGCGCCCACGCCAAAGGCAAGTCCGCAGCGCACGGCGCCCATGCCGGGCCCCATGTCGTTGGGGCCAAGGGCAAACGCTACGGCGCGAACGCCTGCCCGCCGGGCCTAGCCAAGAAACGCAACGGCTGCCTGCCGCCGGGCCAGGCGAAGAAGCTGTTCAACGTCGGCCAGCGAATCCCGACCGGCTACGGCTATTACACGCCCTATCAGGACATCCCCGTCGCCTATCGCGACCGCTACGGGCTCACCGACGGCTATCGGTACATCTATCGGGATCAGTCGGTCTACGTCGTCGATCCGGCGACGAGCCTGGTGACCCGGATCATCGATCTGGTCCTCTGATCGCTCGGAAGGCGCCGGCGGGGACTAGCTCCCCGCCAGTGCCTTCAGCAGGTCGACCCAATGGTCGACATCGTCGTAAAGCGCCTTGACCGGGAGCCTCTCGTCCCGGCCGTGGGCGCGCTCGTCGTCCGGGGAGATCCCCCAGCTTCCGTCGACTCCGTAGACCGGGATGCCCGCGGCCCGGAAATAGAGGCCGTCCGTCGCTCCGGTCGACATGCTCGGAATGATCGCCGCGCCGGGATGGCGCTTGCGGACCGCGTCCGTATAGGCGCGGACCACGTCCGGCCGGAGCGGCGAGGCGGGCGTCGGCACGCCCGGGTCGCTCACGGCGACCTCCACTCCGGAGCCCGCGATCCGCTTCAGCTCCGCCTCGACCTCCTTCGGATCGACCCCCGGCATGATGCGGCAATTGACCGTGGCCCTGGCGAGCTGGGGCAAAGCATTGTCGGCATGGCCGCCCTCGAGCCGAGTGGCGACGCAGCGTGTGCGGGTCGTGCCCACTTCGAGCTCGCTCGCTTCGATCGCGTCCGCCGCCGCGCCGTCACCGGGATCGGCCACCCAGCGGCGCATGGCCTCGCCGAGCGGACCCTTCTCCATCTTCGCCCGCTCGGTGAAATAGGCGCGGGTCGTCTCGTTGAGCATCGGAGCGAAGCGGTGTGCCTCCAGCCGCTTGAGCGCTCCGGCCAGCTCGTAGATCGCGTTGTCCGGCCGGGGCCGCGAGCTGTGGCCGCCCTTGTTCTTCGCCGAGAAGGTGAAGCTCTGGTAGGTCTTCTCCGCCGTCTGGATTCCGAAGCCGAGCGAGCGCCCCTCGGCGGTGAAGGCGCCGCCGCCGGCGTCCGAGTTGAGTGCGAATTCGGCGTCGGTCCATTCCCGCCAGTCCTTCGCTCCGAGCGCCGCGCCCTTCCCTTCCGTCTCCTCGTCGCCGGTGAAGAAGACGATCAGGTCCCGGGTCGGCCTGAACCCTTCCGAGCGAAGGCGAAGCAAGGCCGTGGTGATCGCGACCATCCCCGCCTTGTTGTCCAGCGCGCCGCGGCCGTAGAAATAGCCGCTCTCCTCGCGGAACTTGAACGGATCGGCCGACCAGTCCGCGGCGAGGGCCTCGACCACGTCCATATGCGCCAGCAGCAGGATCGGCTTCCTGCCCGAGGGCTTCGCCGCCCGCCAGCGCACGATCAGGGCCGCCGTGTCGTCCCCCGGGCGCGCCTGGTAGGGCATGATCCGGATGTCGCTGTCCGGAAAGCCGGCCGCCCTGAACTGGTCGGCCAGGTAGCGCGCCTGGGCCGGCATCTGGCCCCGCCCGGCAACGGTCGGCATCTCGATCGACCGGGCGAAGATCTCGCGGGCCTTGGAATCCCAGCGGTCGGGCGCCGGGTCGGCGGCCAAGGCGGCGGGGGAGGCGAGGCCGAGGACAAGGGCGGCGGCAAGGCGCATGGACGAGGCTCCCTGTTCTGTGGACTTCGCGGACGCTGGACCGGCTTGGGTCGGCGGTCAACCGCCCTCCCGGCCATGGCCCGCGGCCAGATAGTCCTTGGACTGCATCTCGATCAGGCGCGACGCCGTCCGCTGGAACTCGAAGGCCCCGTCGCCCGCCGGGTAGAGCGCCTCGGGCGCAGCGTCGGCCGCGGCGAGCAGCTTGACCTTATGCTCGTAAAGCGAGTCGATCAGCGTGACGAAGCGGGCCGCTTCGTTGCGTTTCTCCGGCCCCATCAGCGGGATTCCGACCAGGATGACGCTGTGGAAGCGGCGGGCGATGGCGAGATAGTCCGCCGCCCCGCGCGGCTCGCCGCACAGGCGCCTGAACGAGAACACGGCGACGCCCTTGAGGCTCTTGGGGACGTGAAGGGTCCGGCCGCCCGGGACGGCGATGTCCTCGCTGGGGACGTTGGCCTTGTCCTCGGGCGGGTAGTCGGTGAGCCGGAAGAAGGCGGCGCTGAGCGCCCGGGTCGCCTCGGGCCCGTTCGGAACGTACCAGGTCGGAAAGCCGCCAAGCCGCTGAAGCCGGTAATCGGTCGGGCCGTTCAGGGGCACGACGTCGAGCTCGCGCTCGAGGTGGTCGATGAACGGGAGAAACAGCTCGCGGTTGAGGCCGCCGAGATAAAGGTCCCGGGGCGGGCGGTTGGAGGTGGTGACCACCGTCACTCCGTTGTCGAGCAGCTGGGCGAACAGCCGCGACAGGATCATCGCGTCGGCGGCGTTGTTGATCACCATCTCGTCGAAGGCGAGCAACCGGGCCTGCGAGGCTATGGCTCGGGCGACCGGCGGGATCGGATCGCCCTCCTCCTTCGACCGCTCCGAGCGCAGCCGCTCGTGCACTTCGAGCATGAATTCGTGGAAGTGGACCCGCCGCTTGCGCTCCGCCGGGATCGCCTCGAAGGCGAGGTCCATCAGCATCGACTTGCCGCGCCCCACCCCGCCCCACAGATAGGCTCCGCGCGGCGCCGGCGGCGGCTTTCCGAACAGCCGCGACCAGGGCGCCCTGCCCCGCTTCGGCCGAAGCTCCTCGGCGATCCGGTCGAGAACCGCCACCGCGCGCTCCTGGTCCGGGTCGGGCCGAAGCTCCCCGGCGTCGAGCAGCGCTCGATAGCGCTCGCTGACTTCGCTCACCGCGAAAGCTTCCTGAGCGTCCCCGACCAGGACGCGACCACCTCTCCCTCCTGCTCGACGAGTCCGCGCATCACCGCCAGCCGCTTGCTTTCGCGCAGCAGCTCGACCGAGCAGTCGAGGGGCAGGCCGAGCTTGGCGGCGGACAGGAACTGGGCCGAAAGGTCCAGCGTGACCGAAGGCCCGAGCCTGGCCCCGGCCGAATAGCCGCCGGCGAACATCGCCATGTCGATGAAGGTGAGGATCGCGCCGCCGTGGACGATGTTGCCGAGGTTGCTCTGGCGCACGTCCGGAAACATCCGGCAGCGCGCCCGCTTTTCCCCTTCGCTCCGAACCAGAAGCCTGCCCAAGGTGGCGTTGAAGCGGGTCTCGTCGGTCTGCAGGTCCCAGGTCATCCAGCCGGGATGGTCGGGATCCGGCTCGTGGCGGATGAGGGGGTGGAGGCGCTCGGTCATCGCGGGGTGCGTGGCGGGAAATGGCCGGGCGGGCAAGTCCATCCATCCGCCACTGGACACTTGTCCCGCCGCGAGTCACACTAGCCGTCTTACGCAGCGCTGAGGGGCGAGTCGCTTCGCGAAGACGTCAAGAACGGGCACGCGTCGTTCCGCATTTCGGTCCAGTAAGCGGCTGCAGAACGGAATTTTATCGGATGCGCCCGCGCAACGTAATTTGCAGTTTTGCTAATCCTGTTTCGCGGGAAAAGTGGAGTGAGCTGCGGCTCATCGTCAAGAGGGGAAGGAATTCCACGTGACCGCGAACAACGGCAGCAGCGTCAAGGGCAAGGTGCGCACTTCAAGCCTCGAATTGGGGCCGACCGCCAATCCGGATTGGGGCTCGACCCGGGAGAACAAGGTCCTCCTCGTCGACGTGCTCGCCAACGATCGCGACGGCGACGGCAAGGGGCCCCTCACCATCACCGCCGCGACTGCGCCGGCCGGCCAAGGCACCGCCTCGATCCTCGACGGCAAGGTCCTGTTCGACCCGGGCCGGGACTTCGACGATCTCGCCGCCGGCGAAAGCGAGGTGGTGATCGTCGACTATGTGATCCGCAACGAGCGCGGCGACTGGGCGTCCTCAACCATCACCATCACGGTCGCGGGCGCCAATGACGGCCCAGTCGCCAAGTCGGACTCGGCGGCGACCGGAAGCGATTCCGGGGTGGTCATCGACGTCCTCGCCAACGACTACGACCCGGACAACGGCGCTCTCCTCACGATCGCCTCCGCCTCGGTGAAGCCGGGCTTCGGCACCGTCTCCATCGTCGAGAACGAGATCCGCTTCGATCCGGGGAGGGACTTCGACTATCTCGGGGCCGGCGAAAGCGCGGTCGTCTACCTTCGCTACACCGTCAAGGACGAGCATGGCGCATCCGCCTCGTCGACCGTCGCCGTGACGGTCACGGGCCGCGAGCACCCGGAAGAGAATGTGCCTTCCGATGGCGCAGACACGCTGGTCGGGACGAAGGGGGACGACTGGATCGACGCTCTCGGCGGCGACGATCAGGTCTTCGGGCTGGCGGGCAACGACTACCTCTTCGGTGGGGGCGGCTCCGACTTCCTGAGCGGCGACGAAGGGCATGACGTGCTCGGCGGCGGCGACGACGACGACAGCCTCTCGGGCGGCCAGGGCGACGATCAGCTGTTCGGCGAGGCCGGCAACGACCTTCTCGCCGGCGAGCACGGTCATGATTGGCTGGTGGGCTGTGACGGTCTCGATTCCCTCGACGGCGGTTCCGGCGACGACGTCCTCGAAGGCGGCAACGATTTCGACACCCTCTCCGGCGAGGAGGGCAACGACCTGCTGCTGGGCGAGTGGGGGAACGACCTCCTTCTCGGCGGAGGGGGCAAGGACGAGCTCTACGGCGGCGAGGGCGATGACGGCATCGAGGGCGGCAACGACGACGACATGCTCGACGGCGGCGACGGCGACGATGTCCTGTCCGGCGGCCTCGGCTGGAACATCCTGAACGGCGGCTTCGGACGCGACCTCATTCTGGCCAATTCCTCGGACTCGGCCCAAGCGATCGACGGCGGCGAGGGGGACGACACGATCAGCCATTCCTACCGGTCTTATTCGAGCACGATCACGACCGGCGGCGGCAGGGACTCGATCGAGCTCCTCCACGCCCATATCGGAAAGGCGGCGATCGTCGTCACCGACTTCCAGGCCGGCGGGGAGGGGGACACCTTCCGGCTCGCGGGAGGCGAAGGGGCGATCCTGAGCCTTCTGCGGGGCTGGGACGGGATTTCCAACCCGTTCGGGTCCGGCTTCCTTCGGCTCGAGCAGAGCGACTCCGACACCTTGCTCCTGTGGGATCGGGACGGAACCGGCCGGCGCTGGGCCTGGGAGACGCTGGTCGTCTTCAGGAACGCCGAGTCCCGCGCCTTCACCGACTTCAATTTCGATCCCGGCTATCATCCCGACGGCTCCCCGCTGAAGGGCCGGACGATCATCGGCACCAAGGAGGCCGACAGCCTGACGGGGACGTCGGAGGACGATTCGATCGACGCGCTCGGCGGCGATGACGTCGCCTCGGGGCTCGCCGGCGCGGACGTGATCAAGGGCGGCGACGGGCTGGACTCCCTGTACGGCGGTTCCGGCGACGACGTCATCGAGGGCGGCTACGACGACGATTATCTGTCGGGCGGCGACGACAGCGACCGCCTGTTCGGCGATTCCGGCAACGACATCCTCGCCGGCGAAGCGGGCAAGGACGCCCTGTCCGGCGGCGACGGCAATGACAGCCTCGACGGGGGCAACGGCGACGACGAGATCTACGGCGGCGACGGCGAGGATCTGCTGTACGGCGGCCTCGGCTTCAACTTCCTCGACGGAGGCCTCGGCAACGACATCATCGTCGCCGATTCCGCCGACGGCGCCCAGAGGATCGACGGCGGCGAAGGCGACGACACGATCCGCCATTACTTCCGCCACGATTCGAGCACGATCGCGACCGGAAGCGGCCGCGACACGATCGAGCTGGTCCGCGCCGACCTCGGCAAGGCCGCCATCGTCGTCACCGACTTCACGCCCGGCGGCGAAGGCGACATGCTCCGCCTCTCGGGCGACGAGGGCTCCCTGCTGAGCCTGCTGTCTGGGTGGGACGAAAGCTCCAACCCGTTCGGCTCGGGCTTCCTTCGCCTCGAGCAGGGCGAGTCCGGCGCGCTGCTCCAGTGGGACCGGGACGGCAAGGGCCGCGACTGGGACTGGGAGACTTTGATCGTCTTCGCGAAAACCGACGCCCGCGCCTTCATCGACCTCAATTTCCTGCCAGGCTTCCATCCCGACGGCTCCCCGCTGGCGGGCGTGAAGATCGTCGGCACCGCGGACGACGAAATCCTGGTCGGAACGGGCGGCGCCGACTCGATCGAGGCGCTCGGAGGAAGCGATTCGGCGTTCGGCCAGGGCGGCTCCGATTTCCTCTCGGGCGGCGACGGCGCCGACTTCCTGTACGGCGCCGCCGGCGACGACGTCCTCGAGGGCGGCGGCCAGGACGACACTTTGTGGGCCGGTGTCGGCCAGGACTCGCTGTCCGGCGAAGGCGGCAATGACATTCTCTTCGGTGAGATCGGCGACGACTGGCTCTCCGGCGGGGACGGCCATGACAGCCTCGACGCAGGGGACGGCGACGATCGGCTCGAAGGCGGAGTGGGCCAGGACACTCTCACCGGAGGACTCGGGGCCGACAGGCTCAGCGGCGGTCTCGATGCCGATATTTTCGACTTCGGTTCACCCTCGTCGGGAGCGGACGAGATCACCGACTTCGTCGGCGGAACCGACAAGATCCTGATCTCGGCGACCGGCTTCGGCGGAGGGCTCGTCGCTGGCGGTGCGGTCTCGCTGGTTTCGGGATCGAACCCGACCGCATCGGGCGCTTCGGGCCAGTTCCTCTACGACATCGACGACGGGCGCCTGCTCTGGGATTCCGACGGAGCCGGGAGCGGCGCGGCGGTGCTCGTGGCGACTCTGAGCAACGTCCCGTCCCTCGCGGCTTCCGACTTCATCGTGGGTTAGGATCGACCTCAGCCGCTATTGAGCAAAGCGAGATCGCCGGCCGGTCCATCCGGATCCGGCGTATCCGTATTTCCGATCTGGACTCCTGTCGCGCCGCGAGTCACTCTGGCCGTCTTGGGCAGGGCGGGGGGCCGAGTCGCTTCGCGAAGACGTCTCAGAACAGTCACGCGTCGTTTCGCTTTTTCGGTTTTGCAGCACGGAAATTGGATCGGGAGCGGCCGCGCCAGCATCGTTGCAGTTTTGACCCCCATGTTTCGCGGGAGATGCGTGTGCGCTGCGCCTGATCGTCGATGAGGGAAGGAATTCCACGTGACGACCTATACCGGCGGCAACGGCACTGACATCATCCTCGGCAGCGACGGCAACGACATCATCCTGGGCGGCAATGGCGGCGACATCCTCGCCGGCGGCGCCGGCGACGACGAGATTTACGGTCAGAACGGCAACGACCATCTCGTCGGCGGCGAGGGCGACGACCTGCTCGACGGCAATAACGGCTTCGACACCGCTTATTATGCCGGGCTGATCCAGGAATATACCTTCCTCTCCAGCGCCGGCTATCTGCACATCCTCCACCATGGCGGCGCCGGGGCGGACGGCCACGACCGGGTGGTCCGGGTCGAGCGGCTGGTCTTCGCCGACCGGATCATCAACATCGGCAGCGGCAACAACGTCCCGGTCGCCGGCGACGACCATGTCCACATCAACGAGGACAGCGGCACTTACGGCAGCGGGTCGGCGAGCGTGCTGGACAACGACTTCGATTTCGACGGCGACGCCCTGACCGTCAGCGGCGGAGTCTTCGTCGGCGCCTACGGCACCCTCACTCTCAACTCGGACGGCACCTACAGCTACACCCTGTCCGCCGCGGCGCAGGCCCTCGCCGAGGGCGACATCGTCCAGGACAGCTTCGACTATACGGTGTCCGACAATGACGGCAGCGACACCGGCAAGCTGATCTTCAACATCGCCGGGATCAACGACGCGCCCACCGCCAATCCCGACGCCGCCTCGACCGGCGAGAACTCTGTCGCACTGATCGACGTCGTCGCCAACGACGACGACGTCGACGGCGCCGTCCTCACCGTGACCGCCGCCTCGGCGCCGCCCGGACAGGGCGACGCCTCCGTGGTCGACAACCAGGTCCAGTTCGATCCGGGCAGCGATTTCGAGAGCCTCGCCGTCGGCGAGAGCGTCGACGTGGTGGTCAGCTACGACATCGTGGACGAGCATGGCGCGACGGCCTCCTCGACCGTCACCGTCACCGTCACCGGCGCCAATGACGGCCCGGTCGCCAATCCCGACATCGACTCGACCGGCGAAAATGCGACGATCCTCTCCGACGTGGTCGCCAACGACACCGACGTCGACAACGGAGCGGACCTGACCGTCACCGCCGCGTCCGCTCCGAGCGGCCAGGGCATTGCGACCGCGGCCGGCGACCAGGTCGAGTTCGACCCGGGGTCCGACTTCGACGATCTTGCGGTCGGCGAAAGCGAGGTCGTCGTCGTCGCCTACACGGTCGCGGACGAGCATGGCGCTTCCTCCTCTTCGACCCTCACGATCACGGTCACCGGCGCGAATGACGGCCCGGTCGCCAATCCGGACGCTAGGACGACGAGCGAGAATTCGGCGATCGTGATCGACGTTCTCGCCAACGACGACGATGCCGACAGCAACGCCGTCCTCGCCGTCACCGAGGCCACCGGACCGGCCGGAAAGGGCAGCGTCACCATCGTCGAGAACGAGGTCCGCTTCGATCCGGGCTCCGACTTCGATCATCTCGCTAACGGCGAGAGCGAGGTCGTCGTCATCAGCTACACGATCCAGGACGAGCATGGCGCGGCCTCCTCGTCGACCGTCACCGTCACCGTCCAGGGCCGCGACGAGGGCGCCAGCAACACCGGCACCAATGAGGGCGAAACGCTGATCGGCACGACCGGCGACGACACGATCGATGCGCTCGGCGGCGACGACACCGTCTTCGGGCTGGCCGGCGACGATCTCATCCTTGGCGGCGACGGCTCCGACGTCCTGCTCGGCGAGGAGGACAACGACACCGTCGAGGGCGGCAACGGCGAGGATTTCCTGCTCGGCGGCGAAGGCAACGACCAGCTGTCCGGGCAGTCCGGCAACGACAACCTCGCCGGCGAGGCCGGCGAGGACCAGCTGTTCGGCGGCGACGGCTTCGACTCCCTGGAGGGCGGAGCGGACGACGACCTGCTCGAGGGCGGCAATGACGACGACTTCCTGTCCGGCGGCGACGGCCATGACGACCTGTCCGGGGGGTCGGGCTTCGACAGCCTGTCCGGCGACTCCGGGAACGACCAGCTGTCCGGCGGGATCGGCAACGACAGCCTCGACGGCGGCGAGGGCGACGATACGATCCTGGGCGGCGACGGCGAGGATTTCCTCTCCGGCGGCCTGGGCGACAACAGCCTGACCGGCGGCGGCGGCCACGACACGATCGTCGCCGACTCGACCGACTCGGCGCAGGCGATCGACGGCGGCGACGGCAACGACTCGATCCGCCATTATTTCCGGTCCTCGGCGAGCACGATCACCACCGGCTCCGGAAGCGACACGATCGAGATCGCGCATGCCGATGTGGGAACCGCGGCGATCCTCGTCGCCGACTTCACGCCCGGCGCCGGCGGCGACATCTATCGACTGTCGGGCGACGACGGGTCGCTGCTCGGCCTGCTTACCGGATGGGATGGAAGCTCCAACCCGTTCGGAAGCTCGGGCTTCCTCCGGCTCGAGCAGGTCGGCGGCGACACCCACTTGCAGTGGGACCGGGACGGCACCGCCGGCGGCTCGGACTGGGAATCCCTCGCGGTCTTCCAAAGCACGACCGCCACCGCCTTCACCGACGCGAATTTCGAGCCCGGCTACCATCCCGACGGATCGACCCCGGCGGGCGAGACCATCACCGGCACCGCCGAGGACGATTCGCTGACCGGGACGATCGGCGACGACACGATCGACGGGCTCGCCGGCAATGACAGCGTCTTCGGCCAGGCCGGAGCGGACATCATCCACGGCGGCGACGGCCACGACCAGCTCCACGGCGAGGCCGACGACGACACGATCGAGGGCGGCAACGAGGACGACTTCCTGTCCGGCGGCGGCGGCAATGACGCCCTGTTCGGCCAGGCCGGCAGCGACATCCTCGCCGGCGATCAGGGCGACGACCAGCTGTCCGGCGGCGCCGGCAACGACAGCCTCGACGGCGGCGACGGCGGCGACACGCTCGACGGCGGCGACGGCGAGGATTTCCTGTCCGGCGGCCTCGGCGCCAACGTCCTGAACGGCGGCATCGGCAACGACCAGATCGTCGCCGACTCCACCGACGGCGCCCAGACCGTCGGCGGCGGCGACGGCGACGACACGATCCGCCATTATTACCGCTCGGCGGCGAGCACGATCACGACCGGCGCCGGGAGCGACACGATCGAGATCGCCCATGCCGACGTCGGAACGGCCGCGATTATCGTCACCGACTTCGCCACCGGCGCCGGCGGCGACAAGGTCCAGCTCGCGGGCGCCGACGGCTCGATCCTGAGCCTGCTCTCGGGCTGGGACGGCACCTCCAACCCGTTCGATTCCGGCTTCCTGCGCCTTCAGCAGGACGATGGCGACACCCTGTTCCAGTGGGACCGCGACGGCTCCGGCGAAGGCTCGGGCTGGGAGACTCTCGCAATCTTCCAGAATACGGCGGCGGGCGCCTTCACCGAGGCCAATTTCGCGCCCAGCTACAATCCCGACGGATCCGAGCCCCAGGGCGAGACGATCACCGGCACCGCCGGCGACGACACTCTCGTCGGAACGGTCGGAGGCGACTGGATCGACGGGCTCGGCGGCAATGACGGGATCTTCGGCCAGGCCGGCGCGGACTTCATCTTCGGAGGCGACGGCCACGACCAGCTTCACGGAGGCGCCGACGGCGACGTCCTCGACGGCGGCAATGACGACGACGTCCTGAGGGGCGACGACGGCGACGACATGATGTCCGGCCAGGCGGGAAGCGACATCCTCTTCGGCGATCAGGGCGCCGACGATTTGTCCGGCGGCGACGGCAATGACAGCCTCGAGGGCAATGACGGCGACGACTCGATCGACGGCGGCAACGGCGAGGACTTCCTGGCCGGGGGCCTCGGCGCCGACATCCTGACCGGCGGCGGCGACGGCGATATTTTCAGCTTCCAGAACGCCTCGCAGGGCGCCGACGAGATCACCGACTTCACCGGCGGAGCGGACAAGATCCACGTCCGGGCCAGCGGCTTCGGAGGCGGCCTCGCCTTCGGGGGCCCGGTGTCGCTGGTCTCGGGCTCGAACCCGACCGCGTCGCAGGCCGGCGGCCAGTTCCTCTACGATACCGACGACGGCTCGTTGTTCTGGGACTCCGACGGCACCGGAAGCGGCGACGCGGTGCTGATCGCGACCCTGACCAGCGTCCCCTCGCTCGAGGCTTCGGACTTCATCGTGGGCTAGGACCGCCGGGGCGGCGGCTAGACCGCCCGCTCGACCAGCAGCTTCTTGGTCTCGGCGATCGCCTTGGCCGGATTGAGGCCCTTGGGGCAGACGTTGGCGCAGTTCATGATCGTGTGGCAGCGGTAGAGCCGGAACGGATCCTCGAGCTCGTCGAGCCGCTCGCCCTCATGGTCGTCGCGGCTGTCGGCAAGCCAGCGATAGGCCTGGAGGAGGATGGCCGGCCCCAGGAACCGGTCCGAATTCCACCAGTAGCTCGGGCAGGAGGAGGAGCAGCAGGCGCACAGGATGCACTCGTAAAGGCCGTCCAGCTTGGAGCGGTCCTCCGGCGACTGAAGCCGCTCCTTGCCCGACGGATCGGGGGTCTTCGTCTTCAGCCACGGCTCGATCGAGGCATATTGGGCGAAGAAGTGGGTGAAGTCCGGCACGAGGTCCTTGATCACGTCCATGTGCGGCAGCGGAGTGATCCGGACGTCGCCCTTGTAATCCTCGATCGCGGTGGTGCAGGCGAGGCCGTTGCGCCCGTTCATGTTCATCGAGCAGGACCCGCAAATCCCCTCCCGGCACGAGCGGCGGAAGGTCAGGGTCGGATCGATGTCGTTCTTGATCCGAAGCAGGGCGTCGAGCACCATCGGTCCGGTCGCATCGAGGTTGATCTCGTACGTGTCGTAGCGCGGAGTCTCGCCGGAATCGGGATCGTAGCGATAGATTGTGAACCTTCGAGTCCGCCCGGGCCCGGCGGGGTCGGTGAATGAACGGCCCTTCTTCTGGATCCGGCTGTTCTTGGGAAGGGCGAATTCGGCCATCTTTTGTCCTTTGCTGGCGCCCGATTAGCGGCTCGGCGGCCACGGCTCAACCACCCGGAACGACGCGGCCGTTCGGCCGGGCCGCCGGCCTCGACGCGAGAGCCCCCCTCCCCCTCGTCCCTTCCCTCCGCCGCCCCGGCCGCTTCCCGTGAGCCGAGCGAGCACCCCGCCCTTGCATCCCCCGGCCCACGCCCTAAAAGCGCGAGCCGACAGGAGCCCCGATGTCCCGCAACCCAGCCCGCCCGCTCTCGCCGCACCTCAGCGTCTACAAATGGGGACCGCACATGCTGGTCTCGATCCTCCACCGAATCACCGGGGCGGGGCTGGCGACGGTCGGCGCCGCGGCCCTGGTCTGGTGGCTGGCCGCGGCGGCGAGCGGGCCGGACGCCTACCAGGACTTCACCGGCTGGGCGGCCTCCTGGCTCGGAATCGTCGTCGGGGTCGGGCTGAGCTGGGCCTTCTTCCAGCACCTGCTCTCGGGCCTTCGCCACCTCGTCATGGATATCGGCGCCGGCTTCGAGATCGAGCGCAACAAATTCTGGGCGACGATGACTCTGGCGGGCTCGATCCTGCTCACGGCGGCTTTGTGGCTCTACATCGTCCTGGTTAGGAACGCGGCATGACCGACGGCAGCCCGGAAGCCGGCGCCAGCCCGGCGACCAATCCCAATCTCGAGACCCCGCTCGCACGGGCGCGCGGCCTCGGCTCGGCCCGGGAGGGGGCGGAGCATTGGTGGAACGAGCGGCTGAGCTCGGTGGCGGTGCTGCTTCTGTTCGTCTGGCTGCTGGTCTCGCTGCTTCGGCTACCGGCGCTCGACCATCGCGCCGTCACCGAATGGCTGAAGGATCCGCTCGCGGCGGTTCCGATGCTGCTTCTCGTCGCGGCGACCTTCTGGCACCTGAAGATGGGCCTCCAGGTGATCGTCGAGGATTATGTCCACGACGAAGGCAACAAGTTCCTCGCCCTCCTCCTGCTCAGCTTCGCCGCCATCATGGGAGCGGCCTTCGCTTCGTTCGCGGTGCTCAGGATCGCGCTCGGCTAGCGCTCGTCCGTCGAGCTGGAATCGTCGCCCCGGACTTGATCCGGGGTCCACCTTCTTCTCCTCGCGCGGCGCGGAAAGAAAGGCGGAAGCCGGATCAAGTCCGGCATGACGAGATGGCCGCTTCCGCCCAAACAGGCCAGAAGCTAGCGCGCGCGAGGATCCGCAAGAATCCGATGGCCGCCGTCCTTTCGCGTTCGCGGGGCGAGAGTCGCTAGCGGAACGCCACCTTGCTGCATTGGGCGAGGATGACCTTCTGCTGGTCCTTGGGTATCTCGAGCTTCTTGATCCCGGTGAAGGCGGTCGTCGGCTTCGACGCGCCCGTGTCGATCTGATAGCCGAACGTCACTCCGCTGAGCTGGACCACCCTTTCGGCCACGTTCACCCGATAGACCGCGAACTTGGTCTTGAGGACGCCCTTGCCCCGCTTCGACAATTCGGTGGGCTGGTCCTTGATCGTGCCTTCGTTCGCCTTTGGGAAGATCAAGCAGGTCGGGTCGTCGCTCGCCGCCAGGTGGTTGTCCACATTCCACTGCCCCGGCTCGTTGGTGCCGACCTTGACGGCCGGGAAGACCAGCTGCGTGAGCGGCAGAGTGGCGGCCGTCTTCGACTGGCTCAAGGTGAAGTCCATGCCGAACTGGATATCGCTTCCCGCCTCGGCGTTGGTCCTCAACTTATAGTCAATCGTGAATATGCCAGCGGTTTCGGTCGTCATCGTCCGGCCCCTTATTATGGATCCCGCTAGAATTGGTCTCAAGGGGACCTTGATACTTTAAGCCAGTATCAAATAGACTCAACAAGTCTTTCGGAGAACATCGATATGATGTCTCCGTTTTGACTGGACTTCAGAGCGAAATGGATCAGGATTCTTTTTAGCCTGGTCCGAGACCAACTGCGGCCGGGCGGCCCCGCCGCCGCCCTTGCAACCGCCCGCGCGAGGCCTAAAAGCGCTCGCGACTGCCACCAGCCGCGAGCCCCCGATGACCGCCTCCGACTACAAGCTGATCGATCACAGCTACGACGTCGTCGTCGTCGGCGCCGGCGGGTCGGGCCTTCGCGCGACGATGGGCTCGGCCGGCCAGGGGCTCAAGACCGCCAACATCACCAAGGTCTTCCCGACCCGCTCGCACACGGTCGCAGCCCAGGGCGGAATCGCGGCATCGCTCGGCAACATGGGTCCGGACCATTGGACCTGGCACATGTACGACACGGTCAAGGGGTCGGACTGGCTCGGCGACCAGGACGCGATCGAATATCTGTGCCGCGAGGCTCCGGCGGCGGTCTACGAGCTCGAGCATGCCGGAGTGCCCTTCTCACGCACCAGCGACGGCCGAATCTACCAGCGCGCGTTCGGCGGGATGATGCAGAGCATGGGAGCGGGGCCGCCCGCGCAGCGCACCTGCGCGGCGGCGGACCGGACCGGCCATGCGATGCTCCACGCGCTCTACCAGCAATCGCTCAAGTATGACGCCGACTTCTTCATCGAATATTTCGCGATCGACCTGATCATGGAGGGCGGCGAGTGCCGCGGGGTGATCGCCCTGTGCCTCGAGGACGGAAGCATCCACCGCTTCGCCGCCCAGGCCGTGGTGCTTGCGACCGGCGGCTACGGACGGGTCTATTATACCGCGACTTCGGCCCATACGTGCACCGGCGACGGCAATGCGATGGTGCTCAGGGCGGGGCTCCCGCTCCAGGACATGGAGTTCGTCCAGTTCCATCCGACCGGGATTTACGGGGCCGGAGTCCTGATCACCGAGGGCGCCCGAGGCGAGGGCGGCTATCTGACCAATTCGGAAGGGGAGCGCTTCATGGAGCGCTACGCCCCCTCGGCCAAGGACCTGGCGAGCCGCGACGTCGTCTCCCGCTCGATGGCGATGGAGATCCGGGAAGGCCGAGGCGTCGGCAAGGACAAGGACCATATCTACCTTCACCTCGATCATATCGACGCGAAGGTGCTGGCCGAGCGGCTTCCCGGGATCACCGAGACCGGCAAGGTGTTCGCCGGGGTCGACCTGACCCGCCAGCCGCTGCCGGTGGTTCCGACCGTCCATTACAACATGGGCGGAATTCCGACCAACTTCCACGGCGAGGTGGTGACCCTGAGGGACGGCGATCCCGACTCGGTCGTGCCCGGCCTGTTCGCGGTCGGAGAGGCGGCCTGCGTGTCGGTTCACGGCGCCAACCGGCTCGGCTCGAACAGCCTGATCGACCTCGTCGTCTTCGGCCGCGCCGTCGGCCACCGGGTCGGCGAGACGGTCAAGCCGGGCGGCGCGTCGCGGCCGCTCCCGAAGGGCTCCGAGGAGATGGCTCTCGGGCGCCTCGACAGGTTCCGCTTCGCCTCCGGATCCAGCCCGACCGCCCGGATCCGCGAGAAGATGCAGCGGGTGATGCAGGCCGATTGCGCCGTGTTCCGGGCCGAGTCGACGCTCGAGGAAGGCAAGGGCCGGATCGACGAGGTCTATCGTCAGCTGGCCGACGTCGCCGTCACCGACCGGAGCCTGATCTGGAACACCGACCTGGTCGAAACCCTCGAGCTCGACAACCTCCTCGCCCAGGCGGTGGTGACGATGCACTCGGCCGCCAACCGCAAGGAAAGCCGGGGCGCGCACATGCACGAGGATTATCCGAACCGCGACGACGCCAACTGGATGAAGCACACGGTGAGCTGGTTCGACGGCTGGGGCGGCAAGGGCGGCGGCGTGCGAATCGACTACCGCCCGGTCCACGAATACACGCTGACCGACGAGATCAAGTATATCGAGCCCAAGGCCCGCGTTTACTGAGGGGCGCGAAGGGCTCGACAGCCCGCATCAAGTCCGCGGCGAACGGAATGCGGCTGAGGGCCGCCCAACCCCCGTTCGGCCTGAGCCTGTCGAAGACCTGCCCAACCCCCGTTCGGCCTGAGCTTGTCGAAGGCCCGCTTCTTTTTCGCGTTATCCGGCACCGCATATCGGTTCGCGCACAGACGCAGGGATGGAGAGTGCCCGGCGCGTGGCACTTCGGCCGCGCCGGGTCTATGGATTCCCGCCTTCGCGGGAAATGACGGAGCAGCCATGTCCGTGCGCACCATTTTCCTCGCCCTGGTCGTCGCCCAGGCGGCGCATTCGGTCGAGGAATATGTCTTCCGGCTCTACGATCTGCTGGCGCCGGCGCGCTATGTCAGCGGCCTGCTGGGGATCGACCGGCAGGTCGGCTTCGTCGCCGCCAACGCGGCGCTGGTGCTGTTCGGGCTGTGGTGCTGGAATCGGAAGAGGCGGTTGGGCCGGACGGCTCTCGCCTGGTTCTGGGCGCTGCTCGAGATCGCCAACGGATGCGCGCATATCGCACTGGCGGTAGCGGCCGGCGGCTATTTTCCGGGACTTGCGACGGCGCCTTTGCTGCTTGCGGTCGGCGGGTTGCTGGCATGGCGGCTTCGCTCCGCCTTGACGGAGCTTGCGTGATTGCGGCCGGCCATTGTCCCGGGCCCGGCGGCGCGGCACTGTCGCGGCCATGCGAAGGCTGCCGGCCTTGCTCCTGCTCGCCCTCGCCGGCGCCGCGCCCGCCGCCGAGCCGGGCGGCTGGCACCTGGTCCGGGGAAGCTTCGAGCCGGGGCGCGGCCCCGACGGCAACAGCGTTTTCCTCGACGCTCCCGACGGGCTGATCCTCGTCGATACCGGGCGGCAGCCGGCGCATCAGGAGAAATTGCTGGCCTATGCGAGGGCTAGGAGGCGGCCGATCGTCGCGATCGTCAACACTCACTGGCACCTCGATCACAGCGGCGGCAATGCTGAGATACAAGCGGCCTATCCCGGCGCCGAGCTCCATGCCAGCGCCGCCGTCGAGGGCGCGCTGACCGGCTTCTTCCCGCAGAGCCGCAAATCCACCGAGGAGTTTCTCGCCTCCGGCCAGGCGAGCCCCGAGCTTCGGGCGGAGATCGGGCGCGACTTCGCGGCGATGGATGACGTCGCCTCGCTGAGGGCCGCCCGGCCGGTCGCCGGGTCCGGCGAGGTCCGGATCGCAGGACGGCGGCTGCGGCTCAACCTGGCGCGCTTCGCCGCGACCGAGGGCGACGTCTGGATCCACGATCCCGAGACGAAGCTTGTGATCGCCGGCGACCTGGTGGTCGGGCCCGTCCCCTTCTTCGACACCGGCTGTCCGGAAGGCTGGCGCGAGGCTTTGACCGCCCTCGCCCAGACCCCGTTCGACACCCTGGTTCCGGGCCACGGAGCGCCGATGGCCCGGCCGCAATTCCTGCAGTGGCGGACCGCGTTCGGCAACCTGCTCGACTGCGCAGCGACCGACAAGGCGAAGGCTGAGTGCGTCGCCGGCTGGAAGAGGGACGCGTCGACCTTCATCCCGGCCGGGGACCGGCGGATTGACGGAATGATCGGCGATTATCTCGATACCAGGCTTCGGGCTCCCTATCGGGAGCGCGAGAAATTCTGCCGGCCGCTGCGGTGACTGCGTCCGCCATCATCGACTGGCGGATCCATCTCGCCTCCGCCCCCGAGGCGGTGTGGAGCGCGTGGACGACCGACGAGGGACGCGAGCTTTTCTGGAGCGAGACGTCTAGCTCGGCCGAAGGCGGCTTCGACCTCGGCTTCGTCAACGGCGAGCGGCTGCGCGTCGACCTGGTCGAGGCGCGCCCGCCGGAGCGACTGGTCTTCCGCTATTTCGGCGGCTCGACGGTCATGATCGACATCGTCGCCGATCCCGCCGGCGGCTGCGACCTGAGGCTCCGCGAGGAGGGCGCTCCCGATCCGGTCGGCAATCATGCGGGCTGGGTGAGCGTCCTGCTCGCCTTCAAGGCGGCCGTCGATTTCGGGATCGACCTGCGCTCGCACGATCCCGGGCGGAGCTGGGACGAGGGCTTCGTCGACGTCTAGCGGGCGACCGCCTCGAGAGCTTCGCGGATCTTCGCCATGTCGCGCTCGAAGCTGAGCCGCAAGGCCGCGTCCTCCAGGCCCGCCCGGTCGGTCACCAGCGGCATCGACAGCCCGATCCGAAGGGTGGCGCCCCAGCCGCCGCCCGCCAGCCGGACGCACTTGACCGGCTGGCCGAGCCGGACTGCGCAGGCGAGCATCGCCTTGTGCCAACGGGTCGAGTCCTCGAACGTGGCGCCGCCGCCGCCAAATTCGCTGAGGTCGAGGGTGGAGAGGGTGCGCATCTCGATCGGGTGGCTGTCGGCGGTCTCCTTCTCCCCCGGCGGGTAGGGCGCGACCCGGTGGGCGGGGGTCCGCTCGATGACCTCGTCCCGGACCGTCTGGTGGAAGGCGAGGATGACCTTCGTCACCGTCTCGACGGAGAGGCGCTGGAACCGCTCGAGCTCGAAGATCGAAGCTTCAAGCCGAAGCTCCAGGCCCGGATTGCCGCTCGGCTCGAGGATTCCGGCGCCGGGCCAGCCGGCCGGCCACTCGCCGCGGCGGAAGATGGTGGCGAGCCCCGCCGGCAGCGGTTGGGCCTGCTCCCGGAAGCGGCTCGGGACGAGGGCGAATCCGCTGAACGGAGGGCCGCCCATGAACTTGGAGCCGGTGACGAAGATGATCGCCCCGCGCGCCAGGTAATCGGCGATGGCGGGGCTGGTGATTCGCGCCTGGCAGGCGTCGACGACGAAGGTCACCGAGCCGGCATGGGCCCGGCCGAGGCGGTCGATATCGTCCAGCGAGGGAAGGATGAGGCCGGTCTTGGAGCCGTGGACGATGTGGACGAGGACGTGGCGGCCTTCGGCCTCGGCGGCCCGGATCGCCGAGTCCATCCGGCCCGCGATCTCGGCCGAAGGGCGGGCGCGGCCCTGAGCGTCGCGGACGGGCACGTCGATCATCTCGACATGGGTCTCGCCGAGGCCCGGCACCGGGTCGCCCGGGCCGGTTGCGATTCCGAGCGCGGTCTCGCGGGCGAAATAGCGGCCGTGGGCGGAGTGGATGCAGCCGCTGCCGACCTCGTCGGCGCCGAGCAGGATGTTGTGGGTGCCCGCCCGGCCGCGGCCTGAGGCGCAGGCGAGGGCGACATATTCGAGGTCGGTGCCCGAGGGCGCGAAGACGATGTCGACGTCGCCGGCGACCGCATAGGCGCTCCGGATCCGGCCTCGAAGCGAGTCGAGCCGCTCGCAATAGCCGTCGCCGTCGAGGCCGGGCCCGATCTTTGCGAGCAGGGTCTCGACATGGGCGAAGGCTTCGGCCGAAATGTCGTTGGCCGTGGACGAGGCGTAAGCGAGCACCTCGCTCGGCCGGGGCGCCGAGAAATAGCGGTTGAGGCCGGTCTTCGGGTCCAGGACGATGCGCGCGTCGCCGCCCGTCGTCATCAGCCGAGTCGAGTCGCGCTCGGAGCGGATAGGCTCGGTCACTGGGTTACGCCCTTGGCCTTCGGTAATCGCGGCACTATGTCCGCCGCGCCCCTCCCTGAAAGGCGAAGTCCCGCGTGTCAAACATCCGCCCGCTCACCATTCCGCCCGAAGCCAGGGAGCGGCTGCGCATCCTGTTCATCGCCAAGCACGCCTTGTGGGAAGGGGGCCTTCATCCGGAGGACGGCAACCACGCCCTCTACCATGTCGAAGTCCGCGAGATCCTGAAGGGGCTCGGGCTCAACCTCGAGCTAGCCAACAAGTACGAGGCCCTGTTCGACAAGCCGGACGCCGACTTCGTCTTCCCGCTGCTCAACCGCGGCGGCTTCCTCAACTCGGAGATGATGCTGCCCCTGCTCTGCACCCGGCACTCCATCCCCTTCCTCGGCGCGAGCCCGATCCTGAGGGGCATGTCGGACGACAAGCATCTGACCAAGATGGCCGTGGCCGCGCGCGGGATTCCGACCGCGCCCTGGGCGATTTACCGCCGCGGCGCCCCCGTCGAGCAAGCGCGCTGCCCCGAGGGCGAGCGAATGGTGATCAAGCCCAACGCCTCCTCGGCGAGCTGGGGGGTTCAGGACGCTCACGACTGGGCCGGGGTCGAGGCGGCGATCGCGAGCATCCATTCGGAAGGCCATGACGCGATCGTCGAGCCCTTCCTCAACGGCAGCGACGTCGAAGTCCCGGTGATCACGGTGGACGCCGAACCCGTGATCATGCCGATGATGCTGTTCGAGCAGGCCGACCCGTCGCACCTTCGAACCTATTACGAGAAACGCGACCTGGTCGACCGGAGCCAGAAATATCAATTGGTCGAGTTCGACGATTCGGAATGGATGCCGGTGATCGCCGAATACACCCGCCGGATCGCCGAGGAGTTCCGCCCGTTCGACTATGGGCGGTTCGAGTTCCGCTTCGACCGGGAGGGCGGCAAGGTCCAGTTTCTCGAGGTCAACCTCAATGCCAACCTCTGGTCGCAGAAGGTGTACGGCCGCTCGGCCGCACTGGCCGGACTCAGCCAGGAGCAGCTGATCGAGACCATCCTGGCCGAGGGGCTGAGAAGGCACGGACTGATCGGCTAACCCTTCTCGCCCTGGCCAGAGCGAGAAGGCTGCAAGATCGAGGCGCCCTGCGCGGAGCTCCGCCTAGCTCCCGATCGCCCGGATCGATTTGCGGGTGAGGCGGCGGCGAAGGTCCTGGAGGCTGACTCGCTCGGCGGCGGCCTCCTTGTCGGCGGCGCCGACGATGGCCGCCAGGTGGCGCAGGTTCTGGTTGATCAGGTCGAGAGCCTGGAGGGTGGCGGCGTGTCGGTGAAGGAAGGCGGGATCGGCGACGAGGGCGGCGCCGACCTGCTCGATATGGCGGGCGGCCAGCTCCACCTCCTCGGCTACGCGGACGTCGATCTCGCGGCCAGACCGCGCCGGGCGGGCCGGGGGCGGCCGGAACAGGCCGGGGCGGCGCGGGCCCTCGGAGCGGATGGCGGCCTGAACCGAGTCGACGCGTGCCTGGTGGGGCGGCGGGACATAGGTGCGGGCCCGTTCTGCGATCTGAGGCGGCATGCTCTTCCTCCTGCCGGCTCTCAACGCCCAAGCCTTTGAAACAGTTCAAAAATTAACCATCTTCCGGCCGGTTGGAGAAGACGTGCGGGGGTGCCGCTGCGCATCGAATGGCTAACGCGATGTTAACCCTTTGCGGCCAGAACCGATTCCTGACTTGGGCGGCAAGAGAAAAAGGCATTTGCAAATGAGCGGGGAATTCACCCAGGTGAAGGTGGCGGATCGGATCGGACTGTTCGACTCGGACGGCGGCCTCGAAGCGGATTGCCGGGAGATCGCGGCCTTGCTCGCAAACGACTCGGTTCGGGTCGCCCGCCGTTTCTGGAGCCATCTCGCCGCCGCGCCCGACGTCAACCTGAGCTTCACCGAAGCCGAGATGGACGACAATGTCCGCAAGATCCTCCCCTATCTCGCCGCCAAATATACCGACGTCCGGGGCCAGGCCTGGGCCGACATGGTCGGGGGCTATGTGCTCGAGGCGCAGTCGACCGGAGTTTCGCTGACCACGCTCCTCTCCTCGATCAGCGCCGCCACCGCCGAAGGCCACGACATCCTCGTCGAGAAGCTTGCCGGGGAGCCCGAGCGGCTCGGCCGGCTGGGGCGCTGCCTCAGCCAGGCGACTTTGCTCGAGGCGGACATGTTCGCCGCCCATTTCGGGCTGCTTCGCGACCGCGCCGAACGCGAAAGCCGCCGGGCGCACGGCAAGGAATTCACGGACGACGTAGTCAGCGCGGTCGAGCGCACCGCGTCGGACAGCCGGATGCTCCGAGCCCAGGCGTCGGAAGCTTCGGCCTCCGCTCGAGGAATGCTCGGCAAAACGTCAGAAGTGGCCGCAGCCGCCGAACAGTCGGCGCTGGCGATGCGCGACGCCGCCGAAACCGCGGCCGGTCTCATCCGGGCGATCGAGGATGCAAGGCGCGAGGTCGAGCTCGCCGGCGAGGTCGCCACCCGCGCCGGCGGCCAGGCCGCCGACGCCGCCCGAGTCAGCCAGGCCCTGTCGGGCCATGTCCAGGCGATCGAATCGATCCTCGGCCTGATCCGGGACATTGCCGGCCAGACCAATTTGCTGGCCCTGAACGCCACCATCGAGGCGGCCCGGGCCGGCGATGCGGGCCGCGGCTTCGCGGTCGTCGCCCAGGAAGTGAAGTCGCTGGCCTCGCAAACCGCTCGGGCGACCGACGACATCACCGCGAAGATCACCGCGATCCAGCAGGCCACGCGCCAGACCGTGGAGGCGAACGGCTCGATCCAGAAGACGGTCGAGGACGTCCAGACCTCGGCCGACCGAATCCGCGAGGCGATGGAGGTCCAGGCCCAGACCGTCACCATGATCACCGCGGCCGTCGACGAAACCGCGCTCGCGGCCGATTCGATGTCCGCGACGATTGCCGCGATCCGCGAGGATACCGAGAACGTCGCCCGCGAGATCGACGGAGTGACTTCGAACTTCGGCCATGTCGACGAGGAGATGGCCCGCTTCAAGGCCGCCGCCGCCGAGTTCGTCAAGCGCTTCGCGGCTTAGGCCGACCCCTAAGCCATTCCTTTACCATGCCCATGCTAGCCCGGAGCTCCACGCGAGGGGGCTCGCCGGCGCCATGGTCGAAGCGTTTCAGGAAAGAGATGGTCAGCTCCTGCAGAAGCTGACCGATGCGCAGGTCGAGCACCGGCTGCGCGCCTACAATCGGGACGGAGGCTTCGAGCGGGAGCTGGCCTGGCTTTGGGCGGGCGCCGGCGACCTGATCGAGGCGGCCGTTCTAGCCAGCGGCGGCGAGGCGGCCGCGCTTCGCATCCGCGAGAGCTTCACCCGGCCGGTCGACTCGGACTGGATCCATGCCGTCGCCGGGCTCGGCTTCGAAATCTATGCCCGCGGCACGAGCGTGCCGGAGGAGATGGACCGGCGGGCGCGGCTCGTCGCCTCGCTCTGCGCGGCCTTCCGCAACCGCTTCGGCGAGGACGACTTCTGCCGGGCGCTGGCGGCGCTGCAGAGGCTCGCCGCCTATGAAAGCGACATCGTGCTCGCCCAGGTCGCATTGCTCGAGGCCGATGCGGCGGCGGCCGCTCGGGGGCGGCGCAGCGAACAGTTCGAGCAAAGCGTCGCGAGCCTGGTCGAGGCGACCACCGGCGAATCGGCCAAGCTTCGCGAGCAGACCGGCGAGGCCGCCGCGGCCGCACGGGGAATGCTCGGAAAGTCGTCGGAAGTCGCGTCGGCGGCCGAGCAGTCGGCGCTGGCGATGCGCGACGCCGCCGAGACCTCGGCCGGCCTGATCCGGGCGATCGAGGATGCTCGCAGCGAGGTCGAGACCGCCGCCGAGGTCGCGACTCGCGCCGGCGAGGAGGCGGCGGGCGCGATGCAGGCGAGTCGCGCCCTGTCGGGTCATGTCCAGGCGATCGAATCGATTCTCGGCCTGATCCGGGACATTGCCGGCCAGACCAATTTGCTGGCCCTGAACGCCACCATCGAGGCGGCCCGGGCCGGCGATGCGGGCCGCGGCTTCGCTGTGGTCGCCCAGGAAGTGAAGTCGCTGGCCTCGCAAACCGCTCGGGCGACCGACGACATCACCGCGAAGATCACCGCGATCCAGCAGGCCACCCGCCAGACCGTGGAGGCTAACGGTTCGATCCAGAAGACGGTCGAGGACGTCCAGACCTCGGCCGACCGGATCCGCGAGGCGATGGAGGTCCAGGCCCAGACCGTCACCATGATCACCGCGGCCGTCGACGAAACCGCGCTCGCGGCCGATTCGATGTCGGCGACCATCGCCGCGATCCGCCGCGAGACCGAGGCGGTCGCGAACGGAATCGATTCGGTGCGCCACGGCTTCGCCAATGTCGACGACCGCCTCAGCCGCTTCCGCGCCGCCACCGCCGAGTTCGTCACCGGCTTCGCGGCCTGATCTCAGGGCCGGCGCCGGCCAATTCACCCTGCCCCATTGTGCCGGAGCCCGTCCTAAGCGATAACCCCATGCCGCCATGGACCGGAAACGCATCGCCAGGCTGACCGAGCAGCAGCGGACCTGCCTCAGGTTCGTCTATGCCCACATGACCTCGAAAGAGATCGCGCCCCTGATGGGGATCGAGCCCGGCTCGGTCGACCAGCATATCAAGGCGGCGATGCGGGTGCTCGGGGTCGGCGACCGGCGAAGCGCCGCCCGCATGCTCGCCGAAGCCGAGGCCGCCGAGGGCATCCAGCCATTGGTATACCAACCGCCGGACATTGTGCCGCCGACCGATTCGTCCACATTCGGGCCACCGATCGAGAGCGGGTGGCAACCAAGCGGGTTGTCCGGCGGGGCGATGAGGGAGCACCAAGCCTCCTTTAGAGTCGCAACGCCGGGAGGGGCTCCCACGCTACCGCTCCCGATCGGCACGACAAAGCCGGGCGACCTCAACTGGTTGACGAGGCTGGCGTGTATCGCGGCGATTGCCATCGGAGTGGCACTCGCATTCGGGGCTCTGGTCTCCGCGATCGAAGCGCTTAGCAGGCTCACCAAGGGCTAACCTGGCATCCGAAGTACAGAAAACAGACCGCGAGCCTAGGCTTCGCGGAGGGGGAAGCTCATGCTGAAAGATCGCCGAAGCGCCGCGATGAAAGTGGTGGAAGGCCTTACCGCCGCAGAAGACGCCATCGACGCCGCGTTGGCGTGTGCCGCCGAGCTCAATGCCATCCTAGTCAAAGCCCGCATCGAGGCGAAGGTCTCTGCGATGGTTGGGCAGGAGGCATTCGAAACTGCAGCCTCTGCATTTGCCGCCCTCACTCGTGCGCGGCGCGATATCGTTGAGACGCACAAAAGGCTGAGCGACACGAAGATCCAGGTCGGATTAAGGACGATTTCCTTCGGAGATGAAGTTCCAAAACCGCCTAGCGGTGCCGCTGACGTGGGCCACCTGCAGATAGTGGCATAGGCGCGCTCGGTGGTCCGATTTGACGCCTTGATGGCTGTGTGTTTCGGTCGGGCATGGCCACAAACCTCTTTTTCGACTTCGTCCTTCTTGTCTGCTGTGGATACGCGTTTTGGCGCGGCGGTTTACCCGAACGGATCGGAGCATCAATCTTCGTCGCCGGTGTGGTCCTCACCCGGATCGCCGTATCCGGAGCTGCGACGCGCTATAGCTCGATCGAGGCGGGGGTTCTCATCGTCGACGCTGTCGTGCTGGCTGCATTGCTTGCATTGGCTCTTCAGGCGAACAGGTTCTGGCCCCTATGGGTGACAGCACTCCACGCTATTGGCACAGCCGCACACGCTGTAAAGCTGACCAATCCAGAAGTAATCCGCTGGGCCTATGCGTTCGCGCTAGCCTTCTGGAGCTATCCGATGCTGTTCCTGCTCGCGCTCGGCACCTGGAACCATCAGAAGCGCCTGGCCCGCTTCGGTGTCGACAGATCCTGGTCGAGCTTCTCGCGCCGCTCGGGCCCGCGGCCTCCGGCTGGGCCGATCTCCTAGTCGAGGAATTCGGTTCGCTGGCGGGGGCGCTGGCGGCGCCGCCGGCGGCCCAGGCGCGGGTGCTCGGGGACGGCGAGGCGGCGGTGCGCTATCTCGGCATCGTTCGCGACGCGATGCTTCATTCGCTCCGCACCGAGGCGTTCGCCAAGCCGGTGCTGACCGATTCGCAGACGCTGATCGACTATCTCTCGCTCGACATGGCGCTGCTTCCGACCGAGCGGCTTCGGGTCCTTTTCCTCAACGCCGGCAACCGGCTGCTGTTCGACGAGACCCTCGCGGAAGGCTCGGTCAGCGAGGCCCCGGTCTATCCGCGCGAGATCATGCGCCGGGCGCTGGAGGTCGGGGCGACGGCTCTGATCCTCGTCCACAACCATCCGTCCGGCGACCCCACGCCCAGCCGGGGCGACGTCGATGCGACCCGGCGAATCGCCGAAGCCGGGCGGGCGCTCGACATCTGCATCCACGACCATGTCATCGTCGCCCGATCGGGCTGGTCGAGCTTCCGGGCGCTGGGCCTTCTCCAGCCGAGGAGGGTGGCGATATGAGCCGCCGAATAAACCCCTTTGCATCTCCGCAAAAATCGATACTGTGGGGGCGGGGAACAATCCGTGGAAGACATCGACTCCACAAGGTTGCAAGCAGCGCTGGCGATAGTCCGCCAAGCCTCGGACCGGCTCGTCCTTCTTTCCGATCCGCATTCGCCCGAAGCCGGGCAGTCGCTGCGCGCCGTGGCTGAGCGCCTCTACGCCGAGCGCCGGCGGCGCGACGAATATTTCCCGGCGGCGCTGTTCGGCGAGCCGGCCTGGGACCTTCTGCTCGCTTTGTTCATCGCCCATGACGAAGGCCGCCATGTTCCGCTGGAGGAAGCCTATTCGGCGGCCAAGGTCGACCCGAGCAAGGGGCCGGCGCTGGTCGAAAAGCTGATCTCCGCCGGCCTGGTCACTCGCGGCCACAATCGCTGGAATGCGATCCTCCTCACCGACCAGGGCATGGACCGGCTCGGCGACTATCTCGCCGACCTGATCTAGCTTCCACGTTCCGGCGACCGGCGACCCGGCCTCCCCGCGCTCTAAACCGTGGCGGTCACCCTGAAGCCGGCCGGCGGGCCTTCGCCTTCGGCGATTTCAACTTCGATCCGCTCGACCCGAGCCGCCGGCGGGCCGGTTCGGCAGGCCGCGGTCAGGGCTTCGACGGCCTCGTCCTCGCCAAAGGCGAGCAGCTCGACGCTTCCGTCGCGCCGGTTGCGGACCCAGCCGCGCACGCCAAGCGCCCGAGCGGTGTCCATCGCCCAGTTGCGGAAGCAGACGCCCTGGACCCGGCCGTGAATGCGCATCCGGCACCCGCTCATTGCGGGCCCTCCAGAGCCGCGAAGGCCGGCGGATAATCGGCTCGGCCCCGCTCGGGCGGGCGCATGTCGGACAGTGCGAGCGCCATCAGATAGGGGCCGGCATAAGGCGGTTCGAAAGGCTCGGCGGTCGCCGCAGCGAATCCGAATCGGCGGTAATAAGCGGGGTCGCCGACCACAAAGACCAGCTCCTTTCCCGCTTCCGCCGCGGCCGCGAGGGCGGCGCGAATCAGGGCGGACCCGATGCCGCCGCGCTGGAGGGAGGGCTGAACCGCGACCGGCCCGAGGCCGAGCGCTCGGCAGTCGCGGCCGTCCCCCGACACGCGCATCCGGCTTAGCAGGATATGGCCGGCCGGTCGGCCGCCGTGTTCGGCGACAAAGGAGAGGACCGAGTCGCCGTCCCGCTCGATCCGCTCGACGAGATCGGCCTCCGCCGCCGTCGGGAAGGCGGCGAGATGGATGTCGCGCATGGACGCGGCATCCGCGGGCCCGGCGGGCCGAATCGCATAATCCAGGTCGGTCACGCCTCACCCTCCCGAAGCCGGCGCCACGGCCCCTTTTCCCTCTCCCTGGACGGGAGAGCGGTCAAGTCAGGTCGTGGCGATGTCGGGCGCGTCCTCGGCCTTCATTCCGACGACGTTGTAGCCGGCATCGACATGGTGGATCTCGCCGGTGACGCCCGAGGCGAGTTCCGAGAGGAGGTAGAGGCCGGCGCCGCCGACATCCTCGATGGTGACGTTGCGGCGGAGCGGACTGTTATATTCGTTCCACTTCAGGATGTAGCGGAAGTCGCCGATGCCGCTCGCCGCGAGGGTCTTGATCGGCCCGGCGGAGATGGCGTTGACCCGGATGTTCTCGGGGCCGAGGTCCATGGCCAGATATTTGACGCTCGTTTCCAGTGCGGCCTTGGCGAGTCCCATGACGTTGTAGTGGGGGATGACCTTCTCGGCGCCGTAATAGGACAAGGTGAGCAGCGACCCGCCGTTCGGCATCATGTCGCGGGCCCGGCGGGCGACCGCGGTGAAGCTGTAGGCGGAGATGTTCATCGACATCAGGAAATTGTCGAGGCTGGTGTCGACATATTTGCCGCGAAGCTCGTTCTTGTCGGAGAAGCCGATGGCGTGGACGACGAAGTCGATCGTCTCCCAGCGGCTCGCGAGAGTGGCGAACAGGCGGTCGAGATCGGCCATGTCGGCGACGTCGCACTCGATCAGGAAATCGGAGCCGACCTGCTCGGCCAGGGGCCCGACCCGCTTCTGAAGCGCCTCGCCCTGATAGGAGAAAGCGAGCTCGGCCCCCTGCTCGGCGAGCCGCTTGGAAATGCCCCAGGCCAGCGACTTGTCGTTGGCGAGGCCCATGATCAGGCCGCGCTTGCCGCTCATCAGTCCGGTCATATGCTTTCCCGCTTGTAGAAAGGCTCTTCGCCCTCCTTTAGGGCTTCTTCGGGCGTTTCCGCCAGCGCGGCGTTGAGCTCGGCCCCGATCACCACTCCGAGGCCGACGATGAAGAAGAAGGTCAGCCCGATGATCACTCCGGCAAGGCTTCCATAGGTCAGATCATAGCCGCCGAGGCTGGAGAGGACGACGGGAAGCAGGGCCGTGGTCGCGAGCCACCAGATCGTGACGAACAGGGGACCCGGCCATTTCGGGCAGCCGCGGGTCCTGTAGCGCTTGGGAGTAAGCGTATAGAAGATGAGGTAAAGCGCTCCGAACAGCATCAGCGCCGGCACCACCCGGAACAGCGTGAACAGCCCGACCAGCTCCTCGCCGCGCGGGATCAGCGAGACGATGAATTCCTGGACGCCCGAAAGCAGCACCGAGAGGCTGAAGGCGACCATGGCAACGATGACCGCCGCGATGATCATTCCGACCGAGCCCAGCCGATATTCCCAGAAGGGCCGGCTGAAAGTGACTCCGTAGGCGCGGCGGATGATGTCGCGGATCGTCTCGATGAAGCTTCCGGTGGTCCACAGGCCGACCAGCGCCCCGAGCCAGAGCAGGCCGCCGGAGCGTGCGTTGATGACGTCGCTGATCGGCTTCTTCAGTACCTCCGCGACGTCCGGCGGCATGGTCTGGAGGATGCCGTTGACCGCCGCCAGCCCCTCCTCGGTCTGGCCGAAGATTCGGGCGACCGCGGCGGCGACGATGACGAACGGGAAGAGCGACATCAAGGCGAGGTAGGCGAGGTTGCCGGCATGGATGAAGCCGTCGTTATAGACCCCCACCGCGACCCGCTTGATCACTTCGAACGGATATTCGCCGGGCTTCATCCTCTGGCGGATCTTGCCGAACCTCGCCTTGGCTCGGGCGAGCCTTTTGCGCCTGGCTTCAGGGGATTCGGGGGAAATGTCCTGCATCAGGCTCCTAGACGCCCAAGGCCGCCCGCGGGTTGCCTTTGCCCCGCCGGCTCCAGCCCTCGACGAAGCGGGCCAGCTCCTCGTCCTCGGCGGGGACGTCGACCATCAGGGTGACGAGCTGATCGCCGCGCTGGCCGCCCTTGGCGGTGAAGCCCTTGCCCTTCAGGCGCAGCACCTTGCCGGAAGCCGCGCCCTTGGGAACGTTGAGCATTACCGGCCCGTCGACCGTCGGCACCTTGACCTTGGCTCCGAGCACCGCCTCGTCGAGCGCGATCGGCAGGTCGAGGCGGATATTGTCGCCGTCGCGCGTGAAGTAGCGGTGCGGCTTGATCGAGATGGTGACGATCGCATCGCCATTGCCGCCGGGCCCGGGCTGGCCCTGGCCGGACAGGCGGATCCTGGCGCCCTCCTCGACCCCGGGCGGAAGCTTGATCGACACCGTCTTGCCGGTTCCGAGGGTGACCCGCTGCTCCTTCAGGGTCGCCGCGTCCTCGAAGCTGACCGGAAGCCGGTAGGCGACGTCCGGGCCCTTCTGCGGCGGCGGGGCCGAGCGGCCGCGCCCGAAGCCGGTGAAGCCCCCGCCCCCGCGGCGTTGAGCGGCGCCGCTGCCGCCGAACAGGCCGTCGAACAGGTCGGACAGGTCGATCTCCTCACCGCCGCCGAAATCCGGCCCCGGATTGCGCCCGAAGCCGCCCGGACCTGGGCCCGGGCGCGGCCCGCCGCCACCGCCGCCGAACCCGAACGGAGCTCGGGCGACGCCGTCGTCGTCGATCTCGCCGCGGTCGTAGCGGGCGCGCTTGTCCTTGTCGGTGAGGATGTCATAGGCCTGCGTCACCTTCGAGAAGCGCTCTGAGGCCTTGGGATTGTCCTTGTTGCGATCGGGATGCAGCTGCTTGGCGAGCTTCCTATAGGCCTTCTTGATGTCGGCCTCGCTCGCATCGCGCTTCACGCCCAGCTGTGAATAGAGATCCGCCATCGTGGTGCTTCGTTCTCCAGACCGGTGCAAAAGTCCACTGTTGGTTGCAGCAACACTGTGTCAGATGGGTAACGCACCTGTTGCGCGCAACCTCCCGTCATTCCGGCGAAAGCCGGAATCCATGAGCACCGCGGCATTTCACTTCTATCCACGGCGTTCATGACCGAGGAGGTGCGCTTGTGCCCGCGCATCACAAACGGCAAGAGGCGGCCATGACGGACCCGCATGCCCTTTTCGAGGAATGGCTCGCCGAGGCGCGCCTGTCGGAGCCGAACGACCCGACCGCCATGGCCCTCGCCACCGCCGACGCCCAGGGACGGCCCTCCGTCCGGATGGTGCTGATGAAAGGCCACGATGCTGGCGGCTTCGTCTTCTACACCAACCTCGACAGCCGCAAGGGCGGCGAGCTTGCCGCCAATCCTCGAGCCGCCCTGCTGTTCCACTGGAAGTCGCTCCGCCGGCAGGTCCGGATCGAAGGACCGGTCGAAGCCATAAGCGAGGCGGAGGCGGATTCCTATTTCGCCACCCGCTCCCGCGATTCGCAGCTCGGCGCCTGGGCGTCCGACCAGTCGCGGCCGCTCGACAGCCGAGCCGCCTTCGAGGCGGGCTACCAGGAGATGCGGCGGCGCTTCGAGGGCGGCCAGGTGCCGCGCCCGCCCCGCTGGGCGGGGTGGCGGGTCGTCCCCGAGCGGATCGAATTCTGGACCGACCGCGACCACCGCCTTCACGAGCGGCGGTTGTTCACCCGCAGCGGGGAAGGCTGGAGCGAGGGGCTGCTCTACCCGTGAGCGGCGCCCATCCCGTCCACGAGGCTCACAGCTCGCTGACGACCCGTGCGGCGCTCGCGAGCGTCGTCACTGCTCTCTTCCTCCTGCTGCTCAAGGGCTATGCCGCCTGGACGACCGGCTCGGTCGCGATGCTCGGCTCGCTCGCTGATACGGGCCTCGACCTCCTCGCTTCGCTGATCACGCTCTACGGGGTCCGGATCGCCGCGGCGCCGGCGGATTTCGATCACCGTTTCGGCCACGGCAAGGCGGAGGCGCTGGCGGCGCTCGCGCAGGTCGGGATCATCGCTTTCTCGGCGCTCGGAATCGGCTGGCGAGCCGTGGACCGGCTCGTCGGAGGCGAGGAGACCGCCAATGCCGAATATGGCATCGGCGTCTCGGTCCTCGCCATCCTCGCCACGCTCGGACTGCTCGCCTACCAGCGGCGAATCATCGCGCGCACCCGATCGGTCGCGATTGAGACCGACCACGTCCACTACCAGAGCGACCTTCTGCTCAACCTCGCGGTGATCGCGGCCCTTGTGCTCGATCAGTATCTCGGCCTCACCGGCGCCGACCCGATCTTTGGAATCCTCATCGCCTTGTGGCTGCTGTGGGGCGCCTGGCGCGCGTCGAGCCGGGCCGTCGACCAGCTGATGGATCGCGAATGGCCCGAAGAGAAACGCCGCCGCTTCGTCGAGGTCGCGGCCCGCCATCCGGCGCTGAAGGGCCTTCATGACCTCAGGACCCGGACCAGCGGCGCCCATGATTTTGTCCAGTTCCACGTCTGGGTCGATCCCGAGATGAGCGTCGCCGAGGCGCACCGGGTGATGGATGAGGTCGAACAGAAGCTCGAGGCCGAATTCCCGGGCGTAGAGATACTCATCCACATCGATCCCGAGGGGCAGGTCGACCAGCCGGGCAACAAGCTCGCGGAGACCGACCTCACCACCGGAACGCAGGAGCGCTTCAATGCCTGATCTTCGCTTCGTCCAGGTCGACGCCTTTGCCGACAGGCCGTTCGCCGGCAATCCCGCAGCGGTGGTTCCGCTCGATCAATGGCTGCCCGACCCGATCCTGCAGGCGATCGCCGAGGAGAATAACCTCTCCGAAACCGCCTTCGCCATTCCCGCGGCCGACGGCGAGGCGGATTACGAGCTGCGCTGGTTCACCCCCACGGTGGAAGTCGCGCTGTGCGGCCACGCCACCCTGGCCAGCGGCCACGTGCTGATGGGCGATCGCGACCGGCTGCGCTTCCGAACGCGCCGGGCGGGAATCCTGACCGTGGACCGGGACCGGGACGGCTACGCCCTCGATTTGCCGCAGACCCGCGTCCGCCGCGCGACCGAGGAGCAAATGCGCGACGTCATCGCCGGCGACGGGGCAAGCCTGGTCGACATCATCACCCATGACGGGGGCAGCGATGCCGTGCCGCCCGAGCTGTACCTCAGCTACGAGGGGGCGGAGGGCGTCGCCTTGCTCCTGTTCGCGGACGAGGCCTCGGTGCGCGGCTGCCGGCCGGACATGAAGCGGCTCGCCAAGATCGACTACATGGCCATCGTCACCGCACCCGGTGGGGGCGAGGACGACGTCGTCAGCCGCGTGTTCGTCCCCGCCTGGGGCGTGGACGAAGACCCGGTGACCGGCTCCGCACACGCCGCGCTGACTCCTTTCTGGTGCGATCTGCTCGGACTCGAATCCTTCTCCGCCTTCCAGGCCAGCCGCCGCGGCGGCCGGGTCCAATGCCGGCGAGAGGGGGACCGCGCCGTTCTCGGTGGACGGTGCGTGACGGTGATCGAGGGGACGCTCCGACTCCAGGCCGACGACGAGCGGTAGCGGCGACCTAGAGCAGCGCCTCCAAGGCGTCGATAATCGGCGACTGGCTCTTGAGGATCTTCGAGCGCGCCTCGGAGAGGTTGAACCAGCGCGCTTCGTCGACTTCCGGGAAAGCACGGAAGCTGCCGCTCCTCGGCGGATATTCGATCGTGAATTCATTGCTCTTCAGGGCCTCGCAGTCGAAATCGCCCTCGAGGGCGAAGGCCTCGACCCACTTGCCGCCGGCCTGCCGGACAGTGCACAGGGCCAGCGGGTGGCCTTCCGGCTTCGTTCCCAGCTCCTCCTCGAACTCGCCCAGGGCTGCGGCCAGCGGGTCCTCGCCGGGCTCGATCAGGCCCTTGGGGATCATCCAGGCGCCCTCGTCCCTGCCGCGCCAGAACGGGCCACCGGGATGAACGAGGAGCAGCCGAACACCATCGGGATCGCGGCGGTAGAGGAGGATTCCGGCGCTTCGGACCGGCACTAGGGGAGCGGGACCCGGAGGCGGTGGACCGTGCCTTCGGGAGAGGAAGTGACCTCGCTCTTGCCCTTCACCCGCTGGACGAACGCGGCGACGAGGCGGCTGCCGAGCCCGTTCTTCGCCTTGCCGGAGTCGAATCCGCGACCGTCGTCCACCACCTCGATCAGGGCGGCGCCGTCCTCGCGCCACGCCCTGACCCGGATCGATCCGGAACCGTCGGCGAAGGCATGTTTGCAGGCGTTGGTGACGAGCTCGTTGACGACGATTCCGATTGCCACGCCGGTCTCGTGCGGCACCAGGATCGGCTCGAGCTCGGTTTCCAGGCGGATCCCATCGGGCATGATGCCTCGCCCGATCTGGTCGCACATTTCCTGGAGCTGATCCTGGAGTCGAACCGTGGCGAGGCCCTGGCTGCTCGGCGCAAGCGCATCGTAGACCGCCGAAATCGCCTTCAGCCGCTCGGCCGCCTCGCCGAGCGCCGCCTTCACCTCGGCGCTGGCCGAGCGGTTGGCCTGGAGCGTCAGCAGGCTCGTGACGATCTGGAAGTTGTTCTTGGTTCGATGATCCATCTCGCGCAGCGCATGGCCGAGGAAATTGATCCTGCGCATCCGCTCCACCTGCCCGGCCCGGATCTCGCGCTGGTAGAGGCCGAGGGCGAAGACGATCACTGCGCCGGTCAGGATGCCGGCGCCGAGAGTCAGAACCGCGGGTGTCCCTTCAAGCGCGAAGCTGCCCTGGACGGGGAGAATGTAATACCAGATGAGCGTCGTCCCCAGCACCAGGGACACCAGGCCCGCTCGCCATCCGGCGATGAGCGCGGCGAGCAGGACGGCGATGATCGAAAGGGCGAAGGGGGCCACGTCGCCCACGAACGGCGCGATGGCGATTCGAAGCCCGGCGAACAGCGCAGTGATGCTGATGCCGACCGCGAACTCCGTCACCGGCTTCGGCAAGCTGCGCGACAGGCGTCGCGGCAGATCGATTGTAACCAGCCTGCGCAACGCGCCCCCCGAGTCCCCAGCCGGCTGGTACCACAACCTTGCGGCGAGCGGCCACAGCAACCTCCCTAATCGAAATCAGTCAGTGGAATCAGCGCGTTGGAAGAAGCAGGCGGCACTTACGGCAGGTTGAGCCGCGCCAATCCGGCGATCGGGATGCTCCAGGCCCTTGCCTCGCGGCTCTCTCCCCGGCACATCTCGGACGTTCGAAAGCCGGAAGGGGTAGATGTGAGGGCGGCCAAGGACGAACCCCTCCGCCGCGACATCGGCTTCTTCGGCTCCGCCTTCCTGTCCTTCAACGGCATGGTCGGCGCCGGCATCTTCGCCTTGCCGGGGACTCTCTACGACCGCTTCGGAGCGTTCAGCCCGTTCCTGTTTCCGCTGTTCGGGCTGCTGGTGCTGGTCGTCGCCCTGCCCTTCGCTCGAGTGGCTTCGCGCCATCCGGTCTCCGGCGGTCCGGTCGTATACGCCGCGGCCTTCGGCCCCGCCGCCGCATTCCAGGCCGGCTGGATCTATTATGTCGCCCGGGCCACCGCCCTCGCCGCCAATCTCACGGTTCTGGTCACCTATCTCGCCGTATTGTGGCCGCCGCTCGGCGATGGGCTGCCGCGAGCCGCGATCATCCTTATAGTCTGCGCCCTCCTGGTCTGGATCAACATCGTCGGAGTGAAGCGCGCGGTTCAGCTGATCGACGCCCTGACCCTGCTCAAGGCCGCGCCTTTGCTCTTCGTCGCGGTCATGGGCCTGGTCGTGGCGGGCGGCACGATCGAAGGGCCGTCGGGCGTGCCGCCGCTGAGCGACCTCGAAGCGGCCGCCCTGCTCATCCTCTATGCCTTCATCGGATTCGAGAACAGCGTCACTCCGGCGGGCGAGACCGCCGATCCGCGCCGCAACATCCCTCGAGCGCTGATCGCGACCATCGTCGGAACCGCCTTGCTCTATTTCCTCGTCCAGCTCGCCTATGTGGCGGTGATGGATCCCGGCGCCGGCGGCGACGCCCCGATGGTTGCGCTCGGAACAGCGCTGATGGGCCCGGCGGGCGGCCTCCTGCTGGTGGCGGCGGCGGTCTTTTCGCTGCTCGGCAATATCAGCGGCGGGCTCACCGGCACCTCGCGCACGAGCTATGCGCTGGGCCGGGACGGGCTTCTGCCGGGCTGGTTCGGCCGGGTCAGCGCGCGCTACTCGACCCCTGCCAATTCGATCGCCTTCATGGGCGCCCTGATCGCCTTGCTCGCGCTCACCGGCAGCTTCGTCTGGCTGGCGGTGGTGAGCACTCTGGCCCGGATGTTCGTCTATTCGATCAGCATCGCTTCGCTGGCGAAACCCGCCGCCGTCATCCCGGCGGAAGCCGGGACCTCGGAGGGGCCCGCCGAGGCTTCTCGACCTGAGGCTCCGGCTTCCGCCGGGGTGACGGAGCGGCCGCGAGCGACGATGTGGCTGATGATCATCCCCGCCGTCGCGGTCTGCGCCTGGGCCGCCGCCCAGACGGCCTGGCCGAGCTGGCGGGTGCTCCTCGTCCTCGTCGCCGCCGGGACGATCCTCTATCTGGTGGCCCGCCGCACCTCGCGGCTGAGCGAGCGGTAGGCGGCAAGCCGGCTCTCTTATGCCGCCGCCAAAGCCTGTGCCAGCGCGGGCGCCGTCTCCTCGATCCAGCCGCCGCCGAGCACCCGCGAGCCGTCGTAGATCACCGCCGCCTGGCCCGGCGCAACTCCATATTCCGGGGCTTCGAAGCGAAGCGTCCGCCCGTCGAACGACGCCGGCGCCGGGCGCGCCATGGAGCGCACCTTGGCGGCGAGCCCGTCCCTCTTGTCCTCGCCGAGCCAGTTGAGGCCCGACAGACGCGCCGCGCTCACCGCCAGCGCGGCCATCGGTCCGACCACGACCCGCCGAGCCTCCGGCTCGAGTCGGACGACGTAGAGCGGCTCGGAATGGCCGCCGATCTCCAGCCCGCGGCGCTGGCCGACGGTGAAGTGGATGAGCCCGCGATGCCGGCCAAGCACCCCTCCCTCGAGGTCGACGATCTCGCCGGGCTGGGCGGCTTCCGGCCGAACCTTCTCCACCACCGCGGCATAATCGCCGTTGGGGACGAAGCAGATGTCCTGGCTGTCGGGCTTGTCGGCGACGATCAGTCCGAGCTCCCGAGCGATCTCGCGCACCTCGGGCTTGGGCAGGCCGCCGAGCGGGAAGCGCAGGAAGTCGAGCTGGTCGCGGGTGGTCGCGAACAGGAAGTAGCTCTGGTCCCGAGCGGGATCGGCCGCTCGGTGGAGCTCGGGCCCGTTCGGCCCGACGATCCGGCGGACGTAATGGCCGGTGGCGAGGCAGTCGGCGCCGAGGTCGCGGGCGAGGGCGAGCAGGTCGGTGAACTTCACGGACTGGTTGCACGACACGCAGGGGATCGGGGTTCGGCCCCGCGCATATTCCTCGGCGAAGCGCTCGATCACGCTGTCGCGGAACCGCGTTTCGTAGTCGAAGACGTAATGGGCGATTCCCAGCCGCTCGGCGACGGTCCTCGCGTCGTAAATGTCGCGGCCGGCGCAGCAGCTCTTCGAGCGGCCGATCGCCTCGCCATGATCGTAGAGCTGGAGGGTGATTCCGATCACCTCCGCGCCGGTGCGGGCGGCGAGCGCGGCGACGACCGAGCTGTCCACGCCGCCGGACATGGCGACGACGATCCGCGCCTCGGCGGGCGGCCGGTCGAGCTGGAAATCGGCGATCATGGTGGGCGCTACATAGGGGCGAAGGCGGGGAAAGCCCAGCCTGAGGCCACTTACGTCATGCCGGACTTGATCCGGCATCCATCTTATTCGGGGCTGGCTGAACGGTAGAGAGGTGGACCCCGGATCAAGTCCGGGGTGACGATGCCGGCGCAATTAACCTCGGTAAAGCCGAACCTAATGGCCCCTTAACCGCGTCTTAGACCCTGCCCGCTAGAAGGTCGGGCATGGATTTGAGCTTCTTCCGCAGGGCCGAGCAGAGGTTTGCGAGCCGGACGCCCGCAGGCCTGGATTTCGGGATTCTGGTCGCGACCCTTCGCGCCCAGCGCGAGGCGGCGCCTGCGGCGCTGGCCGCGGCGGCGGCTCCGGCGGCGCGCTTCGCCGATCCGCTCGCCGAAATCCTTCTCGCCGGCCCGGCCTGGCGCGAGGCGGTGGCCGCCCAGCGCGGCTGCTTCAACCCCGAGGTCGCACGGCAAGGAGCCGTCAACTGAGATGACCGCCGCGTTTACCTTGGCATTTCAGCCTTCCTTCAAGGCCGCCCGCTAAGGCGGCTCAAGGGAGGCAGGAGACGAATGACCGTGAATCTACTCGAGTACGACACGATCGAGACCCGGGCGCCCCGTCCGGCGCAGGTCATCGGCCCCCTGGGGGAGCCGCTGACGCTCGATTCGCTGCCGCCGCCGTCCACGACGCGCTGGGTGGTGCGCCGCAAGGCGGAGGTGGTGGCCGCGGTCAATGGCGGGCTGCTCACGGTCGACGAGGCCTGCGCTCGCTACACGCTCAGCCTCGAGGAGTTCGCCTCGTGGCAGCGGGCGGTCGACCGCTCCGGAATGCCCGGGCTGAGGGTGACCCGGATCCAGCATTACAAGAGCCTCTACGAGCGCCAGCAGAAGTTCTGAGATCCTCCCCATCGAGGATGGGGAGGGCCGAGAAAATCGGCAAATCGTCACCCCGGACTTGATCCGGGGTCCACCTTCCTGCCTGAGGACAGGTGGATGCCGGATCAAGTCCGGCATGACGGATCGGAGCGGCTTCATCCCTCCTCAATGGAAGTCCCTCGTCTTGACCTTGATCACCTCCCGCGCCTTGGCCTTGCGCGGGTCGGGGGTCGCGCCCTTGCCGCCGTCGGCCGGCGCATAGCGGTGCGGGAAGTCCATCGCTCCGACCTGGTGAAGCAAGCGCGTCATGTCCTCGAGCCGGTCGGCGACGATATGGATCACCTCGCCCTCCTTCTGCATCACCCCCTTCACCGCGATCATCGCCGCGGTCATCACCACCCGCCTCTGCTCCTCGAACTTGCGCTGCCACAGGATGACGTTGGCGATTCCGGTCTCGTCCTCCAGGGTGATGAAGGTGACGTTGCCCTTGCCCGGCCGCTGGCGGATGAGGACGATCCCGGCGACCTCGACCCGGGACCCGTCCTTCAGTCGGGCGAGTCCGGCGCAGGTCGCCACCTTCGGCCCCAGCGATTCCCTGAGGAAGGCGAGCGGATGGGCGCGCAGCGAGAGCTGGACGGTGCGATAATCCTCGACCACCTCGCGGCCGCCGGTGAGCGGGGCCAAGGCCACTTCCGGCTCGCGCCCGAGCGCGTCGGCGGCGGCGAACAGGGGCAGCGGCGCCTCGCCCAGCCCGCGCACCCGCCACAGGGCCTGGCGGCGGTCGAGGCCCAGCGAGGCGAAGGCGTCGGCGTCGGCGAGCTTCTCGAGCGCGGCCACGGGGACTCCGGAGCGGCGCCAGACGTCCTCGACCGAGGCGAAGGGCCCTTCGGTCCGGGCGGCGAGGATCTGGGCGGCATGGAGGTTGGAGAGGCCTCGGACCATCCGAAGGCCCAGGCGCAGGGGCAAGCCGTCATCCCAGCGAAAGCGGGGATCTCGGGGAGACCGCTGTGACTTCTTGTCCTGAGGTCCCGGCTTTCGCCGGGATGACGGTTCCTCCACTCCCTCCATCGTCACGTCCCACCGGCTGCGGTTGATGCACACCGGCCGCACCTCGACGCCATGCTCCTGGGCGTCGCGCACCAGTTGCGCGGGCTGGTAGAAGCCCATCGGCTGGGCGTTGAGGATCGCCGCGCAGAAGACGTCCGGATGGTGGCATTTCATCCAGGACGAGGCGTAGGCGATCTTGGCGAAGCTCGCCGCGTGGCTCTCGGGGAAGCCGTAGCTTCCGAAGCCCTCGATCTGCCTGAAGGTGCGCTCGGCGAAGTCGCGGTCGTAGCCGCGCTCGACCATCCCCTCGATCATCTGGTCCTGGAACCGGCTGACCCCGCCGGTCGACTTGAAGGTCGCCATCGAGCGGCGGAGGCGGTCGGCGTCGGACGGCGAGAAGCCGGCGCCGACGATGGCGACGTTCATCGCCTGCTCCTGGAAGAGCGGCACTCCGAGGGTCTTGCCGAGCACGGCCTCGAGCTCCGGCGACGGGAATTCGACCTTCTCCTTGCCCTCGCGGCGGCGCAGATAGGGATGGACCATGTCGCCCTGGATCGGCCCCGGCCGGACGATCGCGACCTGGATGACGATGTCGTAGAACTCCTTCGGCTTCATCCTCGGAAGCATCGACATCTGCGCCCGGCTCTCGATCTGGAAGGTTCCGATCGTGTCGGCCTTGCCGATCATCGCGAAGACGGCCGGATCGTCCTCCTGGAGGACGTCAGACCACAGGTTCATGTCGATCCCCTTGTGGGCCCGAAGAAGATCGAAGGCCCGGCGCATGCAGCCCAGCATTCCGAGGCCGAGCACGTCGAGCTTCATGATCTTCAATTCCTCGAGATCGTCCTTCTCCCATTCGATCACCTGCCTGTCGGCCATCGCCGCAGGCTCGATCGGGACGAGATCGTCGAGCCGGTCGCGGGTGAGGACGAAGCCGCCGGGATGCTGGGAAAGGTGCCTCGGAGTGCCGACCAGCTGGCGGGTGAGCTCGAGCGTCAGCGCGAGGCGGGGGTCGGTGCGGTCGAGGCCGAGCTCCTCGACATGGCGCTCGGGCACGCCCTCCTCGGACCAGCCCCAGACTTGGCCTGCGAGCATCCCGGTCAGGTCCTCGGTCAGGCCGAGCGCCTTGCCGACCTCGCGGACGGCGCCCCGGGTCCGGTAGCGGCTGACCACCGCGGTCAGGGCCGCGTGGGAATGGCCATATTGCTCGTAGATCCACTGGATCACCTCCTCGCGCCGCTCATGCTCGAAGTCGACGTCGATGTCGGGCGGCTCGTTCCGGCTTTCCGATATGAACCGCTCGAACAGGAGGGTGTGCTTGACCGGATCGATCGAGGTGATCCCGAGCACGAAGCAGATCATCGAATTGGCCGCCGAGCCTCGGCCCTGGCAGAGTATCTCCTGGCTCCGGGCGAACTGGACGACCGAATTGACGGTCAGGAAATAGGGCGCATATCCGAGCTGCGCGACGAGCTTCAGCTCCTTTTCGAGCAGCTCGACATGGCTTTGCGGGGGTCCCTCCGGGAACAAAGCGGCGAGCGCGGAGCGGGTTAGCCGCTCAAGCGCTTCCTGCGGGCTTCGGCCCGTCATCACGATCTCGTCGGGATATTGATAGCTCAGCTCGCGAAGCGAGAAGGTGCAGCGCTCGGCGATCGCGGCCGTGGCCCGGACCGCGTCGGGATGGTCCCGGAAGCGGCGCTCCATCTCCTCCGGCGACTTCAGGTGCCGGTCGGCGAAGCGCTCGCGGCGGAAGCCGAGATCGTCGATCGTGCATTTGTTGCGGATGGCGGTGACGACGTCCTGGAGCATTCGCTTGTCGGGCGAATCGTAGAGGACGTCGCCGGTGGCGAGAGGGCGGACCGCGAACCGGCGGGCGAGGGCGTCGAGCGCGTTGAGGCGCTCCGACTCGCCCGGGCGGCGGCGGTGGGTGAGTGCGAGATGGGCTCGGTCCCCGAAAATGTCGGCGAGCTGGGCGAGCGCGGTTTCGAGGGCCGGATCGGCTTCGTCCGGCACCAAAGCGGCGACGAGGCCGTCGGCCCACCCGGCGACGTCCTCCCAGTGGAGGAAGCATTGCCCCTTCTCGCCTTTGGAGCGGTCGATCCGGCTCTTGCCGGCGGTGAGCAGTCGGGTGAGGCGCGACCAGCCGGCCCGGTCCTCGGGCCAGACGAGAAGGCCGGTGCCGTCCATCAGGTCGAGCCGGCAGCCCGGGATGAGGCGGACTCCGGTCTCGTCGGCCGCCCTGAGCGCCTTGACGAGTCCGCCGACGGTGTTGCGGTCGACGATGCCGAGCGCGGGATAGCCGAGCAAAGCGGCGGCCGCGAACATCTCCTCCGCGCTGGAGACTCCGCGCAGGAAGGAGAAATGGGTGACGGCCTGGAGCTCGACGTACATTTCAGGACGCCCTGGCCCCGGGCTGGATCGACCCGTCATGCCGGACTTGATCCGGCATCCACCTTCTTCCTTTCGACCGCGGCCGTAAGAAGGTGGACCCCGGATCAAGTCCGGGGTGACGCTTCATCTCCAAGCGCCTTTTCCTGACCCTCCGAAGTAGACGTGTTGGACACGGAATCGCTTTTTTTTCGAACCCGCGTCCGTTCGGGCTGAGCTTGTCGAAACCCTTCCCTTCCCAAGACCAGGGAAAGGAAAGCCCTTCGACAGGCTCAGGGCGAACGGTGGGGGTGTGCGGGCCTCTGCATTTCGAGGCAGGAAGACGGTGAAGTTCATGAAGTTCATGATCTCCCGCAATTTGCTCCTCTCTCATGCGAACACCCCGTGCAGGTACCAGCTGAGGTCCCCCGTGCGCTGGTCCACTCCGTCCCCGCGGCGGTAGAGCCAGAACCTCGCCCCCTCCTCGTCCTCGACCTGGAAATAGTCGCGCACGCCTTCCGCCTCGGCGGCGCGCTTCCACCATTCGCCGTGGATCCGCTCCGGCCCGTCGGCCCGGGCGACACGATAGGCCCGGCCTCGCCAGGTGAATCGGCGCGGCGGAAGATCGGGGAGCAGGGCGACGACATTCTCGACCCGCTCCGGCGGCGAGAGAAGGCGGACCGGGCGCGGCCATTTCGGCCAGGGCAGGGCCGGGTCGAGCGGGCCGGTCCGGGCGACGCTGCGCTCTGGCACGTCGCTTTCGACCGCGGTGGCGCGGTAGAGGCTGCGGGCGCCGAGGCGGCCGGCGAGCCGGTCGACCAGCATTGCGAGATCGATGTCGGAATCGTCATTGCGAGGAGCGAAGCGACGCGGCAATCCAGCTTCAGGCGCCGGTACCGCTGGATTGCTTCGCTCCGCTCGCAATGACGGTTGCTCTGCGGAGAGCGGCTCGACCCGGCCGGCGACGAGGCGCATCGAATCGAGGCCGAAGCCGGGCTCGATCTTCTCGATCTTCATTTCGAGCAGCCGAAGGAGATGGGCGCCGTCGCGGGTCGCCCGGGCGGTGCCGATGGCGATCCGCTCGACCCGGCCGTCGACCCGGTCGCAGAGCAAGGCGAGGGTTCGAGCCGCCAGCCCCTGCTTGCGGAGAGTCTCGATCAGGGTGGACATGAGGTGGCCGAGCGCCTCAGCGATCGCCTCGGCGGTGGCGATCGGCTCGGCGAAGCGAAGGACGGCGCAAGGCGCCTCCTCCGGGACCACCGGCTCGATCGGCTCGCCGGAGCGGCCGAGCGCCTGGTCGAGGCGGGCGAGCAGGGTCTTGCCGAAGCGGCGCTGGAGCGGGCCGCGCGGCAAGGGGAGGAGATCGCCGACCGTCTCGAGCCCGAGTCGGCGGGCGGCGGCGAGGACGGTCTCCTCGACCCGCAATGCGGCGATCGGGAGCGGAGCGAGCGCGGTGGCCTCGCCGTTGACGGGGCAGAGGCCGCCCGGGCCGAAGCGGGCGAGGGCGTGGGCCGCGCCCGGGGTTCCGGCGACCGCGATCCGGGCGGCGAATCCGGCTCGGGCGCAGAAGCGGACGATCCGCCGGCACATCCTGTCCTCGCCGCCGAACAGATGGGCGACTCCGGTCAGGTCGAGGAACAGTCCGTCGGGGGGCGAGACGGCGGCGCGTGGGGTCCAGCGGCGCGCGGCGAAGAGGGCGAGGCGCTGGAGGAGGTCGGCATCGGCGGCGGGATCGTCGTCGCGAATGTCGAGGCCGGGGACCAGGGCCCGGGCCTGGGAGACGGCCATTCCGGGGTAGAAGCCGAGCGCCTTCGCTTCGGGGGAGGCGGCGGCGACGAGGAGCCGGTTGCCGACCCGGCGGGAGAGGAGAAGGGGCTTCTGATCCTCCCCATCGCCAGATGGGGAGGGGGACCCCGCGAAGCGGGGGGGAGGGGTAGATGCACTGGACTTGGAGGTTCTCGCCCGGATCGCCTGGGCCTCGCCAGCTACCCCTCCACCATGCTTCGCATGGTCCCCCTCCCCACCGCTGCGCGATGGGGAGGATTTTTGAGCCCAGCGAGCGCCGGGGCGCCAGTGGCTCTCGTTGGGGCAGGAGCAGGGTTCGCGGCCCCCTTCCCTCCCCTCTCCCGTTCTTACGGGAGAGGAGGGGCCCGCCGCGGAGCGGTGGGAGGTGAGGGTCTGTACGCCGGAGTCAGCAAGACCCTCACCCCCCAATCCTTCGGATTGGGTCCCCCCTCTCCCGCGGAAAGCGGGAGAGGAATTTACGCCCTCACGCCGCCCGCCGCTCTCGCTCGACCTCACCCGGTCGGTGCTGAGGTTGGGAAGGTAGAGCGAGGCGACCCTCGGCATCGGGGCTCTCCATGATGAGGTCGAACGGCGCTCCGCCGCGCTGGCGGGCGAGAATGACGCGCCAGCGCGGGCGGCCGATACCGGCCACCGGCAATGGCGAGGACGGGACGCAGGCGAGGCGCCAGCGGGTGACCGCGGCGGACGTGGGCGACAGCGGATCCTCGCCTCCGCCGCGCCATCGGCGAAGCATCAGGGCCGGAGTGCCGCCCTCCTCGGCGGCGAGCTGGAGCCGGCGGGTGGCGGGCATCGGGGCCCGGCCGGTCTCGCCGACCACCGCGGCGAGGCCGCCGTGGCGAAGCCCTTCCTCCATCACCGCGAGAACGTCCTCGTCGCGGCCGCATTGGGCGTAGAGCACCCGGTCGGGGGCCAGCCCCACTCCGGCGAGGCCCGGAGCAAACAGGTCGCGGCGGGCCAGCGCCCAAAGCACGGCGCCGGGGCGGCGGGCGGCGATGGCGGCGAGGAACAGGGTCGCCGCGGCCTCGTCGCCGGGACCGGGGCGCTCGCCCGCCGCCTCATGGAGGGCCGCGACCGGCAATCCGCCGCCGGCAAGCCGGGAATCGATCGCGTCGATCCCGAAGGGGAGATATTCGCGCCCCTCCCCCGCCCCGGCGGATTCGAGCGTCCTCACCTGCTCGCGCAAGGCGGCCAGGCGCTCGGAACGGGCAGGGCTCGGGGACATCGCGACTCAGGACTCTCGTGTTCCATTTATGTTCCCACCGCGTTCAGCGAGAGTCAAGTTGGGCAAAGGGAAACCGCTCCTCCCCGGAACGGGGAGGGGACCGCGCGCGAAGCGCGTGGTGGAGGGGGCCCGGCGCCTGATCGGGCGGAGACGCGGGCCCCCTCCACCATGCTTCGCATGGCCCCCCTCCCCGTTCCGGGGAGGATCAAGTAAGAGCCTCCTCCCACCGAACGGAATTCCATGCCCCTCCTCCGCCGCTGTCTTCTCCTCCTGCTCCTTCTCGTCGCCGCGCCCGTGCAGGCCGCGGGCGATTCCGGCTGGTTCTACCGGGGCACCGACATCCCGCCCGATCCGGCATGGACGTTCGGCACCCTGCCCAACGGCCTGCGCTACGCGGTCCGGCGCAACTCGGTGCCGGAGGGCCAGGTGTCGGTCCGGCTGAGGATCGACGCGGGCTCGCTCCACGAGGCCGACGAGGAGCGCGGCTGGGCGCATTTCGTCGAGCATATGGCGTTCCGGGGAACGAAGAATTTCGGCGACGGCGAGGTTCGCCAGACCTGGCAGAGGCTCGGCGCGAGCTTCGGAAGCGACACCAACGCCTCCACCGAGCCGACCCAGACGGTCTACATGCTCGATTTGCCGCATGCCGACCGGGCCTCGCTCGACACCAGCCTGCGGCTTCTCGCCGACATGGCCGACACCGCCGCCTTCGACCCCAAGATCGTCGACGCCGAGCGCGGAGTCGTCCTTTCCGAATATGGCCGCCGGACCGAGCTCGCGGTCAAGCTTCGCGAACTGATGATGCCGCTCTTCTTCGGCGGCCTCAAATTCGCGGATCGCGACACGATCGGCACCGAGGCTACCCTGAAGGGCGCGACCGCGGCGGGGCTCAAGGCCTTTTACGAGCGCTGGTACCGGCCCGACCGGGCGACCCTGGTGATGGTCGGACACGCCGATCCCAGGCTGATGGAGGCGCTGATCGCCGAGCGCTTCGGCGGCTGGAAGCCCTCCGGCCCGGCGCCGGCCGAGCCCGATTACGGGCGAATCGCCGACGTCGCCGAGCGGACCGCCGCAATCTCCTATCCGGGCTCCCCCCATTTCGCGACCCTGAGCTGGGTCAGGCCCTACGAGCCGGCGCCTCCGACCAGGGCGCGCGAGCAAGCCGACCTCGCCCGAACCCTGGCGCGCCGGATCCTCAACCGGAGGCTCGAGGCCAAGGCGCGCGGCGAGTCCGCCTTCCTCAACGCCCAGGTCCAGTCCGAGCGCTCGGTCAACGTCGCCGATTATACCCAGATGTCGGTGATGGCGAAGGAAGGCCGCTGGAAGGAAGCGCTCGGCGAAGCCTATGCGATCCTCGCCGACGCCCTCAAGGCTCCGCCCAGCGCCGCCGAGATCGCCCGCGAGCTCGAGAATATCCGCACCGCCGGCCGGGCCGCATTGCAGGGCGACCCGACCCAGCGTTCGCAGCAGCGGGCGCAGCGGCTGATCTCCGCGCTCGACGGCAACAGCGTCATCTCCAGCGCCCAGGTCCAGCTCGCCTTGTTCGAGGAGCTGGCGCCCCGAATGACCCCCGATTCGGTCCATTCGGCGATGCAGGGCCTGTTCCAGGGCAAGGGGCCTCGCCTCGCCATGCTCTCGCCGGCGCCGGTGACCGGCCTCGACCGGGCGCTCGCCGCCGCCGAGGCCGCCTCGCCCGCCGCCCGCCAGGCGGAGCGGCGGGTGAGCATGGACGACCTGCCCGCGCTCGGCCCGCCGGGCCGCGAGGTTTCGCGCGAGCGGATCGCGGATCTCGATTCGACCATCGTCCGCTTCGCCAACGGCTCCAGCCTGGTGTTCAAGCGCACCGAATTCGAAAAGGGCAATGTGAACGTCGCGCTTCGCTTCGGCCACGGCATGGCCGGGCTTCCGGCCGACAGGAAGTCGCTGGCCTGGCTCGGGCCGCTGCTCGGCTCGACCGGCGTCGGTCCGCTCGACCTCGACGGGCTCGAGCGGCTTCTCACCGGGCGCCGGATGTCGATCAGCTTCGGCTTCGACGAGGAGGCGCTGGTGCTCCGCGGCTCGACCCGGGCCGAGGAGCTGGGCGACCAGCTTCGGCTGCTCGCCACCAAGATCGTCGCTCCGCATTTCGATTCGGCGATGTTCCAGCGCTCGAAGATCGCGGCGATCGAGAATTACGAGCTCGCCTTTTCCTCCGCCTCGTCGCGGATGGGGCGGGAGTTCGGGGCGGTCGCGCGCGGCGGCGATCCGCGCTGGCAGCCCTGGGACAAGGCCGAGATCGAGCGGATCCGCGCCTCCGACTTCGAGCAGTTCATGACTCCGCTGCTGGCGCAGGGGCCGATCGAGGCGGTGGTCGTCGGGGACGTCGACCTCGAGACCGCGGTGGCGGCGATGCTGAAGACGGTGGCGACCCTGCCCAGGCGTCCCGATTCGCCGCCTCCGCCCGCCTCGCTCGCGCTTCGGCCGCCGCCAGCGTCCAAGGCCCCGATCCGGTTCACCCACCAGGGCGATTCCGGCCAGGCCTATGCGGCGCTCGGCTGGAACACGTTCGGAGGACCCGAGCGGCGGCGCGAGCGAAGGGCGCTTGGCCTCGCCGCCAACCTCGCCCAGGCGCGGCTGATCGAGCGGCTGCGCGACAGCGAGGGGGCGAGCTATTCGCCGGCCGCGACGGTCCAGTCGTCGCTCATATTCCGCGACTGGGGCCTGTTCTTCGCGGGTTCGGAGATCAGGCCCGAGCGCTCCGACCTGTTCTTCCGGCTGGCCCGGGAGATCGTCGCCGACCTCGCCTCGAAAGCGGCGTCGGCCGACGAATGGGAGCGGGCGATCAACCCGGTGGTGAGCGGAATCGAGCGGCGGGTCAGGACCAACGCCTATTGGGCCGGGACGATGGAGGACTGGTCGCGCCGGCCCTATCTGATCGACTATACCCGGACCTACCTCGCCGACTATAAGAGCCTGACCCCCGAGGAGGTGCGCCGGGCGATGTCGAAATGGGTCGCGGACGAGGGCGACTGGTCGATCCTGATTTTGCCCGCTAGAACGGCCGGCGGTGTCAACTAGCGCAGTCCAGGCGAATTCGGCCCGTTCGCGGGAGGCCGCGGGCTGGAAGCCCTTCCGGCTCCAGCAGCAGCCTTTCTTCGAGGACAAGAACCGCGCCTTCTGGATCCTCCAGTCGGCGGGCTGGGCGGGCTATTTCTTCCTTCGGACGCTGAGCGGAATCGCCAACAATTTCGGCTTCAGCCTCGTCATCCACATCACCTTGCTGACCGCCACCGGCTATTCGATCACCCTGCTGATGGCGTCGGCCTACCGGCGGCTGATCAAGATGCGGCCGATCATCACCTGGGTGAGCTCGATCCTGCTCGTCCTCGTCGCCTCGGCCGCCTTCTCGGCGATCGAGACATGGAGCCACGCCACCTTCGTGAGGCCCGGAATCACGCCCGAGGGGCTGCAATTCTTCGGCTCGATCGTCCTCACCCTGACCCTTCTCGTCGCCTGGTCGGCCCTCTATTACAGCATCAATTACTATCTCCTCCTCGAGGAGCAGAGCGACCGGCTGCTGAGGCTCGAGCATCAGGCCAGCTCGGCGCAGCTGGCGATGCTTCGCTACCAGCTCAATCCGCACTTCCTGTTCAATACCCTGAACTCGATCTCGACCCTGGTCCTCCTCAAGCAGACCGAGCGCGCCAACGCGATGCTGTCGCGCCTCTCGTCGTTCCTCCGCTACACCCTGGTCAACGAGCCGACCGGCCATGTCACGGTGGCTCAGGAGGTGGAGACCCTGAAGCTCTATCTCGAGATCGAGAAGATGCGCTTCGAGGATCGGCTGAGGCCGCGCTTCGACATCGACCCGAACGTGGCCCGGGCGCGGCTGCCCTCGCTTCTGCTCCAGCCCCTGGTCGAGAATGCGATCAAATATGCGGTGACTCCGCAGGAGGAAGGCGCGGACATCGAGATTTCGGCCCGGCTCAACATCGACCGGGTGGTCCTGACGGTGCGCGACACCGGCCCGGGGGCCGAGGATCATTGGGTGAAGGCGCAGCAGTCGACCGGCGTCGGACTGGCGAACATTCGGGACCGTCTGGCGCAAGCCTATGGCGCCGATCATCGTTTCGAGACTGAATCGAACATTAAGGGGGGCTTCCGCGTTACCATCGAGATTCCCTATCAGCTTGAACCGACCGAGGAGCCGAAATGACGATCCGCACGATTCTCGTGGACGACGAGCCTTTGGCGATCCAGGGCCTGCAGCTCCGGCTCGAGAAGCATGACGACGTCGAGATCGTCGAGACCTGCTCGAACGGCCGCGAGGCGATCCGCGCGATCAAGACCAACAAGCCCGACCTCGTCTTCCTCGACATCCAGATGCCGGGCTTCGACGGCTTTTCGGTGATCCAGGGGCTGATGGAGGTGGAGCCGCCCCTGTTCGTCTTCGTCACCGCTTATACCGACCACGCCATCCGCGCCTTCGAGGCGCAGGCGGTCGACTACCTCATGAAGCCGGTCGAGGAGGATCGGCTCGCCGACACTCTCGACCGGGTGCGCCTCCGGCTTCAGGAGAAGAGGGGCGTCGAGGAGGCCGAGAAGCTGAAGGAAGTGCTGGCCGAGGTCGCGCCCGACGCGGTCGACCAGGTCGGAGGCCAGTTCGACGACGCCCACGCCTCGAACCGCTACGAGAAATTGATCAACATCAAGGACCGCGGCCAGATCTTCCGGGTCGACGTCGATTCGATCGAGAAGATCGACGCCGCCGGCGATTACATGTGCATCTACACCGGCGACAACACCCTGATCCTCCGGGAGACGATGAAGGACCTCGAGAAGCGCCTCGACCCGCGCCGCTTCCAGCGCGTCCACCGCTCCTGCATCGTCAATCTCGACCAGGTGAGGCAGGTTAAGCCGCACACCAACGGCGAATGCTTCCTGGTGCTCGAGAGCGGAAGCCAGGTGAAGGTGAGCCGATCCTACCGGGACGTGGTGGCGAGGTTCGTGCACTAGGTCCTTCGATACGGGCCTTCGCCGAGCTCAGTCCCTACTCAGGATGAGCGGAAGGACGGCGTGAGGATCGAAATGAAACCGCTCATCCTGAGTAGCCGTTGAGCGAGTCGAAACGGCGTATCGAAGGACCGTCGCATGATCCTCCTCATCCTCCTCCAGGCCGCCGCCGCCGCCCAGGCTCCCGACATCGAGCTCAACCTCAATGTCCGCGCCCGATCGGTGACGATCGAGCAGAAGGGCGAGGCGAAGCTCGAGGTCCGCGGCGAGGGCCCCGGCAACTCGGTCGAGGTCAAGGTCGAGCCGAAGGCGCAGGGACGGGCCGAGCTCAGGAATGTCACCGTCGACGTCCGCGCCCAGGCCTCGGTGCAGGAAGGCGTCAAAATAGACGCGCAGGCTGAAACCGGCACGCCGCAGTAACGTTTCGCTCCCACCAACAGGGAGTGTTCACATGCGTCTTTATCCGTTGCTCGCGGCCGCCGCCGCGCTCGCCGTCGCCGCCTCGCCCGCCGCCGCCCAGGACCGTCAGGATCGCCGGGGCACCCCGCAGCGCGCCGGGGCCCAATCGACGGCTCTGGCCCAGGCGGTCTCGCAGGGGCAGGACCAGCCCGACGTATTGCTCGACATCCCCAATCTCTCGGTCGACGAGATCAACATCGAGGTGAACAACCTCCAGGTCCATATCGCGCTCGACGCCCGGCTGGCGAACCTGCTCAAGCTGACGGCGGGGGCCGACGCCAGCATCGACCAGGTCAAGATCGGAATCAAAGGCGTCCAGGCCACCGCCACCCTCGTCGTCCGGCTCGACAATGTCCGAGCGATCATCGAGCGGACCCTGCAGACCCTCGACAACAATCCGCAGCTCGTCTCGCAGCTGCTCTCCACCGTCGACAATACGGTCAACACCGTCGGCGGGGTCGCCAACAACACGGTCGGAACGGTCGGCGGGATCGCCGGCACGGCACTCAGGAACGGCCAGCTGCTCGACCTCGCCGCCTCCGGCCTGACCGCCGTGTCGCAGACGGTGAACACCGCGGGCCAGACGGTTCGAACCGTTCGCGATCGGGCCGGACAGCTGCTCGAAGTCGTCACCGACAGCGCCGGGCGGATCGTCAGCTCGCGCCGGGTGCAGCGGTAGCGCCGAGCGGATGACGCGGGCGGCGGGAGATGATATCGCCCCCGCAATGACGCAGGCCGAAAAATTCGAACTGTTCGCCGCGCTCCACCGGCCCGGCGACCCGGTCATCCTCTATAACGCCTGGGACTCCGGCAGCGCTCGGGCGGTAGCCGAGGCGGGGGCGAAGGCGATCGCGACCGGAAGCGCGTCGGTGGCGGCCGCGCACGGCTTCGAGGACTCCGAATCGCTCCCGCTCGAGCTCGCTCTGGCCAATGCCGCGCGGGTCGCGGCGGCGGTCGATCTGCCGGTGACGATCGACTTCGAGGGCGCCTATGCGGTCGAGCCCGACTCGGTCGCCGAGAATGTGCGGCGGCTGGCGGCGACCGGGGCGATCGGCTGCAACTTCGAGGACCAGGTGATCGGCGGCGAAGGGCTTCACCCGGTGGAGCTTCAGGCGCTGCGAATCCGGGCCGCTCGCGACGCGGTCGGTCCGCACTTCTTCATCAACGCCAGAACCGACATCTTCCTCAAGACCCGGGCCCGGAAGCACGAACCGGGCAAGCTCGACGAGGCGCTCGAACGCGCCCGCGCCTATGCCGAGGCGGGGGCGAGCGGTTTCTTCGTTCCGGGGCTGGTCGACCTCGACATGCTCGCCCGGCTCTGCTCGGCCTGCCCGCTGCCGGTCAATTTCATGGCCTTTCCCGGGGCGCCCTCCGCGGCGGAGGTCGCGGCGGCGGGAGTCGCGCGGATCAGCCACGGTCCCTTCCCCTACAAGCTTGCGATCAAGGCTCTCAAGGACTCGGCGGAGGCAATCTATGGCTAAGGTGACTGGGCTCGGCGGGATCTTCTACAAGGTCGCGGATACGGAAGCCACGCAGCGTTGGTACCGGGAGACCCTCGGTGTCGGCGGCGACTGGGGAGCGATGTTCCCCCACGCCGCCTCGCCCGAAGGCTATTCGCTGCTCTCGCCGTTCAAGGCGACCAGCGACTATTTCGATCCGAGCTCGGCGGCGTTCATGATCAACCTCAGGGTCGACGATCTCGATGCGATGATCGCCGAGCTCGAGTCGAAGGGCGTCGAAATCCTCGGCCGGCAGGACGAGGATTACGGCAAGTTCGCCTGGATCCTCGACTGCGACGGAATCAAGGTCGAGCTCTGGCAGCAGGTCGGGCCGGCCCCCGAGTGACTCATCCTCCCCATGCGAAGCCTGGGGAGGGGGACCGCCCGAAGGGCGGTGGAGGGGTAGAAGGCGCAGGCTTGCGAGGTTCGGTCGCCTGAAGGCCGGGGCCGGGGCCCTTGCCCCTCCACCATGCTTCGCATGGTCCCCCTCCCCATCTCACGATGGGGAGGATGATCGGGCTTTTTTCTGCCTTCCCAGCAGCGTTCGGGCGGCTCCGCCCGACTTGAGGACGTTCCTCCGGAACAGCCTCGCGCCTAGGGCCACGGTCAGCCACACCCAGAGCGCCTGCCAGGCCAGCGCCAGGACGTGCGGCCAAAGCTCGGCGCCCTGGGCCGCTCGGGCGACCATGGTGAGAGGGGAGCTGAACGGGAACACCGCCGCCAGGATCCCGACCAGGCTGTCGGGCGCTCCGACCGCGAAGGAGGCGAACAGGAAGAGCAGCATCTGGCCGACCGTGACCGGCATCGACAGAGTCTGCACTTCTCGAACCGAATTGGCCTGGCTGCCGATGCCGAGGAAGAGCGCCCCGAGCAGAAGATAATTGGCGCTGTAATAGAGGAGGACGAGGAGGATGAAGAGCGGCCATCCGATCGCCGGCTCGGGCAGGCCCGCGCCCGGGCCCGGCCACAGCGCCAAAGCGGCGAGCGCTCCTCCGACCCACACCGCTATTCCGACCAGCGAGATGGCGAGCATCGACAGCAGCTTGCCGAGGAAGATGGCGTCGATCGGAAGCGCGGCGGCGAGGACCTCGATGATCTTGTTCGATTTCTCCTCGAGCAGGTTGGAGAGGAGCATTCCGGCGAGAAGCACGGTCAGCATGAAGAGGAGGAGCTGGCCGGAGCGGGCGGTGATCGCCCGGCTGACGGCGAGCGCGCCTTCCGAGCGCTTCACGTCGACGACCCTGAGGGCGACGGGCGGGACCGGTCGGCCGGCGGCGGCGAGCGCCGACTGCTGGCGGACCTCGTCGAGGATCAGGGCCATGCGCTGGCTTAGGTCGCGGTCGTCGGCCCCGGTCAGGGTCGGCCGGTCCGGCGATCCGCTGAGGACGGCGATGATCCGCTTGCCCGGGCTGGCGAGCAGCGACTGGACCTGGCGCGCCTCGTCGGCGGCAGGCGCCTCGCGGACGAGCTCGGGGAGGCTGCGCTGGCCGAAGGCGGGGTTGAGCCGCTCGCGCGCCGACTGGATGGCCGCGAAGTCGGCCTCGCCGGCGACGATTGCGACGGTGGCCTGGATGTCGGAGCGCGCCATCCGGCTGGTGATGGTCCCGAAGGCCAGCGAGAAGCCGATGATCAGGAGCGGGCCGAGCAGGAAGAAGAGGAAGGTGCGCGACCAGACCGTGGCGACGAAGTCGCGGCGGGCGATGACGTAGGCGGATTGGAAGAAGCCCATCATCGCCCGGCGTCTCCGGCGGCGCTCTCGGCGAGCTCGCGAGCGGCCTGCTCGCCGGCGATGGCGACGAAGGCGTCGTGGAGGCCCGGCCGCTCGATCGACAATTCCTCGATTCCCGCGCCGCCGTCGATCAGAGCCTCGAGCAACGGCTCGATCCCGGGCGGCGGCAGGTCGAAGGTCCAGAGGCCCTCCTCATGCTGGGCGCCCGCCGGAAGCGCGGCGCGCCACGGGCCGTCGGCGACCCGCGTGCGCAGCCGAACGTGCGGGCGAAGCCGGTCCCGAGCCTCCGCGACCCGTCCCTCGAACCGGACCTTGCCGCCGGCGATGATCGCGATCCGCTCGCACAATCGCTCGGCATGGGCGATGACGTGGGTGGAGAAGATGATCGTCGCTCCGCCCGAGGCCTGGTCGCGGATCAAATGCTCGAGCCGGCCCTGGTTGATCGCGTCCAGCCCCGAAAAGGGCTCGTCGAGGACGATCAGCCGCGGCCGGTGGACGATCGTCCCGAGCAGCTGGACGGTCTGCGCCATGCCCTTGGACAGGCTGCGGATCGGCTTGTCGACATAGTCGGCGAGGCCGTTCTCCCGAAGCATCTGCTCGGCCCGGGCCCGCCCGGTCGCCAGCGGCAGGCCGCGAAGGGCGCCCATGAAGGCGACCGCCTCGCGCGCCGTCATCGCCGGGTAGAGGCCGCGCTCCTCGGGGAGGTAGCCGACCAGCTTCGCCGCCTCGAGCGGGCGCGAGTGGCCGAGCAGTGAGCGCTCGCCGCGATCGGGGTCGATGATTCCCAGGAGCATCCGCAGGGTCGTCGTCTTGCCGGCGCCGTTGGGGCCGAGGATTCCGTAGATGCTGCCCTCCGGCACGGCGAGGTCGACCCCGTCGACCGCCGTCTTGCCGTCGAAGGCCTTGAAGAGACGTTTCGCCTCAATAGCTAAGCCGCTCGTCACCGGTGTCCCCTGCTTCCGGTCCGTGGTAGCGAGCGACGATGTTCGAAGGCAAGCCGAAGCTGGCCGACAGGCTGAGCGAGAAAGCCGAGGAGCTCGGCTTTTCGGCGATCGGCTTCGCCCGGGCCGATTGCGCTCCGGCCAGCGGGGAGCGGCTCCGCCAGTGGCTTGCCGAGGGCGCTCATGGCGACATGATCTGGATGGCGGAGACGGCCGAGCGCCGCGCCTCCCCAGCCGGGCTGTGGCCGCAGGTCCGCTCCATCGTCTCGCTCGGGATGAGCTACGCCCCCGCCGCCGATCCGCTCGCTTTGGCGGAGCGCGGCGACCTCGGCCGGATCTCGGTCTACGCCCAGGGCCAGGATTATCACGACGTGATCAAGAAGGCGCTCAAGGCGCTGGCGCGCTGGCTGGTCGCGGAAGCCGGGTGCGAGGTGAAGGTGTTCGTCGACACCGCGCCGGTGATGGAGAAGCCCCTGGCCGAGGCGGCCGGCCTGGGCTGGCAGGGCAAGCATACCAACCTCGTCAGCCGCAAGGACGGAAGCTGGCTCTTCCTCGGCGCCATCTACACCACGCTCGACCTCGGCGAGACTCCGGCGCCTCACGCCGTCCATTGCGGAAGCTGCCGGGCCTGCCTCGACATCTGCCCGACCGACGCCTTCCCGGCCCCGTTCCAGCTCGATGCGCGGCGCTGCATCTCCTACCTCACCATCGAGCATAAGGGCCCGATCCCCGAGGAATTCCGGGAGGCGGTCGGCAACCGCATCTACGGCTGCGACGATTGCCTGGCCGCCTGCCCCTGGAACCGCTTCGCCGGCTCGGCGCGGGCGAACAAGGCGTTCCTGCCCCGGGCCGAGCTGGCCGCCCCCAGGCTCGCCGACCTCCTGGCGCTGGACGACGCCGGCTTCCGCCAGGTCTTCGCCGGCTCCCCGATCAAGCGGATCGGCCGCGGCCGGATGGTGAGGAACGCCGCGATCGCCGCGGGCAATAGCGGCCTCGCCGAGCTCGCTCCAGCGCTCGAGCGGCTGACCGGGGACGAGGATCCGGTGGTGGCCGAAGCGGCGAGCTGGGCCCTGGGCAGGCTTCAGATCCCTTCGGGCTGAGCTTTGCGCGTCCGGTCCTTCCCTAGCGCCGGGTCAGGGCCGCCACGCAGCTTGCGCGGTCGATGTCGCGGCCGTCCCGGAGCCTGGCGTCGAGATGGGTGACGATCGGCTCGCCGCCGCCCTTGGGCGGGTAGAGATAGGCGTCGAGGACGCAGGCCGGTCCGGCGAACTGGAGCTTTCGAGCGCTTCCCTCGCGGACGTCGAGGCCGGGCCTTCCGAACTGGGCCTCGAGCGCCCGGGCGGTCCGGCCGAGCACGGCTTCGAGGCCGGTCGTGGTGTAGGAGACCGGGCGCTGCACGGCGCCGCGCGGCTGGGTCGGAGGCGCCACGTCCGCCTTGCCGGCGGCGCAGCCGGCGAGGAGAAGCAGGGCCGCAACCCCGGTTCCGCGAAGCCCCAACGCCATTTTTTACGCCCTCCTGCCCTGGGCGGCAGAGTGGCGCAGAGCGGCGGCGGGGGCTACGCACCGGCCCGCCCGCCCGGCCCGCCCCTGCCTCGCCTCGGCGCAATTGACGCGGCGCTCGGCGCGCGGCTAGGGCCGCCGCTCCTTTCCCCGGCGCAAAGAGATCCCAGTGACCGACAAAAGCCTCGACGTCCTCGCCATCGGCAACGCCATCGTCGACGTCATCGCCGCGACCGACGACGAATTCCTCGCCCGCGAGGGACTGGACAAGGGCTCGATGCGACTGATCGACGCCGAGGAGGCGACCCGGCTCTACGCCCGGATGGGGCCCGGCCGCGAGATCAGCGGCGGCTCGGCCGGCAACACCGCCGCCGGAGTGGCGATGCTGGGCGGGCGAGCCGGATTCATCGGCCAGATCGCCGACGACCAGCTCGGCGACGTCTATCGCCACGACATCACCTCGCTCGGAATCGAGTTCACCACTCCGGCCCGCCCGCAGTCCGAGGCGCCGACCGCTCGCTCGCTGGTGCTCGTCACCCCGGACGCCCAGCGGACGATGAACACCTTCCTCGGAGCCGCCCAGAACCTCAGCAGCGACGCCCTCGACGAGGCTCAGCTGAAGCGCTCCCGGATCCTCTACCTCGAAGGCTATCTCTGGGACCCGCAAGTGCCTCGGGCGGCGATGGAACGGGCGATCGGGATCACCCGCGAGGCCGGCGGAGCAATCGCCTTCACCCTCTCCGACAGCTTCTGCGTCGAGCGCCACCGCGACAGCTTCAACGCCCTGATCGATTCCGGCCGGCTCGACATCTTGTTCGCCAACGAGGCCGAGATCGTCTCGCTGACCGGAGAATCGGGCTTCGACGCCGCGGTGGCGGCGGGCGCGAAGCGGGTGAAGGTGCTGGTCGTCACTCGAAGCGAGAAGGGCGCGGTCGCGGTCGAGGACGGCGAGCGGGTCGAGGTTCCGGCCGAGCCGGTCGAGCGGATCGTCGACACGACCGGCGCCGGCGACCTGTTCGCCGCCGGATTCCTCACCGGCCGGGCGCAGGGCCGGCCCAACGCCGAGTGCCTCCGCATGGGCGCGATCGCCGCCGCCGAGGTCATCTCGCACTACGGCGCTCGGCCCGAGGCGGATCTGAAGGCGCTCGTCGAAGAGCGGCTAGGCTAAAAAGAAGGGAGGCCGAAGCCTCCCTTCCAACCCGTTCGGGCGGCTTCGCCTAGGGGCGAACCACCGTCCCGTCGCCGTCGGGATTGTCCTCCGGGAACATCGGCATCTCGTCGTCGGCCATGACGTCGTGGCCCTTGGCGAGCTCGCTATTGTGCATCCCGTAGACGAAATAGAGGACGATCGCCCCGAGCACGTACCAGCCGAAGAAGATGAGCACGTGCGCGGGCACGGTGCTGATCAGCCAGACGCAGGTCAGGATGCCGAGCGCCGGGACCACCGGATAGAGCGGCACCCGGTAGCCGCGCGGGATTTCCGGGTGGGTGCGGCGAAGCCAGATCACGGTCAGGCAGACGATCGCGAAGGCCGCGAGCGTTCCGACCGAGGTGGCGTCGCCGAGGAAATTGATGTCGAAGAAGCCGCCCGCGATCGCCACCGCGAGGCCGACGACGAGGGTGTTGATCCACGGCGTCCGGAACTTCGGGTGGACCCGGGCGAAGACCTTGGGAAGAAGGCCGTCGCGCGCCATCGTGTAGAAGATCCGGGTCTGGCCGTACATCAGCACGAGGATGACCGAGGTAAGGCCGATGATCGCTCCGACCTTGATGGTCGAGGCGAACCAGGCCCATTGCGGCCCGAAGGCGTCGACCGCGACGGCGACCGGATCGGGAACGTTGAGCTGGTTGTAGGGGACGATCAGGGTCAGGACGATCGACACCAATATGTAGATGATCGTGCAGGCGACCAGCGAGCCGATGATCCCGAACGGCATGTCCTTGGCCGGGTTCTTCGCCTCCTGGGCGGCCGTCGAGACCGCCTCGAAGCCGATATAGGCGAAGAAGACGATCGAGGCGGCGCGGATCACGCCGCTCCACCCGAACTCGCCGTCCTTGCCCGTATTCTCCGGGATGAACGGGGACCAGTTCGGTGCGAAGCTGCTCCAGTTGGAGAGGATGATCAGGCCGCCGACGAGGATGAAGGCGACCAGCACCGTCACCTTGATGGCGACGATGACGTTGTTGACCTTCGCCGATTCGGAGACTCCGAGGCAGAGCAGCCCGGCCAGGATCGCGCAGACCAGGAAGGCCGGGAGGTTGAACACGGTGGTGATGACCGAGCCGTCCGCGAGAGTCTTGGGATAGCCGGCGGGCCCGGTCAGCTCGGGCGGCACGATAATGCCTATGTCGCCGAGAAGGCTGACCATGTAGCCGGACCAGCCCACCGAGACGACCGACGCCGCGAGGCCGTATTCGAGCAGCAGAAGCGCGCCCATGATCCAGGCGGCGAACTCGCCGATCGTCGTATAGCTGTAGGTGTAGGCCGAGCCCGACACCGGCAGGGTCGAGGACAGCTCCGCATAGCAGAGGCCCGCGAACGCGCAGACGATTCCGGCGATGACGAAGGAAAGCAGGACGGCCGGGCCGGCGTGGAGGGCGGCGGCGTTGCCGGTGCGGACGAAGATGCCCGCGCCGATGATGCAGCCGATGCCGAGGAAGACCAGGTTCCAGGGGCCGAGCGAGCGCTTCAGCTCGCTGGTCTGGGTCTCGCGCTGGACCTGGGCGACGGTCTTGCGGAGCAAGATGCGTCCAAGGAAACTCCGTCTCGGTGCCTCAGTCGCCATCCATCTACCCCTTTTGAAGCCTTCTTGTGGCGGCGGAACCTAGCCAGTTATTCCGCGACCGCAAAGGTCTAAACGCTTACCTCGCCAGCATCGGTCCGAGGCCCCTTCCGCCGAAGATATGGACGTGGAGATGGGGGACCTCCTGGCCGCCGTTCATGCCGGCATTGGCGAGGAGCCGGTAGCCCGGAGCGACCAGGCCCTGCTCCCGAGCGACCAGGCCTACGGCCCGGACGAAGCCGGCAATCTCCTCGGCGCTCGCCCGCTCGGAGAAATCGTCCCAGGAGACGTAGGGGCCCTTGGGAATGACGAGGATGTGGACCGGCGCCTGCGGGCTGATGTCGTGGAAGGCGAGCGCATGCTCGTCCTCGTGGACCGTCCTCGCCGGAATCTCGCCGCGCAGGATCCGGGCGAAAATGTTGCTGTCGTCATAGGGGCGGGTGGCGTCGATCGGCATTCCGGCTTGCTCCTTGTCGCGAAGACACCTCCAACATGGATCAGGCGGCGAAGGCAACCGGGTTGACCCCGCTCCTCCCTGCGTTACCACGGGGCCATGCAAGGTGAGACGCCCGACAGCCTGATTCCCTACGACGAGATCGTCCAGGAGGCGCTTCGCGCGGTCGTCGGCCGGGTGCTGGGCGAGGTCGAGACGACCGGGCGCCTGCCGGGCGAGCATCATTTCTACATCACCTTCAAGACCGCCGCCGCCGGAGTCGACATCCCGAGGCACCTTTCCGAGCGGTTCCCGGACGAGATGACCATCGTCATCCAGAACCGCTTCTGGGACCTCAAGGTCGGCGACGACGGCTTCGAGGTCGGCCTCAGCTTCAACCAGGCGCCGGCGCGGCTGGTCATCCCCTTCTCGGCGATCACCGGCTTCGTCGATCCCGCGGTCAATTTCGCGCTCCAGTTCCAGGCCACGGCCGAGGAAGGCGGCCCGCAGGCGCACGAGGCGGCCGAAAACGACCCGCCCGCCGCCGAGCCGGTCGAGGACGGCTCCAACGTCGTCTCGGTGGATTTCAGCCGGAAGAAGTGACGGCCGGCAGGCCGTCATCCCGTGCTTCGATACGGCGTTTCGACTTCGGCGCGCCGAAGTTCATCCTGAGCGCCGCCGCAGGCGGCGTCGAAGGGCTCAACGCCTACTCAGCATGAGCGGTAAGGGATTGGAATATCCGCTCATCCTGAGTAGCGGCTGAGCGAAGTCGAAGCCGCGTATCGAAGGACGCCGAAGCCAGCATGATCTCCACCGACACCGTCCGGGTCGAAACCGACAGCTTCGGCCCCATCGACGTTCCCGGCGATTCCTATTGGGGCGCCCAGACCCAGCGCTCGATCGAGAATTTCCCGTTCGCGCCGCGCGAGACGATGCCCGTCGAGGTCGTCCACGCCCTCGGCTTCGTCAAGCAGGCGGCGGCCCGGGTCAATGCTCGAAGCGGCGGGCTCGACGCCGAGCTCGGCGAGGCGATCCAGCAGGCGGCGGGCGAGGTGGCGAGCGGAATCCACGACGACCAGTTCCCGCTGGTCATCTGGCAGACCGGCTCGGGCACCCAGTCCAACATGAACGCCAACGAGGTCATCGCCGGCCGCGCCAACGAGATCCTCACCGGCAGCCGCGGCGGCAAGAGCCCGGTCCATCCCAACGACCATGTCAACAAGGGCCAGTCGTCCAATGACAGCTTCCCGACGGCGATGCACATCGCCGCGGCGAGGGCGGTCGAGGCCCGGCTGATCCCGGCGCTCCAGCAGATGCGGCGGCGCCTCGCCGCCCAGGCGCAGGCCTGGGACGCCATCGTCAAGATCGGCCGGACCCACCTCCAGGACGCGACTCCGCTGACTCTGGGCCAGGAATTCTCCGGCTACGCGGCGCAGGTCGAGGCCGGGATCGAGCGGCTGAAGGGCGCGATGCCGCGGCTGCTCCAGCTCGCCCAAGGCGGAACCGCGGTCGGAACCGGCCTCAACGCGCCCAGCGGATTCGCCGAAGCCTTCGCCGCCGAAATCGCGAAGCTGACCAAGCTTCGGTTCACCAGCGCCCCCAACAAGTTCGAGGCGCTCGCCGCCCACGACACCCTGGTCGAGCTGTCGGGAATCCTCAACGTCGTCGCCGTGTCGCTGACCAAGATCGCCAACGACATCAGGCTGCTCGGCTCGGGGCCGCGCTGCGGGCTCGGCGAATTGAAGCTGCCCGAGAACGAGCCGGGCAGCTCGATCATGCCGGGCAAGGTCAATCCGACCCAGGCCGAGATGCTGACGATGGTCGCGGCGCAGGTGATGGGCAATCATGTCGCGGTCACCGTCGGCGGCCTCCAGGGCCATCTCGAGCTCAACGTCTTCAAGCCGGTGATCATCGCCAACGTGCTTCGCTCGATCGACCTCCTGGCCACCGGCGTCGAGAGCTTCACCGAGCGCACCCTCGACGGCCTCGAGCCGGACGAAAGGCGAATCGGCGAGCTGATGAACCGCTCGCTGATGCTGGTCACGGCGCTCGCGCCGGAGATCGGCTACGACAATGCCGCAGCCATCGCCAAGCACGCCCACAAGCAGGGGCTGACCCTGAAGGAAGCCGGGCTCGAGCTCGGCCTCGTCGACGAGGAGACGTTCGACCGGGTGGTGAAGCCGGAGTCGATGCTGGGGCGCTAGGACCGTCCTGTCCGGACGGAAGCGCCAACTCCGTCAGCCTGACCTGATCCGGCACATCCTCGTCATGCCGGACTTGATCCGGCATCACCTCGTCATGCCGGACTTGATCCGGCATCCACCTTCTCCACTCACGGCGCCGCAAGGAAGGTGGACCCCGGATCGAGCCCGGGGTGACGGGGCCGCGGGCCTCCCACCTCGTCATGCCGGACTTGATCCGGCATCCACCTTCTCCCCTTCCGGCGCCGCCAAGGAAGGTGGACCCCGGATCAAGTCCGGGGTGACGGGACCGCGGGCCTCCCACCTCGTCATGCCGGACTTGATCCGGCATCCACCTTCTCCCCTCACGGCGCCGCAAGGAAGGTGGACCCCGGGTCGAGCCCGGGGTGACGGGACCGCGGGCCTTCCCCCTTCGTCATGCCGGACTTGATCCGGCATCCACCTTTCCTTCCACAGCGCGCGAGGCGAAGAAGATGGGCCCCGGATCAAGTCCGGGGTGACGAGTCCAGCTCAACGGGGAGAGCGCTAGCCGGCCAGTCCCTCGCCGGGCGGTGGAAGCGCGGCCTCGACGACGCACCATATGCCTTCCGGGCGGAACTCGACGACCGCCGATCCGCCAAGCTCCGCGGCGAGCGCGCGCTCGATCATCCTCGTCCCGAATCCGCGCTTCTCCGGAGGCTTGACGGGCGGTCCGCCCTCCTCGCGCCAGCGGAAGCGAAGGCAGCGTCCCTGGCCGGCCTCGCTCACCTCCCAGTCCACCGAAACCGTTCCGGTGCGGTTGGAGAAGGCGCCATACTTGACCGCGTTGGTGCACAGCTCGTGGACCGCCATGGCGATCGAGACCGCCGTCCGCGGCTGGACCCGAACGTCGGGGCCCGAGAGGGTGAGCCGCTCCGGCGAAGCGCCGCAGCCGAGCCCGGCCGTCTCGACGACCTGGCGCAGCGGCGCCGATTCCCAATTCTCGGCGGTGAGCAGGTCGTGGGCCGAGGCGAGCGCGCTCAGCCGGCTTTCGAAGGCCCGCCGGGGCCCGTCCTCGCCGTCCTCGGAGCGCAGGGTCTGGACGGCGATGCTCTGAACGATGGCGAGCGTATTCTTGACCCGGTGGTTGAGCTCGTTGACCAGCAGCCGCAAATGCTCCTCGGTTCGGCGCCGCTCGAGCACCCGGCCGACCTGCTCGCCCAGGGTGCGTACCGTCATCATCAGCTCGGGGTCAGGCTCGGCCGCGGTTCGGCTGAAGAATTCGAGAACCGCGACGATCCTGCCCTCGTTCTTGATCGGGAAGCCGAAGGCGGCCGCATAGCCCAGGCCCTTTCGGATGAAATCGGGATGGCCTTCGGGATCGGAGACCCAGGCCGGCTCCCCGCGGTCCAGGATCAGCCCGGGCAGGCCGATTCCGGGGGTGAATCGCAGGCCGGCGGTGGCGGCCTTCATCGGCTCGGAATCGCCCGGGCTGGCCTCGAACCAGACCGATGTGGAAACCAGCTCGGCCTGGCCGCCGGCGGCGATCAGCGCGTGGCCGATCGGCCAGCCGGTCAGGGTGCAGATCGCCTCGAGGCAGGCGTGCAGCGCCTCGTCGAACGAAGCGGTCTCCGCGGCCATTCTCGTGACCTTGAACAGAAGCTCCGTCTCGCTCGCCTGGCGGCGAAGCCGGGCCTCGGCCTCGCGCCGCTCGCTGATGTCGCGAAGGAAGCCGAGGAACAGCGCCTCGTCCGAGTGGCCGGCCAGGGTGATCGAGAGCTCGACCGGAAATTCGCGCCCGTCCTTGTCGACGGCGCTGATCTCGATTCGCCGGTTGAGAACCCGCTCCTCGGCGGTCTCGTTGAAGCGCTCCAGGCCGCGGCAATGGGCCTCGCGATATTGCTCGGGGATGATGAGATCGGCCATCAGCCGGCCGACCGCCTCTTCGCCGGTCCATCCGAAGGTCTGGGTGGCGACATCGTTCCAGCCGGCGACCATGCCCTCGCGGGTCATCACCACCACGGCGTCGAGCGCCGTGTCGAGCACCGGACCAAGTGCCTCAATTGCCGCGCTTTTCGGTTTTTGGACGAGCACCGCTGAGGATTAGGGGCGAAACGGTTTCAAGTCGATTGCCGATTTCGCCCGCCTGGCTAGCGGAATCGGTAGTTGAGCCTCAGGCCGATCGTGTCGAGCCCCGGATTCTGCGGCCCGAACAGCTGGGCGTGGCTGAGATGGACCCAGCTCGCCTCGACCGAGACCCGCTCGCCCAGCCGGGCTCCGACTCCGAGCTCCGGAGCGAACAGGATCCGCGAGCCGAAGTCGATCCGGCCGTCGCCGGGCACGACGTCGCCCGGCCCGCTGTGGACGGCGAGGCCGATGCCGGGCCGGACATAGACCTTGCCGCCGATCTTCCAGCTGATCCCGGCGGAGGCGAAATGGGTGTCGCCGGCGCTGTTGACCGAGACGAAGGCGTGCGGCCGGGGCGCTCCGACCGCGCTAAGCGCGCCGATCCTTCCGCCGCGCCAGCCGAGCTCGACGTCGACTCCCTCCTCGAACCCGCTCTTGGTGAGGCCGGTGTCGACGTCATGGGCGAAGAGCCCGCCGAAGACCTCGCCCGCCTCGGCGGGGCTGGAGGCGATGGCGACGATGGCGGCGGCGGCGGCAAGCGTTTTCATTGCGCCCCGAACCCGCCGCGCTCGGCCTCGGTTCCGCTCGGAACCGCGGAGCGGGGGAGTCGGTTCAGCCGCCATGAGCGATCCACCCACCGCGCCGGGCGACGAAGCGGCTCCCGGCACTCCCGGCACCGGCGAGAATGTCTGCCGCCACTGCAACGGCACCGGCCGGCATGACGGGGTCCCCTGCCCCGTCTGCGACGGCACCGGCAAGGTGATCGAGGGGCTGGCCGGAGGCTAGGATCAGCCGCCCCCCTGCCAGGCGCGGATCGAATCGCTCGGAGCGACCAGCATGATCACGTTGAGCGTGAGGTTGTCGCGGATCACCGCCAGGGTCAGAAGCTCGAACGCCGCCGCCAAGGCCAAAGTCGCCCACAGCGGCAGCCGCCGGGCCAAAGCGAATCCCGCCACCATCCAGCCGATGTCCGCCGCCGAGTTGATCACGCTGTCGCCGCTATAGCCGAGCGCCATCGTCGCTTCCCGGTAGCGGTCGATGATGAACCGGCTGTTCTCGAGGATCTCCCACCCCGCCTCGATCAGCACCGCGGCGAGCACCCGGTCGCCGGGCGGGTTGCGGCGGAGGAACAGCCAGCCCAGGCCGTAGAAGAGGAAGCCGTGGATGACGTGGCTGGGCGTGTACCAGTCGGCGAGATGCTGGCTGTTGTCCGGCCCGTTCACCGTCCCGACCCACAATTTCACCTCGCCGCAGGTGCAGATGGCCGGCCGGCCCATCCACAGCAGGACCGCCGCCGTCGCCGCGACCAGGCCGAGCGCCGCGAACCAATAGCCGCGAGGGACGCGGGGGACGCTCATGCCGTCAGAGTTCATCGCTCCGCCATCTCCTGAAGCTTGAGGACCGTCCGCCAGTTGCGGCTGGTGGAGGGCGAGCCGGCGGCCTTGTCGATCGCCGCCGGGCCGAGCTTCGAGTTTCCGACGCCCTCCGGGAAGTGGAACCACAAGGCGCCGCCGGCCGCCTTGACGACCTCGCCCGCCCGGGCCCGCTCCATCAGCCTGGCCGCGGCGCCGGGATCGGGCGGCCGCTTCGACACGACCAGCTGAAGCCGGTTCGGCTCGTCGCGGGCGACGTCCGGAAAGGGGTTGGCGGCCGCGATCGCGCTCCATTGCGCCGAGGTTCGAACGACGACCGGCACCTCGAGCCCGAATCGCTCCCGGATCGCCGCCTCCAGCCTCGCCTCGAGAGCCTCGGCCCCGCCCGCCGCGGAAAAGACGATATTGCCGCTCTGGATGTAGGTCTCCACCTCCTCCCATCCCAGCTCGCCGCACAGCGAGCGAAGCTCCGCCATGGCGAGCTTGCGTCCGCCGACGTTGACGGCTCGAAGGAGGGCGATCAGCCTGGCCATGTCCCTACCTGCTTGACGCATGGCGGCTGGGCAAGCCACTAGCGCGCATGGAAATCGCAAGCGCCATCCAGCGGCGGGGCCTCCTCTTCATCCTTTCCAGCCCGAGCGGCGCCGGCAAGTCGACCATCGCCCGGATGCTGCTCGAAAGCGATGACGGAGTGGCGATGTCGGTTTCCGCGACGACTCGCCCGAAGCGGCCGGGCGAGGTCGACGGGCGCCACTATCATTTCGTCGACGATTCCGGCTTCGACGCCCTGGTCGCCGGCGGCCACTTCCTCGAATGGGCGCATGTCTTCGGCCACCGCTACGGCACCTTGAAGAGCGAGGTCCTGAAGACGATCGAGGGCGGCCGCGACGTCCTTCTCGACATCGACTGGCAGGGCACCCAGCAATTGAAGCAGGTCGATCCCGACATCGTCCGGGTGTTCATCCTGCCCCCCTCGATGGAGGAGCTGGAGCGCCGGCTCCGGGCCCGGGGCACCGACAGCGAGGACGTCATCCGCCGCCGCATGGAGCGGGCCGCGGCCGAGATCAGCCACTGGGCCGAATATGATTATGTGCTGATCAACAACGACGCCGAGAAATGCCGCGAGCTGGTCCACAACATCCTCAAGGCGGAGCGTCTCAAGGCCACCCGCCGGGTCTTCCTCCACGACTTCGTCCGGCAATTGATCGTCTGATTGGCGCGGGCCGCGCTTTGGCGTAGGTTCCCCCGGCAACAAGAGGGGGTGACGATGATACGCACCGTGATCGGCGGCCTGGTCGGAGGAATCATCCTGTTCGTCATCGGGTTCGTCTTCTGGGCGACCCCGCTCAGCGAGCTGGCCTTCTCGAGGGCCGGCGACGCCGAAGGCGCGGCGGTCCAGAGCGCCCTCGCGCAGCACCTCACCAAGACCGGCACCGGCACCTACGAGATCCCCTATGCCGGCACCGCCCAGGGCACGACCCTCTACGGCAAGGGCCCGATCGCGACCGTGCATTTCAACACGTCCGGATTCTCGAGCGAGGACATGGGAATGCTTTTGCCGGGCTTCATCGTCGCGGCGGTGACCGGCCTCCTGATCGCCTTCGCCCTCGCCGCCGTCGGCGGAGGCCGCGACTTCGCCGGGCTGGCGAGGCTGGTCGTCCTCTATTCGCTCGGCTTCACGACCTGGGCCTATCTGGCGACTCCGATCTTCGCCCATCATGGCTGGGGCCACTGGATCTACGCCTTCGTCGCGGAGAGCGTCTCGCTGATCCTCGCCGGGCTGGTGATCGCGCGCTGGTTCGTTCCCAACCGTCACCAGGCCCAGGCCGCGGCGCCTCCCCACGGCCATCCGGAATAAGGCGCGGCCCCGGCGGCGGCCGGTCAGAGCAGGGTCAGGAATCGATAGCCCGCCTCGAACTCGCGGCGCCGGTTCTCGAGCGAATCGGCGGCGAGCGGGTCCGCGCCCCATTGCTCGGCCTGCCACGCCTCGTCGAGCATCGCCGCGTCCCAGGCCGGCTTCAGCCCGATCGCGCCCTCCGCGAGCGCGAGGGCGATGACCAGCGACCCGGCGATGGTGACCAGCGGAGCGAGCCCGGCGAGCTGGAAGGGGCCGCGGGCGGCGACCGCCCGGCCGAGCCGCTCGATCGTGGCTTCGGGCTGGCGCCGGTGCATGACTCCGGTCGTCGTCTCGATCTCGATCCCGAACCGGGTCCGCGCCCAGTCGAGGAGCGGGTCCCACATTTGCTCCTGCCGCTCGACCAGCGAATCCGGCCCGTCGGCCCGGTAGCAGAGCAGGTCGCTTCCGCCATATTCGGCCAGCGTCCGGGCGAAGCCCGCCGGGTCGGGCGCGACCCGGTCGATCGCGGCGTTGGCGAGGCCGGTCAGCGGCATGGACCGGGGCTCGATCGCGTCGCCCTGGCCGTTCCATTCCTCGGCGATCGCCTCGGCCAGCTCCTCGGTCGGGACTCGAAGCAGGTTGCGGCCCGGAGTGCGCACCGGGCGGCCGTCGAGCAGGACCGCGACCCCGCTTTCTTCCGGGGAAACGGCGGCGAGCCGGTAGAATCGCTTCATGGCGCTGGCGGAGTCCTCCATCGCGACGCAAGCCATTTGGGCCCCCAGAAGCTCGCGATGAGCCCGGCGAGCGCCATCGGCAGCCCGAGGACGATCGACCCGCCCTCGACGATCAGGTCGCTGTGCCAGACGGCGAGCCCGATCAGGACGACGACGGTGCCGCCGATCCGGACCAGGTTGATCGCGATGAAGCGGTTGCGCCAGACGGTCTCGTCGATCTCGGGAGTCATGGTGCCGCCTTCCTCATCGTTTCCGCCATGTCGCGCTCGCCCCGGCCGGCGAGCGAGTCGGCGATCCTTGCCCGGACTTCGCCCGGCTTGTCCTGGTCGATCTTGGCGGTCCCCCGCCACTCCGCGACCTGCATCTCGAATCCGGTGATCGCCTTGAGCAGGCCCTCGAACCGGCCCGGGCCCATCTTTTCCCGGGTCCAGGGGACCTTGGGCGCCAGCCGCGCCTCGCGGTCGGCGGAGAGGTCGTCGACCAGCCGGACCAGCTCGTCACGCTCGAGGGTCCGGACCGTGCCCTGCAGCTCGGCGGCGACATAGTTCCAGGTCGGCACCCGGTCCTCCAGCCCATAATCTTCCGGGCTGACATAAGCGTGCGGGCCGGTGGCGACGAACAGCGCCTCGGCGCCGGCCGCAAGCGCCTCGTGGACGAGATTCCCGCGCGAGACGTGGAATCGAAGCGCTTCGCCCTCCAGCAGCACAGGCACATGAACCGCCCGGGGCCCGTCCGCCGTGGCCACGAACAGCACTCCGAAGCCGAGCTCCCGCACCATCGCGGCCATCGCCTCGCGGTCCTGAATATGGAACTTCCGGTTCGGATGCATCAGCGCACTCTCCTACCCCTCTCCCGCTCTTCGCGGGAGAGGGAGGGGCCCGCGAAGCGGGAGGGTGAGGGTCTGTACCGCGGACTCGGCAAGACCCTCACCTCCCACCGCTTCGCGGCGGGCCCCTCCTCTCCCGCGAAAAGCGGGAGAGGGGGTTCGACCAGCAACCCTCACCTCCGCCCCCTCACACCCCTCTCCCGCTTTCCGCGGGAGAGGGAGGGGCCCGCGAAGCGGGAGGGTGAGGGCCTGTACCGCGGACTCGGCAAGACCCTCACCTCCCACCGCTTCGCGGCGGGCCCATGGCGCGCCACTAAGGTTGCGTCCGGGGGACGCAACCAGGCGCGCCATTCTCCCGCGAAAAGCGGGAGAGGGCGTTCGACCAGCGACCCTCACTTCTGCCCCCTCCCGCGCCGCTCGCCCTTGCGCTCCTTGCGGCGGGACTTGGCGGCCGCGGAGGCGGCCCGGCGCTTGCCTTCGGGCGTCTCTGAATATTTGACCTCGTCGAGCGGCAGGTCGCCGAGAGCCGGATCGAAGCCCAGATTCGCCATCGTCTCGGCGAAATGGGCGGGCAGCTCGGCGGTCATGTCGAGCCGCTCGCCGTCGGGATGGTCGATTCGAAGCCTGCGGGCGTGGAGGTGGAGCTTGCGGCTGATCGTTCCGGTCAGGAAGGCGTCGGGGCCTCCATATTTGCCGTCGCCCAGGATCGGGTGGCCGATCGCCGCCATGTGGACCCGGAGCTGGTGGGTGCGGCCGGTGAGCGGCTGGAGCTCGAGCCAGGCGGCGCGGTTGCCGGCCCGCTCGATCATCCGGTAGCGGGTCCGGGCCGAGAGGCCGCCCTCCCCCTCCTCGACATGCATCTTCTCGCCCCCCGTCCCCGGCTGCTTGGCGAGCGGAAGGTCGATATAGCCGTCGGCGATGTCCGGCACTCCGGTGACGATCGCCCAATAGACCTTGCGCGCGGTCCGGCCGGAAAAGGCCTTGGAGAAGAAGCCCGCCGAGCGGGCCGTCCGGGCGAGGAGCAGGACCCCCGACGTATCCTTGTCGAGCCGGTGGACCAGCTTGGGGCGGTTGCCCGCCTCGTCGGCGAGGCCGTCGAGGAGGCCGTCCAAATGGGTCCGGGTCTTGGTGCCGCCCTGGGTGGCGAGGCCCGGCGGCTTGTTGACGACGATCGCCTGCGGGTCGCGATGGATGACGATCTCGTTGACGAAGGCGATCTCGTCCTCGCTGAGCTTGGGCCGCTCGGGCCTGGCCCGGGCCGGCGCCGCGGCTGCGGCGGGCTCGGCGGGAGGCACCCGGATCGCCTGCCCCGCCTCGATCCGGTCGCCCGGAGCCGCCCGCTTGCCGTCGACCCGAAGCTGGCCGGTCCGCGCCCAGCGCGAGACGGTGTTGAAGCTGGTGTCGGGAAGATGGCGCTTGAACCAGCGGTCGAGTCGGATTCCGTCGTCGTCCGGCGCGACGGTGAACTGGCGGACCTCGGTCATGCACCGCGATGTAGCGGCGCGGAAGAGGCGAAGGAAGCACCTACCCTCCCCCAGCCTCGTCATGCCGGACTCGATCCGGCATCCCCCTCCTTCCCGCCCAGCCTCGTCATGCCGGACTCGATCCGGCATCCACCGCCCCGCCCAGCCTCGTCATGCCGGACTTGATCCGGCATCCCCCTCCTTCATTCCGTAGGGTCAAAAAAGGTGGATCCCGGATCAAGTCCGGGATGACGCTCGAATCCGCTCGCCCGATCTCTATCGCCCGTCGTTCGCGATCCGCGCGACTTCGGACCCCTTCGCCTCGGGAGTCACGATCCGGCCCCCACCTCCGTCCCCACAGCCTCGTCATGCCGGACTTGATCCGGCATCCACCTCCATCCTTCCGTAGGGTCAAAAAAGGTGGATCCCGGATCAAGTCCGGGATGACGCTCGCTCCAGCCCTGACGTTCGTCACTCGCCCTTACCGTCATCCCGGCGGAAGCCGGGACCTCGGGGAGACCCGCCGAGACTTCTCGTCCCGAGGTCCCGGCTTTCGCCGGGATGACGGTTGCTCCAGCCCTGGCGCTCGCTCGAGCCCTATCGCCCGTTGTTCGCGATCAGGGCGACTTCGGACCCCTTCGCCTTGGGCGTGACGATCAGGTAGAAGGCGGCCCTGGTGCCCTCATTGGCTCCGGCGAGGACATGGTCGCCGTCGCGGAGCTGGTGCTCGGACGTATAGCCCGCGCCGACCGCCCGGGTATGGTACCAGTCGAGCACCCGCTCCCAGCCGTCGGCGGCGGTGAAGGTCACGACCCTGGTGCTGCAGCCGGACGAATTGTTGGCCGCGGCCTCGGTGATCCGGGCCCCGGGATAGAGCGGGAAGGCCGCCGGCAGCTTGCCGGCCCAGCTCTTGTCGTAATGGAACCGGGCGGGATCCGAGCAGCCCGTGCCGGCGCCCATCGCCGCGGCCGCCTTCGGAGCCGCCGACGCTGCGTCCGCCGGGGGATAGGTCGCGGCCGCCGGAGTCGGCGACGGCCGGGCGGCGTGGCGGTTCGACTGGGCGACGAGATTTTCGTCGACGAGGATCTGGTCGTTGAGGGCGCTGGTCACCGCGGGATCGGCGTCGTTGCCGAGATCGGCGAGATTCTCCTCGCCGGCGCCGCGGTTGCAGGCGGCGAGCGCCAGCGCCGAGGCCAGAGCGGCGAGTCGAAGCAGCGGAAAGGCGCGGTCGGTCATCGATCGGACTCCTTGAAGCCGCCGCTATGGCGCATTCGAGCGCAAAATGGGTGACGAGAGATGGTTAATCCGCGGCCCCATCCGCGCCTGTCCCGCTTCGGGACTTCCAGAAGGCGAAGCTTTCCGCCTGGACGGACTCGATGAAGCGCCTGGCCTCGGGTCCTTCCCAGGCTCCCCGATAGCCGCGCGAGCGAGCGCCTCCCGCCGCCCACCAGCCCTGCCCGGGCAGCCCGTCGCTCTGGCGAACGACGAGCACCGCGAGCTCCGGCTCGCCGCGGCGGGCGCCGTCCTCGTCGACCGCTCCGAGGATGGCGCACAGCGCCCGCATCTTCGGCCGGGAGAAATCGTAGCCGAGCCGCTCGAGCAGCTCGCCGTAGCTGAGCGCCGTCCCCGCCTTCGCAGCGGCGACGAGGTGAAGCCGCACCTCGGACGGCTCGGCGAGCGCCGCCACGCTTCGGCTCAGTCCTTGTGGCGGACGGTCAGCCGGCCGTCGGTTCCGCCCGCCGGCCTCGGGCTCAGGCGAAGCTTGAAGCGATGCTCGTCGCGCTTCTGAACTCCGGCCATGTCCCAGGAATCGCCGTTCCTGGCGGAGCGATCGAGGGTGAATCCGTCGGCCCGGGCCGGATCGCGGTACCAGGAAGCGACCTTGTCGGGCGGATCGGGGGTCGAAAATCGGATCTCGACCTCGCTGTCGCCGCTCTTCTCGCTTCCCGCGCCGGCGGCGATGGCCATTCCGCGCAGGGTCGAGCCGGGATAGAGGAGCTTGCTGTCGCGCTCGGCCCGGGCCTCGTCGGCGACTCCCTTGGGAAGGCTGATCGTCATGTCGACGCCCGGCATCTTGAGCGAGATCTTGCCTTCCTCGGCCCGGCCCTCGGCCGAGGCGTGGGGTTCCGCCGACCGATTGCCGGCCTCCTCGGGATCGCTCCCGCCCCCGCAGCCGGCGAGAAGCGCCAAGGCGAGAAGCGGGCAAAGGCTCGGGCGATTCATTCTCTCTCCCTCGGCAAGGCTGGCCCCATCCTAGACCTTCGGCGAGCGCCCGCCAAATGCTTGTCGCCGCTCCCGCCCTCGGCTACCCGGCCCGCGGTGACCGACGCCGCCCGTACCCGATCCGGACTGCTGATGGGCCTCGGCGCCTATGCGCTGTGGGGCGTGCTCCCGCTCTATTTCAAGGCGATGGCGAACGTCGCCGCGACCGAGATCGTCGCCCATCGGATCCTGTGGTCCCTGGTCTTCCTCGGAGCGCTCGCGACCCTGTGGGCGCGCTGGCCCAAGGTTCGCTCGGCGCTCTCCAACCCGAAAGTGGCGCTGACCTTGGCGGTGACCGCGATTCTGATCGGCATCAACTGGCTGACCTACATCTACGCGGTGATGAGCGGCCACGTGCTTGAGGGCAGCCTCGGCTATTACCTGAACCCGCTGGTCAACGTCCTGCTCGGGGTCTTCCTTCTCAAGGAGAAGCTCAGCATCGCCCAGAAAGGCGCGGTGGCCCTGGCCGCGGCGGGAGTGGCGATCCTCGCCTTCGGGGCCGGCGGGGCGATCTGGATCAGCCTCACGCTCGCCGCCAGCTTCGCCGTCTACGGCTTCCTGAGGAAGGTGGCTCCGGTCGAATCGCTCGAGGGCCTGTGGATCGAGACCCTGTTCCTGGCGCCGATCGCTTTGGCCTGGCTGCTGTGGCTGACCCAGGCCGGGCAGACCGCCTTCCTGGAGAGCCGGACCACCGACCTTCTCCTCATCTTCGGAGGGGCGCTGACTGCCATCCCGCTGCTTCTGTTCACCGCCGCGGCCAAGAGGCTGCCTTATTCGACCCTGGGCTTCCTCCAATATGTCGCCCCCTCGCTCCAGTTCCTGCTCGCCGTCCTGGTCTTCGGCGAGCCTTTGACCAGCGCGCACATCGTCTGCTTCGGGGCGATCTGGGTCGCTCTCGCCATTTTCGTCGGCGAAGGCGTCCGAGGCGCCCGGGCCGCGGCCGCGGCCTCGGCCTGCGAGGCCGCGGTCTAGCGGACCTAGCCCGCCACGCGGCGACCGGCTAAGGCACGTGCCGATGCTCAATATCGTCTCGCTCCTGATCGGCGTGGTCGCCGCCCTGCTCGCCGTTCCGGCTTTCCTTCCGCTGCTCGGATGGGTGAACTGGCTGGTCGTGCCCGTGGCCCTGATCGGCCTCCTGTTCGGCCTGCTCTCCGGGCGGACCAGCGGCCGCAACCTCAACCTGATCGTCATCGCCGTCGGCGTGGTGCGGCTGATGCTCGGCGGAGGATTGATTTGAGACTCGACCGGATCCGGGCGGTGCTCGCCGCCCTCCTCGTTCCGCTGGCCGCCGCCTGCGCCGTCAACACGACGGTGCCGAAAACGCTTTATTCTCCGTGCCGGGCGCTCGGCTCGTCGGACTGGACGGCGCGGCTGCAAATTTTTGCATCGGCGAGCCCCAAGCCCTATTTGCGGCGCAAGCTGGTCGTCACCGGCAGCGTCACGACGCCGGGCGGAGTCTATGCGAGCCTCGATCCGGGCCCGGTGTCGAGGCTCGACGAGGCGGTCCAGCAGGTCTTCGTCCGGACCGAAGGCACTCCGGAGCCCGGAGCGGCTCCGGCCGTGCACCGGGTCCGCGGGGTGTTCCCGGCGCTCAAGGCCTACGGCGGAGTCGCGATCCGCTGCGGCGACGGAGTCATCGCCGAGATACGCGAAGTCGCGACGCCGCCCCGCGAGGACTGAATTGTCCTTCTAAATCCGCATCTTGCGCGGCAGCTCCCGGTAACAGGCACGGTCCGAATACCCCCCCTCGCCGTCCGCGAGGAAGACCTCCCCATGACATTCCCGAGCCCGATCATTCCCCTCCGCCCACGCTTCCGACTGGGTGTAATGGCGGGTGGTTCCGTCCGGCAGTCCCTCCTGCCGAACCTCCCAGCCCTCGTCCGCGGCGACGACCCAGAAATTCCTTCCGACCATGAGTCGAGAACGACCGGCGCCGCCGGCCGGTTGCGTCAGCCCAGCGTCGCCGCCAGCGCCGGCCGAAGCACCATCGCGATTCCGATCACGCTGATGAGGAAGACCACAGTCCGGACCACCGGCACTCCCAACGCGTAGAGCGGAAGGTAGACGATTCGAGCGCCGAGCCAGAGCCAGGCGCCGATCGCGGTCCAGCGGTCGGCGAGGCCGGCGACCGCGACGGTCAGCGCCGCCGCCGCGAAGATCGGGAAGGTCTCGAAGAAATTGGCCTGCGCCCTCGCCAGTCGGCCGACCATGGGCTGGGGCGCGGGCAATTCCTCGTCGCGAGCGCCGACATTCCATTTGGTGCCATATTGCCTGGTCTTGACCCGCACCGCGGCGAAGATGTGGACGAGGGCGAGGACGCAGCCCCAGGCGAGCGCGGAAAGTTCGGCGGACATGGAGCGGAGGGTGACAAAAAGTCCCCGCCTTGCCAAGGTGCGCCATGCCCGGCTCCACCCATCTCGCCGCCGTTCCCGAGTCGGAGCTTAGCCTTCCGGGCTGGATCTATCGCGATCCCGAATTTTTCGAAGTCGAGATGGAGCGGCTGATCCGACCCTCCTGGCAGGTGGTCTGCCATTCCAGCGACATCGCGCAGCCCGGCGACTGGCGGACCATCGACTATCTCGGCGAAAGCGTGATCGTCGTTCGCGGCGACGACGGCAAGGCGCGCGCCTTCTCCAACGTCTGCCGCCACCGCGGCTCGCGCGTGGTGAGCGGCGGCGCCGGCTGCGCGAGACGGCTGACCTGCCCCTATCACGCCTGGACCTACGCCCTCGACGGCCGGCTCATCGGAGTGCCCCACAAGCGCGACTATCCCGGGCTCGACACCGGGGAGCTCGGCCTCGTGGCGGTCGAGGTCGAATCCTGGCACGGCTTCCTGTTCGTCCGGCTCGAGTCGGGAGGCCCCTCCGTGGCGCAGATGATGGCGCCGCACGAGGCCGAGATCTCGCCCTATCGCTTCGAGGCCCTCGAGGCGCTGGGCCGAGTGACGCTTCGGCCGAGGGACGTCAACTGGAAGAACGTCGCCGACAATTATTCCGACGGCCTCCACATCGCCGTCGCCCATCCCGGCCTCACCCGGCTGTTCGGCCGCGGCTACGCGATCTCCGCGGGCGAGAATGTCGACCGGATGGCCGGCGACCTAATCGACCGGCCGTCGACCAACGCGTCAGAGCGCGCCTATCAGGCGCTGCTGCCCGAGGCGCCTCACCTGCCGGCCGAGCTTCAGCGGCGGTGGCTGTATTTCAAGCTCTGGCCGAACGTCGCCTTCGACATCTATCCCGACCAAGTCGACTTCATGCAGTTCCTGCCGGTCTCCGCGACGGAAACCGTCATCCGCGAGATCAGCTACGCGCTGCCCGACGGCCGCCGAGAGATGAAGGCGGCGCGCTATCTCAACTGGCGGATCAACCGCCGCGTCAACGATGAGGACACGGCGCTCGTGGCCCGCGTCCAGGAAGGCATGGAATCGCCGAGCTACCGGCCCGGCCCGCTCGGGCGGAGCGAGGTCTGCCTCAGGAGCTTCGCACGGAAGCTCCGCCGGATCATCCCGGAGGCGAGGCGGGAAATGCCGCCCGCCTAACCGGCTGCAGCCTCGGAGCGGCGGCGGCGCAGGACAAGTAGGTGAGCAAGGGCGCGGTCGCCTCGGCCGCGCCGCCGCTGCTACTTCCCCGGCGGCGGCTCCGCCGGCGCCGACGGCGCCGACGGGAGCGGGGCCGGGCGCGAGGGGTCGA
>DASVUZ010000062.1:0-133952 GCA_036386795.1 Allosphingosinicella sp.
TGTGGATCTGGTCGGGATCCATGTCGGTGGTGGTGTAGAAGCCGAGCCGCTCGGCATAATAGTCGCTGCCGTTCTTGAAGCGCCACACGCCCTCGTCGGTCGGGGCGATCTTATGCTGGCGCTCCATCTCGGCGATGAGGCGCTGGTAGGCGGGCCGGACGTCCTGGAGCAGGGCCTTGCGGCCCTCCTCGATGAGACGGGCCTTGTCGGCGGCGGAGATCGAAGTCGCGGCTCCGACCTTCTTCTTGAGGTCCTCGAACAGCGCCGAATCCTTGCCGCTCGAGTCGAAGGGCGCTCCGGCGAGCACGTTGCGGGCGTCGTTTATCACGTAAGGATAGACCCAGCGCGGAGGCATCACGCCGGCCTGCGAGCGGCGCCGCGACGTGGCGAGCGCCTGGTCGATCGCGGTGTCGACGTTCCTGAGGCGGCTGACATAGGCCTCGGCGGTGGCGAGATCGATCACCCGGTGGATGTTGATCAGAAAGGCGGGGAGCTGGCTCTGCGCGCCGTTCATCTGGTCGAACACATAGCCGTTGTCGCGGAAGCGGTAGGCGTCCGCGCTTCGGCGGGCGGTGTTGAGGAACAGGTCGTAGGAGAGCTGGTCGGCAGGTGAGAGCGAGGCGCGGTCGAAGCGGGTCCGCAGGGCCTCGGCGTTGCTCTGGAGGAGCTGCTGCTGGCGGTCGCCCGCCGCCTCGCTGAAGTCGCCCCACTCGCCGTAGGAGGAATCGACGATGCCGCGGAACGCCTTGCCGAGCGGCGAGAGTTCGAGCGTCGCCTTGTCGTAGGCCTCGAAGAAGGCGGCGAGCTCGGCGCTGTTTTCGGCGGCCGCCGGCGCTACCGGCGCGGCTTCCGGAGTGGTGACGGCGGTGGAAGTGGCGGGCGGCGCATCGTCGGCGCTCGCGGCCGCGCAGCCGGCGAGGAGGGCCGTCGAGGCGAGGAGGATGGATCGGATCATCGGAAGCGGCTCCTTGGGAGAATCGTCTGGCAAGGCCTGCCCTAGGCCCTTCGGACGCCGCTTGAACAGAGCGGTCCTTGCTTACATGGAGTGGCGATGGCGCTTTACCCGCTGCTCAGGCCCCTCGCCTTCGCGCTCGACGCCGAGCGGGCGCACCGGCTCACGGTCCGGGCGCTGAAGCTGCTGCCTGCGGGGCTGCCGCCCATGACCGACGCGTCGCTCGCCACCCGCGTCGCGGGGCTCGATTTTCCCAACCCCGTCGGCCTCGCCGCAGGCTTCGACAAGGATGCCGAAGTGTTCGCCCAGATGCTTGGCTTCGGCTTCGGTTTCGCGGAGGTCGGGACTCTGACGCCGCGGCCGCAGGAGGGCAATCCGAAGCCGCGGCTGTTCCGGCTCGTCGAGGACCGGGCAGTGATCAACCGGATGGGCTTCAACAACGGCGGGCTGGAGGCGGCGCAGGCGCGGCTGTCGCGGCCTCGGCGTGGTATCGTGGGAATCAATATCGGCGCCAACAAGGACAGCGCCGACCGGATCGCCGACTATGCGGCCGGGGTGCGGGACATGGCGCCGGTGGCGGACTATCTCACCGTCAACATATCCTCCCCCAACACGCCCGGTCTGAGGGGCCTGCAGGACCGGACTGCCCTCGAGGAGCTCCTGGCCGCGGTCCGGGACGCACGGGGAAAGCAAGGGCCGCCGCTTTTCCTCAAGGTCGCGCCGGACCTCGCACCGGCTGACGTGGACGGCATAGCGGCGGCTGCCGTCGGGCGGCTCGAAGCGCTGATCGTCGCCAACACCACAGTCTCGCGCCCTCCGCTGCGGTCGCGCTATCGGGATCAACAGGGCGGCCTGTCGGGCGCCCCGCTGAAGCAATTCGCACTCCAGCGGCTCCGCGACTTCCGCACCGCAACCGGAGGCGAGATTCCACTGATCGCCGCCGGCGGAATCGAGAATGGGGTCGACGCCTTCGCGCGGATCCGCGCGGGCGCGAGCCTCGTCCAGCTCTACAGCGCGCTCGTGTACGAGGGGCCGGGGCTGGCCCGGAGGATGATCAGCGAGATGAGGACGCTGCTCCACCGCGAGGGCTTCCGCTCGCTTCAGGAGGCGGTGGGGAGCGAGGAGAAGCCCGGGCCGACGGCGTGACGGGAACCCGCTCCCACTGCTAGGCATTGGATCGCGGCTAGGAACACGCTTATGCCGACCGACCTCATCAAGACGCTCACCTATCTGTCGATCCACCTCACGATCGGCTTCTCCGTCGCCTACATCTTCACTGGCTCGGTGACGATCGCCGGCGGGATCGCGATCATCGAGCCGTGCATCAACGCGGTCGCCTTCTTCTTCCACGAGAAAGCGTGGAAGCGAGGCTGGATGGAGTGGGCCGGGCGCCTGTTCGGCCGCGGGGGGCGGATCTTCAGCGCGCCCGTGCAGGGCGGCTAGCCACGGTCTCGAGCCGCGCGACGCCCTCCCGCCGCGGATCGGCTGCGGTCTCGATCCGGCCGCCGCGGATGAAGGCGGCGTGGATCCCCGAATCCTCTCCCGACCCTCCCTTTACGTCAATCCCACGGGCTCGCAGCGCCTCGAGCACGGCGGGCGAGAATTTGCCGGCCTCGCCGTTGAAGTTGCTTCCGCGGGCGACGAGGTTCGGCAGGGCCACAGCCGTTTCCGCGGAAAGCTCCCAGTCGACCAGGCCGACGATCGTCTTCGCTACATAAGCGAGAATCGCGTTGCCGCCTGGCGAACCGACTGCTCCGCGCCACTCCCGGTCGCCGTCGAGAAGGATGGCCGGGGTCATCGAGGAACGCGGGCGCTTGCCCGCCGCGACGGCATTCGCCGCGAGCCGCCCCTGCGCGTCGCGCGGCTCGAAGGCGAAGTCCGTCATCTCGTTGTTCAGGAAGAAGCCGTCGACCATCCGGCCGGAGCCGAAGATCGATTCGACCGTGGCAGTCACCGAGACGACGTTTCCGGCGGCGTCGCCGACGATGAAATGCGTGGTCCCCGCTGGTTCCAGCGTCCTGTCGAGCGCCGCGGTGGGCGCACCCGCGGGGGCGCCTGCGGTGAAGGAAGGCGCGGCGCGGGGACCGATCAGCCGTGCCCGGGTGTCGACATAGGCTGGGTCGAGCAGGCCCTCGACCGGCACCTTCACGAAGGCGGGGTCGCCCACATAGCGGTCGCGGTCGGCGTACATGATCCGGCTCGCCTCGGCGAACAGGAACCAGGCCTGCGGGTCGCCGGGGCCCCGAGTGGCGATGTCGGTGCGCTCCAGGATCGCGAGAAGCTGGAGCAGCCCCACTCCGCTCGAGGGCGGCGGCGGGACGCAGACCAGATAGAGGCGGTAGCGGCCGCACAGCGGGTCGCGCTTGATCGCTCGGTAGCCGGCGAGGTCGGCGAGCGTCATCGAGCCGCCGAGCGGCCCCGCCCGGACGCTTTCGACGATCCGCGCGGCGGTCGGTCCGCGATACATGGCGTCCGGGCCCTGCGCGGCGAGGCGGCGGAGGAAGTCCGCATAGTCCGGGTTGCGTAGCCGGTCGCCCGCCCCGAGGAGACCGCCCCCGGCCTTGGCGAAATAGGCGCGGGCGTCGGGCGTAGCCGCCTGCGGGGATCGGCCGCCGATGAAGCCGCCGAGCCGCGGAGTTATCACGAACCCCTCGCGCGCCGTCCGCTCGGCATCGACGAAGAGGCCGCTCCAGGGGAGGGCGCCCTTCTCCTCATGCGCCATCTTCAGCATGTGCACGACGCCGGGCACGCCGGTGGCACGGCCGCTCACCACCGCCTGGCCGAAGGTCATGGGCTTGCCTGAGGCGTCGAGGAACATGTCCTCCCGCGCGCCCGAGGGAGCCGTCTCGCGGCCGTCGTAGACGGTGATGCTTCGGCTGCCTGCGTCATAATGGGTGAGGAAGGCGCCGCCGCCCAGCCCGGAGCTCTGCGGCTCGACGAGGCTCAGCATCGCCTCCACCGCCACCGCGGCGTCGACCGCGCTGCCGCCTCTCCGGAGCACCGCCATCCCGGCCTCGACCGCGAGCGGGTTCGCGGCCGCAATGAAAGCCTGGTTCGGGGCATGGGCGGTCTGCGCTGGAGGCGTGGTCGCGCAGGATGCGAGCGCGGCCGCTGCCCCGAGGCAAAGGAAACGCAGGATCAGCCTCATACTCGTCGCCTTCCACATCACATCGCGCCCCGGCGCCGAGGCGCGATAACCGATGCCCCGCCGCACGTCCACGCACCGAAGGCGTGGCGCCGGCGCCGTAATCGTCTAAGAAGCCGCGGGGCAGACGCGGGGAATCCGCGCGGCGGGGAGGATTGATGCGCCAGTTCGAACATTTCCCGAATCTCGTGACCATGTTCTTCACCCGCGCGAAGGAGCGGGGGGACGCGCCCTTCTTGTGGGCGAAGATGGGCGGGGAGTGGCGCGCCACGAGCTGGCGCGAGGCGGCGGAGCAGGTGGCGTCGCTCGCGGCGGCTCTCAGGGCGATCGGCCTCAGGCCGGGCGACATGGTGATGCTCGTGTCGGAGAACCGGCCTGAATGGTGCCTCTCCGACCTCGCTGTGATGGCGGCGGGATGTGTGACCGTGCCGACCTACATCACCAACACCGAACGCGATCACAGCCACATCATGAACGACAGCGGCGCCCGGGCGGTCATCGTGTCGACCGCGAAGCTGGCGAAACCGCTGCTCCCGGCCGCGATCCGCTCGAACAATTGCGAGCATGTGATCGGCATCGAGCCGCTGCCGGGCGGGCAGACCGGAAACGTCGCCTTCCACGACTGGAATTCGCTGATCGAGGCCCATGCGCCGGACGTCGCGGCGGCGACGGCCGAGGCCGCCGGCCGAACACGCGAGGACCTCGCCTGCCTCATCTACACGTCCGGCACCGGCGGCGCCCCGCGCGGAGTGATGCAACACCACGGCGCCATCCTTCACAACGTCGAAGGCTGCCTCGAGATCATCTCCGAGGATTACGGCTGGGACGACGAGGTCTTCCTTTCCTTCCTCCCCGCCAGCCACGCCTACGAGCATAGCGGCGGCCAGTATTTCCCGATCGGGCTCGGCGGTCAGATCTACTATTCGGAAGGGCTCGAGAAGCTCGCCTCGAACATCGAGGAGACGAAGCCCACGCTGATGATCGTCGTGCCGAGGCTGTTCGAGGTGCTGCGCCAGCGCATCCTCAAGAACGTCGAGAAGCAGGGAAAGCTCAGCGCCTATCTGATGAAGCGCGCGCTCGAGATCGGCGCCAAGGACTATGCGGGCAAGGTGCCCGTCTGGGACAAGCCGATGGACCTGATCCTCGACCGGACCCTTCGCCCGAAAGTCAGCGCCCGATTCGGGGGCCGGATCAAGGCCATGGTGTCAGGCGGCGCGCCGCTGAACCCCGACGTCGGAATCTTCTTCCACGCGCTGCGCCTCCCAGTGCTCCAGGGCTACGGCCAGACGGAGGCGGCGCCCGTGATCAGCTGCAACCGGCCCAAGGCCGGCATCCGCATGGACACGGTCGGCCCGCCGCTCCCCAACACCGAGGTGCGCATCGCCGAGGACGGAGAAATCCTGGTGCGCGGCGAGAACGTTATGCACGGCTATTGGCGCAACCCCGCAGAGACCGAAAAGGCGCTGAAGGACGGCTGGCTCCATACGGGCGATATAGGCCATCTCGACGAGCGCGGGCGGCTGGTGATCACCGACCGGAAGAAGGACCTCATCGTCAACGACAAGGGCGACAACGTCGCCCCTCAGAAGGTCGAGGGGATGCTGACGCTGCAGCCCGAGATCCTGCAGGCAATGGTGGTCGGCGACCGGCGGCCGCACCTCGTCGGAGTCATCGTGCCCGATCCCGAATGGGTGGCCGAATGGGCGAAGGAAAAGGGGAAGTCGAAGGACCCGGCGGCGCTTCGCGACGACCCCGATTTCTTTCGCGCGCTGTCAGCAGCGATCGACCGGGTGAACCGCGACCTCTCGGTGGTCGAGAAAGTGCGCCGCTTCATCCTCGCGGACGAGGCCTTCACGGTGGAGAACGAGCAATTGACGCCCTCGATCAAAATCAGGCGCCACGTCATCCGCGACACCTATGGCGAAAGGCTCGACGCCCTCTATCGCAAGTGAAAGCCGTCAGCCCTGCCGACGGCGATAGGGCGTGAACTCCCCGAGGCCGCAACTTCCGAAGTGCACTCCGGTCACCGCGTCGAAGACCGTGGCGATGTCGCCGCGGCAAAGCTGGTTCGTGGTCGTCTTGGTCTGAAGCGTCCGGGAGTAGGTTAGCGCCGGGCACCCCGCGGGCGGACGGTTGACCCAGACCCGGTCGCCCTGACCCTCGAAGATGATCGCGCCCTCTCCGGCGGATCGGTTGCCGCGCAGGGTGCGCAGGTTCACGCAGGATTCCGCCGGCCCCGTCTGCTCGTAGCCATCCAGCGCAGCGGCGAGGCGGCCCTCGTCGTCGGCGCTGAGTTCCATCGGTTCAGGCGTGCACGCGGCAGTTGCCATGATCGCTGTAAGTGCAATGATCTTTCTCATCCCACATCCTCCAGGGCCTACAACGCCCGATCCCGGGCGGAGGTCGCATGTCTATCCGCGAAAATTGTCCTTCGCGCGGCGCCTTTCAGCAAACTCTGCTGAGGATGAAGCCCGAATGAACGGGTTGGTCGCCCGTTCGAGGGCGATCGTGGTGGGCACCGTCGCCTCCCCGGCCGCCCGGGCTGCCTCGACCTCGCCGATTCGCCGCTTCAGCGCTGCGTTGTCCGGCTCGACGGTCGCCGCGAAGCGGGCGTTGGCAAGGGTATATTCGTGGGCGCAGTAGACGCGGGTTTGGGGCGGCAAGGCGGCGAGGCGCTTGAGGTTGACGTGCATCTGCTCGGCCGTCCCTTCGAACAGGCGCCCGCAGCCCATCGCGAACAGGGTGTCGCCGACGAAGGCGACGTCTTCCGCTGCTAGATGATAGGCGATGTGCCCGGCGGTGTGGGCCGGAACCTCCAGCACGTGGCCCTCCACGCGCCCCAGCATCACCCGGTCCCCCTCGCGAACCTGCCGGTCGAGGGTGGGTATCTTCGCCGCTTCGGCCGCAGGGGCGGTCACAAGGCAGCCCGTCGCGGCCTTGAGCGCCGCGTTGCCGCCGGTGTGGTCCGGGTGCCAGTGGGTGTTCCAGATCTGGCCGAGCCGCCACCCCCGCTCCTGGAGCGCCACCAGCACCGGCGCCGCCTCCGCGGGATCGACGACCGTCGTCTCCCCGCTTTGGGGATCGTGGACGAGCCAGATGTAATTGTCGCTGAGGGCGGGGATGCGGACGATCTCTACCATGTGCCGGTGTTGGCTATGCTCGCCCACGGCTCGGCGGGCGGCAAGGCGGCGCCGGCCTGGAGGAGCTCGATCGAAATGTTGTCCGGGGTGCGCACGAAGGCCATCCGGCCGTCGCGCGGAGGGCGGTTGATGGTGACGCCGTGCTCCATCAGGCGCGCGCAGGTCTCGTAGATGTCGTCGACCCGGTAGGCGAGGTGGCCGAAATTGCGGCCTTCGCCGTAACCTTTCTCGTCCCAGTTATGGGTAAGCTCGACCTGCGCGTCCTCGTCTCCCGGGGCGGCGAGGAAGATCAGGGTGAAGCGGCCCTGCTCGTTGTCGATGCGCCGGAGCTCCTTGAGGCCGAGCAGCTCTAAAAAGCGGACCGTCGCCTCCGGGTCGGAGACTCGGATCATCGTATGGAGATATTTCATCTCCGCCCCGGCTCAAACGTCGAGATTGGCGACGTTGAGGGCGTTTTCCTGGATGAACTCGCGGCGGGGTTCGACGACGTCGCCCATCAGGCGCGTGAAGATCTCGTCGGCGACGTCGGCCTGAGCGACTTCGACGCGCAGCAGCGAGCGGTTCGACGGGTCGAGCGTGGTTTCCCACAACTGCTCGGCGTTCATTTCGCCAAGACCCTTGTAGCGCTGGATCGACAGGCCCTTGCGGCCCGCGGCGAGGATCGCCTCGAGAAGCTCGGTCGGACGCCGCACCAGGGCCCCCTTCGGGTCCGGGGCGCGCTCGGGCGGGGCGGCCTCGGTCGCGGCGCCGGGCGTGTTCTCCTCCTGCTCCTCCTCGGGGGCGGCGGCGGCGGTCTTGAGGGAGACGAGCCGCGAGGCGCGGGCGTAGGCGGCGGCCTGCTCGGCGGCGAGGGTGTGCAGCTTCCTCGCTTCGGCCGAGGCGACGAACTTGTGGTCGACGACGTGGTGGTCGGTGACTCCGCGCCACAGGCGGCGGAGCACATAGTCTCCGTCGGCACCGACCTCGCCCGTCCAGGTGGAATCCTGGTCGCTCTCCTGGAGGAAGGCGGCGGCGCGCGCGATGGCCGCGGTCCGCTCCGCGGCGGGCCGGCCGGGGTCGAGGGCGCCGTTCAGCGCCAGCGCCTCGATCAGGCCCGGATCGTAGCGGCGCGGAACGTAGGCCATGAGGCTGCGCACGCGGCGGGCGTGGTCGGCGAGAGTGCGCAGGTCCGCTCCGGAGCGGGGGCCGTCCGCAGTCTCGAGCACCATCATTCCGATGCCGGCCTCGATCAGATATTCCTCGAGCCTGGAATCGTCCTTGAGGTAGACCTCCGACCGGCCTTTCGCGACCTTGTAGAGCGGCGGCTGGGCGATGAAGAGGTGCCCGCGCTCGATGATCTCGGGCATCTGCCGGTAGAAGAAGGTGAGCAGCAAAGTGCGGATGTGGGCGCCGTCGACGTCGGCGTCCGTCATGATCACGATCTTGTGATAGCGAAGCTTCTCGATGTTGAAGTCGTCGCGGCCGATGCCGGTGCCGATCGCCTGGATCAGGGTTCCGACTTCCTTCGACGAGAGCATCCGGTCGAAGCGCGCTCGCTCGACGTTGAGGATCTTGCCCTTCAAGGGCAGGATCGCCTGGTTGTGGCGGTTGCGGCCCTGCTTGGCCGAGCCGCCGGCGCTGTCGCCCTCGACGAGGAACAGCTCGGACTTCGCAGGGTCGCGCTCCTGGCAGTCGGCGAGCTTGCCGGGCAGGGACGCGATTCCGAGCACCGACTTGCGGCTCGCCTCGCGCGCCTTGCGTGCCGCCTCGCGGGCGGCGGCGGCGTCGATGATCTTCTGGATGATGGTGCGCGCGTGGCCGGGATTCTCCTCGAGCCATTCGGCCAGCTTGTCGGCCATCAGGCTCTCGAGCGGCTGGCGGACCTCGCTACTGACGAGCTTGTCCTTGGTCTGCGAGCCGAACTTGGGATCGGGCAGCTTCACCGAGACGATCGCCGTCAGCCCCTCGCGCATGTCCTCGCCGGTGAGGCTGACCTTCTCCTTCTTCAGGATGCCGGACTTGTCGGCATAATTGTTGAGCGTCTGAGTCAGTGCGGCGCGGAAGGCGGCGAGATGGGTTCCGCCGTCGCGCTGGGGGATGTTGTTGGTGAAGCAGAGCGTCTGCTCGTAATAGGAATCGTTCCACTCGAGCGCGACCTCGATTCCGACGTCGTCGCGCTGGCCGGTCACCGAGATCGGATCGGGGATGAGAGCGGTCTTGGCCCGGTCGAGATAGCGGACGAAGGCCGAGATTCCGCCTTCATAATAAAGCTCGACGGACTTCTCCTCCTCGTGCCGGGCGTCGGTCAGGACCAGCCGGACTCCGGAATTGAGGAAGGCGAGCTCGCGGAAGCGATGCTCGAGCGTGTCCCAGTCGAACTCGGTGATCTTGAACGTCTCGGGCGAGGGCAGGAAGGTGACTCGAGTGCCCTTGCGGTCGCCGGCCGGGCCGACCTTCCGGAGCGGGGCCTCGGCGTCGCCGTGGCGGAAGCGCATATAATGCTCCTCGCCGTCCCGCCAGATGGTGAGGTCGAGCCATTCGCTGAGCGCGTTGACGACCGACACGCCCACTCCGTGGAGGCCGCCCGAGACCTTGTAGGCATTGTCGTCCGACGTGTTCTCGAACTTCCCGCCGGCGTGGAGCTGGGTCATGATGACCTCGGCCGCCGACACGCCTTCCTCGGCGTGGATCCCGGTCGGGATTCCGCGGCCATTGTCCTCGACCGAGACCGAGCCGTCGGGATTGAGGACGATCCGGATGAGGTCGCAATGGCCGGCCAAAGCCTCGTCGATCGCGTTGTCGGAGACCTCGAACACCATGTGGTGGAGGCCCGATCCGTCGTCGGTGTCGCCGATATACATTCCGGGCCGCTTGCGGACCGCGTCGAGGCCCTTCAGCACCTTGATCGAATCGGCGCCGTAAGCATTTTCGCTGGGGGGTGTTGCCATCCTCGGGATATAGCGGCTGGAGGGCCGAAACCCAAGGAATTTGGCGGGTTTCGGGCAGGTTTTTTCGCAGGTGCAGCAAAGCCCGGGCGACCCCGCTGCAAGCCCTGCGGATCGGTCCCGTCATCATCATCGGCATCCGCCGAGCGGAGCGACGAAAGCGTTCGTCCGCCGCTATCGGCACGCGCTCGGCCGCGTTATGGCAGGAAGGCCGGCAGGAGGACTCGATGAGGTTGGCGACACTTTTCGCGGCGGCGTGGATGCTCTCGGCGGGGGCCGCCACCGGGCACGTCCCGAAGGCCGAGATCGCGCCCGCCATCTTCACGGACCCGCCGCACGACAAGGCCAATCCGGCCGGGATGGAGGTGCTCCACATCCCGTCCGGCGGGGTGAAGATCAACGGCGTCGCCTACACGGCCGCCGGCGCGGGACCGCACCCGGTGCTGGTGCTGATGCACGGCCTTCCCGGCAACGAGAAGAATCTGGACCTCGCCCAGGCGGTGCGGCGGGCGGGCTGGACCGTGGTCACCTTCAACTATCGCGGCTCGTGGGGAAGCCCGGGGCGGTTCAGCTTCGCGGGCAATCTCGACGATGCGGCGGCGGTTCTGCGCTACCTTCGCGACCCCGCGAACGCGGCCAGGCTCCGCTCGGACCCCACGAAGATCGTCGTCGCCGGCCATTCGATGGGCGGCTGGGTCGCGGCCATGGCCGCGCAGCGCGACCCCGATCCGGCCGGCGCGATCCTCATCTCCGCCGCGAACATGGGCGGCCGCGCCGGGCCCAGGGCCGATGTGGTGGCGCTGATGGCGGACAATATGGAGAGCCTGGCCGGAGTCAGCGCGGAGAGCATGGCCGACGAGCTGATGAGCCGCTCGGCCGCTTTCGACTGGAGTGCGGGCGCGGCCGGCCTCGCCCGCCATCCGCTCCTCGTCCTGAGCTCGGACGACGGCCTCGCGCCGGCGACCGACGCGCTGGCGGCGAAGGTGAAAGCCGCGCCAGGCGCGAAGGTGGCGACCTTCCACTCGCGCACGGACCATGGCTGGTCCGGAGCCCGGATCCGGCTCGCTCACGAAGTGATACGCTGGCTCGAAACGGTCGTCCCGCGCCCGGCGTCAGCCGTCGATCCGGCCGTCGATCACGGTCAGCCGTGACGCGGCGGAGACCGAATCGAACAAGGCCGGCTCAGTCCCGGTCATCCAGACCTGTCCGCCGCCGCTTTCCAGCCGACTGAAAAGGGCGGCGCGCCGGCTCGGGTCGAGATGGGCGGCGACCTCGTCGAGGAGGAGGATCGGGCGGCGGCCGGAGCGGTCGGCGACGAGATCGGCATGGGCGAGGACGATGGAGAGCAGCAGGGCCTTCTGCTCGCCGGTCGAGCACAGCCCGGCGGGCTGGCCCTTGGCGAGATGGGTGACGGCGAGATCGGTCCGGTGCGGCCCGGCGAGCGTGCGCCCGGCGGCCGAGTCGCGGGCGCGGCCCCGGGCGAGCTCGAGGCCGAGATCCTCGCCGCCGCCCTCGAGCGCCAGCCCGGCGCGCGCGAACGGTCCTTCGGGAGCTTCGGCGAGGCGCTCGGACAGCAGGGCGACGCTCCGCTCGCGGGCCGCGGCGAGGGCGCCGCCATGCTCGGCCATCCGCGCTTCCAGAGCCGACAGCCACGATTCGTCGCGAGGCCCCTGCTCAGCGAGCAGCTTGTTGCGGGCCCGCATCGCCGCTTCGTAGCGGGCGGCGTGGACCGCGTGGCCGGGCTCGAGCGCAAGGACGAGGCGGTCGAGGAATCGGCGGCGGCCGCCGGCGCCCTCCTGGAACAGGCGGTCCATGGCCGGGGTCAGCCAGAGCACCGACAGCCATTCCGACAGCGAGGTGGCCGAGGCCGGGGCGCCGTTGATCCGGACCTGGCGCCGCTCGGGAGCGGTGGGCGAGGCGCCGGTGCCGATCTCGACGTCGCCGAGCCTCGCCGCCACCGCGAAGCCGCCGCTGCCGCCGGTGCGCGCCATTTCGGACAGGGTCGCCCCGCGCAGCCCTCGCCCCGGCGAGAGCAGCGACACCGCCTCGAGGACGTTGGTCTTGCCGGCCCCGTTCTCGCCGGTGAGCACGACCAGACCGGAGCCCGGGGCCAGGACGGCGTCGCGGTGATTGCGGAAGTCGGTCAGGACGAGGCGGGAAAGGGCCATGGTGCAGCCCTAGCGGAACCGCCGGGCGCCCGTCATCCGGCGAACGCCGGGACCTCGGGGAGACCCGCCGAGACTTCTTGTCCTGAGGTCCCGGCTTTCGCCGGGATGACGGGGTTCAGATGCCCGTGAGCCCCGCCTCGGCGAGCCGCTTTTGGGCCTCCCGGTAGCGGAGGGGCTCGGCGATGCGGAGCCGCGCCCTCGCCTGGTCGAGCGGTTCGGCCATCAACGCCTCGTAATCCTCGGCGTGGAGCCACGCCGCCCGCTTGCCGTGGCGCCAGCCCTCCCAGACCGCCCGGGCGAAGGCGGTGTCGCCGGTGATCTTCAGGCTCTTCAGCGCCGCTCCCGCGCCGATGAAGGCCCAGCCGAGGCCACCCGTCTGGGCGTAGGAGAAGGCGACCAGGCAGGCTTCGCCGAGCGGCTCGTCGGCCTCGTAGCCGGTCAGCACGTGCCACAGGTCGTGGACGTCGCGCTCGCGCCGCCCGAACCAGGCATAGGGATGCTGGACGTTGAGCGGGATGTCGGTCTCGGCGACGCTGACCTCGGCGAGGCCGGCTGCGGAATAGCCGGTGCGGTCGAGGAAGGCGCGATAGGCGGCGCCTACGCTCCCTTCGGGGAAGGAGTCGATCCAGGAGCGGTCGCACAGTCTCGGCGCCAGCTCGACCCGCTCATAGGCGATCCGCCCGCCTTCCATTGTGGCGATCAGGCGCCGGTAGTTGCGGTGCGTGGTGTCGCCGTTCAGCGCCCGCATGATCCGGAAGACCTGGATCGTGTCGTCGCCATCGGCCAGCAGCCGGCGCAGCGCCCGGAACGCCGTCCCCCATTCGCGCTTCATCGGAACGGCGGGGTTGAAAGTCCGGCTAGCCACGGGCGACTCCGCTGCTGACAAGAATGTCAGTGTCGCACCGGCCCAGGCAAAGTTCAATAGCCGACGACGATGACTCCGGCGCGATGGCGCCGCATCTGGCGCAAACTGACGCGAACGAAGTTGCCGACTTCTCAGGCGCCGCAAGGGATCGATACCCTGAGCGCGCTCTCGGAAAGGCCTATTTCAAATTCCGCGGCGTCACACCCGCATCGGCATCAGCACGTAGAGCGCCGCCGCCTTGTCGTTCTCGCGCAGGAGGGTGGGAGCGGCGGCGTCGGCGAGGTGGACCTCGACCGTGTCGCCCTCGATCTGCCCGAGTATGTCGAGCAGGTAGCGGGCGTTGAAGCCGATCTCGAGGCCGTCGGCATTATAGTCGCCCGGCACCTCCTCGGCGGCGGTGCCGTTCTCCGGACTGGTCACCGACAGTGTCACCCGGTCGCGGTCGAGCGCCATCTTGACCGCGCGGGTCTTCTCGCTGGCGATGGTCGCGACCCGGTCGACTCCCTCCTCGAAGCTGCGCGGATCGATGCGCAGAAGCTTGTCGTTCGCGGTCGGGATCACCCGGCTGTAATCGGGGAAGGTGCCGTCGATCAGCTTCGAGGTCAGGATCGCGCTTCCGAGGCCGAATCGGACCTTGGTCTCGGACAGCGAGACCTGGACCGTGCCCTCGAGCTCGTCGAGCAGCTTGCGGAGCTCGGCGACGCACTTCCTCGGGATGATGACGTCGGGCATGCCCTCGGCGCCGGCCGGGCGGGGCACCGTGACCCGCGCGAGGCGGTGGCCGTCGGTCGCGGCCGCCTTCAGCACCGGCTGCGCCTCGTCGGAGACGTGCAGGAAGATCCCGTTCAGATAGTAGCGGGTCTCCTCGGTCGAGATGGCGAAGCGGGTCTTGTCGATGATCTGGCGAAGGGTCGCGGCGGGAAGCTCGAAGCGGGTCGGAAGGTCGCCCTCGGCGATCACTGGGAAGTCGTCGCGCGGAAGGGTCGAGAGGTTGAAGCGCGCCCGGCCGGCATTGACCTGCATCTTGCCCTCGGCCGCGTTGAGCTCGACCTGGCTTCCTTCGGGAAGCTTGCGGGCGATGTCGAACAGGGTGTGGGCGGAGACGGTGGTGGCGCCGGGCTGGGTGACGTTGGCCTCGACCGTCTCGACGATCTGGAGGTCGAGATCGGTCGCCATCAGCCTCAGGCCGCCGCCTTCGGTCGCCTCGATGAGGACGTTGGACAGGATCGGGATCGTGTTCCTGCGCTCCACCACGGACTGGACGTGGCCGAGGCTCTTGAGGAGCGTAGCCCGTTCGATCGTCGCCTTCATCGGGTCCCCCAAATTCACAGGAGAGGGAGTCTTAGAGCGGCGCACGGCCCCCCGCTAGGGGTTAGTGAGCGCCATGGAAAAAAGGCTTTGCGGTTGCCAAGCGGGCGCAAAGGCGCGAACCCCGTCGGCATGTCGCCGATGCGCCTGTCGTGGTTGCTTCCGCTCGCTCTGGCCGCTCCGGCGGCCGCTCAGCAGGCTCTGGGAGTCTATGGCCTGTGGGCGGCGTTTCGGTCGGAGTCGCGCTGCTACGCGATCGCCGAGCCCTATCAGCAGCCCCGCCCGGGCGACGGACGGGCCTATGCCTCGGTCGGCTACTGGCCGGACCGGGCGGTTCGCGGCCAGGCCTATTTCCGGCTGAGCCGGGCCAAGCGCGAGGGCTCGGCCGTGCTCCTCAGGATCGACGGGCGCACCTTCCAGCTGCGCGGCGGCGGCGCCCAGGCCTGGGCCGCCGGTTCGGCCGCCGACGCGGAGATCGTGTCGGCGATGCGGACCGGAATCGAGATGAGTGTCGAGAGCCGAGCCGAGGCCGGGGCCCTGATTCGCGATTCCTACCGGCTGCGGGGCGCCGCGACCGCGATCGACGCCGCCGCGATCGCCTGCGCTCGGCGTGGTTGAGGATTTGGGCTGAACGTGGCGCGCTGGTTCATCGCCCGCCACGGCGAGACCGTGTTCAACGCGGCGGGGCGGATGCAGGGCGACGTCCTCCACACGCCGCTGACCCGGGCCGGCTTCGCCCAGGCCGAGGCGATGGGGGAGGCGCTCCGGCGGCGGCTTGGGCCGAAGCCGAAGGTCGACATGTGGGCCTCGGACACCGGCCGCGCGCTTCAGACCCTGGCGGTGATCGCCGAGCATCTCGAGCTCGACTGGCATGAGGCGAGGACCGATTCCCGGCTTGCCGAGGTCGGGATCGGCGCGTGGGGCGAGCGTTACTATCGCGACGTCGCGGCCGAGCGGGGCCGGATCATCGATCCGGAAACCGGGCTGTTCTGCGTCCGGCCGCCGGGAGGCGAATCCTACGCCGAAGTGGCCGAGCGCCTGCGGTCCTGGATCGACGACACGGCCGCCGAGGCGGGCGACCGGCTGATCGTGATGCACGGCATGTCGTCGCGGGTGCTGCGGGGGATTCTGACGGCGGCGGAGCAGTGGACGCCCTGCGGCGTGCCGGTGGGCTATGGCGTGCCGCAGGGGAATTTGGTGGAGATCGAGGAGGGGGCGGAGCTCGTCCTCCCCGCGCGCGAAGCGGATGGGGAGGGGGGCCAGGCGAAGCCTGGTGGAGGGGCCTATTGAGCCCGCAACGCCCCTCCACCGCACTTGGTGCGGTCCCCCTCCCCATGGCTTCGCAACGGGGAGGAGTGGAGGTGGAATTTTCGCCTGAACTCCCCTACATAGGCGGCCTCATGTCAGCGCCGATGTCCATCCCCGGTCATATCGACCCGGTTCCAGTGCCGCGCCCCGCATTCGCGGGCGCGGATCCGCGAGTCGATTTGGTCGGCCTTTCCAGGGACTCGATCCGCTCGGCGCTGGAGGAGGCGGGGCTCGAGCCCAAGGCGGCGAAGCTTCGGGCCAAGCAGATCTGGCACCAGATCTACAATCGCGGAGCGACGGCGTTCGAGGCGATGAGCGATATCGCCAAGCCGCAGCGGGCCTGGCTCGCCGAGCGCTTCCTCGTCGGGCGGCCGCAGGTGGTGGTCGAGCAGGTGTCGACCGACGGAACCCGCAAATGGCTCCTCAAGACTCCGGACGGCCACGATTTCGAGATGGTGTTCATCCCCGACGCCGACCGCGGCACCCTGTGCGTGTCGAGCCAGGTCGGCTGCACCCTCAATTGCCGCTTCTGTTTCACCGGCACGATGCGGCTCGTCCGGAACCTCACCGCCGGCGAGATCGTCGGCCAGGTCATGCTCGCCCGCGATTCGCTCGGCGAATGGCCGTCCCAGCCCGAAGGGCGGATGCTGTCCAACATCGTGATGATGGGGATGGGCGAGCCGCTCTACAATTTCGACAATGTCCGCGACGCGCTGAAGATCGTGATGGACGGCGACGGGCTCGGCCTGTCGAGGCGCCGGATCACGCTCTCGACCTCGGGCGTGGTGCCGATGATGGCCCGGGCCGGCGAGGAGATCGGAGTCAATCTCGCCGTCTCGCTCCACGCGGTGACCAAGGAGGTGCGCGACGAGATCGTGCCGCTCAACCGCAAATATGGGATCGAGGAGCTGCTCGAGGCCTGCGCCGCCTATCCGGGCGCCAACAACGCCCGGCGGATCACCTTCGAATATGTGATGCTCAAGGACAGGAACGACAGCGACGAGGACGCGCTCGAGCTGGTCCGGCTGATCCGCAAGTACAAGCTGCCCGCCAAGGTCAACCTGATCCCGTTCAACCCGTGGCCCGGCGCACCCTACGAATGCTCGGACCCGGAGCGGATCCGGCGCTTCTCGGACATCGTCTTCGAGGCCGGGATCTCGGCTCCGATCCGCCGCCCGCGGGGCCGCGACATCATGGCCGCCTGCGGCCAGCTCAAGTCGGCCGCCGAGAAGAAGAGCCGGGCCGAGCTCGACCGGCTGGCCGAGGAGAAGCTGGCGGCGCTGCCGGCCTGAGGCCGATTGATTTTCAAGGCTTTGTCGGCACGCCGGCTGCGGCTATCACCGGCCCGCAACGACGGAGTTTCCAATGGCCTCACCCTCGCCGATGCCGCCGGCCGAAGCGCCGACGGGCGAGACCGTGGCGGACCAGCGGTGGGAGCGGACTCCGCTGGGCGCGAGGGACGGCTGGCCGCCGAGCCTCGCCTTCGCCGCCGAGCTCACCTTGCGCTCGCCGCTCGCGACCGCGCTCTACTGGGGCCCGAAGCGGCTTCTCATCCACAACGACGCCTGGGCGCGGCTGGTCGGAGGCCGGTCCGCCCAGGGCCTGCCGGCGGCGGGAATCGCCAATTCGCTGTGGCCGCTGGTCGGGCCGCTGGTCGACCAGGTCGAAGCCACCGCCCGGGGCGCCTTCCTCGCCGAGCAGCCGCTCAGCCTGATTCGCGGCGGAGCGGCCGAGGAGACCTACTGGAACTGCCACCTGGTTCCGGTCATCGGCGAGGACCGGCGGGTCGCCGGAGTCCTCAACCAGGCCAATGAGGTGACCCGGACGGTGCTGGCGGAGCGGCGGCTGTCCTTCCAGGTCAGCCTGGCGGACCGGCTCCGCGGAATCCACGATCCGGGCCAGGTCAAGCAGGCCGCGGCGGAGCTGCTCGGCGACTATCTCGGCGCCGGCCGGGTCGGCTATGCCGAGGTCGACGAGGAGGAGGGGATCGCCTCCGTCCAGGCCGACTGGACCCGAGATCCGGACGTTCCGAGCCTTGCGGGCCAGAGCACCCATATCGCCGGCTTCGGCGAGGAGGCGCTGGCCTTGTTCCGGGCCGGCCAGCTTCTCGCCATTCCCGACATCCGCCAGCTCCCGCTCGGCTCGGCCGAGCGGACCGCCGCCTGGGAGGCGGCCGGAGTTCGGGCCCTGATCACCGTGCCGCTGGTGCGCGAGGGCCGGCTCAAGGCGCTGCTCTACGTCCACGAGCCCGAGCCTCGGGCGTGGCGCAGGTCCGACGCGGCGATCGTCCGGGACGTCGCCGAGCGCAGCTGGGCCGCGGTCGAGCGGGCCCGGGCCGAGCAGTCGCTGGTCGAGAGCGAGGACCATTACCGCCACACCGTCGAGCTCAACCCGCAGGTGACCTGGACGTCGCGGCCGGACGGGCAGCTCAACCGGGTCGCCAACCGCTGGAACGTCTGGACCGGGACCAGCGGCCTCGGCGGAAGCTGGATCGAGGCGATCCATCCGGACGACCGCCGGCCGAGCCTCGATTCCTGGAGCCGGAGCGTGTCCACCGGGGAGCCCTACGACATCGAGCACCGGGTGAAGATGCGCGACGGCGCCTATCGCTGGGCCCGCTCCCGGGCCTTCCCGCGCCGCGACGACAAGGGCGACATCTGCCTGTGGTACGGCTCGACCGAGGACATTCACGAGCGCAAGGTCGCCGAGGAGCATCAGCGGCTCCTGATCAACGAGCTCAACCACCGGGTGAAGAACACGCTGGCGAGCGTCCAGGCGATCGCCTTCCAGACGCTTCGCGGCGACATTCCCCTCGCCGAGGCCCGGGGGCGGTTCGAGGAGCGGCTGATGGCCTTGTCCCGCGCCCACAATCTGCTCACCGAGGAGAATTGGGGCGGCGCCTCGCTCGAGCGGGTGGTCCGGGACGCGACCGAGCATCTCGCCGGCGAATCCGGCCGTTTCGACATCGAGGGCAAGCCGCTCCGGCTGGCGCCGCGGGCGGCGCTGGCGCTGGCCATGGCCCTGCACGAGCTGGCCACCAACGCGGCCAAATATGGCGCCCTCTCCGTCGAAGGCGGGCGGGTGGCGATCGCCTGGACCCTCGACGGCGACCGGCTCCGGCTCGACTGGCGCGAGCGCGGCGGCCCTCCGGTCGCGCCTCCGGAGCGGCGCGGCTTCGGCTCGCGGCTGATCGAGCGCGGACTCGAGTCCGATCTCGGCGGAGCCGCCGAGCTTCGCTTCGAGCCCGAAGGCCTGAGCTGCCGGATCGAGGCGTCGGTGGCGGCGATCCAGGCCAGGGAGCGGAGCCTTGGCTGAGCCGCGCCTCAGGATCCTGATCGTCGAGGACGAGATGCTGGTGGCGATGAACGTCGAGGACATGCTGCTCGAGCTCGGCCACGAGGTGGCGGGCCTTGCGAGCCGCCTCGGCCCGGCGCTGGCGCTCGCCCGCGAGAGCCGGTTCGACGCGGCGATGCTGGACGTCAACCTGGCCGGCGAGCCGAGCTTCCCGGTCGCCGACCTGCTGATCGAGCGCGGAATCCCCTTCCTGTTCGCGACCGGCTACGGCCGCCAGGGCATAGCGGAGCGCTATCGCGACTATCCGATGCTCCAGAAGCCGTTCCGGACGGCGCAGCTCGGGGCGGCGCTGGCGGCGCTGGCCCCGTCATTGCGAGCGTAGCGAAGCAATCCAGTGCAGCGTCGGAGGCCGGCTGGATTGCCGCGTCGCTTCGCTCCTCGCAATGACGAGTCTAGAACCCGCGGAACGTCGCGAAGTCGTCGGTCCGCGCCCGCTCCGTCCGCCACCGGTTGACCGGCGCCTCCTCGTCGGCATAGCCGAGGGCCATTCCGCAATAGAGGATCCGGTCCGGCGGGAGCGCCAGCTGCTCGCCGACCGTTCGGTGGACCGCCGCCCAGGCTTCCTGCGGGCAGGTGGCGAGGCCGCGTTCCTCGGCGAGAAGCATCAAATTCTGAATGAACATTCCCAGATGCGCCCATTGCGGCCGGTCGAACAGTCGGCCGATCGAGAAGAACAGCAGCACCGGCGCTCCGAAGCCGTCGTAATTGCGCTCGAACTGCGCCAGCCGCCCCGCCTTGTCCTCGCGGGGGATGGCAATCGCCTCATAGAGCGCCTCGCCGCCGGCGAAGCGCCGGCTCCGATAGGGCTCGGGCAGCGGCGACGGATAGACGGCGAATTCCAGTCCCTCCCCCGCCGGAGCCGAGGCGAGGCTCGCGCGCACCGCCGCCTTCAGGGCCTCGAGCGGCTCGCCGGTCAGGACATCGACGAACCAGGGCTGGAGATTGCCTCCGGAGGGCGCCCGGGCGGCCAGCTCAAGGATCGACTCGATCGACTCCCGGTCGACCGGACGAGGGAGGAAGGCCCGGACCGAGCGGCGCGACGAAATCGCCTGCGCAACGGAATTGCCATATGCGGACACGCGGCTATTGTGCGCGGCCATGCGACTATTAGACAAGATGCTTCCCGGGCTCATCAAAAGAGGCGAGCTCACGATCATAACCCCCGACGGCAAGACCTCGCGGTTCGGAGCGCCCGACCCGGAGCTTAAGCCCGTCACGGTACGGATGATGGACCGCCGGGTGGCGCTCCAGATCGCCCGCGACCCGACGATGGGCACGGTCGACACCTTCATGGACGACCGGCTTCGGCTCGAGCAGGGCGAGATCATCGACCTCATCCTCATCATCCGCCGCAACCGGCGGTGGGAGGAGCGGACCCGCCCCAACGACTTCCTCAAGAAGACCGGCAAGCTTCGCCATCGGCTGAGCACTCTCAACTGGAGGTCGCGCTCGCTCAAGAACGTCCAGCATCATTACGACATCGGCAACGACCTCTACCGGCTCTTCCTCGATCCGGACATGCAGTATAGCTGCGCCTATTTCACCGATCCGTCGAACAGCATCGAGCAGGCCCAGCTCGACAAGAAGGCGCACATCGCGTCGAAGATGCTCCTGAAGCCCGGCCAGAAGGTGCTCGACATCGGCTGCGGCTGGGGCGGCCTCGCGCTCTACCTCAACCGGGTCGCGGACGTCGACGTGCTCGGAGTGACGCTCTCCACGGAGCAGCTTGCGGTGGCCCGCCAGCGCGCCGAGGAGGCCGGGGTCTCGGACCGGGTGAAGTTCGAGCTGATCGACTATCGCGACGTCACCGGCCAGTTCGACCGGATCGTCTCGATCGGAATGTTCGAGCATCTCGGAACCGCCCATTTCCCGGTCTTCTTCCGCAAGATCCGCGAGCTCCTCCATCCCGAGGGCGCCGCTTTGGTCCACACGATGGGCCGGATGGGGAAGCCCGGCACCACCGACAAGTTCATGCAGAAATACATCTTCCCGGGCGGCTACCTGCCGGCCTTGTCCGAGATCGTCTCGGCGAGCGAGCGCGAGAAGCTGATCATGGCCGATTGCGAGGCGCTTCGCCTCCATTACGTCTACACGCTGCGGGCCTGGTACGAGCGGTTCAAGGCCAATCACGACCAGATCGTCGCCCTCTACGACGAGCGCTTCTACCGGCTCTATCTTTTCTACCTCGCGGCCTCGATGACGATGTTCACCGACGGAGCGATGGTGGTCTACCAGCTCCAGTATCTGAGGAGCCGCTACGCCGCTCCGATCACCCGCAACTACATGATCGAGGACGAGGAGCGGCTGAGGGCGAAACAGGGTCCGCCGCCGCGGGGGTAGAGCGGATCGGGGCGGAACATCCGTTCGGGCTGAGCTTGTCGAAGCCCCCTGCTGTCTGCTTCTCGAAGAGAGGGCTTCGACAGGCTCAGCCCGAACGGTCTATATGAAGCGCCCGCACCCGCTTGACCCCACCGCCTCGTCCATGCTCATTGCCGCAAAACTTGGGAACCGGAACGATGTGGCTGCTCGACAAAATGCTTCGCAAGGTCGTCCAGAAGGGCGATCTCACCGTCATCGACCATGACGGCAAGGAATATCATTATGGCGACGGCCAGCCGGCGCCGCACGGTCCGATCCGGGTCCGCTTCACCGACAAGGGCGCTGCCAACCACATCATCAAGGATCCCCGGGTCGGCGCCGGCGAGGTCTTTATGGACGGTCGGATGGTGATCGAGCAGGGCGACCTGCGCGGCCTCGTCCTGCTCATCCGCTACAATGCCCCGGTCGAGCGCCAGGGGGACCTCAAGCCCAGGGGGCCGGTCCGCAAGGCGATCGGCCGGATCGCCGGCCGCCTCGACCAGATCAACTGGAAGACCCGCTCCGCCAAGAATGCCGAGCATACCTACAATCTCACCCGGCGCCTCTTCGAGCTATTCCTCGACGAGGACCGGCAGTACACGATGGCCTATTATCGCGACCTGTCGAACAGCCTCGAAAAGGCCCAGCTCGACAAGAAGGCGCACATCGCCTCCAAGATGTACCTGAAGCCGGGGATGAAGGTGCTCGACATCGGCTGCGGCTGGGGCGGCTTCGCGCTCTATCTCAACCGGATGTACGGGGTTGAGGTGCTCGGCGTGGCGCTCGCGCGCGACCAGGTCGATTTCTCGAACGAGCGGGCCGCGGCGGAAGGCGTGGCCGACAAGGTCAAGTTCGAGCTTTGCGACTATCGCGACGTCCAGGGGCAGTTCGACCGGATCAGCAACGTCGGCCTGATCGAGCATCTCGGGACGCCCCATTATCCGGGCTTCTTCGAGCATATGCACCGCCTCCTGAAGGACGACGGGGTGATGGTCTCCCACTGCTGCGGGCGGATGGGCGAGCCGGGGGTCACCGACAAGTGGACGCGCAAGTACATCTTCCCGGGCGGCTACATCCCGGCGCTGTCGGAGCTCGTCGTCCAGGCCGAGAAGCACCATCTGATCGTCACCGACGTCGAGGCGATGCGCTACCATTACGCGCCGACTCTGGCCGAATGGTACAACCGAACGGTCATGAACAAGGACGAGATCATCTCGCTCTACGACGAGCGCTTCTACCGGATGTGGCTCTTCTACCTGGCCGGAGCCGAAGCCGCCTTCCGCTACGGCGGAATGGTCAACTGGCAGCTCCAGTATGTGAAGCGCCGCGACGCCATCCCGATGACCCGCGACTATATGTACGAGGAATCGACTCGCCTGCGCGGCCTCGAAGAGGCCCCGCAATGGCATCTCGCGGCCGAATAGGGTTTCTCCCTTCTTAAATGCAGGAAGGGGGAATCCTGTTCAGTCGTCATGCCGGACTTGATCCGGCATCCATCTTCTTCTCGAATGCGCGTTTCAAGAAGCTGGACCCCGGATCAAGTCCGGGGTGACGAGTCACTCCAATCCGTCAATGACTCAGTCGTCCTGGCGCTCGCCCATCCGCTCGCGGAAGGCCTCTCGGGCGGCCTGGCGCTCGCCGGGCGTGATCGTTCCGTCACGGTCGGAGTCGACCCGGTCGAAGCGCTGAAGGGCGGCCCGGCTCGCCTCGGCGAGAGCGACCCGGCCGTCGCCATTAAGGTCCATCGCCGCGAAGCCTCGGGCGCCGAAGCCGCCGCCCATGCCGCGTCCGCCGCGATTGGCGAAGCGCTGGCCGCGGCGTTCGCCGCGAACGGTCCGGCGCTCGCCGCGCTCCGCTCCGCGCAGGGCGGGACGGTCGCTGAACTCGGCACGGCTGATCGAGCCGTCATTGTTGGAATCGAGCCGCTCGAACAGCTGCGCGCGCCGCTCGGCGCGGCGCTCCCGGCGCTGCTCCCGGCGAGCCTCGGCTCGGGCCCGGACCTCCTCGCGGGTGACGAAGCCGTCGCGATTGGAGTCGGCGCGGGCGAATCGGGCCTGGACCTGGGCGGCGACGGCGGCTCGGGTCTGGGGCTGGGCGAAACGGGCGCGGCCTTCGCCCGGCTGGGCGACCGCCGGCCCGGCGGCGAGCGCTGCGAGCGCCGCGCCGGCGAACAGAAACATCTTCATATTCAACTCCTTGGCACGCGGGGAGAAGACTCCCCGTCCGACGCGCGTCCTAATGCGCCGCGGCTGTACCGGGCTTTAACGCGCCTTGGCCGTCGAGTGCCGCCTGCCGAAGCATCAGGGCGAGCAGGGCGGCGAGGATCAGCGCGGGCGCCGGCAGGTGAAGGAGTCCGAAGGTCTGGACGATCAGCGGCAGGAGGAAGGCGAGCAGCAGGACGAACGAGGCCCCGCTTTCCGGGTCGCGACGAAGCCGGGCGAGCATCAGCAGCGCGGCGAGGCCGGGCACGGTCATGTCGTAGTTGAAGGCGTAGGGAAGGACGAGGAAGGTCGCCACTCCGCCGGCCAGTCCGGCCGAGCGGCTGTCGCGCGGCATGTGGAGCAGCAGCGCCGCCACCGCTCCGCCGGCGGCGAGGAGCTGGAGCGCCCAGGCCGCCGGGCCGCCGAAGCCGAGGGCGGTGACGGTCGGAACCACGGTCGGCATCATCGTCAGGAAATAGGTGCCGACGTCGTCGACCATCGCTCCCTGAACCCCGACCGTGACTCCGATATAGGTGCGCCACATCTCGACGCCGAAGACGAGGGCCGAGACCGCGACCAGGGCGGCGACGGTGGCTCCGGCGGCGGCGAAGGCCTTCCATTCTCCCCGGCGGGCGAGGATCAGCGGCGCCAGCACGGCGAGGTGCGGCTTGACCAGCATCAGCCCGATCAGGACCCCGGCGAGGACAGGTCGGCGGGGCAGCAGGTGGAAGGCGCCGAGCCAAAGCGCTCCGATCAGAAGGCCGTAATGGCCGGCCCAGACGTTGAGCAGGGTGGCGGGCGCGATCAGGGCGAGCCAGGCGGGAAGGCCCGCGTCGCGCAGATAGGGGCGGGCGGCGGCGAAGAAGGCCGCTCCGGTCAGCCCGAGCCAGGCGAGCAGCGCGACCGGATAAGGGAGCAGGCCGAACGCCCAGGTGTAGAGAAGGGTCGGCGGCGGGTAGGAGTAATTGTGCGCCCGAAGCGCCCCGTCGAACAGCATGTCCTGATAGGCGCTGTACGCTTTCAGGTCGTAAAGCAGGTCGAGTCGCCCCTCCAGCGCAAGCCGGCCCGACGTCCAGACGTTGGCGAAGTCGCGGCCCCAGATCGCGGCGCCGCGGATCGACGGCCAGGGCGTGAAGCGGGTCGACAATATGTCCTGGACGAAGAGCAAGGCCGCGAGCAGGAGGACGAACGTCCAGGCGAGAGTCCACAGGCGCTCCTGCGGCGCGGGCACGGGAGCCGCGTCCCGCCAATCGCTCTGCCTCCACGGATAAGCCATTCCCGCCTCCTCACCGCAGGGCTAGAAGAACAGGGTTAACGGATGGTTAGCGCGCGCTCATCCTCCCTGTCGCCGAAGGCGATGGGGAGGGGGACCATGCGAAGCATGGTGGAGGGGCGAATGCAGGAAGGCCGAGGCCGGGATCCCGATCCTCGGACGCTGATCCGGGTATCATTCCACCACCCTTCAGGCGGTCCGCCTCCCCACTCGCTTCGCCCGCAGGGAGGATTAATGCAGTTAAGTGTTGAATTTCGGCGCCGGAGGAGGGAGCACCGGGCGCGATGATCTCCACTCCCGCCGAACGAGAGAGCGCAAGCGCCCGCCAGCCGCGCACCTGGTGGGAGCATCCGGCGATGGTCATGGCCGCCGTCCTCGCCTGCGCGATCCCGTTGCTGTGGCCGGACGTGCCGCCGCTGGTCGACCTTCCCGGCCATATCGGCCGCTATCACGTCCAGCTCAAGATCGACGGCTCGCCGCTGCTTCAGAGCTTCTACGAATTCCGCTGGGCGCTGATCGGCAATCTCGGAGTCGACCTGCTGGTCGTCCCGCTCGCAGCGCTGATCGGGCTCGAGCCGGCGGTGAAGCTGATCGTCGTCGCGATCCCCGTGATGACCGCCGCGGGCTTCCTGTGGGTCGCCCGCGAGGTTCACGGGCGGGTCCCTCCGACCGCCTATTTCGCGCTTCCGCTGACCTACAGCTTCCCGTTCATGTTCGGCTTCGTGAACTTCGCCTTGTCGATGGCGCTCGCCTTCCTCGCCTTCGCCTTGTGGCTTCGGCTGGCCCGGCTCGGTCGCCTGAGGCTTCGAGCCGGCCTGTTCGTTCCGATCTCGATCCTGCTCTGGGTCTGCCACGCCTTCGGCTGGGGGACGCTGGGGGTGATGGCCTTCTCGGCCGAGCTGGTTCGCCAGGTCGACCTGAAGAGGCCGCTCTGGAAGGCCGGATTCAACACCGGCCTCCACTGCCTCGCGCTGGCTCCGCCGATGCTTCTGATGCTGCTGTGGCGAAGCGGAGCGGTCGCCGGAGAGACTTCGGTCTGGTTCAACTGGAGGCTCAAGAAGAACTGGATCCTGATGGCGCTCCGCGACCGCTGGGAATATTGGGATTATGCGGCGCTGGCGGTGATCGGGCTGGTCCTCGTCATCGGCCTGCTGTGGTGGAAGAGGCTCGAATATTCGCGCAACCTGGCCGCGTCGGCGATCTTCCTCGCCATCGTCTACGTCTGCCTGCCCAGGATCGTGTTCGGCTCCAATTATGCGGACATGAGGCTCGCTCCGTTCGTGATCGCGACGGCGCTCATCGCCATTCGCTACCGCCCCGCCTGGGCCGGCCGGGCGGGCGCCACCCTGGCCGTGGCCGGGCTCCTCTTCGCGGGGGCGAGGCTGGCCGGCAACACCTACAGCTTCTGGATGTACGACCGGGCCTATGACCGCGAGCTGGCCGCGGTCGAGCATATCCCGAGCGGCGCCCGGGTCGTCTCCTTCGTCGGGGTCAAGTGCCGCAAGGATTGGGCGCAGACCCGGCTCGAGCACCTTCCGGCGATGGCCCTGGTGCGCCGGGACGCCTTCTCCAACGACCAGTGGTCGATGAGCGGGGCGCAGCTGCTGACCGCCATCTATCCCGATCGCGACAGCTGGTTCTCCCGCGACCCCTCGCAGCAGGTGCTCGCCGGCCCCTGCCGCCCCGAGCGCTGGCTGACTCTCGACCAGTCGCTGATCCTCTTCCCGCGCGACAAGTTCGATTATGTCTGGCTGCTCCGCCCCCCCCGCCCGGACCCGGCGCTTCTGCGCGGGCTTCGGCCGGTCTGGCAAAGCGGCACGAGCGTGCTGTATCGAGTCGCCGACAAGAGCCCGATCCTGCTCCAGGAACCCGAATGAAGCCTCCGTCCCTCTCGATCGTCGTTCCCTGCTACAACGAGGAAGCCTGCCTCGGCGAGCTGCACGGCCGGCTGACCGCCGCCGCGCGCTCGGTGGTCGGCGACGATTACGAGATCGTGCTCGTCAACGACGGCTCGCGCGACCGAAGCTGGGAGATGATGCGGACTCTGTCGGCGGCCGATCCGAGGCTGGTGGCGATCAACCTGTCGCGCAACCACGGCCACCAGCTCGCCCTGACTGCCGGGCTCGACCTGTGCGCCGGGCAGCGAATCCTGATCATCGACGCCGACCTGCAGGATCCGCCCGAGCTGCTTCCGGCGATGATCGTCGAAATGGACGAGCGCGGCGCCGACGTCGTCTATGCGGTGCGCAGGGCGAGGGCGGGCGAGACCGCGTTCAAGCGCGGCACTGCCAAGCTCTTCTACCGTCTCCTGTCGAGGCTCGCGGAAATCGAGATCCCGCGCGACACCGGGGACTTCCGGCTGATGAGCCGGCGCGCGCTCGACGCGCTGCTGAGCCTTCCCGAGCAGGCGCGCTTCATCCGGGGGATGGTCGCCTGGGTCGGCTTCCGCCAGGTCCCGATCGCCTACGACCGGGCCGAGCGCCATGCCGGGCAGAGCAAATATCCGCTGTCCAAGATGGTCCGGTTCGCGCTCGACGCCGTCACCGGATTCTCGACCGCCCCGCTCAGGATGGCGAGCCATATCGGCCTTTGGCTGGTCGCCGCGTCGGTGCTCCTGGTCGGCTATATCGCGGTCGGATTCTTCACCGGAAGCGCCATCCAGGGCTGGACCTCATTGATGCTGGTGGTGGTGGTGCTCGGAGCGGTGCAGATGTTCGTTCTCGGGATGATCGGCGAATATCTCGGCCGGCTCTACATGGAGGCCAAGCACCGGCCGCTCTACATCGTCGCCGAGATCGCCGGCCATGCCGGCGGGAGCGCGACGCTCGGCCATGTCGCTCACGCGGCCGAAGAGGCGGGGGCCGAGACGATCGCCACTAGCGACACTCCGGGCGGCAACGGAAGCCGGCCGATCACGTAGCGCTCGAGGCCGAATATGGCTTCGAACAGGGCGTTGAGCGGCCTCGGCGGCAGCTTGTCGTCGCTGTCCTCCTTGCGGCGCACCTTGCCCGCGAAGCGCGCCGCCGCGGCGAGCGGGAAGAGCAGGCTGTTGAACCAGCCCATCATCTCGAGCTTGAGGCCGGCCGCCTCGACCGCGGAGCGAAGAGTCCGGCGGGTGTAGCGGCGCTTGTGGTGGTTGACGACGTCGTGGGCGCTCCACATCCAGGGGTGCGCCGGGACCGCGACAAGGATACGGCCTCCGGGCCTGAGCTTTCGGGCGATGCTCTCGAGCGCCTGCCGGTCCGCCTCGACATGCTCCAGCACGTCGAGGATGGCGACGAGGTCGTAGGCGCCGTCCTCCACGCCGCTGAGGGCGGGCAGAGGCGAATCCATCACCTCATGGCCGAGCCGGGCGCTGGCGATGGCGCGGGCGGCGGCATCGATCTCGACGGCGTCGACCCCGCCGAAGCGCTTGAGCATGACGAGGTTGTGCCCGGTGCCGCAGCCGATCTCGAGGATTCGCGGATCCGCCGGAAGCCGGATTCGGCGGCGGATGAGGGCGGCGAGGATCTCGCGGCGGGCGCGGTACCACCAGTGGCGGCTGTCGAGCTCGGCCATGCGGTCATAGACGATCCTCTCCATCAGCCGAACACCCACCACCGATTGAGCGCGAAGGTGACGAAGGGGGTCACGAGCACCGCCGGAACCAGCGGCCACCAGGTCGGCCCGTCGAGCAGCGGCCCCGTCAGCACCCAGGTGAAGGCGGCGTTGAGCACCAGTCCGGCCGACTGGACGAGCACGAACTTGCTCTGGGTCTCGGCCGATCCTTCGGCCTTGCTATGGCCTTTGAAGCTCCAGCGGCTGTGCAGAAAATAGCCCACGCTGACCGCGACGGCGAAGGCGGCGAGCACGGCCAGCATCGGATGGATGACGTAGGTGGCGAGCGGCCAGTAGACGGCCGCGTAGACGAGGGTCGAAAAGGCGCCGACGAGGCCGAACCGGACCAGCTGGCCGAACAAAGGCGGTATCGCGCTGCGCAACTTCATCTCAGCGCGTCCCTCCCTGCCCGGCCGCTTGCCCTTTGCCGTGCAGCGACTAATGCCGGGGCGAGGGGTTGAAAAGGGCTGTTGGCGATGGAGGGGCTGGACTGGCTGGAGCGGCGCAGGGGCTGGTGGGTGCTGCTCTTCTGGCTCCTGGCTTCGGCCTGGCTCCTCTACATGCGCTGGGGGCCGATCAACGCCTTCGCGCTCGGCGACACCGACGACAATCTTCGGATCATGCAGGTGCGCGGCCTGATCGCCGGGCAGGACTGGTACGACCTGCGCCAGTACCGGCTCAATCCGCCCGCCGGAGCCGACGTCCACTGGTCGCGGCTGGTCGACCTCCCAATCGCCGGAATCCGGCTGGTTCTGGCGCCGCTGATCGGCGGGCCGCCGGCGGAAAAGGCGGCGGTGGCGCTCGCGCCTTTGCTCCCGCTCGGAGTGGCGATGGCGGCGGTGGCGGCGAGCGCTCGCCGCCTGGTCGGCCCCGGCGCCTTCCCGCTGGCCATTGCATTGCTGCTGTGCGGCCATTCGGCGCGGGGCATGTGGTCGCCGCTCAGGATCGATCATCACGGCTGGCAGCTCGCCCTGCTCGCCATCGCGGTCGCTTCCCTTTGCGATCCGAAGCGGGCTCGCGGCGGCGCCCTGCTCGGAGTCTCCAGCGCCCTGTCGCTGGTGATCGGCCTCGAGATGTTGCTCTACCTGGCGCTGGCCGGAGCCGTCGTCGTGCTGATGTGGGTCCGCGACCGCGACGAGGGCCGGCGCCTCGCCGCCTACGGAGCCAGCCTCGCCGGCGGAGGCGCGCTCGGCTTCCTGCTCTTCGCCTCTCATGCGAACCGGGCGCCGGTGTGCGACGCGCTGTCGCCGGTATGGCTGTCGGCGGTCGCCGGCGGCGGCGCCGTGGCGGTGGCCCTGGCCTTTCTCGCCCCCCGCGCCTGGACTCTTCGGCTCGCGGTCGCGGCCGCGGCCGGGGCGGCGCTGGCCGCCGGCTTCGCTCTCGCCTGGCCGAACTGCCTCGGCCGGCTGGAAGGCGCCTCGCCCGAGCTGGTCCGGCTGTGGCTCGGCAACGTCCGCGAGGCGCGCCCGATCTACATGCACGGCTACTCGACCGCGATCGCAATCGCGGCGCTGCCGGCGGCCGGGCTGATCGGCTATGCGGCGATGCTCTGGCTCCACCGGCGCGATCCGGACAGGCTCGCCGCCTGGGCGGCGACCGCCGCTCCGGCGCTTCTCGCTGCGGCCCTGCTGTTCTGGCAGAGCCGGGCCGGGCCGGCGGCCCAGCTGCTCGCCGTGCCCGGAGCGGCCGCCCTGGCCTGGCTCGCCATCGCTCGGATCCGCGGCAGCGGCTCGCTGGCGGTCCGGGTGATCGGGGCCGCTCTCGCCTTCCTCCTCGTCTCCGGAATCCTCGTCCAGCAGGTGGTCGGCCAGTTTTTTCCGCCCAAGCCGAGGCCCGGGCTCAAGCCGGTCAACAAGGCCAACGGCCTGTGCCCCACCTTGTGGGCGCTGAAGCCGGTCGCGCTGGTGCCCAAGGGGCAGGTGCTGACCTTCGTCGACCTCGGCCCAAGGCTGATCGCCGTCACCCACCATGACGCCGTCGCCGGCCCCTATCACCGCAACGGCCGCGACATCATCGACGTCATGCGGGCCTTCCGGGGCTCGACCGATAACGCCCGGGCGACGATCGAGCGGCGCGGGGTCGACTATGTGCTGATCTGCCCGGGCCTCTCCGAATCCACCGTCTATTCGAGCCAGGCCAAGGACGGCTTCTACATGCAGCTGGTCCGCGGCCAGGTGCCGGCCTGGCTTCAGCCGGTGCCGCTGCCGGCCGATTCGCCCTACAGGATGTGGCGGGTCGCCGAGACGAAGCCTTTGGTCGGCGGCGCGATCCAAGGCCGGGGGGCGCCGGCGGATCGGCCCTAGACCTCGAAGCTGACCGAGATTCCGTCGATCACGAACTGGGCTGCGAGTGCGGCGAGGATGACTCCGAGCAGGCGAGTCAGCATCGCCTCCATGCGATGGCCGAGCAGGCGCATCAGCCAGCCGGCGGCGAGCAGCGAGATCAGGGTGAGGAGAAGCACCGCGCCGAGGGCGGCGAGCACCACCAGCGACTGGTCGAGCCCGTCGCTGCGAGCCATCAGAAGCATGATCGAGGCGATTGAGCCCGGCCCCGCGATCATCGGGATCGCCATCGGGAAGACCGAAACGTCGTCATGCTCGGGGTCCGCCTCGACCTGCTGGGCGCGGGTCTCGCGGCGCTGGGTGCGGCGCTCGAAGACCATATCCAGAGCGATCAGGAACAGCATGATCCCGCCGGCGATCCGGAAGGCGGCGAGGCTGATTCCGAGCGTCCTCAGCAAATCCTCGCCGAGCAGGCCGAAGAAGAGCAGGATCCCGGCCGCGACCAGCGACGCCCGGATCGCCATCGACCGGCGCTGGGCGGCGGTCGCCTCCCTGGTGAGGCCGGCGAAGATCGGAGCGCAGCCGGGCGGGTCGATGACGACGAAGAAGGTGACGAAGGCCGAGAGGAAGAGAGCGGTCACAGGCCCTCCGGCGGCGGCAGGCCGGCGCGGGCGTGGGCCGCGACGAGAGTGTTGCGGAGGAGGACGGCGATCGTCATCGGGCCGACCCCGCCGGGCACGGGCGTGATCGCTCCCGCGACTTCGGCCGCGCTTTCGAAATCGACGTCGCCGACGAGGCGGCCCTTGCCCTCCCCTTCGCCGGGGACGCGGTTGATTCCGACGTCGATCACGGTGGTTCCGGGCTTGATCCAGTCGCCCCGGATCATCCCGGCTCGGCCGACGGCGGCGACGAGGATGTCGGCCCGCCGCACCACCTCACGCAGGTCGCGGGTCCGGCTGTGGGCGATCGTCACCGTGCAATTCTCGGCGAGGAGGAGCTGGGCCATGGGCTTGCCGACGATGTTCGATCGGCCGACCACCACCGCCTCGAGCCCCGAAAGGTCGCCGTGCCGGTCCTTCAGAAGCATCAGGCAGCCGAGCGGGGTGCAGGGCACAAGCCCCTCCTCGCCGACGGCGAGTCGGCCGGCGCTGATCGGGTGGAAGCCGTCCACGTCCTTGGCCGGATCGACCGCCTCGATCACCGCCTTGTCGTCGATCCCGGCCGGGAGCGGCAGCTGGACCAGGATTCCGTCGACATTATCGTCGTCGTTGAGCGCTCCGATCAGGGCGAGAAGCTCCTCCTGCGAAACGCTGTCGGGGAGCCGATGCTCGAAGCTCGCCATTCCGGCCTCGGTGGTCGCCCGGCCCTTGGAGCGGACATAGACGGCGCTCGCCGGATCCTCGCCGACCAGGACCACCGCCAGGCCGGGCGCCCGGCCGGCCGCGGCGGAAAAGGCCGGAACGGCCTCGGCGATCCGCTCCCGAAGCCGGGCCGCGAAGGCCCGGCCGTCGATGAGCGCGGCGCTCACCGGTAATAGCCGGCCGCGACTTCGAACGCGACGCTTCGAAGCATCCGGTCGAGGATGAGAAGGACGATCAGGACCACCATCGGGCTGAAGTCGAGGCCGCCGAAATCCGGAAGGATCTTGCGGATCGGCCGGTAGACCGGCTCGGTGATCCGGTCGAGCCCCTTGAGGAGCCCCCGGACGAAGTCGTTATAGGTGTTGATGACGTTGAAGGCGACCAGCCAGCTGAGGATCATCTGGATGACGATGATCCACCAGATCACCGTCAGCAGGATCAGCACAACCTGAATTAGGCCCAGCAGCATCGGTCAGTCTCCCCGCGGTCGGTCCAGCGCGATGTAGGGAAGGGGCGGGTTGGGGGCAATGCCATGGCACCCCCTCGCTGCGGCTCTCACGGGAATGACGAAGCTCGCAAAGCGCGCTATCCTGGCTCGATGACCATCGCCTTTGTCCTCGCGCTCGCGGCGGCGGCTCCCCAGCCGGGCGCGATCAAGACCTTCCAGGACTGGACGGTGGGGTGCGACAATGGCGCCGCCTGCCACGCCGTCGCCCTGATGCCGGAGGACTGGCCGGAGGACGGCCTGACGATGAGCGTCCGGCGCGGGCCCCAGCCCGGCGCGGCGCCCGAGCTGGCCTTCGATCTCGGCGCCGACAGCAGCGCCGTCGCGGTCAGCGCCGACGGCGTCCGGCTGGCCGCGCGCCTGTTCGGAAGGGAGGGCGAGACCCGGGTCGCGCCCGCCGACGCTTCGGCCCTGATCGCGGCGCTGCGTTCCGCCGGCCGGCTGGAGCTTCACTCGGCCGACGGCAAGCCGCTCGGGACCGTCTCGCTGAAGGGCGCGAGCGCGGCCCTGCTCTACATGGACGAGCAGCAGGGCCGGGTCGGCACTGCGACCGCCCTCGTCCGGCGCGGGACCCGGCCGCAGGGCCGGCTCGCCTCGCCGCCGCCTCTTCCGGTCGTCGTCGCCCGGCGAGTGCCCTCGACCCGGCCGCTGGCGCTGTCGGCGGCCGCGATTCGGGCGCTTCGCAGGAAGCATGGCTGCACGATCGACGAGGTCGGCGGCCCGGACGAGGCCGAGACCGCCGCGATCGGCCCGTCGGAGACCCTGCTGCTGCTGGCCTGCGGCTCGGGCGCCTACAATGTCAGCCACGTTCCCTTCGTCCTTCGGCGCGGCCATGGCGGCGCCGAGCTCGCGGCTTTCGACGTGAGGCCGGGCTGGTGGGCGGAGGAAGGCAAGCCGATGCTGGTCAATGCGGGCTGGGACAGGGAGCGGGGGCTGCTGGGCAGCTTCTCCAAGGGGCGAGGCCTCGCCGATTGCGGCACGACCTCCGAATATGGCTGGGACGGGCGGGCCTTCCGGCTGGTGGAGCAGGCCGAGATGGACGAGTGCCGGGGATCGCGGGACTACATCACGACCTGGCGGGCGCGGGTGGTTCGGAAATAGGGCGCGGCTAGGGCGCGGACCTTTCCGGTTCGGCACGCGCCAGCACCAGGGCGAAGCGCGCTTCCTCGTCGGTCCATTCCTCGACCGGAGTCCAACCGCCGGCGAGAAGCAGGAGTCGGGCGTCGCGCTCGCCATATTTGTGGCTGTTCTCGGTGTGGATGGTCTCGCCCGAGCGCATCGAGAAGGGCGTTCCGGCCACTTCGAAAGCGACGTCGCGAAGCGCCTCGAGGTGCATCTCTATCCGGCTGAGCCGCTCGTTCCAGATCGCCCGGTGGCCGAAGGCGTCGAGCGGGATGTCGCCGTCAAGCTCGCGGTTGATTCGGGCGAGCAGGTTGAGGTTGAACTCGGCCGTCACTCCCGCGGAATCGTCATAGGCGCTGAGCAGTTCCGAGGGGTCCTTGACCCGGTCGAAGCCGATGAACAGCCAGGCGCCGGTTCCGAGCGTCTGGCGCATCGAGCGGAGCAGGTCAACGCCGGTCGAGGGGACCAAGTTGCCGATCGTCGAGCCGGGGAAGAAGCCGAGCTTGGGAGAGACGGCAAGCGGCTCCGGCAAGGGGAAGGGGCGGGTGAAATCGGCTTCGATCGGATAGACGGGGAGTCCGGGAAAGTCCTCGGCGAGCGAGCTTGCCGCGTCGCGAAGGAAATCGCCGCTGATGTCGACGGGCACGTAGGCCGCCGGGCCGGCGGCGGCGAGCAGGATCCGAGTCTTCACGGAGGCGCCCGAGCCGAATTCGACGACGGCCTGGCCCGGTCCGGCGATCCGCGCGACGTCGGGGCAATGGCGCTCGAGCAAAGCGGTTTCGGTGCGGGTCAGATAATATTCGGGAAGCCCGGTGATCGCCTCGAACAGCTCGGAGCCGCGGCGGTCGTAGAGCCAGCGCGCCGGGACGGCGCGGATCGGCGCCGCGAGCCCGGCGAGCACGGCGTCGCGAAAGGCCTGGTCGGCGAGCAGGGACGCGCGCGGGGCGTCCATCAGCATCCGCCCGCATCGGCTAATAACGGTTTCCCCGACCCGATCGAGCGCATCCTAGAGGTCCCGGGCCAAGCGGAGTCCGGAGAACATCCAGCGCTGGTGGGGGTAGAAGAAGTTGCGGTAGCTGGACCGCATGTGGCCGCGCGGAGTGGCGCAGCTGCCGCCCCTCAGGACGAACTGATTGCACATGAACTTGCCATTATACTCTCCGACCGTGCCTTCCTGCGGGCGGTAGCCGGGATAAGGCGAATAGGCGCTCATCGTCCATTCCCACAGATCGCCGAACATCTGGCGAAGGCCCGTCCCCGCGGCCGCCGCGGCCGGCCTCGCCGGGCCCGCCGAATCGAGCTGGTTGCCGCCGGCGGGGTCCAGCGGCGAGGCCGCCGACTCCCATTCCTCCTCCCGAGGGAGGCGGGCGCCGGACCAGCGGGCGAAAGCGTCGGCCTCGTACCAGGCGATGTGGCAGACCGGCTCGGCGGGGGCGAGCGGGCGGGCGCCGTCCAGGCCGAAGCGGCTCCAGCCGTCTTTGTCGCGAATCCAGTAGAGCGGCGCCTCGATCCGGTTCTCGGCCGCCCAGGCCCATCCGTCCGCCATCCACAGCTCCGGCCGGGCGTAGCCGCCGTCCTCGATGAAGCCGAGCCATTCGGCATTGGTGACCAGCCGGTCGGCGAGCGCGTGCGGGTGGAGCAGCGCCGAGTGCCGGGGGCCCTCGCAGTCGAAGGCGAAGCCGCGGCCGTCATGGCCGATCTCGCACAGGCCCGCTTGACCCTCGATCCACTCGAGGGGAGGGGCGAGCGGCGCCGGCGCCGGGGCGCCCGGGGGCCAGAGCGCGGGGCGGAGCGGATTCTCGGCGAAGGCGGCCTGGATATCCATCAGCATCAGCTCCTGATGCTGCTGCTCGTGGTTGAGACCCAGCTCGACCAGCGCCAGCGCTTCCCCGGGCAGGTTGGGGAAGGCGGCGACCAGGGCTTCGTCGACATAGGCTCGCCAGGCGAGGATCTCGTCCAGGTGCGGGCGGCTCAGCATGCCGCGGCGGGCCCGCGGGTGCCGGTCGCCCTCGCCTTCGTAATAGGAATTGAACAGATAGGCCCAGCTTTCGTCCCAGGGGCGGTGGCCGGGGACATGGTCGCGAAGCACGAAGGTCTCGAGGAACCAGCTGCCGTGGGCGAGATGCCACTTGGCGGGCGAGGCGTCGGGCATGGGCTGAAGGGTCGCGTCCGAGTCGGAAAGCGGCGCGGCGATCGCCTCGCTCAGAGCTCGCACGGCCCGGTAGCGCTCGGCCAGCGACGCACCGGGCGAAGGATGTGACTGGGTCGCCATCCGGGGCTCCTACACCAAAATATTGATGGAGGTTAGGCGTCCTCGCCGCCGGGTGGCCGCCGGCGCGTTCCGTAGCCGGCCGGGACCCAATCCGTTCGGGCTGAGCTTGTCGAAGCCTTCCCTTCCCTCTGCAAGGCAATAAGACAGCCCTTCGACAGGCTCAGGGCGAACGGGTGGGGGGTTCAACCTAATCCCATAACGCCCTAGCGCGTGGCGCCCGGCTTCCAGAGGACTTCGCCGCCTTCGCCGGCGGCGGCGAGCCGGGCCATTACGAAGAGATGGTCGGAGAGCCGGTTCAGGTAAATGAGGGCGGGGGGGTTGAGCGGCGCGGCCGAGGAGGCGGCGACGGCGGAGCGTTCCGCCCGGCGGACGATGGCCCGGGCGAGGTGGATCGCCGCCGCTCCGCCGCCCCCGCCCGGCAGGATGAAGCTTCGAAGCGGCTCGAGCCGCTCGTTCATCGAGTCGATCTCGAGCTCGAGCCGGTCGATCTGCGGCTGGACGATGCGCAGAGCCATGTCGGACGGGGCGAAATCCTCGCCGGGGGTGGCGAGGTCGGCGCCGAGGTCGAACAATTCGTTCTGGATCGCGGTCAGCATCCGCCGCTGCGCCTCGTCCGCGACCTGGAGGATGGCGAGGCCGATCGCGCTATTGGCTTCGTCGACGTCGCCGATCGCCGCGAAGATGGGGTCGGCCTTGGACCGGCGGGAGCCGTCGGTGAGGCCGGACGCCCCCCTATCCCCGGTCCGGGTATAGATCTTGTTGAGCCGGACCAGGGCTCAGCTCTTTCCGCCGACGACGAGCAGGAAGAGGATGACGAGGACGATCGCGACCGCCTGGAACATCACCCGCTTGCGCATCAGGTCCTGGGAGCGGGCGCCGGTAATGTCCTTGCCCGAAGCCATTCCGATCACGCCCTTGGCGAGGACGAAGAGGGTGGCTCCGGCGGCGAGGACGATCAGGATGACGAGGAATGTGCTCATCGCGCCTATCTAGGCCTCCCCGACCGAATATCCAGAAGGCAATCGTCCGGCGAGCAGGTCCGCCGCCAGCTTCGTCGGGTCTGCGCCCGTCTTCCGAAGGGCGTCCAGCTCCGGCGCTCCGTTCCGCTTGGCGAGGCGGCGGCCGTCGGCGCCGAGCAGCAGCGGATGGTGGTGGTAGCGCGGGACCGGAAGCCCCAGCAGGGCCTGGAGCAGGCGGTGCACGTCGGTGGCGGCGTAGAGGTCGCGGCCGCGCACGACGTCCGTCACGCCCTGGCCGGCGTCGTCGACGGTGACCGCGAGATGGTAGCTCGTCGGAGCGTCCTTGCGGGCGAGGACGACGTCGCCATGGGCCTTCGGCTCCGCCTGCACCTCGGTATCGCCGTCGTTCCAGTAGAGCGGACCCGCCTCGGCCGAGGCCCTCGCCGAGTCGAGGCGCCAGGCATGCGGCTCGGCGGCCGCCCGGTGGGCCCGCTCCTCGGGCGCCAGGGCGCGGCAGGTGCCCGGATAGAGCGGTCCGTCCGGCCCGTGCGGCGCGGCGGCGCTGGCGGCGATCTCGGCGGCGATCGCGGAGCGGGTGCAGAAGCAGGGATAGACGAGGCCAGCGCTCTTCAGCCGACCGAGCGCTTCGGCGTAGTGGTCGAGCCGCTCGGACTGGAAGAGAATCTCGCCGTCCCAGTCGATGCCGAGCCAGGCGAGATCCTCGATGATCGAATCGACATGCTCGGCCCGGGATCGGCCGGGGTCGATATCCTCGATCCTGAGAAGGAAGGCTCCGCCCCGGCTGCGGGCGAAATCGTGCGCGAGCAGGGCCGACAAAGCGTGGCCCAAATGCAACCGTCCGGTCGGGCTCGGAGCGAAACGCGTGACGACGCGCATCAGCGGTCTTGACCCGGAGAGTCGCGCCATGCTGTCATGGCTTCGTCACCCTCCCGTGGGAGGGGGGCTTGGACAGGGGCAGGGCTTCCCAGTCCTGGGTGCGACAGGCCGGGCGTCTTTCCCCATGACGACGGGGCGAATGCGCGGCGCATGTACCATCCCGACCTTCTCCGCCATCCGGACGCCTGCCCGGCGCTGGTGCTCAACGCCGACTACACGCCGCTGAGCTATTATCCGCTCAGCCTGTGGCCGTGGCAGACGGCGGTCAAGGCCGTGTTCCTCGAGCGGGTCGACATCGTCGCCCAATATGTCCGCGAGGTGCACAGCCCGACCCGCACCCTTCAGCTGCCCTCGGTGATCGCTCTCAGGCAATATGTCCGGCCGAGCGAGAATCCCGCCTTCACCCGGTTCAACCTGTTCCTTCGCGACCGGTTCGAATGCCAATATTGCTCGGCCACCGCCGAGCTCACCTTCGACCATGTCGTTCCGCGCGCCCAGGGCGGACGCACGACCTGGGAGAATGTCGCCACCGCCTGCGCGCCCTGCAACCTCCGGAAGGGCGGCCGGACGCCCGCCCAGGCGCGGATGAACCTCAACCGCCGCCCCTACCGGCCGACTAGCTGGCAGCTTCAGGAGCATGGCCGGAGCTTCCCGCCCAATTACCTGCACGAGAGCTGGCGCGATTATCTCTATTGGGACATCGAGCTGGAGGCCTGAACGCCCGCCCGAAGGGCCGGAAGTTCCGAAGTTGGCCGAAAAATAAAAATCCTTCCGATCAGTCGTGCGCCATTGATCGGTTTTCCCGATTTATCGGGGGCCGCGTAAGTCGCGACGCCGATTCCGTTCTCACGATAGGAAAGAGCCAGGTCAGGACATAGCATGAACCAACCCAATGCTCAATTCGTGCTTCCGCGCCCGCGGACGAAACGATCGGCCCACTTTTCCGGGCGCCGGCCGGGGCGTCCGGTGGACGGCGCCGGACGCGCGCCGGAGCGTTGCCGGGCTCCCGCCGGCCCAGTGCGGGGCCGGTGCGGGGCCTCTGCCGGGCCGGTGCCGTGCGCTGCCGGGCCGGTGCGGCGGGGCGGGATGGCGGGCGGCGGAACTCCTCGCGCCCCCTTTGCAAAAGTTTGCAAAGGAGCGCCCGCACTCCGCGGCGACTCGCCCGCAAGGACAGCTTTTCGATTGCGCGGCGGGGGCGGGCGCGGCCATGAGGCAGGCGATGAGCGACGCCGCCTCCCGTATCGTGGATCTGGTCCGGCGCGGCGATCTTGCCGCGGCGGAAGCGCTTGGCCACTCGGCGCTGAGCGAGCGGCCGGGGGATATCGAGGCGAGGGTCGCACTCGCCAACCTCAAGGCGATGAAGGGGGACGTCGCCGGAGCCGAGGCCTTGTGCACGACGGATGCGCCCGAGCTGCTCCGGCTCAGGGGCTATTTGCTTCTGTCGCAGGGCCGGGCCGGGGAGGCCGCGGGCTGCTACGAGCGGATCGTCGAGGCCGACCCCTCCGACTGGGAGATCTGGAACAATCTCGGCAACGCGCGAAGCGCCGCCGGCGACCTTTCCGGGGCGGTCGACGCGCTCGGCCGGGCGCGGCGGCTTCGCCCCGATCTCGCTCCGATCCAGTTCAACTATGCGACGTGCCTCGCCGCCGCCGGCCGGCTCGAGGAGAGCCTGGAGCCTTATGCGCAGGCGGCCCGGCTCGAGCCGGGCAATCCGGCGCCGGCGCTCGCGCTCGGCAAGCTGCTTCGCCATCTCGGCCGCAATCGCGAGGCGATCGAGCCGCTGGGCGACGCCGCCCGGCTCGCCCGTCGCGAAGCCGAGGCCCAGGTCGAGCTCGGACGCGCGCATGCCGGGCTCGCCGAGCTGGACGCGGCCGAGGCCGCCTATCGCGAGGCGCTGCGCCGGCAGCCCGGGCTCGCAATCGCCTTCCTCGAGCTCGGAATCGTCCTCGAGCGCGGCAACCGGATCGAGGGACTCGGCCCGCTTCTTGGCGAAGCCCGGGCGCAGGGGGTTCCGGCCGGCGACCTCGCCTATCTCGACGCGCTTCGCCTCCGCGACGAGGGGCGGATCGACGAAGCCCTCGAAGCCGCGCGGCGGGCGCCGGCGCAGTTCGAGCCGGGGCGAAGGGCGCTTCTGATCGGCAAGCTCGCCGACCGGGCCGGCGATTCCGAGGCGGCATTCGAGGCGTTCCGCGAGGCGAATGCGATCGCCGCGGCGGAGCCGGCCGCGGCCGGCGCCGACGCCGCGGGGTTCCGGCGAAGGGTCGAGGCCCTGACCGATTTGGTGTCGCCCGGCTGGGCGGCGGGATGGGTTCCCGCCGGCCCGGCCGAGCGGGCGCCACCGGCCTTCCTGGTCGGCTTCCCCCGCTCGGGAACGACCCTGCTCGACACGGTGCTGATGGGCCATAAGTCGATCGAAATTCTCGAGGAGGAGCCGATCCTCGAGCGGGTCGGAGACAAGCTTGGCGGCTTCGAGCGGCTGCCGGGGCTCGGCGCGGACGAGATTGCGAGCCTGCGCGCGCTCTATTTCGAGCAGATGGACCGGCTTCTCCCGGAAGCGGCCGGAAGCACGGTGATCGACAAGCTTCCGCTCAACCTGCTCGCGGCGCCGCTAATCCATCGGCTGTTTCCCGACGCTTCTATCGTCTTCGCCCAGCGCCACCCCTGCGACGTCGTCCTGTCCTGCTTCATGCAGGGCTTCGAGCTCAACGACGCCATGGCCAATTTCCTCGACCTCGGCGACTCGGCGCGCCTCTACGACCTCGTCCTCGGCTTCTGGGAGAAATGCCGCGACTCGCTGCCGCTGAAGGTCCACGTCGTCCGCTACGAGGCGCTGGTCGAGGATGTCGAGAGCGAGGCGAGGAGCCTGCTCGATTTCCTCGCCTTGCCCTGGGACCCCGCCGTGCTCGACCACCAGCGCACCGCCCAGGCGCGAGGCACGATCAGCACTCCCAGCTATTCGCAGGTCATCCAGCCCATCTATCGCGAGTCGAGCGGGCGCTGGGAGCGTTACCGCGAGCAAATGGCGCCGGTCCTCCCGATCCTCGCGCCCTGGGCGCTTCGCCTCGGCTACGGCGACATCCTCCAGCCGGAGCGCTGAGCCGATGCGGGATTTCTCGCAGCTGCTCGACGGCCTCGTCTACACCCGCTCGCGAAACGCCAAGCTCAAGCTGATCGGCGATTATCTTCGCCGCACGCCCGATCCCGACCGAGGCTATGCCCTGGCCGCCCTGACCGGCGAGCTCGACCTGCCCGGAGTGAAGCCCGCGGCGATCCGGGCGATCGTCGAGGAGCGCGTCGATCCCACGCTCTTCTACATGAGCTGGGACTATGTCGGGGACATGGCCGAGACGGTCTCGCTGCTGTGGCCGAAGCGGATCGACCAGCCCGCCGAGATCGACGACGGGTCCCTTCGGATCGCCAATGTCGTCGAGCGGCTTCAGACCCTCGGCCGGGCGGAGGCGCCGGGCGCGCTCGCCGGGATGCTCGACCATCTCGACGCCAGCGGCCGCTACGCCTTGCTCAAGCTGGCGACCGGCGAATTGAGGATCGGCGTTTCGGCCCGGCTCGCCAAGACGGCCGTGGCGCAGGCCTTCGGACTCGATGTCGATGCGGTCGAGGAGGTCTGGCACGGCCTCGGCCCGCCCTACCTTCCGCTCTTCGCCTGGGCGGAGGGGCGGGGGCCGCAGCCGACGGCCGAGGACGTGCCGGTCTTCCGGCCCTTCATGCTCGCCCACCCGCTCGAGGATTTGCGGGTCTCGCTCGACGATTATGCGGCGGAGTGGAAATGGGACGGGATCCGCGTCCAGATCGTCCGGGCCGGAGGCGAGACCCGGCTCTACAGCCGGGCCGGCGACGACATCAGCCGCTCCTTCCCGGAAGTGGCCGAAGCGTTCGGCGTCGACGCAGCGGTCGACGGCGAATTGCTGGTCAAGGGGGAGTTTCAGGGCGCCGACGCCCATGGCGGCGCGGCGGCGAGCTTCAACGCCCTTCAGCAGCGGCTTGGGCGAAAGCTCGTCTCGGCGAAGATGCTGAAGGACTATCCCGCCTTCGTCCGATTGTACGACATCCTGTTCGACGGGCGCGAGGATTTGCGGCCGCTCCCCTGGGAGAAGAGGCGGGCCCGCCTTGCGGCGCTCGTGCCCCGGCTCGACCCCGACCGGTTCGACCTGTCCGCGCTGATCGAGGCGGAGGGCTTCGAGGCGCTGGAGGAGATTCGCGCCGGAGCCCGCGACGCCTCGATCGAGGGGGTGATGCTGAAGCGGCGCGACAGCCCCTATACGACGGGCCGCCGGACCGGCCTCTGGTACAAGTGGAAGCGCGACCCGCTCGTCGCCGACTGCGTGCTGATGTACGCCCAGCGCGGAAGCGGCAAGCGCTCCTCTTATTATTCGGACTTCACCTTCGGCTGCTGGACCCAAGAGGGCGAGCTGCTCCCGGTCGGCAAGGCCTATTTCGGATTCACCGACGAGGAATTGCTGTGGCTGGACCGGTTCGTTCGGACGCGGACGGTGCAGCGCTTCGGCCCGGTCCGCGAGGTGGAGAAGAGCCTGGTCCTCGAAGTCGCGTTCGATTCGATCCATTCGAGCAAGCGCCACAAGTCCGGCCTCGCCATGCGCTTTCCGCGAATCTCCAGGATCCGGACCGACAAGCCGGCCTCCGAGGCGGATTCGATCGAGGCCCTGAAGCGGCTCGCGACCTAGCTCGAGCCGCTCGAGGAGACCAAATCCGTCATTGCGACCGCGGCGAAGCAATCCGGCGCCGCCTCCGACGCGCGGCCGGATTGCCGAGTCGCTTCGCTCCCCGCAATGACGGGCGCCTGGCGTCCATTAACCTTTGGCCCGCCCCTTTCCCCTTTTGGAACGGTGAAAATCGAGGGGCTGACAAGGCCGCCGCGGTGGAACAAGCCACAATTGCGAAACTGCCTTTTCAAGGGGTTAAGGTCATGGCGAGCTTCAATCTCGAAATGCAGGAGGAGGTCTTCCCGCACGATCCGCAGCAGCGCGGCTATTGCATCCAGTATCGCGAGGACGAGGTGAACCACTGCCCCGGCTGCGGGCGCACCCACTGGTATGTGGGCCGGGTCTCGGCCGAATGCGGCTTCTGCTCGACCGCGCTGCCGCTCGCGACGGCGAGCAGCCGAGGCGCCGGAACCCACAGCCGGGGCCACCGGCCGATGGAGCTGAGGGACGCGGCGTAAGCCGTCGTCCCGGCGGAAGCCGGAGGGCGTAAGTCGTCATCCCGGCGGAAGCCGGGACCTCAGGACAAGACGTCCCGGGTGGGTCTCCCCGAGATCCCGGCTTTCGCCGGGATGACGGCGCGCTTTGCGCGCCGTCAGAAGGGCAGCCAGCGATTCTTCTGGCTGAAGCGCATGTAGCCGGCGTTCACGCCCAGGCGGGCGCCCACTCCGACCCGGACCGGGATCAGGACGACATCGCCGCGCCGCAAGTAGCTCGCGGTGAATCCGCCGACGACATAGGCGTTGCCCTCGGCGGCCGGATAGCGGCGGAACAGCCGGGCGCTGTCGTGGAGGTTGTAGACCAGCACGAACACCTTGTCGGCATTGGCCCCGAAGTCGAAGCCGACCGACGGGCCGGTCCAGTAGACCGGGCGGTCGCCCTCGATCTGGTGGTGGAGAGTGCCCGAGCCGTAGCGGACTCCGGCGATGAACGCTCCGCCCGCCTCGCGGCCGGTGATGTAGGCGCTGGGCTCGCCCTGCTTTCGAAGAAGGTCCTCGATCAGGTCGGCCAGGCCCTCGGCGCCCTTTCCGAACACGCCCTCGGCGGCGCTGAACACGTCCTTGCGCGGAATGGTCGGGGCCGCGGCGGCGGGAGCCGGCCCCTCGGCGGCGGGGGCGGCCTCGGCCGGCTCGCCCTCGGCCGAGTCCCGCGGGCCGGAATCGACCGGCTGATATTCGCTCTCGTCGGCCTCCCAGCCGGGCTCGGCGGCGGTCGCCGGCGGCGCCGGTCCGGCGGCGGTGTTGGGATCGATGGTGGAAACCTGGGCGGGCGAGGCGGCGGCGGCCAGCGCCAGCGCGGCCGCGGCCGCGAGCCTCAACAACATGGGCCTCAGCATGTCTCTACTCCCCCTTGCGCTCGGGGAAGGAAGCTAATGCCGCCAGAGCTTTCGCCGCAATGAACGGGCGACGACCCGAGTCGATATTGCGCCGGAACGGTTTGACGGGGCCGCTTTTTCGGTCCCGGCGGGGTCCTTGCCGTAAGACTCCGGGCTTCGGATTGCGGAAAATCCCGGGTCTTTCCGCGGGGCGGGCGGGCCCCGGCCCAAGCTTGGTTGAACGATCGGATCGCCGCCTATATAGGCCCTGCTTCGGCGCGCCTGGAGACGTGGGTGAGTGGCTGAAACCAGCGGTTTGCTAAACCGCCGTAGGGGGATTACTCCTACCGAGGGTTCGAATCCCTCCGTCTCCGCCAGAGCCATTATTCGCCGGCGTTCGCCCTCAACCGAAATCCTGTAAAATCCCCTCTGAGGACGGCGCCGCGGCCGTTCGCGAAGGATCGTTGACGTTCGCCCTCAGCCGCCATAAAGTGTGGGAACATTTGAGGGAGCGGAAATGGCCGGTCTCACCGTCACCGAAGTCAGGAACGCCAAGCCCGGGCGCCATGCGGACGGGAAGGGGCTGTACCTGCTGGTGAAGCCCAGCGGGGCGAAATCCTGGGTCATGCGGGTCCAGGTGGGCGGAAGGCGCCGCGATTACGGCCTCGGCTCCGTCGATATCGTCTCCCTGGCGGAAGCTCGGGACCGGGCGCTGGAGTGCCGGAAGATGGCCAAGAACGGCCTCGACCCTTCTCTCGAGCGCAAGAAAGCCCAGAGGGCGATCCCGACTTTCGAGGAGGCCGCCCGTAGCTACCACGAGGCGGTCAAGGCGAGCTGGCGCAACGGAAAGCATGCCGACCAGTGGCTAAGCACCCTCGTGGCCCACGCCTTCCCCACGATCGGGGCGATTCGCGTCGACCATATCGAAGCTCCCACAGTCCAGTCCGTGCTCCTGCCGATCTGGCTCACCCTGCCGGAGACGGCCCGGCGCGTCCGGCAGCGAATCGGCTCGGTCCTCGACTTCGCCCACGGCCAGGGCTGGCGGGCCACCGAAACTCCGCGGAACGCGATCAACTCGCTGATGAAGCGGATCAAGCAGCCGCGCCGAAGCGGCGGCTTCGCGGCCATGCCCTATGCCGAGCTCCCCGCATTCATGGATGGGTTGCGCTCCGAATCGCCCACGGTCGGCCGGCTCGCCCTCCAGTTCCTGATCCTTACCGCGGCACGTTCGGGCGAGGTCCGCGGCGCCCGCTGGGAGGAAATCGACCTCGAAAAGGCCCAGTGGAACATCCCGGCGAACCGGATGAAGTCTGGCGAGGCGCACAGCGTGCCCCTCACCCCGGCCGCCGTCGAGGTTCTTCGGCAGGTGAGAGAGATCACGCCGATTCGCAAGGGGCAGCCGATCTTCCCCGGCCTGAAGGGCAAGCCGCTCAGCGACGCGACCCTGGCCAAGGTGCTCCGCGTCGGCGGCGGCGACTCCTACACCGTCCACGGCATGCGCTCGACCTTCCGCGACTGGCTCGCCGAGCAGACCAGCTTCCCCGGCGACTGGGCCGAGGCGGCGCTGGCCCACACCCTCTCGAACAAGGTCGAGGCCGCCTACAAGCGCACCAAGTTCCTCGAGCAGCGGCGCAAGCTCATGGCGGCTTGGAGCGATCACCTCGCCGCAGCCTCGAACGTCGTCAGCTTGGCCGGGTGACGACAGGCAATGGCGGCAAAGCGAGCTGCGGAGTCGCCAGAATGGATTACGCCCGGTGAAGGACTGGGCGCTCTCCTAAAGGCGGGGCGCCGGCCGGACGAGGCCAGGGTCGTTATTTTCCGGGGACTTCAAACAGAGAGCTTCCTCGGTCGGGCAAAACGCATTGTGAGCGAATACTCCGATGGCACCGTCACGGAGCATCTCGATCACGCAGTCCCAGGCCAAGTCTGGCAACGCTGCCCGCTCCCTCCTTATGGTCACCTATTCTGGTCGGCCGGCGACATCCGCATGGATCCAATGCCGCTGCCCGACGAAACCGTGGTAAAGGTTCACGGCGAGCCCATCGATCTTCCGTTCGGCTACTTGCCCCCGATTGTTACGGTAACGGGCTTTCGAATACCGCTGCTCGCGGTGGTGGAACTCGGCGGCATCTTCGATCGCCCAGCTGGCCGAGGCCGCCGGCCCGGCGTCGGCGGATTCGCGAAAGCCGACGCACCCCTGGTCGAGGAGATGCATCAGCTCCTGCTGGACGGCGCCGTTGGCTCTGTTCATGCGGCCGCGGTCCAAGTCACGCCTAAGGCTATTGGGACCGGCGAGCCGGAGGCAAGGGCGAGACGTCTCGCCAAACGCTACAAAGAGGTCTTCCCGGACGCTCCATAAGACGCACTTAAACTTCAAAGACATTCGCCGACGGTTGTGGAGATTCGGCACCGGTCGCCGGCATCCCTGCCGGCACGGAGGCAGGAATGGAAAAGATCGCAGTTTCGATCGGGGAGGCAGGCAGGTCGATCGGGATCGGCCGGACCAAGGTGTACGAGCTGATCAACGAGGGGCGTCTGAAGACTTTCAAGCTGGGTCGGCGCACCTTGGTGACGGTGGCGTCGATCCACGCGCTCATCGCCTCGGTCTCCTGAGCGGCGTCGGATCATGGGCTCCCGAAGGCGCCGGGGCGCCAAGTCCGACCATCGCGCCGACACGAGGGGCGGCCGCTTCGTGGGCCTCCCGCACGTCGTCCTTGAGAGCGAGGCCTACCGGCATTTGTCTCCCATCGAACGGGCAGTTCTCGTCGAGATCCTCGCCAGGTTCACCGGATACAATAATGGCGAGATAGCAATCAGCTATCGGGAGCTCGCGCATCGTCTCAATCGGAAGAACGAGGCGCCTTTCGGCCCAGCTGTCGCCAAGCTGATCGTCCACGGTCTCATCGACATCACCACGGAGGCGCGATGGAAGGACCGGCGCGCTCGGGAATATCGATTGACCTTCATCAGCACCACCGACGGCGCGGGCCGGCACGTTGCGGCGACGAACGAATACCGGTCATGGGTGCCGGAAGAAAGAATCAGCACTACCGACGTGGTAGCAGCACCAGCGGAATCTACTACGACATCGGTAGTAGCCGTTGCGCAGCCCGCTACCGCGTCGGTAGCAGCCCGCACGCAAATCCGAGGATCCCGGCCTCCTCGCCTACTACTGGTGCGGTAGCCCTTATAAATAACCATAGGGTGGGTGCCGGCGAAGCATGCTCGCCCGGTCGCGCGCTACCCATAAGCGCCGTAGCGATCGGGCGAGCTTGCGAGTCGCTGCCGCTCACGCCTGCGGATAGTCGAGGGACTTCGCCCTTCTTCTCGCACGCGCCAGCGTGCGCCCGGTCACTCGCGGGCTGGACCCGCCCATGCCGCCCGCGACCGCCAAACATGCCACTCGACACCGCGCGGTGTCCAAGCCGAAGGTTTCCTTTACCCTGACTTTACCGACCGGGCGCAACGTGAACCGTCTCGTCGCACCCAGGGTGTTGATACGAGGGGCTTTTTTGGCATTTTGGCACTTTCTGCCGGGTGAAGTGGGTAAAGGAATCGGGAGCCCTGCTTCAGCTCGGACACCGGATCACGGCTATCATGGCTTCGCTCCCCGGCGCAGACGCACCAGCCGGCGCAGATCCGGCATCCACTTGGTCCTGAAGAGCAACCAGAAACCGGTGATCGCCAGCCAGATGATCCCGAAGGCGACAGTCACGATGAGCGGGTGGTTGAAGCTGGTCCGGTTCACATAGTCCATGTTGTGGAGCATCCAGGCCAAGTCCCAGATCCGCCAGGTGTCGTTCCTCCGCTCGAGCAGCTTCCCTGTCTCGCCGGACACGTAGAAGCTGCTGTTCGCATCATCGCTAAAGTCGACGCGCCAAATCGGCAGCTTGTGCTCCCTCACGGCGAGCTCCAGCTGGCCCAGCCGCGTCACCGATGAGACCTTGCCGCCGCCGGAATATGCTGCCCCGGCCACCTTTCTGGCGAGAAGTCCGTCGACTTGGACCGGGCGCCCATCAGCAGCATCGAAGAGCCGAAGGCCGGCAGGGGTCGCCACTTCGAGCACCCGGCGATCAAGGAGCGGGCGGACCGTGAGGCCGGTGATCGGCTGGCTTCCCAGAGACCGCCGAACCTCGGGCCAGGCGGAGCCGCCAGAGGGCAAGGCCGGCGCGGCCGCGGCGGGACGTGCCTCACCTCCCGCAACCGTCTCCATGTCGAGGAGCGCCATCGTGGCGCCGCTTACCGTCCAGATCATGAACTGGAGCCCGAGGATGAGCCCGATCCACTTGTGGATCCGGCGCAGGAGAGGCGCTGAGAGGATCATGGCCGCGCCTTCCTGCGCTTCCGGCGCGGAAAGCTATAGACGAGTAGCCAAGCGCCGGAGAGGGCCATTAGGGCGGCGGCCCAGGTGAAGGCCCGAAGCAGCGGGTTGTTCACGTTGTCGCGCGTCTCGTAGTCCATGATGTGGAGCATCCAGGCGAAGTCGAAGACCCGCCACAGCTCGTGCCGGCGCGACACCAGCTCGCCCGTCTGGGGCGAGAAATAGAGCGTCGGCTTGTTCCAGCCGTCGAAGTCCGCCCGCCACAGGGGCGGCTTCCTGGACCTGATCTCGCCGGGAATCTTGTCGATGAGCGCGACCCTGACCAGCCGCTCGTCGCCGGTGAACCAGTGATCTGCAAGCTGGCGGATCTGCGCCGCCGAGGGCGGCGGCAGCCTTTCGCCTGTCGTCGCGTCGACCAGCGAGGCTCCTCCCTTCCTCGAGACGATGTAGGTCGGCCGGTCGAGCAGCCAGTGAAGCCGAACGCCGTCCGCCCCGGCCACCGATCGGGCCGCCGCGAGCGGGTCGATCAGCCTTGCCGGGTCGATCGGGCGGGCCGCGGCGTGGCGGATGAAGTGGTCGCCGTGGATGATGTCGATGTGGACGACCGTCATGTAGAGGCCGGTCAGAGTCCAGATCAGCGCCTGGAGCCCGACGAAGAGTGCCAGCCACTTATGAGTCCGCCTCGCCAGCAATGGTGCCGATATCGCCAACCTGAAGCTCCTGCCTGCCTACTCAGCGCAGTCCGGGGCCACCACTCCGGCCCCGGACCGCCCTTCACTGGAACATCAGCAGTGACCTGCCGCCCGGTGCTCGGGCAAGCATTCCGCTTTCGCCGGGGGAGAAGGCTCAGCCTTCGGCGCCGCCTTCGGGGCCTCGGCCTTTGGTTTCGGCGCGTCAGCCTTCGCCTTGGGCGGGGCCTTCTGAGGCGCCGGCGGCGCGGGCGCGATCTTCACTGCCGCCGGCTCGTTGGCGGCCGCGGGCTCGACCTCGGGCTCCGGCGCGGCGGCGACGTTCGCCTGAACTGCCGCATTCGGGATCTCCGGATCCACGATCATGCCGTTGTCGACGATGTTCTGCCCATTCGCCGCGGCGTGATTGCCGTGGGACGGCGCCTCGCTCCCGCAACCGGCAGTCAGCGCCAGCAGGGCGACGCCCAGTCCCAGCTTCGATATGGTCTTCATCGCTTTCTCCTTCTCAACTCAAATTCAGATTTCACCAGTCCATGTGATCGATGCCGTGGACGAGGGCGCCGCCAAACCATCCCTGGACGACGATCGCTGCCGTGATGCCCGCGAGCGCCGCAATCATTCCCGGCCGCCGGTCGTCTTCCGGCCGCTTCCAGGCCCAGATCGCCAGCGTGAGCCCGGAGAGGCCAATGGCGGTCCCGAGCCAGCGGTGGACGCGAAGCAGCGGGTCCGTGTCCGTCAGGGTCAGTCCGCCGGTGAGCCAGCCCAGCACCATCGCAATCGGAGCGATGATCCCGCCGGCCACGACCAGAAATTGGACCGGGGCCGCAAAGGCGGGTCTCCTTCGGCCGACGATCGCGGTGAATAAGGCGGCCGGGAAGAACGCGAGCGGGAAGTGGATGACGATCGGATGCAGCCGGCCCAGCCAGTCGCCGAACCGCTCCAGCGTCGACATTTCGGCGCGATCCTCGTCCATCTTCTCCATCATGCTGCTCATGTCGTGGCCGGCCATGGGGGCGTCCGTCGCTCCTGCGGCGCCTGAAACCGACCCCTGCTGAGCCGCCGCCGGGGGAGCATGCCTCTCCTTCTTGTGAGCGGCCGCAGGCGACACGCCGAGGGCAAGGGCGGCCAGCCAGAGCGCGATCAGCGCCGCCAGGCGGGTCAGAACCATGCCCTCACTCCCACCAGGAAGTTCAAGCCTCCGGCCCGGTCGCCGGCGGCGCGGCGGAAGTCAGCGGTGTCGCCGAAGGCGCGCTCGTAAGCGACGCCGACATAGGGCGCGAACTCGGGCACGATCTCGTAGCGGAGGCGAAGCCCGAGCTCGGCGGTGGAGAGGCCCGAGCCGATTCCCAGCTCTGGGACATCCTGGGCGGCAAGGTCGAACTCGATTCGCGGCTGCAGGATCAGCTTCTGGGTCAGCCGCTGGTCGTACTCGGCCTCGAAGCGGGCCGTGACGTCGCCCTTGTGGGAGACGAACGCCGCGGCATCGATCTCGAACCAGTAGGGAGCAAGCCCCTCGATCCCCAGCACCAGGTGCGCCCGCTCCGGATCCGGCCGGAAGTCGTAGCGAACGCCTGCCTGCAGATTCCACCATGGATTGATGGCCCGGCTCCAGAGCGCCTGGACCTCGGCATGCTCGGGGCTGCGGCCGAACTCGCCCTCGAGCTCGGTCTTCAGCCAGAGCTTGTTGATGTCGCCGCCATACCAGGCCTCGCCCTCGACCAGATAGCCGTCGCGGCCCTTCCTGATCCGCGCCTCGACCTGGTCGAGCATCACCTTCGAGGTGACGATCGAACCATGCTCCCCACGAAGCTCTTCCCGCGCCTCGGCCATCGACTCGCGGCCGAAGACCGCGTCTGCGGCATGGGCAGGGCCCGAGAGTGCACCGGGCGGCGGAGGTGCAACCGGGGGAGCGGGCATCTCCCCGCCCATCGTGTGGCCCGCATGCGGATCGGGGACCGCGGGCGCTGGCCCAGCAGGCAGCATGCAATGACCCATGGCCGCATGTTCCGGCGAGCAGGCCGGCGCAGTCGCCGGTACCGCCGCGGGCGCAGGCGCAGGCGACGGCAAGGTGCAATGCCCCATCGCGGCATGCTCGGGCGAGCAAGTCTGAGCTGGCGCCGGAGTGAGAGCCGGCGATGGCGTCGGAGCTGAAGCGGGCAGCTTGCAGTGACCCATTGCCGCGTGCTCGGGGCTGCAGGTCACCGTCGCCGGCGGGGCAGGTGCCTGAGTCGGCGCAGGCGCCGCGTGTCCCGCATGCTGCGCCAGGGCCGGGCTCGCCAGACTCGTGGCGAGGAGAAAGGGGATCAAGCGCTTCATGCCGCGTCTCCATCGAGGGGCCGAACCGTCACGACACGCATCATCCCGGCGTGCATGTGGAGCAGGAGGTGACAGTGGAACGCCCAGTCTCCGGGCGCATCGGCGGTCATGTCGAAGCTCAGCTTCGCCCCTGGCAGCACCATCACCGTGTGCTTGATCGGCTTGGCATCCTGGCCATTCACGACCTCGAAGAAATGGCCGTGAATGTGCATCGGATGGGTCATCATCGAGTGGTTGATCATCGTCACCCGGACCCGCTCGTTGCGCTCAAAGCGGATCGGCTCTGGATTCTCGCTGAACTTCTCACCGTCGATCGACCACATGAACCGCTCCATGTTGCCGGTCAGGTGGACCTCGACGGTCCGCGCGGGAACGCGGGTGTCGGTGCTGGGCGTCAGCGCCTGCAGATCGCGATAGGTCAGCACCTTGTGGCCGACATTATCGAGGCCCAGGCCCGGATCGCCCGTGCGGTCCACCGGCGCCATCGCGATCGAGTCCACGCCCACCCCCACCTTGACGTGCGGAGGCACCTTCGACTTGTCGCGCATGTTCATGCCGCTCATGTCCATCGGGGCAGGCGAGGACCCCCCGCCGGCCGATGAGGCCGCGTGGCTGGAGTGATCCATCCCGGCCATTGCGCCGCCCGCAGCTGTACCCGCGCCGCCACCGTGGCCCATGGAACCGTGGTCCATGCCGCCCATACCCATGTCCTTCATGGTCAGGACCGGCCTCTGCCGGAGCGGGGGGATCGCCGCGCTCATGCCCATACGAGGCGCCAGCGTCGCCAGGCCCATGCCGGAGCGGTCCATCGCCTCGGCGACGAAGGTGTAAGCCTGGTCCCGAGGCTCGACGATCACGTCATAGGTCTCGGCATTGCCGATCTGGAGTTCATGGACATCGACCGGCACAACGTTCTGGCCGTCGGTGGCGACGACCTTCATGTCCAAGCCCGGAATCCGGATATTGAAGATCGTCATCGCGGCGGCGTTGATGATCCGAAGCCGTACCCGCTCGCCGGGCCTGAACAGGCCGGTCCAGCTGTCGACAGGCCCATGGCCGTTGATGAGGTAGGTATAGGCCGCGGCGGTCACGTCGAGGATGTCGGCCGGATCCATCCGCATCTTGGCGAACATCTTCCGGTCGGCGGCCGGCATCTGCTGCTCGGGATCGCCGCTGAGGCGCCCCAGCAGGGTCATCTTCTGCCGGTTGAAGTAGCCGCCTTCCTTCTTGAGCTTGGTGATGAGCTCGTGCGGGTGCCGGAAGGTCCAGTCGGAGAGCACGATCACATGCTCCCGGTCGTAGGCGACCGGGTCGGCACCGGCCGGATCGATTACGATCGGCCCGTAATGACCGAGCTGCTCCTGGAGCCCCGAATGGCTGTGATACCAGTAGGTGCCCGACTGCTTGATCGGAAACTCATAGACGAAGGTCGACTTCGCCTTGATCCCAGGGAAGCTCACCCCGGGCACGCCGTCCATCTGGAACGGCAGGATGAAGCCGTGCCAGTGGATCGAGGTGTCCTCGTCCAGCCGGTTGTTGACCGTAATCCGGACGTTCTGCCCCTCGCGCAGCCGGAGCAACGGGCCCGGCACCGTGCCATTGATCATCACCGCATGGACGCTTCGACCGCGCACCTTGAAGGGGCTCTTGCCGATCTCGAGCGCGATGTCCTCGCCCGAAAGGGTCGGCAGTGTCGGCGCGAGGCCGCTCGTCCCGGTCTGAGCCCAGGCGGGGAACAGGCCCGGCATGCCGAGGCCAAAGGTGCCGAGGGCTCCGGCGCGGAGCAACGTCCGGCGGTCTACTGAAAACTGATCCATGATAATCCTCACTGGCGAGCGCCGTCGAAAGGCGCGCGCAGGCCATCAGCCGAGCACGAAGCGGCGGCTGCCGCCGCCTCGCGACTTCGGTTACTGCTGGGGCTTCTGGTGCTGCTGATGCTGGCCAATGTCGTGGCCGGCATGTTCGTCCTGACCAGCACCGGCTTTGCCGTGCTTGTCGCAGCAGTCCATCTTCATGCCCATCTTCTCGCAGCAGCACTCCATCTTCTTCTCCGGCGCGGGGGCTGGAGCGGGAGCTGCCTGAGCATGGGCACCGGCGGGGAGAGCGATCGCAAAGGCGAGGGCGGTCAACATCTTCTTCATGAGGTCACTCCGGGAAAATCGAGAAAGGTCTCAGATCTTCAGGAGTCCTCGGGGAGGGGGCGTCGCTGCCTCTGGTACAAGGCCGTGGGGCACGGACACCAAAGCCGGCATCCGCTGGGGACCATGACTCAGAACCTGTGGTTCGAGCTGGCCGCCAACGGCCGGGATCGCGGGAACGGCGGCGCAGGCCTTGACGCAGTCGCTGTCGGGGGACCCGCAAGGCTGATCCATCGGCTGGTCGCCCATGTCCTTGCAAAGCTGCATAGCCGCCATCGAGGCATCGCCGGCCTCGTCGCCAGGCATCTCGTGACCCGCCATCCGATGGCCCTCGGCCGCCATCGCCGCATGATGCGCGGTCGCTGATGCGGGCGCGGCGACGAACGTGGTGAGCGGCGACAAAGCCAGCGCCAGGATGGTCAGAAACCGGATGAGACGCGTGAGGGACACGCGGCGCAGATAGGCCCACGGTCCGCCGGTTACAATGGTCCGGAATCGGATGTTCATGACGCCTTCCCCTCGAGACCGCCCAGGATCGGGCAGTCGGGGCGATCGTCGCCGTGGCAATTGGCGGCAAGATGCTCGAGCGACTTCCTCATCGCATCGAGCTCCTTCGCCTTGCGCTTCAGCTCCGCGGCCCGGGCCAAAGCCAGGGCCTTCACGTCGGCACTGGCGCGACCCCGGTCCTGCCAGAGCGCTAGCAGCTTGCCGATCTCCTCGATCGGAAAACCGAGGTCCCGGGCCCGCCGGATGAACAGCAGCGTGTTGACGTCGCGCTCGTCGTAATCCCGATAGCCCGAGTCCCGCCGCGCCGCTTTCGGCATCAGCCCGATCTTCTCGTAGTGACGGATCATCCGCTCGCTGACGCCGCTCTCTGTCGAAGCCTGCCCGATCTTCATAACCGCACCCCTCTCAGCCGGAGCGAGTTGCCGATCACCGCCACCGAGCTCAATGCCATCGCCGCGCCGGCGATCATGGGGCTCAGCAGGAGCCCGAAGAGCGGGTAGAAGACCCCCGCCGCGATCGGCACGCCAGCCCCGTTGAAGACGAACGAGAAGAACAGGTTCTGGCGGATGTTGCTCATCACCGCCCGGCTGAGGCGCCGTGCCCGGACGATGCCGCCGAGGTCGCCCTTCACCAGAGTGACCGCCGCGCTCTCCATGGCCACGTCCGTCCCGGTCCCCATCGCGATGCCGACATCGGCGGCCGCGAGTGCCGGGGCGTCGTTGATCCCGTCGCCAGCCATAGCGACACGGCGGCCAGCGGCTCTCAGGCGCTCGACCACGGCCTGCTTCTGGTCCGGCAGCACGTCGGCGATGACCTCGTCGATCCCGCCCACCTGGCGAGCCACCGCATCGGCGGTGCGCTGGTTGTCGCCGGTCAGCATCACGACCCGGACGCCGTCGCGGCGAAGCTCGGCGATGGCCTGCGCGGCGCTCTCCTTGACGGGATCCGCCACGGCAATGAGGCCTGTAAGCTTGCCGTCGACCGCCACGAACATGACGCCCTGGCCTTCCGAACGGAGCTCGTCTGCACGGGTCATGAGCGGAGAGGGATCGACGCCCAGATCGGCGAGCAGGACCTTGTTGCCCAAAGCCACGCTCCGGCCCTCGACAGTGCCGCTCACGCCCTTGCCCGTGTGCGACGCAAAGTCCGTCGCCGCGGTCAGGGTGAGGCCGCGCTCCTCGGCGCCCTCGACGATCGCCGCGGCAAGCGGGTGCTCGCTGGCGCGCTCCAGAGCGGCCGCCAGACGAAGCACTTCCGCCTCGTCGGCGCCTTCGGCCGGGACCACTCCGGTCAGCTTCGGCTTACCGAGAGTCAGCGTCCCGGTCTTGTCGACCACCAGGGTGTCGATCCGCTCCATCAGCTCGAGTGCCTCGGCATTCTTGACCAGGACCCCGGCGCCGGCGCCGCGACCGGTCCCCACCATGATCGACATCGGAGTGGCGAGCCCGAGGGCACAGGGACAGGCGATGATCAGCACGGCCACCGCATTGACGAGGGCATAGCTCAACGCCGGCTCCGGCCCGAACAGGGCCCAGACACCGAAGGACAGTACCGCAATCATCACCACCGCCGGCACGAACCAAGCCGAGACCTGGTCGGCGAGCTTCTGGATCGGGGCACGCGAGCGCTGCGCCTCGGCGACCATCCGCACGATCTGCGAAAGCATCGTGTCCTGGCCGACGCGTTCGGCGCGCATCAGGAGGCCGCCGGTGCCGTTGACGGTGGCGCCGGTGACCTTCTCGCCGGGCACCTTCTCTACGGGAACAGGCTCGCCGCTGATCATGGATTCGTCGACCGAAGAGCGGCCTTCGACCACCTCGCCGTCGACCGGCACCTTCTCGCCAGGGCGCACGCGGAGCAGATCGCCAACATGGACGTGGCCCAGGTCGATGTCTTCCTCGCGGCCATCCGCCCGGACTACCCGGGCAGTCTTCGGCGCGAGCCCGAGCAGGGCGCGGATCGCCTTTCCTGTAGCAGACCGGGCACGGAGCTCGAGCACCTGGCCGAGCAGGACCAACGTAGTGATCACAGCCGCCGCCTCGAAATAGACCGGCACCATCCCGCCCATCGTGTGGAAGGAGGGCGGGAACAGGTTCGGCGCCAGCGTCGCGACCAGGCTGTAGGAATAGGCGACGCCGACCCCGAGACTGATCAGAGTGAACATGTTGAGGTTGCGGCTCTTCAGCGACGCCCAGCCGCGCTCGAAAAACGGCCAGCCTCCCCAGAGCACCACCGGAGTGGCGAGGGCGAGCTGCACCCACACCGAGGTCCGCATCGGCAGCCAGTGCCAGCCGAGCAGCTCCGAGCCCATCGCGAGGACGAAGAGAGGCAGCGATAGCGCCGCGCTCACCCAGAAGCGGCGGCTCATGTCGATCAGCTCAGGGTTCGGCCCCTCGTCGAGAGTCGGCATCTCCAGCTCGAGCGCCATTCCGCAGATCGGGCAGCTGCCCGGTCCCACCTGGCGGATCTCGGGATGCATCGGACAGGTCCAGATCGCGCCCTCAGGCACATCCGCCACCGCCGTCGCCTCAGCCTTCGGATGCAGGTAGCGATCCGGATCGGCGACGAACTTGCCGCGGCAGCCCGCGCTGCAGAAATGATAGGTCGTGCCGCCGACCTCGTGGTGATGCGGGGTCGTCCCCGGATCGACGGTCATCCCACAGACGGGATCCTTCGCCTTGGCCGACGGGGCGGCCTCGGCTTGATCGTGATGGCAATGTCCGGCGTGCTTATGATGAGCGTCCACGAGACTAGTCCTCTCGAGTCAAATCGCCGGTGATTCGGCCTGTGGACCCTCACATGGTGTCTGACACAGTGTCAGAGTCAAGCGCGCTCGCTGATAGCGTGGCGTCAGTTTGAAATTTGCCGCTCGAGCGCGCGGTCCGACAGTTGCGCGCCCGAAAAGGCTGAGCCGTCCCTCGGGCTCGGGGGCCTTACAAGAAGCCCGCTGGCTGATATGCTGTTCCCATGGGACGCCGCTTGGAGGCCTGGAGGAAGGAAACCAAAGAAGGCTATGCCGGCCTCGCCTGGTTCGTATTCTTCGCCATGGTCCTCGCGGGGCCAGGGTTGCTCGCCTACCAGGCTTACCGTTGGCTGAGGTGGGGAGCCTGGCACACTATCAGCGTCCGCGACTGGTTGGAGTGGGCCAGCTTCGGCACCCCCCGAGTAGGCTGGGTCGGCGTTCAGCGCATAATCGATTTCCTGCTGTCGCTTCCTTTATGGCTGGTCACGCCAGCTGTTGGCATCCTGCTGCTCTGGTTGTTCTTTTGGGGGCCCGAGGATCGTCGCCGGGAAAGAGAGCGCGCCGCGACATTTTCAAACTCATGACTCGAGCACCATCTCAGCGCTCCGTTTCTAGAGCCCAAGCCGCGGCCCTAACAAAGCGGGTATTGCCGACCGTTCCTTGCTGCCATCCCAGACGCTAGCCGCGGTGCAGCTCAGATCATTCAGCTCGCAGGAAGGCAGCGAAGAGTTCGTCGGCCTTCGCCCGTCCCTGCGCCAGCTCGGCCTCGTCCCTATAGGGTCGGACGAGGGTCGGCATAGGCCCCCCATGAGTCAGCCTCAGGGATACCACCTCCACGCCAGTGGCGATCAGCCACCAGCTTCCGCCGCCCGGCGTGAAGAGTTGAAAGCCGCTCAGGACGACAATCCCGACGTCCCACAAATAGGTGTCGACGGTCAGTCCGTTGCGGCCTTCCCCCTCCGAAAGGCATCCGACCATTAACGTCACCTGCCGTCGTCGCGCCCAAGCCATCATTTCTTCTTGGGGCGGGGCGGCGCCGACGACGATACCGAGGTCGACGTTCGGAACGGGAAAGTGCCGGAGCTCGGGGATAGGCGGCTCCTGCTCGCTCAGACTATCGCCGATTCGGGCCGACATCCTTGCAGCCAGGAAGAGTTGGGCTCGCCGGCCTCGGCGATGGTCCGCAGGAGATGGCGTGGTCGGATGAGTGGCAGAGCTCATGAAGCGCCTTTGGCTTAACGGGTGGGCAGGCGAGTTTGTGGGACCGGCTCAGCGCGGAGCCGGTTCTCCGATCGCCTCTTCCGGGATGCTTAGCGATTGTCCCCGAGGACGATCGTGGCCAGGAACCTCCGCATCTCTGCGCAGACGGCGTTAGTGCGGCCGATGATGTGGCAGTCGCCTTCGCGCATCATCCAGACGCGGCCGTGCTCGTCGACCTCGAACTCGAGCTCGACGTCCGTGCGAAGCTGAGCTTCGCTGAGCCCCGCGGCGGGTCCCTCGGCAATGGCGTCGGCCGCCATCGATGCATAGGCCGCCGCCTTGTACAGCTTCGCTTCGTCCAGCTCGGCTGCAAGCCGTGTCGCGGCATTGCTCAGGCGCAGAGTCGGCAGAGGATAGGTAAGATCCGGTTCGTCGGTCACAGCCCGTCCTGAAGGTCAGGTGTGTCTTAGCGGGCGAGCTGAACGAAGCGGCGAGGCGCGCAACCGGCTGCCGGAAGGCACTGGCCGAAACGCCTGCCGGCGCGTGCTCGAGATGGTGGGGAGATCTCGCATCGGGTCATTCTCCACGATCGGGGAGAAGCCCGCCCCCGGGCATCGCCTCCGAGTTGCGAGGCGATGCCGGCCGGAACCGGACGTTGATAACCTGCGAGTAACAGGCGCGGACACCTTTGGTCGGGCGGCCGTAGCCACGACGACTTGGACATAGCGCCGCCATCCGGTCGACCAGCGGTCGAATACCGGTTCTACTCGCGAGGTTATCAAGCCTCGACCCACCAAAAGCGGTGGGCCGCGCAAGTTAGTCACGCGAAACTGTAAAAATCAAGCATTGATTCACCGGTTTCCGTAGAATCTCGTCATCGCCGGCCCGCGATCGCTTAGTCGGGCTGCGCAAGCCTCTCCCGGCAGACGCGCTCCACGATCTGCTGAAGCCCGGTCACCCGTTCGGTGAGCCAGTTCAGCTCTTCGTCGTAGATCTTGTAGTGCGGCGAATAGCGGGCGTTGACGTAGGCCTGGCGCAGCAACTCGAAAGCGCGCCGCTCGAATTTGCCCTCTCGAGGCCACGCCTCGATCAGAGCCGGGGCGATCTGCTCGGCCTGGGACCTCAGGAAATTTAGCTTGTGGGACTTCGGGCTGTAGAGCGTCAGCACCAGCAGTACGCAGTGATAGAAGCGCTCTGCGGCCTGGTGCAGCTCAAAGGCGGCCTTGTTCGACCAGCCCCGACCGGCGGCATCCTGGCCGTGGACCAGAAACTGGCCCGCGCTCGGGAACCACTCGTTGAAGTAAGCCGCGGCCTCTGCCCGCTGCTGCTCCGGCGGCAGCCTCCGAGGTGTCGCGAACGGAAACCCTTCGGCCTCATAAAGCGCCACCCCGTGCTCGGCGATGTCGACGAAGAAGGGGCGCCCGCGCTCGAGCTGGCTGTTCACGTCGCTGAGCGAGTGGACGATGAAGTTGACCGGCGCGCTGAGGGTCTTCGCGATCGAAGTCTCTCGAAGCAGCCTGTCGTCGGCTACCGACCAGAAATCCACCACGTCGGTCAGCCGCTCGTCGCTGACGACCACGAGGATGTCGTAGTCGGACCGATAGCCGCCAACGGGATCGTCTACCCACCCGCCGCGGGCGTAGGAGCCGTAGAGCACCACCTTGAGAATGCGGCCGCCCTTCTTCCACCCCTGGGTCGCCCGAGCGGTCACTGACTCGAACTCCTCGAAGAGAATGCGCACGACAAGTGCGAGCTCGCGCTGCTTCGTCGAAGGAAGGTCAAGGTCGGTTCGCATCTAGCCCCTGTTGACCGGATTACCGGTAGCACCTGACGTTCGTCCTAGCGCCGATTGTCCTCGACCGCCACGTCCGCCCGCAGCATCGTCTTAGAGGACCACTACGGGCCTCTCCTCAGTGGCCGGGGCTATTGTCTTTCGATGCTGGCCAACCAGTCCATCAGGATCTGCGGCAATGCGAGCCGACCCCCCGCCACGCGCTCGCGATCCTCCTCCCAAGGGAAGTCGGTGATAGGAATGCCGCGGTCGCCCAGTTCCTGCATGAAGTCCCCGAACCGGCGTATAGCTGCCATCCACTGATCTTGGGGTATCTTGACGGGCGGGTCCTTCAGTCCACCTATGGCGCATAGGAGCGCGGTCTCGTCGAAACGGTCCCTGAGCTGCTCCCTAGTGAGGCTACGCAGATAAGGGTTGCGGCTGTACTCTGTGCGCCAGCGCTCCGAGCGAGGCGCGATTTCGGGGATATGGTCGATCGTCACAAACTCATCGACTGAACCGATTGGCTCTTGGTCGTACCCGTTTTCGCTTCCCCACCGGTGGGCGACCAGGTCCAGCACATCGCCCTTCCACGGGTGGTCGTAACAGCCGGGACCTTCGATGGTGACAATGGGATAGGTCAGCTTGTTGTTCTTCACCGTGGCATGGCGCTGGGTGAGGTACAGGATGCCATCCACATGCCCGTAAAGCGGCCCATCCCCGTCCGTGCGCCGCACGGCGTGCCAGAGGATGTACGAGACGGTATGAGGGTCGTAGATCTCGTGATCCTCATTCACGAGCACCAGCAGTCGCACCATGTTTTGCCGCGGAAAGGAAGCCTCATGCGCCCGGAGTTGGCGGTTGGCCTTTTTGAGGTGATTGATGATTGCTCGCCCGACACGGTCAATCATGCGACGCCTCACGCCGTCAGGGTCGTCCAGGTTCTTGATGAAGGACTCCATCGGGGCGGAACCGAGAAAAATCGGCCAATCCTCTCGCTGCCGTAGCTCGTCAGTGAGGTTGTCGATCCGTTCGGTCGCCGGCTCCTCCAGCGTCTTGAGCTCGACCGCCAAAAGGCCTCGAAGGCAGGCGTAATCGATCCGTGTGGCCTCAGGGGAATGAGTATCGTCGAGCGAGACTCCGCCAAGCGTCGCCGTCAGATACTCTACCACCCGTGGCGTAAGGGGCCCGATCTTTCCAGTTCGCTCGATCCGCATGGCTCACAGGTAGGAGTGTCGCCCTGCGTGGGGAAGTCGACGATCCGGGTGGAGATGCACTCTAAAGGCTCGGTAAGATTTGCAGATCACCGATGGGCCGGACGCCCCCGGGCGCCTGGAAGGCCCTTAGGTCGCAAAGGCCTTGTGATGCCACGCGCCGCCAATGCGCCTAAGTTGCGCGAAATTTGACTCTGTCGAGGCCATCCAGAAATGCCTGACGCGAGTCGAAAATAGTCAGGCCGGTGATGGCTTTGTGAAAGGCAATGAAAGCAAGCCGGAAGAGTCCATCCGCAACCTCCTCTTCTGCGATGCCCGCGAGACGGTGAACGATGCCGGATCGGAAAGCATAGGCTCTCTTGTAGGTCGAGACAGCCTCAAGCCGCTCACTTTGCGTGTGTGCGGTTAGGAAGGCCACCCGATCCGCCACCGAATACTGAATTGGTTCGCTCTCGTCCCGGACGAGCAGACATTCGAGGGCGGAGATGGCACCAACGAGGCGATCGCCAGCGTCGTACCGACCGATGGCGCGGCAGAAGCCGAAGAAAGCGTGGCGAAGCCGCTCCGCGAAATCGTTCAAAGGTCGCCCATCGAAGAAATGGCCGATGTTGGCCAAGCTTCCATTGGTGAGCTGCTCGATGTCCGGCGCCGACAATTTCCACATAGCGAGGCCGGCGTGGAAGAACTCGGCTTCAGCTCCGACAAGACGAGAATCTTCGAGCCGTAGCATTTGGATCGAGGGCAACGGATCGTGTCCGAGCGGATGTACCGGACTTGGCACAGTCGCGGAGATCGCCGCGGGTGACATGAAGCGGATCACGCCGGCGACATCCCGCGCGACTTCCAGGGCCCGGTCAGCGGCGAAGCGCTTTTCACCCAGCGTCCGCACCTCGACGGCCGCCACATTGCCGAGCTTTCGGCCAAGCTCTTCGCTGCTGCGTCCAGCATTCTCCTTGTCAGGATGGCGCTCTCGAGCGCGCTGCGCGGCCTCCTCAAACAATTCAGGTGGCACGGTGATTAGGCGAACCTCTCCGATCTTGAAGTCGTGCGCGATCTCCAGATAGGCTAGCGGGACCAGGTAAACGTGCTCTGCGTAGGCGCGGCTGCACTCATTCAGCAGGTGCGACGCGAGGCCAACCGCCGTCTTCCCCGTCGATGACGCTTGGCACCAAGTAATCACCGCCCTCTCCAGAAATCTTCGGGAAAAGCCGCTGCGGAACGGTTGCTTCCGGCCAACATCTTCAACCAAGAGGCGCAGCTCACGATAGCCGGGACCGCTGAGCGTCATCTGCTCGGCCCCTTCATAGTAATACCAGCCGGTGGTGCGGAGGCCGGCGTCGCAAAGCTCCCCAAAGGGGTCGCTGGCAATCGCGTGAACGACCTCAGCAGGGCGGCGGCTCTCGAAGGGTTCAGGGGGCGACGGCGGAGGCGGCCTGCGCTCGAATAGCGCGAGCAGGCGATCACCTCGGCGATCGAACGACGCTGCCGCCTTTGGATGGAGCGCCTGCGCATCGAAGGAGGCTCCGTTGCTCATCGGAAGAGCCTCTACTGGCGCAACGCCTCAGCTCAAAGGCCCGATGCATCTGACATCGATCGGTCGACGTTGAGGCTTGCCGTGCCTCCTAGCGAATACCACGCCGCGACAGGACTTTTGCAGCCTGGATCAGAGAGGCAGCGTCCTGGCACGCTTGGTCGAGGTCGCTGAGCCTCAGCTCCACCTCCCGTTCGGTCGCTGGCATTGGTGTCAGCGCAACGGGGCCGTTGTCTTCCATGATGATGCCGACGGCTGCGCTGAGCCGTTCCACCAATTCGTTCGCTTCAGCCACGCGGTCCTCCTGCTCCAGAGGCCAGGCTCGCGCCTGCCCCGCCTAGATATATGAACCTCATATACCGTTTGCGCGCGTGTAGGGAAGCCACCACTTCAATTTCCTGCGCGGGGGCGGGTGGCGAGATCCACACATTCGGAGCCGTACAAGCTCCTGCTCGAGATGCTGATTGAGGCGCGGATGCGGGCCGGCGTGACTCAGGTCGAGCTTGCTGCTCGCCTTGGTCGACCCCAGCCCTTTATCTCCTTCGTCGAGCGTGGCGAGCGCCGCGTCGACGTGATCGAGTTTTACGCGATCATGAAGGCGCTCGGCGCCGACCCGGAGCTGACCTTCCGGGAGCTGATCGGGAAGCTGCCCGACAGGCTCGAAATTTGACGACCGATACCCGCCCTTGTGGGTACATATGGGGGAACGCCTCCGGCTCTCCACCAGATAGTTTAGCGATTACGGTGTCTTAGGCCGCCTGGATTGGCAGACAATGCCTCCGCCATAGGCTGAAATGGCCGAGAGCTAAAAGTCCGCTTCAAACGGCGAAGGCTCGACAGTAGCCATTTGCGTGGCGCGATAAATAGTCGGTAGGGTGCTGTCAGTCCAATGCGAGCCCCTTTTTTAGTAATGCGGGGCAGCCTTGTGAGGGCGCGCCTGAGCTCGCGATATACTGCCACTCAGCTATGAGGCGGGTGCACAAAGCATCCTATGCCAACACGCTGTTTTGAGTGGTCAAGGATAGCCCGACCCTACCACTAGCCGGGGACGGTCAATCCGCCGCGGCGGATCTGGGTCAACTGATGGGCCGGGCTCGGCCCACCTGCGCCTCGTCGCCTTCGAGTCGGACCACCCAGCTGCCGGCGCCATCCTCGCCAGCGCGGCGGGGCATGGCGCCAGGCGTATCGCTGGGACTATCGGCCGTTTTTAGAGGCTTTGGCAGGCGGCCGTCGATCGCGTCGCTGATCGAGTGGCGCTCGATGCCGACAAAAGTCGGCTTGAGCGCCAGCCGCGCCAAGGCTTCCTGATCGGCGATCGACAGGTCAGTTTCCCCGAGCGGCCCACCCTTGGTTACAAAGCCACCGATCACCTCGTCGTCAGGCGCACCTTGGGCGCGATTGACACGATAGGTCTCGGTGCGGTCCAGCGCGCCGCGCGCTGTCTCAGCCGCCGCCTCGCGGCGGTTTTTAAATCGCTCCCGGATCAGCCCGTGAATCGGCTTGGCGAGCTGCTTATGGCCCAGCGCATCGAGTAGGCTCGCTATGTGCCAGCGAGCGATCCCCAGTGCCAGGGCCTCGACCTCCTCGGGCGCGATCGCTCCTTCCTCGTCGGGATCGTGCACCCAAAGCATCGGCTGGCTAGCGATGGGTGTCGAAAATCCCCAGCGCGTGGCGATGGCGAAGCGCTTGAAAGGCGCCAGGGCAGCCCCGGCCCTGATCTCGGCGCGCTGCGCCTGGGAATAGGCGCGGGCCAAGGCCGCCTCGGGGCCTTTCGGATGATGGCAGCCCTTGGCCTCGACGATCGCCATGCCGGGGGCCACGCCCCAGGCGACCCAGTCAGGCATGTCGCCGTTCGCTCCCGCGACACGGTGGAGCGCACCGTGCAGGTGCCCGGTCAGCGTCATCGGCGGTTTGCGGACATGGGTGAAGTGCGTCAGCCCAAGGAACTTCGTCGCATAGGCGCGGGCGACGAACCGGCCGAACAATCCGGATATCGCCGTCTTCACCTCGCGGGCATGGCCAAGCTGCTGGGCAAAGGTGAAAGTCGAGGCAGCGGGATCGAGCAGAGCGTCGAGGATCTTCCAGTTGCCCACCGCGGCGCCGGGCGTCTGCAAGATCTCGAGTAGCCCAGCATCCTCGATTTCCCGAACTGTCAGGTCGATCGTCGAAGCCGTGCTCGCGGTCGGTGTGCTGAAGCGATGGGCAAAATTCGGCATAAGCCCACATCGCACCAAAGCAAGGTGAGGCCAAACCGAGATTGGTCGAGTATAGGCACGGGCGCCCGCGGCGGATAGTCGCCTCCCAACAATCCCCTCCGCCATCAACACTGGCGCAGCTAGCAAGGCCTCCTAAATAGGATCGAAAGAATAGAGCGGTGCCGTGCCGGAAAATCGCGGCATCAAACCCGGGGATGCCAGGATGAAGTGGATCACGACCGCGCAGCTCGACGCATGGGGACGGACAAGAACGTCAGAGACCGAGCTCCCGGGCATGATCTCCGATCTTGTCCGCGCGACAGCGCCAGACATCACCGCAATCCGCTTTCCGACCGGTGAGAAGGGCCAGGTCCGTGGCTTCGACGGCGTGCTCGACAGCTCGGTCGAGGTCCTGAATGTTCCACAGGGAAGATCCTATTGGGAGTTCGGCACCGAGGCGGGTCACCAGGCCAAGGCACTCAAAGACTTCAAAAAGCGCACCGACCAGGTCAGCGCCACCGATCAAGCGGAGGCGACGTTGGTTCTCGTCACCCCCTTCACCTGGGATTCCTCCGATTCAAAAAACAAGATCGAGGATTGGGAAAAGGCCCGCAAGAAGGAGTCCGAATGGAAGAAGGTCAAGCTGATCGACGGGGCGCAGCTTGAGGACTGGCTCGCCGAATGCCCCGCAGTGTCGGCCTGGCACGCGAAGAACACTCTTCGGGTCGCCCCGCGGGAGGGCGTGCGCAGCACGGATGATTATTGGTTTGATTTCGCGGACCGATTCGACCCCCGGCTGATCGAGGAAATGCTCCTCGCCGAGCGCGAACGTCAGGTCGACGAACTGCTGACCGGCTTGATGGGCCCGCCCCAGCCGCTGCGCTTTATCGCCGATTCGCCAGACGAGGTGACTGCGTTCGCGGTGGCCGCAATCCGCTCGGCAAAACCCGAGGTGAAGCTGTTCCTCGAAGCGCGGACGCTAGTCGTCGACACTTCCGACGCCGCGCGCGAGCTGGCGGGCAAATCCAATCTGGTATTCCTGGTCCGCGGCGAAGCGGCGCGCGCGCCGGGTCAGCTCGGCGACACTGGCCCGACCCTCGTGCCGCTCGGCCGGCAACAGGCCGTTAAAAAGGGCACCCTGCTCGAACGCCCCAGCAGCTTCGCCATGGCGAACGCGCTTGCCAAGATGAACCAGCCCCAGGCCCGCGCGGAGGCGCTTGCCAAGGGCTGCGGCCGCAGCCTCACCGCGCTTGCCCGGCAAATCCCCGGTGGCACCTGCGAAGTGCCGGATTGGGTCGAGCATGCGCAATTGCTGCTTCCCGCCATCCTTGCCGGGGGATGGGACAGTACCAACCCGCTCGATCAAGCCGTGGTGACCACGCTCGCCGGCGCCAGCAGCTATACTAATTATGAAAGCAGGATTCGCGGCTTCGTCGAAGGTTCGGACCCGGCGCTAGATCGCGAAGGCACGGTCTACAAAGTGCGCGCCCCGATGGACGCGTTCGTACATGCCGGCCACCACATTGGCCGCGAACATTTGGCGCTCCTCCGGCCGGTGCTCGAGCAGGTATTCAGCGTGCTTGATCCCGACCCCGATCCCGACGAGTCGTTTCGCTTTGGCGCGGAACGGGTGCCGCGATACAGCGACTGGCTGCGCGATGGCCTCGCCAACACGCTGCTTTTGATCGCGCTCTGGCAGGACACCGCGCGGCTCGATTTGACCCCAGGAGAGGGGCAGGCGTTCGCCGATAAAGCCATTGGCGAGCTTCCGGGTCTCAAGACCAACGCCAGGCTCCTCACAAGTCTCAAAAACGAGCTGCCAATTCTGGCGGAGGCAGCCCCAGATGTTTTTCTGTCGGCCCTCGAGCACATGCTCGAGGGCGAGGGAGCAGCGATCCGCCCGATCTTTGATGAGGTTTATGGTCTGTCCTTCCGAACCTCGCGCCACACCGGGGTGCTATGGGCATTGGAGACGCTTGCCTGGGATTCGCGGCGGCTACGGCGCGTAGCGCTGATCCTGGCGCGCCTCGCCGAGATCGACCCCGGCGGCCGGCTGGCCAATCGTCCCGATGCGAGCCTTGCCGATATCTTCCTGCCCTGGCATCCCGGCACGCATGCGCCGGCCGATGCTCGGCTTTCGGTTGTCGACGATATCATCGCGTCGCACCCGCAGGTGGGATGGAAGCTGCTGCTCCGGTTACTGCCCGACGAGATGCGCATCACAAGCGGCACGGCGCGGCCGCGCTTGCGCGAGTCGGACGTCCCGGCACCAGCAGTGACGCATCACGACCTGGCCCTCGCCTATGATGCGCTAATCACCCGGGCGATCGCGGCGGCGGCGGGCGATCCGGCGCGCATGCAGGAACTGCTGCGGCCGATGATGCGGTTCGCGCCACAACAGCGGGCGGCGGCGCTCCGGGCGCTGGACGATACGCTCGCCAGCGCCACTGGTGAGGTTCGCGAACAGCTCTGGACCGGGTTGCGCAGCACGTTGCGGCAACACGAACGGTTTCCGGACGCTGATTGGTCGCTTCCGACCGTGGAGCTTGCCGAGGTACGCCGCATCGTCGGTGCCTATGCGCCCGCCGATCCGGTCGTGTCGGTCGCTGAGCTGTTCGATGTCCGCGCGCTTGAGCGCGACGATGCTGCCGCCGCTGCTGAGCGCGCGCGTGTGGTCGAGAAGCTATATCTCGAGCAGGGCTCCGAGGCGGTGCTCGCGCTCGCCGGCACCGCACGGATGTGGCATCTCGTGGTGCGCGCGATTGAGGACAGTGGGCTCGACACCGCGCAGGTAGAGACGTTGCTCCGGAAGAGCTTCGCTGCAGAGCCGGGTGGGTCGCTCGCAACCGCGCTCGCCTCGGTCTACCGCCGCCGCACCGACGAGGCCGCGGCGCTCCTGCTAGTGAAGGAGCTCCACTGCGCCTCCGGCAACGACGATGCCACCGCCGCGTTGCTGTTTGCCTGGCCAGACGAGCAAGAGACCTGGCAGGCGCTACCCAAGATCGGGACCGGCGTGGAGGATAGCTATTGGCGCCACGTGAAGCCCTTCTGGATCGAGGGATCCCCACCGCTGCTGGTCGAGCGAGTGACGCGCCTACTCGAATATGGACGGGCGATCGCTGGCCTCGAATCGGCGCTGAACCGGCTGGTCGACATTCCGACCGATCTGCTGTTCCGGCTGCTCGATGCGATTGTAGACGAGATCAACAGCGGGACTGCGCAGAGCATGGTAGCGGGCATGCTGGACTATGATCTCGAACAAGCCTTCCGTGCTCTCGATGCCCGCGATGCAGATGCCCTTGAGATCGGCAAGCGGGAATATGCCTTGCTGCCGCTGCTCGAACGACAGGAGCGGCCGCTTCGCCTGCACGGCCTGATGCTCGCGGATCCGGAGTTGTTCCACAGTATCGTACGCGACGTCTATCGCGGCGACAACGACCCGCCGCCGGATGAAGCAAAGCTCGACCCGGCCGAGCGGGGCCGCTGGCGTCAGGCATATCGATTGCTCTCGAGTCTCGACCGGACCCCCGGCTTCCTGTCGGATTCACCGGATCACGGCGTGCTGACGGCATGGATCGACCGGGTCCGCGAGCTCGGGCGCCAACATGAGCGCGCTGAGGTGACCGACGTCGTGATCGGGCAGGTCCTAGCCCATGCGCCGCAGGACGATGCGGATGGGGCATGGCCGCACCGCTTTGTTCGAAATGAGATCGAACGCGCCGCGAGCGATGAACTGGAACGAGGCATCCAAACTGAGCGATTCAACATGCGCGGCGTCACGACGCGCGGCATGTATGATGGCGGCGATCAAGAGCGCGTGCTGGCCGACGAATATCAGGGCCATGCGCGCGCCAGTCATCGCTGGCCGCGGACGGCGGATATGCTGGAGCGCATGGCCGCCGGGTGGGCGCGCGATGCCGAGCGCCAGGATTTGGAAGCCCGGCAGCGGCGGCTGAGGAGCTAGCTCTTTCCGCTGTCGTACGATGATCCAAGCCGCCGGGCGCCAGTCCTGCGCGCTCGCGGCTTGCCGCGTGGGCAGCAGACTCCGGGCCGGGGCGCGCATGGATCGGCGCCTGTTTGGCGGAACGCCAGCTTTTAGGATCGACGCTTAAATCGTCGACCGGGCAATTGGGTGCAAAGTGGACATTGAACGCGCGGTGATGCGACCCAGTCGCTTACGGAGAGAGGTAGGCAGACACCACGTCTGCCATGGTTGAATTTAGCCGATCGCGGAGGGGCAGCTCGCAGGCGATCAGGGGTTAGCGGACCTGGGTTCAGCTAGATGCATAAGCTGCCTGGGACCCACAAGTAGGCGTTCCCGTCGGCGGCGAGGAAGCCTAGTAGGGTGAGCTCGCTTGGCAGCCCTGCACTGACACCACCTCGGGCGTGGAGCTATCGTCTTCGCTCAGGAATCCGCCTTCCGCGTCTTGGCTACGGAGCCAGATTTTGTCGCCGCCGCTTTCTTGCTCGCGGGGCCCTGTTTGACCGCCGCTTAGCTGCGCGGTCTAGTGCCGCGACGTCGAGCACGACAATGTCGGTGCGCGCGCGCAACTCCGGCGACAAGTCCGCCTCGAGTAACGCCGCAAGCTCCTGCCCGGAGGTCGGCACCACTCCATCCCTGCGAGCGGGCGGGGGTGCGACATCGCCGAACCAGAAGATGAGCAACACTCCGTAGCCATCGGCACCCTCGTCAGCAACATAGCCTTGAAGTTGGCCTTCAGCCGCGTGCCAAAGGTCAGAATGGTAATGGCGTTTCGCTTCGATCGGCAGGTTACGAGAGGCGCCTGATACGATGAGAACATCGGCACGGCTGTCGTCACGGCGCTGCGCTTCAGGGAGCGCGACAGCAATCCGGTACTTCACAAGCCGGTCATGAAGCCGGGTCAACGTGATGTCGCGCGCAATGTTCTCGATCTTGGGCGTCGTCGGTTTTCCATGCGCGTCGGTATTCCAATAGTCACGCCATGGGCTAGTGGCGCCCGTGCGCAGCTCCCGCGCGAACCGCCGCAGCTCGTTGACGACGACCGCCCGCAAATCCGCGGCGTTGACGGGAGCGCGACCCGCAAGCGCCTCGGCGACCGCCGCCGCATCAGGGGGGAGAAACTCAGCGTCACGCCGGGCGCGGCCCTGCTGCTCGGCCGCATGCTTTAGAGCTGCATCCCATTTAGGATAGGCGGTGAGCTTAGCCTTCAGCGCGGCGATCGCGGCGGTAGCGTCGGGCGTGGCTAGCGCAGCGAGCCGATTGAGGAAGGCGTTGCCGGCGTCGCTCTGGCGGTGTGATTGCAGAACCCGGCCGCTGCGCCGCTCGACATAGGGCTCCGCATGAGGCGCCACAAGTGCGAACATTCCGGCCGCAATCGCCACCTGCTCCACGCCACTGCCGCGTGGAAAAACGTCGATCAGCCGGGTGCCCGATATCCCGTCGCACAAGGCGAGCAGATCCGCGTCGTCATTGCCAGACAGTGGATCACGGCCGCCGAGGGGGTCGAGCGCGAACAAGGTGAGGCCCCAGATCGCCCGCTGCTTTGCGGGCAGTGCCGAGCCGGCGAGAGCCGCGGCAGCGATTCCAGCCAGCGCGGCCCGGTCTAGGTGCTTTGCGGCCACCGCGATCAGGGTGCGCAGCGTGTCGGGCGGGAGCGCGGGATGGCGGGTCAGCATCGCCGCGCTCGCGAGCGCCACCGCTTTTCCGCCCCCATCGTCGCCGGCCTGATGCCAGTGGTTGCTGTGCCCGCCATGGGCGAGGATCGCCTCCCAGTAGCTCTCGAGGGCGGCGGCGCCGGCGACCGGGTCCAGGTTGAGTCGGTCCCAGGCCCAGCGCTCGAGGGCCTCGCGCGACCCGCTGGGGTGGGTGATCCAGCCGCTGCGCAGCACGATTATCGCGAGCGTGAGCGGCAGCGTAAGGAGGTCATAGTCGCCTTCCGACCGGAGCCGGTCCAATCCGGCCATCGCGGCATATTCGGAATAAAAATGGCCTCCCTTCGCCTCGAACTGGCCAAGTGTTTCGGGATGGACACCGGGAGTGTCGGCAGTCGCGAGGACGCGCCAGCCGGTTAGGATGGCGTCGAGCACCGCATCGTCGCTTTCGGCGGCGACTCGCTCCAGCCCCGACTGAGCGGCTTCCTTCTTGTCGCGCGGGTGGAAATAGATTTCGGCAGCCCAGGCGAGCGTCGACTTGTAAAGCGCGCTGGCGATGCCGGCGATGTTACGCCGGAGCGTAGCGAGCTGCTTCGAGCGACGCTTTGCTTCGGCCTGACCGGTCTGACGCGCCCGCGTATACTGGCGCATCCGCCAGCGTTCGATGTCGACGACAGTGAGCTCGCGCAGCAGCCGCTTGCCGCTGCGCCGCATCGATTCGAGAAATGCGAATAGGCGCCAGTAAGCGTCCTGGCCAACATCGTAGCGCCGTGCGAGGTTCACCGCGATCGCGAGCGGACGTCGTTGAATTGCGCCCTTCGCCTCCGCCGCGCGCGTCACGAGATGGTCGAGGATCTGGCCGTTCGGCGAGCCAGCGACCATGATATAGTAGGTGCCGATCATCCACGGGCCCTCGGCCGGATCGTCGGTCCCGAGGATCGATTCGAACAAGGCTAGCTCGCGCGACGGATTCGCCTTCAGCCATTCGGCCACGGCCGGCCGGGTGGCGTTGCGGAGATTGGTCCATTTGTCTTCGCGAGCGTGGACTAGCCAGCGCCACAATCGCGGCGCATCGAGGTCCGGGGTGCCGCGGATCGCAGCAGCAAGAGCATGGTCGAGAAGGTCCTCGACCTCGACGTCATGCCGACGCCCGCGCTCGGATGACAGCCAATCAAGCGGCGCATCGAACAGCGCCGGGCGCGGGTGCGCGACGAGGAAGCTGCGTAGGCCGTAAAGGCGCATGATCACATTATCATCGGGCAGTCGTACGAAATCGCCGATTAGGCTGGTGAGGTCGGCGAGGGTGATCAGCTCGGGGGGCATCGCGCTCAATAACTCGGCGCGCACGGCCTCGCGCGCGGCCGAACGCGGCTCGGCGGAGAGCGCGTCGAAGAGGTCGCGGCGCGCTGCAGCGGGATCCGCCTGACCGTTAAGCCAAGCGTCGGTGGCCCGGGTGCGCTGCCACTCTGGCCGGGCCGGATCGAGGGCGATGGCTCGCAAGCGAGGTTTGAGCGACGCCACCGGCGGGCCGGCGCCGAGCACCTCATAGACCGTCATCATGCGGTGGGTGCCGTCGCCCTTTTCGATTGCGTGCGCTAGATCCTCGCTCAACTCCTCGCAGGCGAGCCCGCCGACCGACGTGGTGCCAACGTCTGAGGCGCGAAAATAGGGGTCGTGACGGTCAAGGTTGGCCAGCATTGCTCGCTTGGCGGCTGTGTCGAACACCGCGGCGTCACCATAAACGAGAGCGCTGACCGCATCGGCCTCGACCAGCTCGCGCGCCTCAGCATGCGCGCCGAACTTGGCGAGGTGGGCGGCGAACCAGGCGTAAAGCCCGCGCAGGTCGGTGGGCGCGCGGCCGTCCTTGCCGGTGATGAGCGCCGCGGCGCGGCCCAACGGCAGCGCCGCAGTGCTTGCGCCGCCGATTATCGCGCGGGCGAGCGCGCGGCCGCCGAGGAACTCGGCGATCGTCCGGTGAACGGGTTCGAACGCTTCGCCTTCACCGCGAAACAGCGCTGAGCCGACAAGATCGTCGACGAGCGGCGGGTCGAAACCCAGGGCGCTCGCCGGCAGATTGGCGCGCGCGTCGCCCGAGCGGGGCAGCGCTCCCGAGCGCCAAAGGAAGCGGCTACCAGTCACGAGCAAGAAGAGGCTCGTTGTGGCGGCCGCGGTGAGGATCGCCTCCGCGCTGGCGCGGCTGCGGTCAAGTCGATGGACCTTATTCTCTTCGTGGGCGAGCGCGCTGGTCGCCTGATCGAACAACGCAAACCGGGTGGTCGGCCATGGCTTGTCGCCGATCACCGCCTCACGCAGCAACTTGAGGCTGAGTGGGCTTTCGAGCAGGCCACCGGCGCCCATCGCGAGCGCGCGGTCGACGAACGACTCGGGGTCGGCCTCGCCCAGCGCCTGCAGCACGGCGAGCGCCTCGGGGATTTCGAGCGGGAGCAGTTGCGCCACGGTGATGGGAGCGCCCGCGGTGGTGCGGCGGATCGCGTCGAGATCGGCGCCTTTCTGCCAATCCTCTGCACGGCAGGTCAGCCGCCACTGCGGCGTGCCGGCGGCGCGGATCGCGCCCACCAGCTGATGGACCTTGTCGAGATCGGTGGCACCGACGCGATACTCGTCGAGTGCGTCGAGGAACAGCGTGCCGCCTGGCAGGTCAACGCTGTTGTTGATCAGTTCGCGGACCTTGATCACCGTAGTGCCGGCGGCGGCTGCCTCGACTTCGAGCACCGTCGTTTTGCCGATGCCGGGTTCGCCGAGTAGGACGAGATAGGGCCGGTCGCGCAGCGATGAGATGGTCGCCGCCGCCGCGGCGTCGCGGCCTCCATCTAGAATTTGGACTCGTCGATCGAGCATCGTTTGTCCGTCTATGGGCTCGCGAAATTGGCGCCGAGCGGTGTCCGAGACCAACTTTATCGGACAGCGGAGCGGGATCGGCCCGCTGTCGATTTGACCCGGAACCGGCGGGCGGCTCGCGGGTATGTCTGTTAGGAGGAAGGCGAACGGTGGACAAGAAGCTGCATCGTCGCCGCGCGCGGCGCGCCTGGCCGAAGCTCGTCGCCGCCGCGAAGCGCGGTAAGCCGCTTAGCTACAAGGAGCTCAGTGCCAGCATCGGAGAGCATTGGCGCGCCGCGAGCTGGTTTCTCGGCGTGATCCAACGCTGCTGCGCGAAGATGGGGCTGCCGCGGTTGCAGGCGCTTGCGGTTAACCAGCAGACCCGCATTCCCGTCAAGGGCTATTCCGGCAGCCGCGGAAGGCGCGCGCACGCGCGAGAGGTCGAGCGGGTACGCGAGCAATGCTGGCCTAAGAAGGCGCCGTTCTAAGCCTAACCGATCTTCAGGTGCTCGGCTCGAGCCGCGACAAGAGATATTGCCGAGCCACTCACTTTACCCAAACGGGTAGAGGCCCCCGGCGTCGCAGCTGCCGGCGCAGCAAGGCTCTCGGCTATATCTCGGGACAGACGCTACAGCGGCTCATCGTCCTGACCCACTGGGGAATAGAAACCCGTGCAAAAGGAGACGCCGCGGCCACTTCTGTCAACGACGTAGGCATCACAATGACCGAGAGCTGCGCAGCGAACCCTGATCAGGGTACAGCCTCCGCATTGCTCCCACAGCTCATCCACGAGCCGAAAACGAGCGTCCAGCCGTGGCTCGATCTCGTCTTAATCTCGGTCCGCTTCCAGCTCTCGCAGACTCCTTGCATTTCCTTTCACCAGTGGAAACCCTCTCTGCGGGGATAATCGACTACAATCAGAGCTTTATGCCTGCTCTGACGATGAAGGCTACCGCGAGTAGGTGAAAGCGTAGTGAAAGGAATTGAACTTGGTAGACGGTTCCCTCGAAGACATTCGCCACCCTTCGACCTCTCCTTCAGTGACCGTACCGAATGGCGCTCCATGTCTCAGGCGGGCCTGAGGTCCGGCGCCGACATTCTCTTATCTCCTCACATAGCGTGTGAGACGCGGTAGCGAGGCTAAGTCACAGGGATCAAATCTTTATTTTGGCACGTCGTGCGAAGCGCAGCTGCGAAAAAAGATAAGGCTAGGATAAGATATCCGCTGACCGACAGGCGAAGGGGGCCCTCCAGCCAGTACGGTCGGGGTACGGTCCGGCCGCCGGCGGAGGCGAACCCACGGTTAAACCCCAACAAATCGCGGAGCCGATTGCCGAGAGATTTGATGATTTTTTCCGGGGGATCCTCCGCTTGCGGGCACCGCGCGCGAGACGGCAGTAAACCGCTATTGTCGGCTCGCCTGGCTACGGCAAATTTGTCCATATTTCGTTCCACCATTCCAAATGCGCCAGCCGAGCGCCATAGTGCGATGATCAAGTGATCAGGAGCTCGACCCTGACGAAATCCGAACCGAGATTGCCGGAAAGCGCCGCGGACGAGCACGACTTCTGGAAGCTGGGGCCCAGGAGGTTCGAGCACCTCGCGCGGGCGCTGCACGGGGCGCAGCCGGGGATATTCGGCGACAGCCTCTATGGTCCGGATGGCCAAATCCAATTTGGTGCAGACCACGTAGCGCATCGGCGCACCAGCTCAGGCCCCGAGCTCGAAGTCGGCCAAAGCAAAGCCTATCGTAGGTTTACCCCTCAGCAGGTTAGGACGGCCGCGGACCAGTTCCTGGAACATTGGGACGTCCATTGGAGCGGCAAGAACGTCCGTCGTTTCATCCTGTTCGTGGGGTGCGCGATCAAGTCTCGAGCTGCCCACGACGAGATCCTCACCCAGGTCGCCCGATTCGACGAACTCGGCATCGAGTTCGTGGTCTGGGACGCGAACGCGATCTACGATCGACTGGCAGGCGCACCAACGGTGGTCCGCGGCCATCTCGACCAAGGGTGGTATGAGCGCCTCTTTGGCCCGCAGGTGGGCCCCCTCACTGGCCTGCAGAAGGACCTTCAGCTCGGCGATTTCGGTGCAGCAAACGTTGCCGCTTATGTGGGCCAGCTCAACCTTGCACAGAGTGCCCTGGTTGACGAGCTTAAGCGAAGCATTCGCCGCGGGGAATCAGAACGAGCGCGAATGACGCTCGAGCAGGCACTGTTCCAGTCAGCCGCTGCGTCTGCCTCAGCGCCAGAGACGAGAGCGAGCATGCTGCGTCTTCTCGCGGGCCTGCTGATCCGACAGGAGGCGTTCGAGCGGGCGAAAGCACTTTTCGACGAAGCCGACGCCCTGGATGGCGGGTCATCGGAGCGTGGCCGCGCTATCCTCGCCCTGGAAGCGATAGGGCCGGAAGCGGCCCTGTCCCAAACCGCAGAGACGACATCCCCTGAAGTCATCGAGGTCCGCACGATCGCGTACCTCAGGCTGAACCAAGTTCAAGAGGCGCTAAGGAGCCTAGCGGACGTTCCCAAAGGGCCAACCGGAGCTGAGACCCTCAGGCTTAGGGCGCTGGCGCAGCTATTGATCGGCGACCGCGCGAACGCCGTCTCATCCGCCCGCGAGGCCGTTTCACGGGATTCGGACAATCGGGCTTGCCGCCAGATGTTGGCGATTTGCCTGTTCCACCATGCGCTTTCTCCTGTTGTTGAGCCTATTGTTGGAGAATGGCCACACCCCGTTGATCAGCCACTCGTGCGCGAGAGCGACGACGCCGTTCGCGACCTGACCGAGGCGTCTGAACTCTTTGCAGATCTGTCCAGCCAGCCCGACCTTCGCGATCGAGACTCGATGGCAGCATGGCTCCTCGGCACGCTCGCATGTCTTCCTCGCCGTCGTTCCGAGGCTCAGCTATTGCTTGAGCAGCTACTCCTCGGTGATCGGTTTTCCGCGCCAGCGGTCGCCTGGGGAATGGCAAGGGGGTTGGATTTCGATCGAGTGGCTGCCGGGCGCCAACTTGATGCTCTCATTGCTGAGCGGCCGGATGATCTCGAAATCCGTCTCATTCGAATTGCTCTGGCTGTGCAGACCCGTGAATTGCCGCTCGCCAAGCGCCTGCTGAAAGAGGGAATGGCGAAGCCGGAGGCAGCGGGCGAGCAGCCGTCGTTCGCCTACTGGTCAGTAGTGCTTGACCTAGAGGGCGGCCGCCCGCTTTCGAAAGAGGCGATGGCGACTTATCCTTGGGTCGCATTCCGAGCAGCTCTTCGACTGCGCCCCCGTAAGAAGCGGCTTCAGGAGATCGACCGCCTGGCGAAGGATGCGGCCGCTCCTGGGGGCGATCGTCGAGTTCTATTGGCGGCGCTCCAACACCTCCTGGAGGGCGGACGGCATAATACGCCGGCCGACGCCGCTCACATACTGATAGAGGAGGTGGACACCGCTGAGGCGATCGCTGTGGCCGCACATGCGCTTTATCAGGCCGACCGCCCCGGGGAGGCCTTGGCGGCGCTCCAAAACGTGTCGGCCTTCCCCGACTCGAGACTCCCGGTAGATTTGGAACGACTGCGCGTCGCAAGCTTGACCGCCTCAGGCGAACTCCTCGAGGCGACGCGGGAGAGCCGCCGCATCGCGGAGACGACGCTGTCCCCGGGCGATCTCTGGCAATCCATCAACCTTCAATTGGCTGTCGGCGCCGTGCCTGCCGCCATCGCTCTGTACGAGCGGCATGCCGACAAATTGGCCGATCCACACCCCGGACATATCCACCTGGCTGCCCTTGCGCTCCATCACGACCGAGGCGCCGCGATCCGGATTACGCGGACCCTTGCCAGTCATGTTCCGGACGAACTCGTCACCGGTACGTACGGATTGGCGGCCAAGCTGAACCTGGCAGCCGAGCAAGACATGCTGGTTGAGCGGATACAGGATCTTGGAAGGCGCGGCGCCGAAGGCGTCCAGATGATCTCGGACATCGATACTGTCGTGGAGATGATGAAGAAGCGCCGGGCCGCGGCGGACGAGGCCTACGAGAAGTACCAGCGCGGGCACATTCCCATCCATGCGATGGCCCGGTCCAATCCGGGAGCGCTCGCGCAGCTCTACCTAGGCAGACTGGTAGTGCCGGAACCGGAGGGCGCGCAACCGCCCCCGTTATTTGCCCGCTACGGGCGCCGGTATGAGCAGCCTTGGCCCGCCGAAGCGAGCGACGTCGTCCTGACCGCCGACGTTACGGCTCTGCTCACGGCTCATGGCTCGGGCATACTCGATTCCGTTGAGCGCGCCTTTCGACCGATCAGGATCGCGCCTGACATCCAAAATGCGCTGGCGGAGATTCGCTCGAGCCTGGAACCGGCCCAACCATCCCGCGTCGAAGCGAAGCGGGCAGTTTTGAGCCTTCTTGATGATTGTCGACTGAGCTGCCGGTCCTCGGACCTGGAAATTGATACCTACAAGGTGCGCTGGGATCTGGAGGGGAATGATCCAGCGAATACGCTCAACCTTTCGCGCCTCGTATCTCTAATGAAGATAGACAACCGGCGTGAGCTGGGCGCCATCCGGAAGAAGCTGGGGACGACGATCGTGGAGCCAGCTATCGGGCCAGCGCCGAAAGCGGGCAGCCAGATTAGCTTGGACGGGGTGATGGTTGTGACCCTGGCCGAGGTCGGAGCCCTCCCTCATCTGCTGAACTCCTTTAAGCTCGTAATTGAGCCCGAAGAAGCTGCCACTCTACGGTCGGAGATCGCTGCAGATGAGCAAGCTGCGGTGGTATTGGCCTCGCTGAACAAGCTCATAAGCCGACTGGCGACAGGGATCGGGGACGGCACCTACTCCTTTGTCCCGCCTACGTCTGACCACGACGACCCATTAGGCCGGTCCTTCTTCCAAGTGGTCTCTTCCATGAAGCAGCCGGGGTCGACTCTTTGGATAGACGACCGATTCACCACCGCCTTTGAGACCCCATTCTTCCGCACAGTGACCACTGCGGAGATTCTCGGGGCTCTGGCTAGGTACGAGCGGATCGACGGTCGGGTGCGGTCGGAATGTCGTCAGCGGCTGCGGAAGGCCCATTGGCTCTTCCTCGACATCCACGCCGAGGAAATCACCCAGTACCTTCGCGAAGCCGTTGCCGATGGAGACGTCAAGGCAACGGAAGACCTCGCAATCCTTCGGCGGGGCGCCGCCGCAAACGATCTCAATCGTCGCTGGTTTCAGTTTCCGGATGATGAGGCCGCCAAGAAAGGCGCGCGCGGCGAGCTGCCGTTCCTTCTCGACACTGGTAACGCCGCCGCGGACGTGCTTCGCGAATTATGGAATGACGAAAGCCTTGCGATCGAGGATGCTAAGGCAGCTTCCTCGTGGCTTGCCGAGTACCTCGATCCTGAGTTGCTTTCGCTGAGCGTGCTCGCGCCCGAAGATCCGCGCAACGACCTGCTCGTCGGGCTCCATCTGGCCCAGTTGGTGATGGTGGGCATCCAGCTCCTTCCGCCCAAGTCGAAGCGCGATCGTCTCCGCTCCTACCTAGACTGGGTGTGGGAAACCGTGATCGACGAACGCTTACGTATGCGGCCGGAGATGCAGGAGCCGTTCGAGGCGGCTCTCGAGCGATATCTGATCGATCTGCTGGAGGACGACCCTTCACTGCACAGACCGACTTGGATCGCGCTTGCCGGAAACCTGATCAATTCGCTGCCGAAAGCGCCGCGCCTTCGATTGCTCGAACGGCCCAAAATCCGAGGCGCCTTCGGAAACCCCGATCACGGCAATATAACAATCGACGAGCTGCAATTTGACGAGGTCGATTTCTGGAAGGCCGCCGCCTCCGCAAGCGTCAATCAGGCTGCCACACTGAGCACGGTGACAGGGAAACAGGCCACCCTGCGCCTCCGCCCGGCTACGGATAGGCACGCGGCCAGCCTCGACCTAAAGATCGGCAGGCGAACCTTGCACCTCGATGACTGGCCGGCGAGGGTTGCCGCACCAGCACGGGACATCAGGCGCACAGCGATCGCCGAGAAAGCGGACCTTCTCGATATGGCGTCAGATCGGCTGGATCGGCTGGCGGCAGATCTCGCGCGGGTGCGCCCCGCTTGGAAGCGTCCCATGCGCGTGATGCAGCTAGCGGGCAAAACATTGCCCTCTTGGTACGCGGACCTGGAGGGCGATCTCCGACAGCAGAAGCCCTTTAAGGCTACAGTGCTGGTCCCTCAGGAGCTGCCGCCGATCCTGGCCTACCTCCGACTGTCCACCGACACAGATCAGGCGGTCGGAGACCTCATCCGCGAACGTGGACTTATGGTGACCATCCAGCGGTGGAGCCATCTGCCAGTCCCGCCGCCCGAAGCTCTTCTCGATGAGATAGAGCGCGCTACGCCAGCCGACATAAACGCACTGATGAACCTCGTGACCGATGCGAGCCGCGGTGTCTGGAGCAGGATGTTTGTGGCGGGAATCTTGTGGGCCCGCGGCCAGGGCGATGAGGAAATTCGTCCCCGTCTAGCTCGCGCGGTACTCGAGATCGCCTCAAAGGAGGGCGTAGCCGAAGAATGGGCACTCTACAGCACCGCCGCCCATTTCTTCGCTTCTGAGTTTGCTCGGCTGGACGGGTGGTCCGATCTCACAGCTCGCCAACAACTCGCCGTTGCCTGGGTTCATGCGGGCGAGGTGGCGCAGCGCCTGATGGATGCCACTAAAGATCTTCGCCGCACGGCGAGGTGGCTGGAAAGTTCGCGTCTGATTTCGCCGCGAACTCTTGTCCGAGAACGCGCCGGCTATGCGGGCGACTTCGCCGATCCGTCGCATGTGACGCCGGCACGGCTTCGGCTATTGGCTACCGGGCCGTATCTTGTGGAATTGGTGCGGGACCCCGTATGCGGCCCAGAAGCCAAAGAGCTCCTCATCGATCATATGGGGGAACGGACCGAAAGCGGCCTGCTGCCGCGCTCGGATACGCTTCAGGCCGGGCTCTGCATCAGTGACTGTCTCGGCAGCTATCTCGCTGCTGACCTCGGGAGAATGACCGATGAAATCCTCCCTGGGTCGATAATATTCTCCAGAGACGGTCTCACGGACCTGCTTCGCAGCTCCTTGGAGGAGCCAGCCGACTCGAGAGCGTTCCGTGTGGTGTGGAGTCATCTGCTCGGCGTCACGAGCGGCTTCCTAGCGAGTTCCTCCCTATCGGCGCTGGCGAGGCGGCGGGTGTACGATCTCGACCTTACTTCGCAGGAAGATGGTCTGCGCCACGCCAGGGAGGTCCTACAGGCGATCACAAGGCTTGCCGGGGCGAACGGATGGCTTGACCTCGCTCCCGCTATCGACGCCGCGTCGATAGCGCTCTCGCGCGAAGCGCGGGAGCCGGAGGACGAGGATATCCGTTCGCTGAGCACCATGTTGGAGATCGCATTCTGGCGGGCCCGCCTGGAAGACGATCTCGACGCCCGCACCGCCATCTTCGCCAGAGATCTCGAGCGCCTCGCAGCGCACCCAAGGCTCAAAACGGCAGCTGAAGGGGCAGCCGGTCGGTTCGCTACGGCCCTCGCAGGCCGCCACGCGGCGCCGTTTATCGACCTCCTCGCGAAGCTGCGGGCGCAACGGTAGCCTCGAGTCGCGCGAGGTTCATCCCTGTCACATCGCGGTAGCTCGGCCTCTCTGAAACTTACCTGATGGCGTGGCCTCAGCCGAAGGACAAGCTGAGGAAATTGTCGGTGCCGTGTTGGTTCGAACCGAACCGCACCTTATAGTCCGGACCCAGCGCGGCGGCGTGCGTCTCTGCGCTCGCGGGATCAGGGTGAAGTCCGGCAAAATGCCAAGGAGCAGAGCGCACGACGCCGTAGCCGCGATACCAGCCGGGATTGGAGGCATCGAGGAAGGGCATCAGGTTCTGAATCGGAAACCCACCGAACCACAGGCCGAAGCCCACGCCCCAGCCGCTTTCGTCGGGCTCGATACTCGAGCTGACCAGTCCGACGATCTCACCGGCCTCGTTGAACAAGGGACCGCCACTCATCCCCGAGCGCCAATTCGCCTTGAGCTCGACGATCGGCCAAGGACGTGACTGGCCGAGCCCCTGCGGATGGATGGCTACGACCTCCCCGATCGCGCCGTACATCCGCTCGACGTATCGGGGCTGCTTGGGCAGCGGTTCATCCTGTACCAATCCGAGTTCGGGGTATCCGATTGCCAGAAGGCGGTCGCCTATCGCCGGAGGTGTGCCCGAGCAGCGCAACGGCAGCGGCGCCAGCCGCTTCGCACGTTCTTCAGACTGAATAGCGAGGCTGAGCCGCAGGCAGTCCGCCAGGATCTTCGAACCGCTCTTGCCGGAGACGAAGTTGTGAAACGGATCCTGCGGACTCAGGTCGACGAAGCCATGCATGCCATTCAACGGCGCGAACAGCTCCTGTGGCAATCCGACCGTCCCAAAGACGATGCCGATGTTGAGCATCGCGACCGGTATCTCCTCGAACTCCGGCGGCGGCTTTGCGAGGTCGACATGCTCGAAGATGTGCTGCGCGGTGAGGAAGCCGCGGAATGGATCAGCGCAGAAGGCTGTGCCGAGGCCGGTCAGATGCCCGGTCTTACGATTGACGGAAAGCAATGGGAGAATTGATTCGCGCACTCCGAACGGATCCTCGATACGAAACTCCGCCGGGTCTTGGTCGGACTTGGGAAGGACTGGGAATGGCACGCGACAGAAACCTCCCTCCAATGCCTTATCGTCGATGCGATGAGGCTCTCACTCCGCGGCCATCGCTTGGCGGATATTGACGACCACGCCTAAGCAACTTTGGTGATCTCGCTCCACGCCTTTGTTGACGATTCCACAAGCGACGTCGATGATCGCCGCCTGTTCCTCGCCGCCTACATTAACGGGGCTGGCCCCTGGATCGATTTCGGTCATGAATGGCGTGCAGCGCTCGCCGAGCCCCCGGGCATCGCTTATCTGAAGATGGCGGAAGCGCAGAATCTGAGAGGCGAGTTCAAAGGCTGGTCGGCGACCGATCGGGACTCAAAGATCCTTCGCCTGGCGCACGTGATCGCGGCGAGTCGGCCTTGGTCGGTATATTGCTCGGTCAGCCGGAGGGACTATGCGCGGATCGTAGCGCCGGCCGCGCCCTATCCGCTCAAACAGCCTTATTTCTGCTGCTTCTGGGGGATCATTCGTACGTCGGCCGATTACCATCTGCACCTCGATAACGACCGTCCCGCCGACACTCACCCCATTCCGCCGCTTCAATACGTGTTCGACGAGCAAGGCGGGCTCGGGACCGATGCGGCGCTCTGGTATGCGTGGCTCAAGCAGACACAGGAACCGCCGATCGCCGCGCTGATGGGCGATCAGCCTATTTTCGGCGACGACAAAGCCATGATGGGACTGCAGGCGGCGGACATGCTCGCCTGGCACGTGCGGCGGCGGCACGAGCGCGGCCCGGACGGCCTTCAACCGATCCTCGACCTGCTGCTCGGAGACGGCGCCTGTCGGGAAGTCGACGCTGCGGCGCTTGAGCTATGGGCTAGGGAATTTCGTCGCATACCTGGGGTCGCTGGTGTCCAAACGAAGCGGGAGTGGCACGAGACCCGAGCTGCGGCACTAGCAGCTATTGAGGCTGGCGAGTCTCCCCCGGCTACGAGCTTGGCACGTCTGCGCTGGCTGAGTTTCAAGGTAGCTTGGCGTCGGCTGGCGAAAGGCTGGCGACGTCGCGTTCGACGAAGGAACCGACGGAGCCGTTAGCGCCCCGGTTTTCGTTCCTGACATTGTGGACGGCAGGTGAGGTAACAAACGAGGGAACGGTGCCACTTTCACCGCCATTTTCTCTCACAAAGTACCGCAGCCTCCGTCTCCGCCAGAGCCTCGCCGCCGGACTGCGCCCGCGGCCCGTTCGGCCCGCCCGATGCGAGGGGCGAGGATCAGGCGCCGGCGCCGCCCTCAAGCGAATAGCCCGCCGAGCGGACCGTCCGGATGAGATCGGGGCGGCCGCCCTCGTTCAGGGCCTTGCGGATCCGGCGGATGTGGACGTCGACGGTGCGCAGGTCGAGGTCGGAGCCCTCGGCCCAGACGGTGTCCAGCAGCCCTTCGCGGGTGAAGACCCGGCCCGGGCTTTCCATGAAGTGGCGAAGAAGCCGGAATTCCGACGGCGTGAGGTGGACCGGGCTTCCGCCGCGCCAGACCCGGTAGCTGGCGAGGTCCATCTCCAGGTCCTCGAAGGTCAGGGTCCCGCCGGCCAGCGCCGGCCGGACCCGCCTCAGCACGGCCGCGACCCGGGCGAGCATCTCCTTGGGCGAGAAAGGCTTGGTGATGTAATCGTCGGCGCCGGTGTCGAGTCCCCGGATCCGGTCGGTCTCCTCGCCCCGGGCCGTCATCATGATGACGGGGATCTGCCTCGCCTTCGGCATTCTCGCCAGCTGGCGGCAGACCTCGATCCCCGACGTGCCCTCGATCATCCAGTCGAGCAGGACGAGATCGGGGGCGGACTCGCGCACCAGCAGAAGGGCCTCGTCGCCGCTCGCCGTCTGCCGGGTCTCGTAGCCCGCCTTGTCGAGATGGAAGCGGATCAGCTCGACGAGCGCCCGGTCGTCCTCGACCAGAAGGATCCGGCCGCGGGTCACCTGTCCGCCGCGCCGGTCGTGTCGGCGCCCCGCTCGCGCTCGCCCAAATGGCCGCCGGTGGCGGCGAAATAGACCATCTCCGCGATGTTGGTCGCATGGTCCCCGATCCGCTCGAGATTCTTGGCGACGAACAGCAGGTGGGTCGCCGCGGTGATGTTGTTCGGGCTTTCCATCATGAAGGTGAGAAGCGTGCGGAAGATGGAGTTGTAGAAATCGTCCACGGCCCTGTCGCGCTCGCACACCAAGGCGGCCTGGGCGGAATCGCGGGCGACGAAGGAATCGAGCGCGCTTCGGACCATCTCGGCGACGATCCGGCCCATTTCGGGGAGAAGCGAGAGCGGCCGCAAATTGGGGCTGTCCTCGATCGCCGGCACCCTCTTGGCGATGTTCTTGGCATAGTCGCCGATCCGCTCGACGACGCCGACGATCTTGAGCGCCGCGACCACTTCGCGCAGGTCGTCCGCCATCGGCGCCCTGAGGGCGATGATCTGGACCGCCAGCCGCTCGATCTCGGCCTCCATCGAGTCGATCCTCCGGTCGCCCTCGACGACCTGGCGGGCGGCGTCGGCGTCGCGGCCGGAGAGCGCTCGCATCGAGGCGGCGATCGCCGCCTCGGCGAGCCCGCCCATCTCGGCGATGCTGGCCCGAAGCTGGTTGAGATCGTCGTCGAAGGCCTTGAGCGTGTGACCCGTGCTTGCCATGTCCAATTCCCTCAGCCGTAGCGGCCGGTGATGTAATCCTTGGTCCTCTCGACCCTGGGATTCGTGAAGATCTGCGACGTCTCGCCATATTCGACCAGCTCGCCGAGATGGAAAAAGGCCGTTCGCTGCGACACGCGCGCCGCCTGCTGCATGTTGTGGGTGACGATGACGATCGCGTAGCGGCCGCGGAGCTCGTGGATCAGCTCCTCGATCTTGGCGGTGGCGATCGGGTCGAGGGCCGAGCAGGGCTCGTCCATCAGGATCACCTCCGGATCGACGGCGATGGCGCGGGCGATGCACAGCCTTTGCTGCTGGCCGCCGGAGAGTGCGGTGCCGCTTTCGGCGAGTCGGTCCTTAACCTCCTCCCAGAGGCCGGCGCGCTTCAGCGATCGCTCGACGATGGCGTCGAGCTCCTGCCGCCCCGCCGCAAGCCCGTGGATTCGGGGCCCGTAGGCGACGTTCTCGAAGATCGACTTGGGGAAGGGATTGGGCTTCTGGAACACCATCCCGACCCGGGCGCGCAGCTGGACCACGTCCATTCCGCTCGAATAGATGTCCTCGCCGTCGAGCTCGATCGCCCCGCTCACCCGGGCGCTGGCGATGGTGTCGTTCATCCGGTTGAGGGTCCGAAGGAAGGTCGACTTGCCGCAGCCCGATGGCCCGATGAAGGCGGTGACATGCTCCTGCCGGACGTCGATCGAAACCTGCCGGATCGCCTGCTTCTCGCCGTACCAGACGTCGACGTCCCGGGCGCTCATCTTCGGCGCCGGAGCCCGCTCCGCCGGTGCGGCCGCGCCGGGCCCGCTTTCCACTTTCCAGTCCTCGATCATCAACGTCACCAGCGCCTCTCGAACCTGTTCCGCAAGTAGATGGCGATGCCGTTCATCGCCATCAGGAAGACCAGAAGCACGATGATCGCCGCCGAGGTCTTTTCGACGAAGCCGCGGCTGACCTCGTCCGACCAGAGGAAGATCTGCACCGGCAGCACCGTCGCCGGATCGGCGAGGCCGCCGGGCGGAGTGGAGATGAAGGCGCGCATTCCGATCATCAGAAGCGGCGCGGTCTCGCCGAGCGCCCGCGCCATTCCGATGATCGTGCCGGTGAGGATCCCGGGAAGCGCCAGCGGAAGCACGTGATGATAGACGACCTGGATCCGGCTCGCTCCGACTCCGAGCGCGGCGTCGCGGATCGACGGAGGCACCGACTTGATCGCGTTGCGGCCGGCGATGACGATCACCGGCATGGTCATCAGGGCCAGGGTGAGGCCGCCCACCAGGGGCGCGGATCGCGGCATGTGCAGGGTGTTGAGGAAGACGGCGAGGCCGAGCAGCCCGAAGATGATCGAGGGCACCGCGGCGAGGTTGTTGATCGACACCTCGATGAGGTCGGTCCAGCGGTTCCTCGGCGCATATTCCTCGAGATAGACGGCCGACAGGACTCCGACCGGGAAGGCGATGGCGAGCGTGACCAGCATGGTCAGGAGCGAGCCCTTGAAGGCGCCCCAGATGCCGACGGCGGCCGGATCGGTGGCGTCGGCCGAGGTCAGGAAATCGCCGTTGAAGCGGGTTCGCGCGGAGTCCCTCGCGCTGAGCTCGGCGTAGGCCCGCTCGGCGGCCGGGTCGCCGTCGCTCTTGGCGGCGATGTCGATTCCGGTGGAGGCTGGAAGCCACAGGCCGGCGGAGCGGGTGAGCAGCGAGGGATCCGCCTCGATCGAGTCGAGGACGCTTAGCCAGGCCGTATCGGCGAACAGCCTCGCGCCCTCGCGGCCATATTGCGCCTCGGCCGCCTTCGCGACGATGCCCTGCAGGTCGGATCCGGCGAGAGCCGCCTTGGCTCCGCTCGCCCGGACCGTGGCCGGGTCCAGGAACAAAGGCGCCCTCGCGAAGTCGATGTCGAGGCGCACCTCGGTCCGGGTGAAGCCGCGGGCGCCGTTCGACACCATGGTGAAGAGGAGCAGCGCCAGGAATCCGGCCGACAGAAGGATCGCCCCGAGGCCGATCCAGCGGAAGCGGCGCTCGGCGGCGTAGCGGCGGGCGATCCGGCCGCTCATCTCCGGCGAGCGCCAGTCGGTGGGGGCTCGGGCGGTCATCCTGCGCGCCCCCTTCCGTCATGCCGGACTTGGTCCGGCATCCACCTTTTCTTCCCGCCGCAGCGGACAGGGAAGGTGGACCCCGGATCAAGTCCGGGGTGACGGCCTTGGTCGAGGCCGGGGCGAGGACTCCCGGTCACTGGGCGGTGCCGGCGGTTGCGGTCGTCAGTCATAGGCTTCGCGATATTTCTTCACGACGCGAAGGGCGACGATGTTGAGCAGCAGGGTGACGATGAACAGGACCAGGCCGAGCGCGAAGGCGGCGAGGGTCTTGGGGCTGTCGAACTCCTGGTCGCCGGTCAGAAGCTGGACGATCTGGGTCGTCACGGTGGTGACGCTCGCGAAGGGATTGGCGGTGAGGTTCGCCGAGAGGCCGGCCGCCATCACCACGATCATCGTCTCGCCGATGGCGCGGCTGACGGCGAGGAGGACTCCGCCGACGATTCCCGGCAGCGCCGCGGGGACGAGCACCTTTCGGATGGTCTCGGACGTGGTCGCGCCCATCGCCAGCGATCCGTCGCGCATCGACTGCGGCACCGCCGTCAGCGAATCGTCCGCCATCGAGGAGACGAAGGGAATGATCATGATCCCCATGACGAGGCCGGCCGCGAGCGCGCTTTCCGAAGACGAGGGAATTCCGAGCGACTGGCCGAAATCGCGGACCGCCGGGGCGACGGTGAGGGCCGCGAAATAGCCGTAGACGACGGTCGGAATGCCGGCGAGCATCTCGAGCAGCGGCTTCATCCAGCGGCGCACCACCGGTCGGGCATATTGGGTGAGGTAGATGGCGCTCATCAGGCCCAGCGGAATGGCGACGATCATGGCGATGATCGCACCGATGAAGACGGTGCCCCAGAAGAGCGGGACGGCGCCGAATGCGCCCGACGAGCCGGCCTGATCGGCGCGGATCGCCGTTTGCGGGCTCCAGGTCGACCCGAACAGGAACTCGACCGGCGAGACCATGCTGAAGAAGCGCAGCGATTCGAAAAGAAGCGAGAGGACGATTCCGAGCGTGGTCAGGATCGCGATCAGCGAGGCGAGCAGAAGGGCGAGCATCACCAGACGCTCGACCCGGGTGCGGGCGCGGAAAGCGGGGCCGATCCGGCTGTAGGCGAAGGCCCCGCCGGCGAAGGCGAGGAGCAGGGCGGCGACGGTTCCGATCAGCCGGTAGCGGGAAAGCGCCGAATCGTAGACGGGCACCAGGGCCCGCGCCTCGGGATAGAAGCTGGACTGGCGAAGACCCTCGGCAAGCTCGCGAGTCTCCTGGAGGATCGCGTCGCGCTGCATCTCGAAGGGCGGGAGATTGGGCGCCGCCGGGGCCGCGAGGACGGCGTCCATCACCAGCCGGTCGCTCAGGGGCACCCAGAGCAGCAGGAACAGAAGCGCCGGAAGCGCCGCCCAGATCGCGACGTACCAGCCGTGATAGCCCGGCAGGGAATGAAGCTTCGGAGCGCCCGGCGCCGCCAGGGCCATCGCGCGGGCGCGCGCCGACAGCCAGCCGAGCAAGGCCAGGCCGAGGATGGCGAGGATCAGCGCGAGGGGGGACATGGCTCGCTCAATCCTCCCCGTCGCCGCAGGCGATGGGGAGGGGGACCGGACGAAGTCCGCTGGAGGGGTCGTCGGACTCAGCCGGCCCCTCCACCATGCTTCGCACGGTCCCCCTCCCCATGCGCTTCGCGCACGGGGAGGACGAGGAGTCCTGCATCGTCACTTCAGCCCGTCCGCCGTCATCGGAGCAAGCCGGGTGGCGGCTTCCGAGGCCTTGGCCTGGACGTCGGCGGGCGAGGGGATCAGGCCGCGGCGCTCGAGATAGCCGCCCTTGGCCCAGGCCTTGGCATATTCGGCGAGGAATTCGCGCATGCCCGGGATGACGTTGAGATGCTCGCCCTTGGCGTAGACGTAGAGCTGGCGGGCGCCCGGATAGGTGAGGCCGGAGATGGTCTCGGCCGTCGGCGCCACTCCGCCGAGCGGAATGCCCCTCACCTTGTCGACATTCTCCTCGAGGAAGGAATAGCCAAGGACTCCGATCGCTCCGGGATTGGCGGCGACCTTCTGGACCAGCAGATTGTCGTTCTCGCCGGCTTCGACATAGACTCCGTCCTCGCGGACCTTGGTGCACAAATCCTTGTGCCTGTCCTTGTCGGACTCCTTGAGGGCCTTCATCGCCGGGTCGGTTTCGCAGCCCTTCTCGAGGATCAGCTCGGCGAGGCTGTCGCGAGTTCCGGAGGTGGGCGGCGGGCCGTAGACCTGGATCGCCACCGCGGGCAGCGCCGGGTTGACGTCCATCCAGGTCTTGGCGGTGTTGGGCTTGCCGAACGGATTGGCCGCGAGCGCCGCATAGATGTCGCGCACGGTGAGGCCCATTGCGCCGCTCTTCCCCTCGATGAGGGCGAGGCCGTCAATTCCGACCGGCACCTCGATCACCTGCCGGACTCCGTTCTTCGCGCAATCCTGGAGCTCCGACGCCTTGATCCGCCTCGAAGCGTTGGTCATGTCCGGATGCTGGTCGCCGACGCCCGCGCAGAACAGCTTCAGTCCGGCGCCGGTGCCGGTCGATTCGACGATCGCGCTCATCCCGGGATGGGTCCGCTGGAACTGCTCCGCCACCGCCGTCGTGAACGGATAGACGGTCGAGGAGCCGACGATCTGGATCTGCCGGCCGTCGGTCCCGCCCGATTGCTGCCCGCAGGCGGCGAGCGCCAAGGCCGCCGCCGCGGCAAAAAAGCTTTTCTTCATTCGTGCCTCCATCGAACCCCGATACCGGGCTCCGGCGACCTCCCTAGGTCGGTTCGGAGTGAGTCCTGTGACTCTTGCATGACGGTTTCATGACAAGGGCGGCGATTGCCCCTCAAGCCCTCGCGGAAGCGAGACGAGAACCGTCGTTCCTTCGCCGACGACGCTTCGAATGTCCAAATGGCCGCGATGGCGGCCGACGATATGCTTGACGATGGCGAGGCCGAGCCCGGTCCCGCCCACCGCCCGGCTTCGGCCGGCGTCGACCCGATAGAAACGCTCGGTCAGACGCGGCAGGTGCTCGGCCGCGATCCCTTCGCCGCGATCGGCCACTCCGATCCGGATCATTTGCGCACTCTCGTCCAGCGTGACAGTGACCGGCGAGTCCGCCCGGCCATATTTGAGGGCGTTGACGACGAGGTTTCGGACGAGCTGAAGCAACTGGGTCCGGTCCCCGAGCACGACCGCGGACCCGCTGCGATTGTCGAGGACCAGCTCGCTGGAGCGCTCGCGAAGCAACTGGGCGCAGCCCGCCCGGACCTCCTCGACCAGCTGGACGAGGTCGACGCGATCGCGCGGCGGGGTGAACCGGTCGGCCTCGATCCTGGACAGCGATATCAGGTCCTCGATCAGCTGCTGCATCCGCTTCGCCTCGCGTTGCATCAGAGCGAGGAAACGGTTCCTGATTCCGGAATCTTCCGCCGTGGCCTTGTCCTGAAGGGTCTCGATGAAGCCGAGCACCGTCGCCAGCGGAGTTCGAAGCTCGTGGCTGGCATTGGCGACGAAATCGACCCGCATCCGCTCGGCGGCGATCGCTTCGGTTCGATCGGCGAGGTGGACGAGGCGGGAGCCGTCGGCGAGGGGAGCGACCGTCATCGTCCATCGCCGGTCGGCATCGCCGATTCCGGCGACCTCGACCTGCTCGACCTCGGCATCGGGCGCCGGCGGCCGCGACAGCCGCTCGACCGTCGCTGGGTGCCGCATCGCGAGCCTGACGTCCTGGCCCTCGATCCACTGGCCGAGCAGGGCCCTGGCGGACGGGTTGGCGAGGACGATTCGGCCGCCCTCGACCAGGAGCACGGGCTCCAGCATGGCGCCGGCGACCTGCCGGGCCCAGCGGTCGCGGCCGTCGTCCGGCGGCTCCGGCGGCGGCGCAGGCTCGGGGAAGAAATGCTCCCGCCAGCCGACCAGGACCGCCGCGGCGCCTCCGATCAGGCCGAGCAGCGCCGCCCACGGCGCTTCACCGGCAAGCAGCGCTGCGCCGACCGCGACGGCGACGATGATGCCGGCGGCGAGGCGCCGCCCGGGAATATGCAAGGCCATGGAGCCGCCTGTAGCGGGCTTGGGGCGCGGGATTCCAGCGGGCTGGATTCCGCCGGGGCGCCCAGGGCACGCCGGCGTCAAAGCGTGTCTAGGATTGGCGGTTCGTCATAAAATCGTCACCAGGCTGACGCGGAACGGCAATAGGGCCGTCGTAAACCTGTCTCATCGCCTCTACGGGAGCTGCCCAATGGCCAAGGCCACCTTCCTCGCCCTCCTCCTCGCAACGACCCTCGCGACTCCGGCCGTGGCCGCGGGCGAGCCGATCCCGGCCGACGTCGCCGCCGAGGTCGCGGCGATGCGGGCCGAGATCGCGGCGCTTCGAGCCGAGGTCGCCGAGCTGAAGGGGTCGCGGAAGGCCGAGGCGCCTGCCGCGCCGGCGAGCGCGGCTTCCGCGACTGCGGCCGCGCCCGCCCAGGCCCCGGGCGGGGGAGGCGGCGGAGTGACCTTCAAGCCGTTCGGAAGGCTGCAATATGATGCCGGCTGGGTCGAGAGCCCCGCCGGGGTGAGCGACCGCGGCCTCGGCTTCGCCAGCGAGGTCCGAAGGGCGCGGATCGGCGCCGAGGGCAATATTCCGGGCGGCTTCGGCTACAAGATCGAGGTCGACTTCGCCAATAACGAGGTCGAGATCACCGACGCCTTCCTGACCTACAAGCCTTCCAAGGTGCTGGCGCTGACGCTCGGCCAGCACAACAATTTCCAGTCGATGGAGGAGCTGACGAGCTCGCGATTCCTCTCCTTCATGGAGCGCGCCGCCTTTACCGACGCCTTCAACTTCGAGCGCAGGATCGGGCTTTCGGCCACCTGGTCGAAGGGCGACCTCATCGCCCAGGGGGGAATCTTCACCGACAATATCGAGGATCTGGCCGACGCCCAGGACGCCGTCGGGCTGGGCGACGAGAACGATTCGGCGAGCGCCGACGCGCGCATCGTCTACGCTCCGAAGCTGGGCCGGACCCAGCTTCACCTGGGAGCTTCGGCGCACTGGCGCGACAATGGCGATACCGCCGCTTCGGGCCCGGCCACGCGCTATCGCCAGCGGCCCTTCGTCCACACAAGCAACAGCCGCTTCCTGGCGACTCCCGCGCTTCGGGTCGGCACGGAATCGAATTACGGGCTGGAGGCGGCGCTGGTCCGGGGTCCGCTTCACGCCGCGGCCGAGGCGCACTGGCTCAGCGCCGATACGCTGACCGCGGGGCTCAGCCCGACCTTCTTCGGCGGCTATGCCGAGATCGGCTGGTTCCTGACCGGCGAGAGCCGGGGCTATAAGGGCGGTCGCTGGGACCGGACCAAGGTTCGCCGGCCGGTCGGCGACGGCGGCGCCGGAGCGTTCCAGATCAACCTGCGCTACGATCATCTCGATCTCGCCGGCGGCGCAATCAATGGCGGGCGGCAGCGCGGCTACGAGGCGTCCCTGGTGTGGATCGCCCAGGACCATGTGCGCTTCCTTCTGAACTACGGCCACCTGCGCTTCGACGATTCGGCAATCGCCGCGGCGGGCGGCGACCGGGATTATGGGATCGACGTGTTCGGGGCCCGGGCGCAGGTCGACTTCTAGGCGAAACCGCCGGCCCGGCCCGCCGCTTGCGCGCCCGAAGCGGTCGCGGTAGCCGGTGCCGATGGAGGTGGTCGGAAGCTATTGGGATGACGGCTACGCCCATTTGAAGGCGCTCGTCCCGGCCGAGGTGACTCAGGCCTTCCTCCGGCGCCTGGTCCGCGATCTCGGCCGGACCGCCTTGCCGGTGGCCGGCAAGGACGAGGTCCTGACCCGCCACGCGCTCGAGATCCACGGCCGCGACTATCCGCCGATGCTGTTCTTCCTGTGGGGGCTGACTCCGCTGGTCAGCGGCCTGGTCGGGCGCGAGCTGCTTCCGACCTACGATTATTTCCGGGTCTATCGGTCCGGCGACCTCTGCCGGGTCCATTCCGACCGCGAGGCCTGCGAGCACAGCCTGTCGCTCACCCTCGACTATAGCGACGGCGAGAGCTGGGACCTCGAGATCGGCGAGCGCGAAGTCGCCGGCCCGCGCCGGCCGGTCGAGGACGATTTCGGGGACGAGCCCCATCGCTCGATCGCGATGGCCCCGGGCGACGCCGTCCTCTATCGCGGAATCCACCGCCGCCACGGCCGGACGAGGCCCAACCCGAATCGCTGGTCGGCCCACCTCTTCCTCCACTGGGTGGACCGCGACGGCCCGTATCGCGAGCAGGCGTTCGACGGCAGGGCTCCGGACGAGGACGTCAGGATCAGCTTCGGCTAGCGCGGGGGCGCTCCGGGGCCGGAGGCCGCGACGCTTTGACACGCGCTCCATTCTCCTCTTTTAGGGCGCGATGCTCAGCCTCCAGTCCATCCGCGACAATCCCGATGCCGTCCGAAGGGCGGCCGAGGCGAAGAACGTCTCGCTCGACGTCGACCGGCTGCTCGAGGTCGACTCCGAGGTGAAGGGCCTCAAGACCCGGATCGACGAGCTTCGGAGGCAGCGCAACGAGATCAGCGCCGAGTTCAAGACGGCCGATCCGGCCGAGCGGCCGGCGCTCGGGGCGAAGGCCAAGGCGTTCGGAGCGGAGGCGGCCGAGGCGGAGGCGGCGCTGGCCGAGCGGTCGGCGGAACTCGAGGCGCTGATGCTCCGCGTTCCCAACCTCCCCTGGGAGGGCGCTCCGGTGGGGCCCGACGAGACGTTCAACACGGTGGTTCGGACCGAGGGCGAGCCGCCGAGCTTCGATTTCGAGCCGCGCGACCATGTCGCGCTGGCGGAGATGAACGACTGGGCCGACCTGTCGCGCATCACCCAGGTGGCCGGATCGCGCACCTATGCTCTCAAGGGGCGGCTGGCTCTGCTCGAGCAGGCTTTGATGTTCTGGGCGCAGCAGCTGATCGCTCGGGACGGCTTCACCTTGATGACGATGCCCTCGCTGGCGAGGCCGCAGGCCTTCGTCGGCACCGGCCATTTCCCGGGCCACGAGGAAGAGGCCTATGAAATGCCGAAGGACGGCCTCTATCTCGCGGGCACCGCCGAGATCGCCCTGACCGGGCTTCATTCCGGCGAGATCCTGGAAGCGGACCGGCTTCCGATCCTCTATGCGGGCTATTCGCCCTGCTTCAGACGCGAGGCCGGGAGCGCCGGCCGCGACGTGCGGGGGCTGCTCAGGGTCCACCAATTCTACAAGCTCGAGCAATATGTGATCTGCGAGGACGACCCCGCCGAATCGGAGCGCTGGCACGAGCGGCTTCTCGCCAATGCCGAGACGCTGCTGCGGGCGCTCGAAATCCCCTACCAGATCGTGGAGACCTCGACCGGCGACATGGGGCTGGGCAAGTTCCGGATGAACGACATCGAGAGCTGGGTGCCGTCGCTCCGCAAGTATCGCGAGACCCACAGCTGCTCGACCCTGCACGACTGGCAGGCGCGTCGAGCCAATTTGCGCTGGCGCGACCGCGACCGAAAGGTGCGCTTCGTCCACACGCTCAACAACACCGCCCTGGCCTCGCCCAGGATCCTGGTCCCGCTGCTCGAGAACCACCAGCTCGAGGACGGACGGGTCCGGCTGCCCCGGGCGCTGCAAGGCCTGATGGGTGGCGAATTCCTCTGAGGAGCGCAGGCCGCCGCTGCGGCTCCTGATCCGCGAGGGCGCGATGATCGCGTCCCGGGCATGGCGGTTCTTCGGGCGGACCGGCGAGCGCGGGCCGCCGGACGGCCCGCCGCTGATGGTGATCCCCGGTTTCCTGGCCAGCGACCGAAGCACCCTGGGGCTTCAGCGGGCGCTCGCGGACGCCGGCTATCGAGTGACCGGATGGGGGCTCGGAACCAATCGCGGCGCCCGCGGCGACATCCTCGAAAGGATCGCGGCGCAGGCCGAGCGGCACGGGCGCGGGCGGCCGCTGGTCCTCGTCGGCTGGAGCCTCGGCGGAGTGTTCGCTCGCGAAGCGGCGAAGCGGCGGCCGGACCTGGTCTCGAAGGTCGTCACCCTGGGCGCGCCATTCTCCGGCGACCCGCGAGCCAATAACGCCTGGCGCCTCTACGAGCTGATCGCCGGCCACAAGGTCGATTCGCCGCCGATCGACGTGCGCCCCGCCGAGAAGCCGCCGGTGCCGACTCTCGCCTTGTGGTCGAGGCTCGACGGAGTGGTGGCGCCCGCCTGCGCGCGCGGGCGGGACGACGAGAGCGACCGGCGGGTCGAGCTCGACTGCAGCCATATTGGGCTTCGGAGTCAGCAGCCGCGCCTTCCCCCAAATCGTCAGGGCGATCGACGCCTTCCCGGACTCCTGACCGATTCCCTCGGGGCCGCTATAGGCCGGCGTCCCTGAGGAAGGGCTCGGCGACGTCCTTCGGAACTCTCAGCGGGCGGCCGGTCGACTTGTCGAGGATCGCCCAGGTGGTCCGGGCGCGGACCCGCGGCCTGCCGTCCTCTCCGACGAACTCGACATGGCGGTCGAAGCGGGCGCCCCTCGGCGCCTCGCCGACCCAGGTTCGGCCGCTCACAGTCTCGCCCGGAAGGACGGCGCGCAGGTAATCGATCTCGTGGCGGACGACGACCCAGACATAGGCGTCGACATGCGCCGGATCGGCGACCGCCCGCCAGTGCGAGGTCGCCATGTCCTGGATCCAGCGCACCCAGACCGCATTGTTGACGTGGCCGAGCTCGTCGACGTCCGCGGCCGTGGCGACGATCCGCCTCTCGAAGCGGCTCACGCGCCGCCCATTTGAGCGAGGACGAAGGCGTAGGCCTCGGCGATCTCCCGCAGATGCTCCCAGCGTCCCGACTTGCCGCCATGGCCGGCGCCCATGTTGATCTTGAGCAGAAGAAGGTTGTCGTCGGTCTTCGAGGCGCGAAGCCTGGCGGCCCACTTGGCCGGCTCCCAATAGGTCACCCGGGGATCGTTGAGGCCGCCGGTGATCAGCATCGGCGGATAGGCCTGAGCCTCGACATTGTCGTAGGGGCTGTAGCTTCGGATCAGCTCAAAGGCGGCCTTGTCCTCGATCGGATTGCCCCATTCGGGCCATTCGCCGGGAGTCAGCGGAAGGCTTTCGTCCTGCATGGTGTTGAGAACGTCGACGAAGGGCACGTCGGCGACCACCGCCCCCCACAGATCGGGATCGGTGTTGGCGACGACCCCCATCAGCTCGCCCCCCGCCGACCCGCCCTGGATGGCGATGTTGCCGGGACGGGCGAAGCCGGCGCCGATCAGGCCTTTGGCGACGTCGACGAAATCGGTGAACGTGTTCATCCTCCTGTCGAGCTTGCCGTCAAGGAACCAGGCGTAGCCGAGGTCGTCGCCGCCGCGGATATGGGCGATGGCGAAGGCGTAGCCGCGGTCGAGGAGGCTGATCCGGCTGGTCGAGAAGCTCGGCGGGACCGCATAGCCGTAGGCGCCGTAGGCGTAGAGGAAGACCTTGCCGGTGCCGTCCCTGGGGAACCCCTTGCGGTAGACGACCGAAACCGGGACCTGCTTGCCGTCCCGGGCCGCGACCATCAGCCGCTCGGTCGAATAGTCGGCCGGATCGTAGCCGGACGGAATCTCCTGGACCTTGAGCGTCTCGAGCCGGCGCTCGGCGGGATGATAGTCGTAGATCGTCGTCGGAGTGACCATCGAGGAATAATGGAGCCGGTAGGCCTCGGGCGCATATTCGGCATTGCCGCCGAAGCCCGCCGAATAGGCCGCCTCGGGGAAGGGAATGCGCTCCTCGCCGCCGTCATAGGTCCGCAGCCGGAGCTGATCGAGGCCGTCGACCCGCTCCGAAATGGCGAGATGGTCGCGATAGGCGGTGACTCCGCGCAGATAGACCCGGTCGGAGCCCGGGATCACCGTCTTCCAGGCGTCCGGCCGCTCCGGATCGGCCTCGGCAAGCCGGAAATTGACATGCTCGTCGTTGGTCAGGATCCACAATTTGCCGTGCGCGGAATCGACCGCATATTCGCGCTTCTCGAGCCTCGGCGAGATCAAGGTGGGCGGCGCCGCCGGGTCGTCGGAGGGGACGAAGCGGACTTCGCTGGTGGCGTTGTCGCCGGTGGCGATGAAGATCAGGCTTCGGTCCTGGGAGCGGGAGACGCCGACGCTGAAGCCGAGCTCCTCGGTCTCCTCGTAGAGGGTGACGTCCTCCGAGGCCGGCCGGCTGAGCCGGTGGTAGCGGGCGCGGTAGCTTCGCCAATTCTCGTTGACCTCGGTGAAGACGATTCCGCCGCTGTCGCTGCTCCACACCGGATGGCCGATCGCGACGTCGGTGACGGTCTCGATATCCTCGCCGGTGGCGAGGTCGCGAATTCGCAGGTCGAAGCGCTCCGAGCCCGAATCGTCGACCAGGGTGGCCGCGAGCCGGCCGTCCGGGCTGACCTCCAGCGCTCCGAGCCGGAAATAATCCTTCCCTTCCGCCGCCGCCGGCTCGTCGAAGACGAGCTGCTCGGCGCCGCCGGCGGCGGGCCGCCGGTACCAGCTGCGATATTGGGCGCCGGGCCTGAAGGCCCACCAGTAGAGCCACTCGCCGTCGCGGGCCGGGACCGAGGATTCGTCCTCCTTGATCCGGCCCTTCATCTCCTCGAACAGAGTCTCGACGAGGCCGGAATGCGGCTCCATCGCCGCTTCGAAATAGGCATTCTCCGCCTTGAGATAGGCGAGCACCGCCTCGTCCTCGACCTTGGGGTAAAGCGGGTCCTTCAGCCACGCATAGGGATCCTCGATCCGGTAGCCGTGGCGTTCGTAGGAAAAGGGGCGGGACTCGGCGCTGGGCGGGGCTGGAAGCTTGTTCGTCATGAGGCTTTCGAAAGTGTCGCGAGTTGTTGCAGAGGATCGAAGAATGGCTAAGTCGGTCCCATCCCGTTCGGCCCCGGATTCGATCCGGGGTTGTCGAAGCCCTGCCCTTCTCTCGGGCCTTGGTAAAGAGAGGGCTTCGACAGGCTCAGCCCGAACGGGTGCCAAAGGCCGCAGACTGATTGCCGCAGACGGAGATCCCTATGTCGACCTACGAAGCCCGCCTCGCGGCCCTGCGCGATCAGCTCAAGGCGGACCGCCTCGACGGCTTCGTCGTGCCGCTGACCGACGAGCACATGTCCGAATATGTCGGAAGCTACGCCCAGCGGCTCGCGTGGCTGACCGGCTTCCAGGGCTCGGCCGGCTCGGCCGTCGTTCTTCCGCAGGAAGCCGCCATCTTCGTCGACGGCCGTTACACCCTCCAGGTGCGCGACCAGGTCGACGGCAACCACTGGTCCTACCAGTCGGTGCCGGAGACCAGCGTCGCCGACTGGCTCAAGGTCCACGCCCCGGACGGCGGACGAATCGGCTACGATCCCTGGCTCCACACCCGCGACTGGGTGGCGCGGGCGAAGGAAGCGCTGGCCGAGAAAGGCGCCGAGCTCGTAGCCGTCCAGCGCAATCCGATCGACGCTGTCTGGGCCGACAAGCCCGAGCCGTCCAACGCCCGCCTGGTCGTCCATCCGGACGATTACACCGGCAAATCCTCGGCGGCCAAGCGGCAGGAGATGGCCGATTGGCTGCGCGAGCAGAAGGCGGACTCGGCGGTCCTCTCCGCGCTCGATTCGATCGCCTGGACGTTCAACGTCCGCGGCCAGGACGTCGAGCACACTCCGGTCGCCCTCTCCTTCGCTCTGGTCAACGACGACGGCACCGCCGACCTGTTCGTTGCTTCGGAGAAGATCGGCGACGACGTGCGCCAGCATCTCGGCAACGGAGTGAGGGTCCACGAGCGCCACGATTTCGAGCCGCATCTGCGCGGCCTGGCCGGCAAGACCGTCGTCGCCGATCCGGAACGGGCGGTTCACGCCATCTTCGAGGCGCTCGAGAAAGCCGGAGCGAAGATCGTCCAGAAGCGCGACCCCGCAGTGCTGCCCAAGGCGATCAAGAACCAGGCGGAGATCGAGGGCCATCGCGCCGCCCAGGCGCGGGACGGAGCGGCGCTGAGCCGTTTCCTCCACTGGCTGTCGATCGAGGCTCCCAAGGGAAATGTCGACGAGCTGGTCGCGGTCGCGAGGCTGCAGCAGTTCCGCCAGGAGTGCGGCGACCTTCGCGACACCAGCTTCGACACCATCTCCGGCGCCGGCCCCAACGGCGCCATCGTCCATTATCGCGCCAGCGAGGAAACCAACCGCAAGCTCGAGATGAACTCGATCTACCTGGTCGATTCGGGCGGCCAATATCCGGACGGAACGACCGACGTCACCCGCACCGTCGCGATCGGCGAGCCGACGGCGGAGATGCGCGACCGCTTCACCCGGGTCCTCCAGGGCCATATCGCGATCGCCCGAGCGGTCTTCCCGGAGGGCACTCGCGGAAGCCAGCTCGACACGCTCGCCCGCCAGCATTTGTGGCAGGCGGGGCTCGATTACGCCCACGGCACCGGCCACGGAGTCGGCGCCTATCTCGCGGTGCATGAGGGGCCGCAGCGAATCTCGCCGGCCGGATCGAGCCAGGCCGGCGGCGACGAGCCGCTCCGGGCCGGAATGTTCCTCTCCAACGAGCCCGGCTATTACAAGGCCGGCGAATACGGCATCCGGGTCGAGAATCTCGTCCTCGTCGAGCGGCGCGAGATCGAGGGCGCGGAAAAGAGCATGCTCGGCTTCGAGACCCTCACCTTCGCCCCGATCGACCGGACGCTGGTCGAGGTCGCCATGCTCTCCCCCGAGGAGCGCGACTGGCTGAACGCCTATCACGCCCGGGTGATGGAGGTCATCGGGCCTCAGCTCGACGGCGAGGCCAGGGCCTGGCTCGAATCGGGCTGCGCGCCGCTTTAGTCCTCGTCCCGCCGAATGCCGGGGTCTTGGGGAGGGCCGCCGGGACTTTCCGACCCGAGGTCCCGGCTTTCGCCGGGATGACGGGGGTCGTCGCCCCGAGCCTGGGCCTTGCGCCTGCGCAGATTCTCGCGCAGCGCCCTCGCGAGCCGCTTCTCCCTGTCCTCGTCCTGCCTGGCCATGGCCCGCCTTGACATCAACTGGTCGCGGCGGCCATAGCGCCGCCTCTCCCCCGGGTCCCCATCAAAGTACGATTTTGACGGGAGCCCTGACAGGCGAGATGCTGCCGTAGCTCAGTGGTAGAGCGCATCCTTGGTAAGGCTGAGGTCGTGAGTTCAATCCTCACCGGCAGCACCACTCGCCCCGCCGGCCGGGCCGCCCTCAGCAATCGTTGGAATTGCCGGCGGCCGGCGGCCTGACCGTGTTGCAGCGCCCCGGCGGCACCTGCTCGATCGCGATCAGAACGGTGTCGCCCACGACCCTGCCCGAATGCCACTTGCCGATCGGTTCGACGATCAGCTCCCCGGCCCGGAAGGTGCGGGTCGCCTGCGAGCCGGCCAGGCTCAGCTCGATCTCGCCGCTCTCCACATAGACGTAGCGGGCCCAGAAATGCATGTGGGCGCCGATCGTCGATCCCGCCTTGAGGCCGATGCGGGTCGCAACCACCTGAAGCGGCGCCTGGGGCACGACCACCGGCTGGCCGGCGATCGTCGTCTCGGTGTCGATGATCAGCCTCGTCTGGGGACCCGGCACCGGGCCCGGCGCCGAGGCCGCGAGAAGGAGCGCGGCGACGGCCGCCGACGGAATTGGCATGTTCGATCTTCCCACTGCTCGATTCCCGAAGGATGAGCCGGTGGGGGCCGTCAGTCCAGCCTCAGCGCGAGGAGTTGCGGACGATCATGTCGAGCACGGCCGGATGGAGCGGCCGAACGAATTCGCAGCCGAGCAGATGGCCGCGCATCCAGACCACTCTCGAATGGAGGGATTCGAGGCCCGGAAGCTTGAGCCAGATGTCGGCGCCCCGGTCCAGCTCGAGATGGGTGGCGGCCCGAAAGCCGGTCACCGAAAGATCGAGCACCTGGACCGTGACCGCATGGGCTCCGCGCTGCCTGAGGCCCGCGCCGAGCACGACATCGGCCCGGGCGGCGCGGCGGCCGTCGGAATCCGGGTCGGTGGAGAGCTCGGCGGTGAAGCTCATCGGCGGGCCTCACTCTCCCGGTATGGCGATACCGACCGACACGCCCCACAGGCGGGCCAGCTGCTTCTCCTGGTCGCTCATCGCCTCGCCGAACAGGCGCGGGCGACGGAAGCGAGGCTGGTTCTGGTCGCTGCTGGTCCGCTTGAGCTGAACGAGCACCTCATGCTCGTCGATCATGTAGGCGAATTCGAGCCCGACCCGATCCGAGCCGGTCCAGGCTATCCGGGCGGGAATGCTGGTCGAGCCGCGGCTGAACACGACCTCGGTTCCGACCGGCGGCACGTTCCGGCATTCGACGAGGGCGCCCTTGCGCGAAAGGTCGCGCAGGCGGGCCTCGATCTCGCCGGAGGCGGTCTGCAGCTTCGCCGCGAGCAGGACTCGCGCCCGCTTCGCCTGGCGCTTCCCCGCCACCGGACCGTCGACAAAATGCTCTACGCCCATCGCCCTGTTTTCCTCATTGGCTGTCGGCACAGAGCGATAGTCCGAAGGCACCTAAATTGTAGTAAACGGCGGACAGAGTTTTCGCATTGACGGCCCGGGCGGCGAGTTGCGCGTTGACCTCCCCGGCACGCCCTCTAAGGGGCCGCCATGCGCTTTTTCTCGGACAATGCGGCCGCGGCCTGCCCCGAGGCGGTCGAGGCGATCGCCGCCGCCAACCGGCTCGACACCGCCTATGACGGCGACGACTGGAGCCGGAGGCTCGACTCGGCCTTTTCGGAGCTTTTCGAGACCGAGGTCACGGCGCTGTGGGTGGCCACCGGAACCGCCGCGAATTCGCTCGCGCTTGCGGCCTTGTGCCCGCCTTTCGGAAGCATCGTCTGCCATCGCGACGCCCATATCCATAACGACGAGTGCGGCGCCCCCGAATTCTATACCCACGGCGCCAAGCTGCTGCTCGCCGAGGGGCCGGGCGCGAAGCTCACTCCGCAGTCGATCCGCGCCCTGCTCGACACGGTCCGCGACGACGTCCACCAGGCCCAGCCCGCCGCCCTCTCGATCACCAACGCCACCGAATATGGCCTCGTCTACGATTCCGCCGAAATGGCGGCCCTTGGCGAGCTGGCGCGCGAGCGGGGGCTCGGGCTCCATGTCGACGGGGCCCGCTTCGCCAACGCCGTCGTCAGCACCGGCGAATCGCCGGCGGAACTGACCTGGAAGGCGGGGGTGGACGCGCTCAGCTTCGGATTCGTCAAGAATGGCGGGATTTCGGCCGAGGCGCTGGTCTTCTTCGGCTCGTCGCACCGGCAGGCGACTCTCTATCGCCGGAAGCGCGCCGGGCACCTGCTTTCCAAGGGGCGCTTTCTGGCGGCGCAGCTTCTCGCCATGATCGAGGACGGAGTCTGGCTCCGCAACGCCAAGGCGGCCAACGATTCCGCCGCCCGGCTGGCCGAGGCGGCGGGCCCCGACCGGCTGGTGCTTCCGGTCGAAGCCAATGAGGTTTTCCTCAAGGTGAGGCCCGACGAAGCCCGGAAGCTTCGCGACCAGGGGTTCGACTTCTACGACTGGGGGCCGGGCGAGGCCCGGCTGGTGACGGCCTGGGACAGCGATCCGGCCCACGTCGCGGCGCTCGCCGCGGCGATCCGGGCGCTGTGACGGACAATGGGGCGGGGCCGAGCATGCTCCAGCCCCGGATCCTCATACCCTTCCTCCTCATCACCCTGATCTGGAGCTCGACCTGGATCGTCATCAAGGACCAGCTCGGAGCGGTGCCGCCGGCCTGGTCGGTCACCTACCGCTTCGTCATCGCGGCCGTGGCGATGTTCGCCTGGGCCAGGGCGAGCGGGGCGACCCTTCGGCTGGGCCGGGGCGGGCACCTCCTCGCGGCCCTGTTCGGAATTCCGCAATTCTGCCTCAACTTCAATTTCGTCTATGCGGCCGAGCATCATGTCACGAGCGGCCTGGTCGCCACCGTCTTCGCATTGCTGATGGTTCCGAACAGCGCGCTGGCCTGGCTGTTCCTCAAGCAGAAGGTGAGCTGGGCCTTCATCGCCGGCTCCGCGATCGCCTGCGTCGGGGTCGCCCTCCTGTTCCTTCAGGAATTGCGCGCAAGCCCGGTGCCGCCGGGCGAGGTGATGCTCGGGATCGGCCTGACCCTGCTCGGAGTCCTGGCGGCCTCAGTCGCCAACATCATGCAGGCGAGCCGAAGGCTGGCGACCTGGCCGCTCGCCAGCCTGCTCGCCTGGGGAATGGTCTACGGAGTGCTTGCCAACGCGTTCCTGGCCTGGGCGGTGGCCGGCCCGCCCGTCGTCGAGGCGCGGGCCGCCTACTGGCTCGGGCTTCTCTACCTCGGCCTGTTCGCCTCGGCGCTCGCCTTCCCGCTTTATTTCGCGGTGATGCGTGCGGTCGGGCCGGGCAAGGCCGCCTATTCGAGCGTCCTGGTGCCGATCATCGCCATGCTGCTTTCGACCCTGTTCGAAGGCTATAGCTGGTCGGCGCTCGCCGTCGCCGGAGGCCTGATCGCCCTCGCCGGCCTGGTCATCGCGCTGAGATCGAGGGCGCAGCCGGCCACCCGGTGATTTCACGCGCCGAATATTCCAAGTCCACTTTGTCGTTTCGTTTATTCGGAAAATTACCCGGCTCCAGACTCGACGTTTGGATGCCACTCAACTAGGATCACCGGACGTACTCGCGTGATTCAAGCTTCGGCAGGTTGCGGCCGAATGGGCGGAGGGCCGTTTCACCATGGATCATGACGAAGACATGATTCGGCGAACTCTGGACGCGCTCGAGCGTCTCATGCGGATGTTCAACGTCGAAAGAATCATTTACCTCCTGTGCGCCCTGACATCATTTGCTTTGTTGCTCTGGTGTATCTGGAGCTTGTTCGATTCCAATAAGATAACGGTTCCACAGCTTGCGCTTGTGTTCGGCGCTTCAGGGTTGATCGCAGCATCGGCGGCCAGGGTATCGTTTTTCCTGAATAAGTCCTTCGACCTGATCTCGATAATCGTCCAGCACCTGGCCGGCATCGACAAGCCCGGCGGACCGAAATGACGTCCGAGCCGCTCTCCGCATTCGCCGCCGACCTGCCGGCAGCGATCGTCTCGTTGCAGCGATCCACGCGAGGAGCGCGGGCACTGATGGCGATTGGACTGGTGGTTTTGTTGATCGGCGTGGGGGTCTCGATCTATTACAACGTCTCGCTCGCCGGTAACCTTCGCGATGCGCGGGCGGCTCTCGCCAAATCCGAGTTCGAACTGCGCACCGCCCAAATCCACCTCGGGGCGGCCAACGCGGAGTTGAGCCGGATCCGCACCAGCTACGCCCAGGGCGCGAAGCCCGACGCGGCCGATGTCCGGCGTCTCGACGTTGCGCTCAATAACGTGCGTCGCACCGAAAGGAACCTCCGGCAGGTCACGGGATCGATCGCCTCGGCATCGGACAGCCTGCAGGAGCCAGGCGCTGCGAAGGGCTCGGAGGTCGAGCTTTGGTTTCCGGTCGTCGCCAGCTACAGTCTGAACGAGGAGGGCCTGGGGCTCGCTCAGCAGCGCGTGGTTGAGCTCACCGCAGCAGGCCAATGTGCGCAAATCTGGCAGACGAAGATAAGCCGCAATTATGCCGTGGTGCTGGGCGGCCAGATGACCCGCGACCGCGCCACCAGGCTCGTGGCGACGGCCAAGCGGAGCGGCCTCGCGGCAGATGCCTTTCCGCAGCGCGACCGGGGCTGGACGCTGATGGAGGGATCGTCGGACTGCTCACCCTGAGCCCGCGATCGTCCTGCTCGAAGATTGCGCCGTCCCTTCCCCGCGCCTAAGTCCGCGCCATGCTCGACGCCCTCAACGCCCCCGCCGCTCCCGTGCCCGTCCGCCGCGACGATTACCGGCCGCCCGACTGGCTCGTGCCTGCGGTCGAGCTGGAGTTCCAGCTCGGCAGCGAGAAGACTCGAGTCCGCTCCCGACTGACGGTCGAGCGCAACGGGGCCCACGGCCGGCCGCTGGTCCTCGACGCCGAAGCGCTGACCCTGGTCGAGCTCGCCATCGACGGCGAACCGGCGCGCGGCCGGGTCGAAGGCGACCGGCTGACCGTCCCGCTCGCCGGCGCGACGGCGACGGTGGAAACCGTGGTCGAGCTCGCCCCGAGCGCCAACACGCAGCTGATGGGCCTCTACGAATCGGGCGGGATCCTGTGCACCCAGTGCGAGGCCGAAGGCTTCCGAAGGATCACCCCCTTCCCGGACCGGCCCGACGTGCTCAGCCGCTACCGGGTGCGGATGATCGCCGACAAGTCCGCCTATCCGGTGCTACTGTCGAACGGCGACCCGGTCGGAGCCGGCGAGCTCGACGGCGGCCGCCACTGGGCGGAGTGGGACGATCCCTTCCCGAAGCCCTGCTACCTGTTCGCGCTGGTGGCGGGCGATCTCGCCGCCAACCGCGACAGCTTCGTCACCCGGTCGGGCCGGAAGGTCGACCTCGGAATCTGGGTGCGGGAGCCCGATTTGCCCAAGACCGAGCATGCCATGGCGTCGCTGAAGGCGGCGATGAAATGGGACGAGGAGGTCTATGGCCGGGAATATGATCTCGCCGTGTTCAACATCGTCGCCGTGTCCGATTTCAATTTCGGGGCGATGGAGAATAAGGGCCTCAACATCTTCAATTCCCGCTACATCCTCGCCGACCCGGGAACGGCGACGGACAGCGACTTCGACGACGTGGCCCGGGTCGTCGCGCACGAATATTTCCACAATTGGTCGGGCAACCGGGTCACCTGCCGGGACTGGTTCCAGCTCTCGCTGAAGGAGGGCTTCACGGTCTTTCGCGACCAGATGTTCTCGGCCGACACGGGCTCGGCCGCGGTCAAGCGGATCGAGGACGTCCGGATGCTTCGAGCCGCCCAGTTTCCCGAGGACGGGGGCCCGCTCGCCCATCCGGTGCGCCCCGATTCCTACATGGAGATCGCCAATTTCTACACGGCGACCGTCTACAACAAGGGCGCCGAGCTGATCCGCATGCTCCACAGCCTGCTCGGCCCGGGGAGGTTCCGCGCCGGATCCGACCTCTATTTCGAGCGGCACGACGGGGCGGCGGTGACCTGCGAGGATTTCGTTCGGGCGATGGAGGAAGCGAGCGGCGAGGACCTGTCCCAATTCCGCCTCTGGTACGAGCAGGCCGGGACTCCGCGGGTGACGGCCGCGCTCGAGCAGGGCGGCGGGCCCGTCCGGCTTCGGCTCGCGCAGGCGGTTCCGCCGACCCCGGGCCAGCCCGCCAAGCGGCCGATGCCGATCCCGCTCCGAGTGGCGCTGTTCGGCATGGAGAGCGGAGACAAGGTCGCCGAGAGCCTCGTGCTGCTGGACGAGGCCGAGCAGGAAGCGTCGTTCGGCGAGCATTCGGGCAAGGTCGCCCTGTCGATCAACCGCGGCTTTTCGGCGCCGGTGATCGTCGAGACCGGCCGCGACTCCGCCGACCTCGCCTTCCTTTCGGCCCATGACGACGATCCGTTCGCCCGCTACGAGGCGATGCAGCAGCTGATGCTCGACACTTTGCTCGCCGCGATCTCCGGAAACGCGGATCATCGCGCCGTGGTCGACGCCGTTCGAAAGACCCTTGCCGACGACGCACTCGATCCGGCCTTCACCGCCGAGGCGGTGCTGGTGCCGAGCGAATCGTTCATCGGCGACCAGATGGCCGTGGTCGATCCGGAAAGGATCAGGACGGCCCGCGAGGCCCTTCGAGGCGAGCTTGGACGGGCGCTGGAGGGGCAGTGGCGCGCCGCTTACGCGTCCACCATCGCCAACCGCTTCGGATATTCGCCGGCGGCCAAGGGCGCACGGCGCCTGAAGACGGTGGCCCTGAACTACCTGATGGCGTCCGGCGCCGGCGACGCATCGGCGATGGCCTGGCGCCAATATGGCGAGGCGGACAACATGACCGATCGCCAGGGCGCGCTCGGAGCCCTCGCCAATTCGGATTCGGCCGAGCGCGAAGGCGCGCTCGCCGACTTTTACGAGCGCTACCGCGGCGATCCGCTGGTTCTCGACAAATGGTTCTCGGTGCAGGCGATCGCCACTCGCGCCGATACGCTCGACCAGGTCGAGGCGCTGTCGAGGCATCCGGACTTCACCCTCGCCAACCCGAACCGAATGCGCTCGCTGGTCGGCGCCTTCGCCGCCAACCAGCGCGCCTTCCACGACGCCTCGGGGCGCGGCTACCGCTTCCTCGCCGACATGGTCCTCGCGGTCGACAAGCTCAATCCGCAGAACGCCGCGCGGCTGGTGCCGCCGCTCGGCCGCTGGCGCCGCTTCGACGAATTGCGCCAGGACCTGATCAAGGCGGAGCTCGAGCGGATCGTGGCGACTCCCGGCCTCAGCAAGGACGTTTTCGAGCAGGCGAGCAAGAGCCTGGCCTGATCCTCGCCCCGACTTTCCGGCGAATCACGGTAAGTGAGGAATTAACCATTCGCGATTAAGCCCTTAGCCGGGACGCCGTGGGGCGTGGTCGGAGAATCGCAACCGAACATGGGCGAGATGGGCGACATCGAGGCTGGCGGAAGCGCCGAGGACCGGGCGAGCCCGCGCACCAACCTGCTGCTCGCCGCAACCGCCGAGGTCGACGGCCGCGATGTCGCGGTTCGGATCCGCAACCTGTCGGAAACCGGCGCGCTGATCGAGGGCGGGGGCCTGCCGGAGGCGGGAGTCCGGCTGGTCGTGAAACGCGGCGATCTCGCGGTCGCGGCGACGGTCGCCTGGGCCTCGGGCGGCAAGCGCGGCGTCCGATTCGACGCCCCCACGCCGGTCAGCGAATGGACCGGAGGCAAGCCCCGGCCGCTCGAATGCACCGGGTTGCGGGACCAGCGGCGGGTCGACGCCATCCAGGCCGAGGCGCGGGCCGATGCGGTCGCGGGCCGGGCCTGCCGCTCGGCCGCGCCGGAACCCTCGCCGCCTTCCGCCTATCCGGACCTCGATTCGAGCCTCGCCGACGAGCTCGGCTATGTGCAGCGGCTGCTGGAGACCCTCGGCGACGAGCTGATCGCGGACCTTTTCCTCGTGCAGCGGCACGGCCAGTCGCTTCAGAGACTCGATCTCGTCGGGCAGATCCTCGGCCATGTCGCCGCCATCCTTCGAGCCGACGACAAAGGCGCCATGGTCGAATCGATCGGAATGGAGGATTTGCGGGCTCGGCTGAAGCGCAAGCCGATCCGCTGAGCCGGGACGATCAGCCGACCCAGGCGGCGACTTCGGCGGCGACCTGGTTCGCGGCCCGGTTGAGCGCCGCGGGAGCGTTGGCGGCATCGAGCGCGGCGACCGGAACCCGGGCCTCGAAGCGGCGGGTCTCGACCGCGTCCTTGCCGCGCAAGACCGCCGCGTCGTAGACCAGCACGGCCTCCATCCGGTCGGCGTCGAGGCCGAAGGTCTGGAGTGTGCCGGTGAGCCGCTGGCCCGGATCGAAGGTGAACTGCTTCGGGTCGAGGACGACTCGCCCGCTCTTCGCCGCGATCGTCTCCGACAGAAGCCGGGCGAACAGGATCGAGGGCGCCTCCACCCACTGCGCATCCTTGACGTAGGCGACGGAGGTGGCGCCGGTCCGGACCGGGACGCGCGGGGTGTTGAGCTCGGCGGGAGCGGTCGGCGGGACGACGGTGATCGCCTCGGCCGGGGGCGACGTCCGGCTCGACGTCGCGAGCTCGGCGTCCGCAGTCAGCCGCATCAGCGTCGGCGGCACCTTGGGGCCGAAGCTGAGGCAGCCGGAGAGGGCGAGGGCCGCGGCGAGAGCGAGGAAGGGGCGCATCTGTCTCATTTTTTCCTCGGCTTGTAGTCGGGCAGCTTGGAGCCGCCAATGATCCCGCCCGCGCCCTGCGTGTTGAGCCGCTGGGCGACCTGGGAAAGGGCGTCGGACATTTCCCTGAGGTCGCGAACCAATTGCCCGACTTCCGGGATGGTCTGCTTGGAGAAGGCCTGAAGCCCTGGCCTGGCGTCGCCGATGGCGGCGTCGAGGTTGCCCATGCTGGTCTCGGCGGCGCGGATCGTCTGCCGAAGCTCGCCGAGCATCGGCCTCACGTCCTGCGACAGCGAGCGGTCGGCGGTGTCGGCGAGCTGGCCCATCTCCTGGGCCGCGACTCCGGTCTGGCGGATCGCGATCCGGGCCTCGGCGAGGGTCGCGGCGATCTCGTCCGAGCGCTCGGCGAGGTTGCGGCTGATCACCTGGACGTTCTCGAGGATCGCGGCGATCGAGTTCTGGTTGCGGTCTCCGAGCAGCTCGGTGAGTCGCGCGGTGAGCGCCGACACCCGCTCGAGAAGCTCGGGCGCGCTGCTCAGCAGCTGCCCCAGCGCCCCCGGCTTGGTCGGGATCAGAGGCACTCCGAACGGGCATTGCGATTCGGGGTTCACCTGCGGGCATTCGATCGGCCGGTCGACCCGGCGGCGGCGCGGGTCGCGCTCGGGCGGGTCGAGCTGGATCGAGGCGATGCCGGTGAAGGTCGCCTTCATCGTCGCGGTGGTTCCGACGATGACCGGAGTGTCGTCGCGCACCGAGATCCGGATTCGGACGAACTGCGGAGTCTCCGGCATCAGGTTGATCGACTCGACCTGGCCGACCGGGACCCCGGAGAAGGTCACCGCGCTTCCCTTGGCGAGGCCTTCGACCGCCTGGCTGAACAGGATGTCGTAGCGCTTGTCCTGGTCGCCGCTGGCCTGGCTCAGCCAGACGATGAACAGCACCAGGGCGACGAGCATGCCCATGACGACGGCGCCGACGAGAATATGGTTCGAGCGGGTTTCCATTATTCCTCAGTGCCCCCGTTGGGTTCGGCGCTGCGTGCCTCCGCGTCGGCCTCCATGGCTTCTTCGGCCGCTCGTCCGCGCGGTCCCCTGAAATACTCTTGAATCCATTCGTGGTCCAAAGCCAATAATTCCGGAATCGTTCCGACCGCGATGACCTTCTGGTCGGCGAGCACCGCTACCCGGTCGCAGATCGAATAGAGCGTGTCGAGATCGTGGGTGATCAGGAAGACGGTGAGCCCGAGCCGCTCGCGCAGGTTGAGCACCAGCTGATCGAAGGCCGCGGCGCCGATCGGATCGAGGCCCGCCGTCGGCTCGTCGAGGAACAGAAGCTCCGGATCGAGGGCGAGGGCTCGGGCGATTCCGGCGCGCTTCTTCATTCCGCCCGAAAGCTCGGCCGGGAACTTGGGGCCGGCGTCCGGCGAAAGGCCGACCATCACGATCTTGTAGGCGGCGATCTCGTCGAGAAGCCGCTCGGACAGCCTCGGATAGAATTCGCGGAGCGGCACCTGCACGTTCTCGGCGACGGTGAGGGTCGAGAACAGGGCGGCGCCCTGGAACAATATCCCCCAGCGCTTTCGGATCGGCTGAAGCTCGCCCTCGTCGCGGTCGAGCATCGGCTCGCCGAACACCCGGACCTCGCCGGCGTCCGGCCGCTGCAGGCCGATGATCGACCGCATCATCACCGACTTGCCGGTGCCCGATCCGCCGACCACTCCGATGATCTCGCCTCGGCGCACCTCGAGGTCGAGGCCGTCATGGACGATCTGCTCGCCGAACGTGTTGCGCAGGCCCCGGACCTCGATGACGATGTCGTTTTCCTCGCTCACAGCCAGCCGATCTCGGTGAAGAAGACCGCGAAGAAGGCGTCGAGCACGATGACGAGGAAGATCGCCTGGACGACGGCGGTGGTCGTCCTGAGGCCAACTTCCTCGGCGTCGGACTTGACCTGCATGCCCTGGAAGCAGCCCGCGAGCGAGATGATCAGCCCGAACACCGGCGCCTTGATCAGAAGCTGCCAAAGGTCGGTCGGAGGAACCACCTCTCGGATCCGCTGGACGAAGGTGACCGGAGCGATGTCGAGCGACACCCAGGTGAACATGCCGCCGCCGATGATCGCGACGATCGCCGCGTAGAAGGACAATAAAGGCATCATCAGCACCGTCGCGAGCACTCGCGGAAGCACCAGCGCCTCCATCGGCGAGACTCCGATGGTGCGCATCGCGTCGACCTCTTCGGCCAGCTTCATCGAGCCGAGCTGGGCCGCGAACGAGGAGCCGGAACGGCCGGCGACCATGATCGCGGTCATCAGCACTCCGAGCTCCTTGATCGAGCTTCGGCCGATCAGGTTGACGGTGAAAACCTCGGCGCCGAACTGGCGGAGCTGGACCGCGCCCTGCTGGGCGATGACGATTCCGACCAGGAAGCTCATCAGCCCGATGATCCCGAAGGCGTGGACCCCGACCAGCTCGAAGCGCTGGACGATGGCGTTGAGCCGGAACCGGCGCGGCTGGCGGATGACGGCGGCGATCGAGATCAGCATCGCCCCGAAGAAGCCCATCAGGCCGACGAAGGTCCGGCCGGCCTCGATCGTGGCGGTGCCGAGCTGGGCGAGCACGCGCTGAAAGGCCGGCGGCGGATCGGGACGGACCTTGACCGGCTGGTCGGCCGCCTCGACCTGGCCGAGCAGGGTCAGGGCCGATTCGTCGGCGCCGACGATCTCGCCGCCGCGCTCGCGGGCGGTCCGGTGGATGATCCAGGCGCCGATCGTGTCCATCCGGCCGACATTGCTGAGGTCGAGCGCGAAGCCGCTGCCCTTCAGCCGGTCGAGCCGGTTGGGCAGAACTCCGAGCCTGGCCAGGGTCAGGTCGCCGTGGAAATGCAGCACTCGCCGGCCATTCTCGTTGGTATCGGTGAAACGCGCGACGCTGCTCATCTGGCGGGTCATGCTTCAAATCCCCCCTCCGGGCAACTGGACAAGCCAAGGCCCGGATGCTTGAGGCGAAACATGAAGGCTCTGCTCGCCATTTACGACATGGACCGGACGGTCACCCGGCGGGCGACCTACACGCCGTTCCTGATCCATGCCGCGCTCGCCCTGGCGCCGTGGCGGCTGGCGCTGCTGCCGGTCGCGATCCTGGCGATGGCGGCCTATGCGCTCAAGCTGATCGACCGCGGCAGGCTCAAGGAAATCAATTACGTCCTTCTCATCGGTCGGGGAATCGCGCCCGAGCGGCTAGAGCCGGTGATCGAGAGCTTCGCCGAGCGCCAGCTCGAGACCAACATCATGCCCGGCGCCCGGCGGGCCATCGCCGCCGACCGGGCCTCGGGCCGGCGGCTGGTGATGGCGACCGCCTCCTATCGCCTCTACGCCGCCGCCATCGCGCGCCGGCTCGGCTTCGACGACGTCGTCGCCACCGAGACGGCGATCGACCCGCTCGGCCGGGTGGTCGCCAAGATCGACGGGGCCAATTGCTACGGCGCCGCCAAGAAGGACATGATCCTCGCTTGGCTGCAGAGGGAGGGCCTCGACCGCGAGGCCGTCCACATCCGCTTCTATTCCGACCACGTCTCCGACCACCACGTCCACCGCTGGGCCGACGAGGCGGTGGCGGCCAACGCCCACTCGCGCCTCGTCAGGCTGGCCAGGGCCGAGGGATGGGAGGTTGTGGAATGGGGGGATCGGTAACTCGTCATCCCGGCGGTAGCCGGGACCTCGGGGAGACCCTCCGAGACTTTCCGGCCTGGGGTCCCGGCTTTCGCCGGGATGACGGTTAGCTGTTGATGACTGTCCACAGATCGCACCAGGCCGGGTTGCTCTTCTCGATCAGCTCGACCTTCCAGTTGCGATGCCACTCCTTCATCGCCTTCTCCCGGGTGATGGCTTCCACGATCGTCGGGTACGGTTCTGCGAGGACCAGACGGCGCAGATTGTATTTTCGGCAGAATTTCGAACCAGCTCGTGCGCGGTGCTGGGCGACGCGCTGGACGATGTTGGCGGCGACGCCGATGTAGAGGACGCCGTCCGGCTTGTTGGTCATGATGTAGACCCAGCCGCCTCTCATTGCGCATATCTGGCGCAGTCAAGTTTGCGTTTCCAGTGAATTTTCGACCCGAGGTCCCGGCTTTCGCCGGGATGACGATCGGATCCCGTCACCCCGGCGGAAGGCCTCGGGGAGACCGCCCTGCTCTCCCGGCCTGGGGTCCCGGCTTTCGCGGGGATGACGGTTAGACCGCCCCCAGAGCCTGGTCGAAGTCGGCGATGAGGTCGTGGGGATCCTCCACGCCGATAGAGATTCGAACCAGGTTGTCGGTGATCCCGAGCGCCTGCTTGCGCTCGTCGGGGACCGACAAATGGGTCATCGCGGCGGGGGCGCTGGCCAGGGTCTCGGTGCCGCCGAGGCTGACCGCGAGATGAGCGATCTTCAGCGAATCGAGGAAGGCGAAGGATTCGCGCTCGCCGCCCTTCAGGTAGAGCGAGAAGGTCGAGCCGGCGCCGGTGCAGTGGCGGCGGTAGATGTCGGCCTGCCTCGCGTCGCCGCCATCCTCGAGGAAGCCGAGATAGCCGACGCTCTCCACCTTGGGGTGATCGCGAAGGAATTCGCAGACCTTGGCGGCATTCTCGCCGGCCCGGGTCATCCTGAGCTCGAGAGTCTCGAGGCTGCGCAGAAGCATCCAGGCGGTGTTGGGGTCGGTGATCGTGCCGATCGTGTTGCGGAGCATCCGGATGGTGTTGATCAGCTCCTTCGATCCGGTGATCCCGCCGGCGACGAGGTCGGAATGGCCGCCGGCATATTTGGTCAGCGAGTAGACCGAGAGGTCGGCGCCCTGGCGAAGCGGCTGAGCCCAGAGCGGGCCGAGGAAGGTGTTGTCGATCGCGATCGGCGGCCGTTCGTCCCCGAGCACCGCCGAGCGCGCCGCGGCGACGGCCTCGACGTCGACCAAAGCGTTGGTCGGGTTGGCCGGGCTTTCCAGGTAGATGAGCGAGACCCGGCCCATCGCCTTGGCGCGCTCGAGCACGGCCTCGATCTCCTCGCGGGTCGCTCCGGCCGGGAAATCGAGCCACTTCACTCCGAAGCGGCCGAGGATCCGGGCGATGAGAGTCTCGGTCGCCGCGTAGAGCGGGCCCGAATGGACGACGACGTCGCCGGGCTGGACGAAGGCGAGGAGCATGGTGGAGATGGCCGACATTCCCGACGAGAAGGTCAGAGCGTCCTCGGCATCCTCCCACAGGCTCAGCCGGTCCTCGAGTATCTCCTGGTTGGGGCCGTTGAAGCGCGAATAGACCAGCCCCTCGGCTCCGCCGGGGCGCTTGCCGGTGACTCCCTCGAAGAAGCGCTTGCCGGCGGCGGCGGTCTCGAAGACGAAGGTCGAGGTGAGGAAGATGGGGGGCTTCAGCGAGCCTTCCGAAAGCGTCGGATCGTAGCCGAAGCCCATCATCAGGGTGGAAGGCTTGAGCCGGCGTCCGCCGATTTCGAGGGCGCTCGCCTTGGGGCGGCGCCGCGGGGTGGCTCCGGTGATGTCGTTTTCGTCCTGCATGAACATGCCTCCTGTCGTGGAGACCGAGCCTGCCTTCGGCCAGGCTCACCGGCCGCGCGAGGAAGCGCGGCCCCGGGGGGTGAGGTCGGTTGCCCGGGGGCTCCCTAACTCAAGAGGCGGGCGGGGGGCTAGAGCATATGTGCCGCCGTCCGGGCCCAGGCCGGAATCCGCCAGGGCGAAAAGCGCTGCGGCCCGTCCCCGCCGCGCTCGATCACTAAAAGTGCACTGTCACCGATTTAAGAAACAATACGGTGACAGTGCACTCATTCCCGATCCGTCATCCCGGCGAAAGCCGGGACCTCAGGTCGGATGGGCTCGGCGGGTATCCCCGAGGTCCCGGCTTTCGCCGGGATGACGGTCAATTCAGAATCGCTCCGATCCCCCAGACGATGCCCACCATGATCGGAACTCCGGCGATGTCGAGCAGGAAGCCGGCCTTGAGCATCCTCGGAAGCGCGATATGCCCCGTCGCCCAGGCGATGGCGTTGGGGCCGGTGCCGGAGGGGAGCATGAAGCCCCAGCTCGATGCGAAGGCGGCGGGCAAGGCGAGCAGGATGGGATCGATCCCGGTCGCGGCGATGATTCCCGCGACGACCGGGATGACCCCGCTGGCCGTCGCCACGTTCGAGGCGAATTCGGTGACGACGATGACGATTCCGACAAGCACCGCGGCGATGATCAGCGGATGGACGGCCCGGAGCGGCTGGAGAGCGAGCCCGAGCCAGTCGGCGAGGCCCGAAGCGCCGATCCCGGCGGCCAGCGCGAGGCCGCCGCCGAACATCATGATCACTCCCCAGGGCGCCCGGTTCGCCTCCTCCCAGTTGAGGATCGCCCGGCCGGTGCCGTCGGGAATGACGAACAGAAGCAGGGCCGCGATCACCGCGATGGTGCCGTCCGTCAGCGAGTCCTTGGGCAGATAGGGGGTTATGAAGGGGATCGCGATCCAGGCCGCCACGGTGAGAGCGACGAGCGGGACCAGGCGCTTCTCGGCGATCGACCAGGGGCCGGTCTCGCCGATCCCGGCCCGCGCGGCGGCCGGGTCGAAGTCGGTCGGCGAGACCCGCTGAACCTTCATCAGGATCGCCCAGGCCAAGGGCACGCAGATCAGGACGAGCGGGATGCCGTAGATCGCCCAGGTCAGGAAATCGATCCGGTAGCCGGTCGCCTTCTCGATGATCCCGGCGGCGATGGCGTTGGTCGGGGAGCCGACGAGGGTTCCGAACCCGCCGATCGTCGCCGCGAAGGCGATGCCCATGGCGAGAGCCCCGGCGAAGCCGTCGGTATGGCCGGGCTCGACCTTGGCGGCGCGGAGGACGGCGAGGCCGATCGGCATCATGATGAGGGTCGTCGCGGTGTTGGAGACGATCGTGCTGAGCAGCGCCGTCGCGGCCATGAAGGCGAACAGCATCTGCGCCGGCCCGCCGCCGCCGCGGCTGACGATGGCGAGGGCGAGCCGGCGGTGGAGGCCGGTCCGCTCGATCGCGAGCGCGACGATGGCGCCGCCGAGCACTAGGAACAGGATCGGCGAGTAATAAGCCGCCGCGGATTCGGTCGCGGTCATGATTCCGAGCAGCGGAAACGCCAGGAAGGGGACGAGGGCGGTGGCGGTGAGCGGAAGCGCCTCGGTCATCCACCAGGTCGCCATTAGGACGATGATCGCCGTCGTCCGCCACGCGGCCGGCGACATTCCCCCGGGCGCCGGGAGCATGAGCATGACGATGAAGGCGGCGAGCCCGCCCCACAGGCCCCAGCGTGCGGCCATTCCAATTCCCCCCTTTGGGCCTGGCGGGTGATGGCATGGGCTCGGCCCGGAGCCAATCCCGTCATCCCGGCGAAAGCCGGGACCTCAGGTCGGCAAAGGCACGGCGGGTCTCCCCGAGGCCCCGGCTTTCGCCGGGGTGACGGCTAGGGCGCGATCAGGCTGATCTGCCTTCCGTAATCCGCCTCGCCCCGGTGGGTCGACCGGCGGAAGCTGAAGAAGCGCTCGGGCTGCGAATAGGTGTCCTCGCCCAGGGCCTCGATTCGGGTCAGGCCGCTCGCGGCGAGGCGGGAAAGGACGAAGCCTTCGAGGTCGAACTGGTGATGGCCTTCGCGGCCGAGGCCAAAGAAGCGCTCATGCTCCGCGTCCGACTCGGCGAAGCGGTGAAGGAAGGTCTCGTCGACCTCGTAGGACTTGCGGGCGATGCAGGGGCCGACGGCGGCGGCGATGCGCGGTCGCGACGCGCCGAGCCGCTCCATCTCGGCGACCGTCGCCTCGACCACTCCGCCGAGCGCGCCCTTCCATCCGGCATGCGCGGCCGCGACCACCCCGGCCTCGCGGTCGGCCAGAAGGACCGGGGCGCAGTCGGCGGTGAGGATTCCCAGGACGAGGCCGGGCCGGTCCGTGACCATCGCGTCGGCCCTGGGCCGGGCGTCGTCGGCATAAGGGGCGATGACGAGCATCGCTTCCGCGGAGTGGACCTGGTGGAGCGTGACCAGATCCGCACCGGGCGCGACGGCGGCGACCGCCCGGCGCCGGTTCTCGCGGATCGACTCGCGGTCGTCGCCGGAGCCGAGCCCGACATTGAGCCCGGAGCAGGCGCCCCGCGAGACTCCGCCGCGCCGGCCGAGGAAGCCGTGGGCGAATCCCTCCAGCGCCCGGCCGCGCAGCGCCTCTACAGCTCCAGCTTCCATATCTCATCCTCGTCCGCCTGCTCGCCGACCATGAACTTGTAGGGGCCGACATAGGTGAAGCCGTAGCGGCGGTAGAAGGCCTTGGCGCGGTGGTTGTCGACGAAGACCGACAGGTAAAGCTCCTCGGCACCGCGCCGGCGGGCCTGGTCGATCGCCCATTCCGACAGGGTCTGGGCGACTCCCGCGCCCTGCCACTGCCTGAGGACGTAGAGCTGGCGGAACTCGAGGGCGGGGCGGGCCGGCTCGACCGGAAGGGTGATCGGGCCGAGCTTGACGAAGGCGACCGGCTCGCCGCCGGCTTCGGCGAAGCGCACCTGGTGGCGGCCGTCGAGCAGCTCGCTTCGGAAGCCGTCCTCGCTCAGCTGCCCGAGGAACGATTCGAGGTCCTCGGGCCGGTAGAGGTGGGCGAAGGTTTCGGCGAAGCTTCGGCGATGAAGATCGGCGAGCGCCGCCGAGTCGTCGGCGGTGGCGTCGCGATAGGCGATCATCGAAAGCCCTCCGGAGCCGGCCAGGATGGGGCGGAGAGGCCCATCACCCGGAAGAGCCGGCCCATCTGCCCGGGGGAGACGAGCCGGTCCCGGGCGGCCCGAAGCTCTTCGCGGCGGTCCGGGGCGCTTCGCGAAAGGGCCTCGGCCCGGGCGTCGATTCCGAGCCTCGTCAGCCATTCGCCCTGGCCGACAGGCCCATGGACCCCGACTCCCAGGCCGGCGGCGGCCCCGGCGAGCGATTCGAAGTCGACATGGGCGGTGAGGTCGGCTTCGCCCGGGTCCCGCCACGGATCGCAATATTTGTGCATTTTCACCGCCTGGAGCGAGTCGCCGGCCGAGAGCCGGTCGTGGCCGTAATCGACGATCAGGGCTCCGCCGCCCTGAATCGTGATTCGGCGGGCGAGCAGTCGAAGCACGGCCAGCGAGTCCGGGGAGGTTTCGAGCACCGTTCCCGCCGGGGCGCCCCGGACATGGTCCGGGACCGCGCTCGCCGGGACGGGCGGGCCGGCGACCGGAACGAAGCCTTCGCCGTCGAGGGCGACGCAACGCTCGCGCCAGCCGGTTTCGGTCGCGACCAGCTGGCGGACCGGGAGGGCGTCGAAGAATTCGTTGGCGACGGCGAGGATCGGGCCCTTCGCGGGAAGCCCGGCGAGCTCGCCGTGCCAGGCGGCGGCGGGGACCCGGGCGGCCTGGGCGGCGCGAAGGACCGGGCTGGTCTCGACGAAATGGACCTCGGGTTCGAGCCCGGCGGAGCGCATCGCCCTCAGAGCGTCGGCGGCGAGGGTGCCCCGGCCCGGCCCGAGCTCGACATAGAGAGTCCCCGCCGGCCGCCCCGCTTTGGCCCAAAGGTCGGCGAGGGCGAGGCCGATCAGCTCGCCGAACATCTGGCTGATCTCGGGCGCCGTGACGAAGTCGCCGGCCGCTCCGAGGGGGTCGCGTGCGGCGTAATAATGGGCGTTGGCGAGCGCCATATATTCCGAGACGGGGATCGGGCCGTGGGAGGCGATCACTCGGCGGAGTCGGTCGGCGGGGGTCCTTCGATACGGCATTTCGACTTCGCTCAATGCCTACTCAGGATGAGCGGTTTGTGCACTATTCATACCGCTCATCCTGAGTAGCGGCTGAGCCCGGCGAAGACGCGTATCGAAGGACAAGCTCAGGCCACGCTCTCCGTCCCGGCGAACGGCTCCACCCTCTGTCGGCGCCGCTTCGCCGTCGCGATCAGCCACGCGCCGCCCAGGATCATCGGCACGGTCAGGGTCTGGCCCATGGTGAGGCCCCAGGGCAGGTGCTCGAGCCCGACGTCGGGCTGCCGGACCATCTCGACGAGGAAGCGGCTCAGTCCGTAGACGAGCAGGAAGGTGCCGACCAGCTTGCCCGGCTGGTAGCGCGCGTCGGTCCTCCAGAACAGGAACCAGAGGATGGCGAAGAGCAGCAGGCCTTCCAGCCCGGCCTCGTAGAGCTGGCTCGGATGGCGCGGCACGTCGCCGCCCTTGGGGAAGACGATCGCCCAGGGAACGGTCGTCGCCCGGCCCCACAATTCGTCGTTCACGAAATTGGCGAGCCGGCCGAAGAACAGGCCGAACGGCGTGCAGCAGGCGACGTAGTCGTGGACTCGGAGCCAGTCGAGCTTGTGCTTCCTGGCCATCCACAGGATGCCCAGGGTCGTGCCGATCACCCCGCCATGAAAGGACATGCCGCCGTCCCACAGCCGCAAAATGTCGATCGGGTGGGTGAAATAATGGTCGGGGCGGTAGAACAGCACATAGCCCAGGCGCCCGCCCAGGATGATGCCGAGCGTCGCGTAGAAGACCATGTCGTCGGCATGACGCTTCGCCATCGGAGCGCCGGGCCTGGCGATCAGCTTCATCAGGTACCACCAGCCGACCAGGATTCCGGCGAGGTAGGCGAGCGAATACCAGCGTATCTGAATCGGCCCGATCGAGACCAGGACCGGCTTGAGGCCGAGATCCGCCCAATGGAGATAGTCGCCCGGAGCGGTCGAAAGGCTGGCGAAAACGGCGTCGATCAAAATCTTCCCCCTGCGGCGCGTTTCCCTATTAGGAGGGGGAAAGAGAAACGGGAAGGGAGAGTCGGATGCCCAGCGAGCTGGACCGCAAGTTCGATGCGGCGCTGGCCCATGTCACCGGGCCGGGAGGGCGAATCCAGCTCGCCGAGGATTCCGAGGGCCGCAAGATCGTCACCAACCTGCCGCCCACCCTGCCGGGACTGTTCGACGCCTTCTGCGCGCTGCACGCGGGCACGATCGGAGTCATAGCCGACGGCGAGCGCCTGACCTTCGGCCAGCTCAACGAGCAGGCGACCCTGTTGGCGCGCGCGCTCGCCGGCGGCTGGGGGGTCGGCAAGGGCGACAGGGTGGCGATCGCGATGCGCAACTGCCCGGCCTGGATCGTCGCCTACATGGCCGTGCTGAAGGCGGGCGGGATCGCCACCCTGGTCAACGGCTGGTGGCAGGCCGAGGAATTGCGGCACGGCCTCAAGCTGACCCGGCCCTGCCTGGTCCTGTGCGATTCGCCGCGGGCCCGGCGCCTCGAGTCCACCCGCCTCGACATCGCCAGCGTCGTGCTTCCGGTGGAGAAGCCGATCGCCGAGGCGCTCGCGCCCCTGTTCGGCCGAGGCGAGGCCGATTTGCCCGAGATTCTGCCGGAGGACGACGCCACCATCTTGTTCACCTCGGGTTCGACCGGGGCCGCCAAGGGCGCCCTCTCCACCCACCGCTCGGTGACGACGGGCATCTACACCTATTCGATCAGCCTGATCGCGCTCCTCGGAATCCTCGAGAGCGAAGGCCGCCCTCCGGCCAATCCGCCGCGAACGCTGGTGAACGTGCCGCTCTTCCACGTCACCGGCGAGATCCCGGTGATGCTGAACAGCTTCGTGATCGGCCGCGGCATGGTGCTGATGGCGAAATGGGATCCGGGCGAAGCGCTTCGGCTGATCGAGCAGGAGAGGGTGACCTATTTCGTCGGAGTGCCGACGATGAGCCTCGAGCTGATGCAGCATCCCGACCGCGGCAAATACGACCTGTCGTCGCTGACCGACATCGCCGCCGGAGGCGCCGCCCGCCCGGTCGCCCACGTCAAGCGGCTGCAGGAAAGCTTCAAGGGGGCCCAGCCGGCCCTGGGCTACGGGCTGACCGAGACCAACGCCGTGGGCTGCGGCAATTTCTGGCAGAATTACGCCGACAAGCCGGCCTCGACCGGTCGCCCGCACAAGCCGATGGTCGAGCTCGCGATCCTCGGCGACGGCGATCGCCACCTTCCCGTCGGCGAGTCCGGCGAGATCGGAATCCGGTCCGCCGCCAATTTCCGGGGCTATTGGAACGATCCGGCCGCGACCGAGGCGGTGTTCACCTCCGACGGCTTTCTGAAGACCGGCGACATCGGCTATATCGATCCCGACGACTATCTGTTCATCGTCGACCGCAAGAAGGACATCATCATCCGCGGCGGCGAGAATATCAGCTGCCAGGAAGTGGAGGCCGCGATCTATTCGCACGCCGCGGTGTCGGAGGCCTCGGTTTTCGGAGTGCCGGACGAAAGGCTCGGGGAGGTGCCGGCGGCGGCGATCTATTCCGAGGACGACCGAAAGCTCGACGCCGACTCGATTCGCGAGTTTCTCGACGGCCGGATCGCCCAGTATAAGATCCCCGAGCGCATCTGGGTCCACCACGAGCCGCTGCCCAAGCTCGGCACCGGCAAGATCGACAAGAAGACCCTTCGGGAAGCTTATTCGGGCGAGTCGAAGGGCGAATAATTCCACTCCCGCGAAGGCCGGGGGGCGGTTGCCGGGGCCTCGCTCGAATGAACGCTGACACGGGCGCGCGGCCCGGCTAGCTTCCGGGCCGTGGAGCTGCTTCTCATCCTCGGCCTGGCAGGCCTGCTGGCTTACACGCTGAACCTGTCGTCGCGGGTGGAGCGGCTCGAGCGGCGGCTCAACGCGGGCGAGGCGCCTGCGGCGGAGCCCGACCCGCTGTTCGAGCGGCCCCGCCCGAGGCCCGCCGAGGCGCCGGCCCCGAGCCCCGCCGAATCGCCGGGCCGGCGCCCGGCGCTGGCGGAGCTGATCGCGCCGGTGGAGGCCGAGCCCGAGGACTCCGCGCCCGCGCCCGGCGAGACTCTCGGCGGCTTCTTCGAGCGGTGGGTTGGCGGCCGGCTGATGATCTGGGTCGGCGGAATCGCCCTCGCCGTCGCCGGAGTGCTTCTGGTCCGCTATTCGATCCAGATCGGGCTGATCACCCCGCCCGTGCAGATGGGCATGGCGGCGCTGTTCGGACTGCTCCTGATCGGGCTCGGCGAATATGCCCGGAGCCGGCCCGACTGGACGGTCGACCGAAGGGTCGCCCAGGCGCTGGTCGGCGCCGGCATCTTCGTCCTCTACGCGACCGCCTACGGTTCCCTGGTTCTCCACCAGCTGATCGGCAACGGCACCGCCTTCGGGCTGATGGTGATGGTCACCGGAGCGGCGCTGGTCCTGTCGCTGCGCCACGGCGCTCCGTCGGCGGTGATGGGACTTGTCGGAGGCTTCCTCACGCCCATGCTGGTCGGCGAGCGAAGCGAGACGGCGATCCCGCTGCTCACCTATCTCGCCTTGCTGGACGTGGCGCTGTTCACGCTCGCCGGACGCCGCGGCTGGACCTGGCTGGCGGCCGCGGCGGCCATCCTGAGCTTCGGCTGGAGCGCCTATCTGCTGAGCTGGGACGCGCCCGACGCTCTCGCCGCGGGCGTGTTCATCCTGCTCCTCGGAATCGGGGCCTCGGTGATTCGCGCCGGCGGCGGCTGGCAGCTCGATTTCCTGCGGCCGGCGGCGGTCGCCCTGCTGCAGCTCGCGGTCCTGGTCGGCCGGGCCGATATCGGCCTTCCCGCCTGGGCGCTGTTCGGAGCGCTCGCCGCGGCCTGCCTGCTACTCGAGCCGCGCAAGCCGGAATATCGGCCGCTGCCCGCCATCGCCCTGGCGCTCGCCCTGCTTCTGATCGCGGTCAAGGCGCTCGACCAGCCGCTCCACATCCCCGCCGTCGCGGCCGCGACGACCCTGCTTTTCGCAGGCGGGTCGATTCCGGCGGCGCTCCGGCGCGAGGCGGCGCTGCTGCCCTTCGCGACCGCCTGCGCGGCCTTCATCGGCCCGGCCTGGATCCTGCGCGTGCTTCGGCCGGAATGGCTCGACCGGCCGCTCTGGGGGCTGCTCTTCCTGCTGCTCGCCGCCGGGCCCGCCTTCCTGGCCTGGAGCCGGAGCGCCTCCGCGCGCGAAGGCGAGCTTGACGCCCCGCTCGGAATCGCCGCGGCCAGCACGATGGTGCTGCTCGGGATCGCGGCCTGGCAGCTGCTTCCCGCCGAGCTGATCGCCGCCGTCTGGCTTTCGATCGCTCTCGGCGCCGCCTTCGCCACCCGGCGCCTCGGCGACGAGGGGCTGGCGGCGCTCAGCCTGATGGCGGCGGGACTGGCGTCGCTGTGGGCGGCGGGGCGGGTGCCGAAGCTCTGGGAATCGCTTCTCCTCTCCCTGGGCGGAGAGCCCGCGCTGGCGTCGCACCTGCCGGCCGTCGGAGTCGGGCTTCAGGCGCTTCTTCTTCCGGCCCTTCTCCTCGCCGCCATCTGGCGCTTCCTGCCGAGGCCGTTTCCGGCGGTGAGCGCTGCGCCGCTCGCGGTCGCGGGCCTGTTCGCCATCGCCGCCGGCTATCTTTTGTTCAAGCAGGCCTTCGGCCTCGCTTCCGAGGCGGGTTTCGCCGAGCGCGGCTTTGCCGAGCGCACCATCCTCAACCAGGCCCTGTTCGTCGCCGGATGGCTGGTCTGCAGCGGCCGGATCCGGATTCCCGGGCTCGACGACCGGTCGCGCTGGCTGGCCGGCACCCTGCTCACGGCGCTGGCGGCGGCTCGGCTCGTCTGGTTCGACATGGGCCTCCATAACCCGCTCTGGGCGGAGCAGAATGTCGGCGCCTGGCCGGTCCTCAACCTGCTCGCCCCGGCCTTTCTGCTCGGCGCCTACTGGCTCTACCGGGCTCGGCGCGGCGCCGACGGCGGCGCTCGATCCGGCGCCTGGCTGATCCTCGCTTTGGCTTCGCTCGTGCTCGGAGTGATGCTGATGGTCCGCCAGGGCTTCCAGGGGCCGCTGCTCAACGGTCCGACCCTGCCGTCCGCCGAATCCTACGGCTATTCGCTCGCCGGCCTGCTGCTCTCGATCGCTCTTCTGCTCGCCGGGATCCGCCTTCCCGACAAGGCGCTTCGCCTCGCCGGCCTGCTCCTCCTCACGGCGACGACGATCAAGGTGTTTCTGGTCGACGCCGGGGCGCTTGAGGGGGTGCTGAGGATCCTCTCCTTCCTGGTCCTCGGAATCGCCCTGATCGGGATCGGCAAGCTCTACACGAAGGTGCTCGACGCCGAGGCCCGGCCCGCCGCAGACGCAAGGAGAGAAAGAGAAGCATGATCGCGCTCGCCGTCGCTCTGGCCGCCGCCGCTCCCCAACCCCGTCTCGTCGAGTGCCGAATGATGGAATGCTCTTGGTCGAGGCCGGTCTCGAACGTCGCCATCCGCTCGACTCCGATCGGAACGCTTCGCAAGGTCGTCGCGATCGACGGCGCCTCCGTCCACCGCGACGACTATCCGTCCCGTTACGATAACTCGATCGCAATCCGCTGGAGGAAGCCGGCGGCGGTCTATCTGCTCTGCTCGAGGTCGCGGCCGGCGCTCGCCTTCCGCTCCGGAAAGCGCTGGACGGCCCACGCCTTGGACCTGTTCAATCTCGCCGGCTACGACAGGGCCTCGGCAGTCGCCTATCTGCAGGGCTGCCATGGCGTCGATTACGACCGCTCCGACATCGACCGGGTGATGAAGGGTCTCGGCTACAATTCCGGCACCCGTAGCGAGCAGGTGCAGATCGCCAGGCCGGAGCAACTCTTCGACCTTCCGGCCCGCGAGCGGAACTGACGGCCGGGCCGCTCGTCCGGGCGGATGGGTCGTCCCGACGGCAGACCGGGAAACGGCCTGTCGAATGAATGGTCGGGGCGACTGGATTCGAACCAGCGACCCCCACACCCCCAGTGTGATGCGCTACCAGGCTGCGCTACGCCCCGACCGGCGGACTTCGCCGCTCGATCGCGGCGGGTGGCCCGTGGGCCGGCGATTAGGCGCTGGGCCGGTCGAAGGCAAGCCGGGTTGACACGGCGCCGGAGAAGGCTAGTTTCAAAAAGAAACCGATAATGGAGCTTTGCCATGGATTCCGGGACTCGCTTCGGAGTGGCGTCGCGCGAGGAAATCGAGGGCCTCACCGGGCTCGAGATGCTGAAGGCGATCATCGCCGGCGACCTTCCGGCGCCGCCGATCGGCGCGGCGATGGGCTTCCGCCTGGTCGAAGTGGCTCCCGGCCGGGCCGTGTTCGAAGGAAGGCCGGGGCGCAACCTGCTCAACCCGCTCGGCGGAGTGCATGGCGGAATGGCGCTCACCCTGATCGACAGCGCTGCGGGCTGCGCGGTCCACACCGAGCTTCCCGCCGGAATCGGCTACACCACGGTCGAGACCAAGGTGAACTTCACCCGCCCGATCGCTCCCGACGGCGGCGCGGTCCGCTGCGAGGGCAGGGTGGTGACGAGGGGCCGCCAGATCGCGACGGCCGAGGCCCGGCTGCTCTCGGCCGAGGGCAAGATCCTCGCCCACGGCACGTCGACCCTGATCATCCTCCAGCCGCGCTGAGCCTCGAGCCTGGCGGCGTCTAGTCGCCGAGCACGTTGCGAAGGAAGCTCGACTCATAGGCCTTGATCGAAATCGCCTCGACCTTCGAGGCCCCGACCAGCGCCATGAACTCGCCCATGTGCGGCGAGGCCATGTGGCGCTCGATCGCGGACTCGTCGCTCCACCGCTCGGCGACGTGGAGCAGGTTGGGGTCGGAGATGTCGACCGCATAGGCGTAATGCTCGCAGCCCTCCTCGGCGCGCGTGGCCTCGACGTTGCGCTCCATCGCGCCTCGAAGCCGGTCGATTTCCCCCGCTCCGAAGCGGACGGTGCCGTTGACGATGATCATGTTGCGCTCCTCCCGCAGCCGCGGCCCGATTCTAGGAAGGCGGCGCGCTTGCGCAAGCCGCGCAACGCATGTTAGTCGCCGCGCGCTTCCCGCGGGCGCTTGCATCATCGCCCGCCCCTCACCAGGTAATGCTCCATGTTCTCGACACCCGCTCACGCATCGGCCGGCGCCGCAGCCTCGGGAGGCATGGCCGGGCTCCTCGTTCAGTTCGCCCCGCTGCTGCTCATCTTCGTCATCTTCTATTTCCTGCTCATCCGGCCGCAGACCCGGCGGGCGAAGGAGCATCGCGACATGATCGCGGCTGTGAAGCGCAACGATATCGCGGTGACCAGCGGCGGCCTGATCGGCAAGGTCACCAAGGTCGACGAGTCCGAGATCGAGCTCGAGGTCGCGGCCGGGACCCGGGTTCGGGTGGTCAAGTCGATGCTCAGCGAAGTCCGGCCGCACGGCGCCAAGCCGGCGAACGACTGAGGCCATGCTCGATTTTCCCCGCTGGAAGGTGTGGGCGGTAAGCCTGCTGTGCCTGGTCGGAATCGCGCTGGCGGTGCCGAGCTTCCTTCCCGAGGCCACGGTGGCGAAATTCCCGCCTTTCGTTCCCAGCGCCCAGATCAATCTCGGGCTCGACCTCGCCGGCGGCAGTCACCTGCTGCTCGAGGCCGACACCAGCGACGTCGCCAAGCAGCGGCTCGACCAGATGGAGGACATCATTCGCGGCGAGCTTCGCCGCGCCAGCCCGAAAATCGAGATCGGCGACATCTCGACCGCCGGCGGCCGGCTGTCGTTCATGGTCCGCGATCCGGCCCAGGTCGATGCGGCGGTCGACATCGCCCGCAACCAGACCCAGCCGGTCGGCCTGGGCGGCCAGCGGACGTTCAACGTCGCCGTCGTCGATTCCAGCCGCATCGTCATGACCCCGACCCAGTCGGGGCTGGCCGAATCGCTCGAAAACGCGATGAACACGGCGCGCGAGGTGGTCTACAACCGGGTCGATCCCGAGGGCACCAAGGAAGTCACGGTCATCCGCCAGGGCAAGGAGCGGATCCTCGTCCAGGTGCCGGGGCTGCAGGACCCGGAGGGGCTGAAGGCGCTTCTCGGCAAGACGGCGAGGCTCGAGTTCAAGCTGGTCGACCTCACCGCGACTCCGGACATGCTCGCCTCGGGCCGGGCTCCGGTCGGAAGCCACGTCCTTCCGATGCAGGACGGTGGCCGGATCGCGGTCAAGCGCCGGGCGATGGTCAATGGCGACCAGCTCGTGGACGCTCAGCAGCAGTTCGACCCGACCACCAACGAGCCGGTGGTCAGCATCCGCTTCGACAGCCGCGGCTCTCACTCCTTCGCCCGGGTCACCCAGCAGAACGTCAACAAGCCGTTCGCCATCGTCCTCGACGACGTCGTCCTGTCGGCGCCCAACATCAACGAGCCGATCCTCGGCGGAAGCGCGCAGATTTCGGGCAGCTTCACGGTCCAGAGCGCGACCGACCTCGCCGTCCAGCTGCGCTCCGGCAAGCTGCCGGTCGACCTCAAGGTGATCGAGGAGCGGACCGTCGGGCCCGACCTCGGCAAGGATTCGATCCGGAAGGCCGTCATCGCCGGAATCGTCGGCACCGCCGGAATCCTGCTCTTCATGTTCCTGACCTACGGCCGGTTCGGACTCTATGCGAACATCGCCCTGGTCCTGAACGTCGTCGTCATCCTCGGAATCATGGCCCCGTTCGCGACCCTCACCCTTCCCGGAATCGCCGGCTTCGTCCTCACCGTCGGAGCCGCCGTCGACGCCAACGTCATCATCAACGAGCGGATCCGCGAGGAGCAACGGCGCGGCCGGCGGGTGATGGACGCGGTCGAGCACGGCTATAACGAGGCTCGGACCGCCATTTTCGACGCCAACATCACCAACGTCATCGCCGGAATGCTGCTTTACTATTTCGGCTCCGGACCCGTGAAGGGGTTCGCCGTGGTGATGATGATCGGAATCGCCACCTCGGTGTTCACGGCGGTCACCGTCACCCGCATGTTCGTGTCGATCTGGCTGCGCAAGCGCCCGACCGTTCTGAGGATTTGAAGATGCGCCTGCTGAAGCTCATCCCCGACGACACCAACATCGACTTCCTGCGCTGGCGCAATGTCGCCATGGCCTTCTCGATGCTGCTGGTGGCGGCGTCGATCGCACTCATTGCGGTCAAGGGCCTCAATTTCGGAGTCGACTTCGCGGGCGGCCAGGTGATCCGGGCCCATTTCGCACAGCCGCCTTCGCTCGACACCCTGCGCGGCCAGGTCGCCGGCTACGGCCTCGGCGACCCCAGCATCCAGGAGTTCGGCTCGCCGCAGGAGGTCTCGATCCGGCTGCCGCTGCCCGAGGGCGGCGAGGAGGGCGCCAACGCGGCCGCCTCGAAGGTGCGGGCGGCGCTGGCCCGGGATTATCCCGGAGTCCGGATCGATGCGGTCGACACCGTCTCGGGAAAGGTTTCGGAGGAGCTGGTGCGGGACGGGGCGCTCGCCCTGCTGCTCTCGGCGATCGGGATCACCATCTACATCTGGATCCGGTTCGAATGGCAGTTCGGGGTCGGGGCTCTGTTTTCCCTGTTCCACGACGTCACCTTGACGCTCGGCTTCTTCGCCCTCACCCAGATGGAGTTCGACCTCAACGTCGTCGCGGCGCTGCTCACCCTGATCGGCTATTCGCTCAACGACACGATCGTCATCTACGACCGGGTGCGCGAGAATCTGCGAAAATACCGGAAGATGGACATCGTCTCGCTCCTCAACCTGTCGATGAACGAGACTCTGTCGCGAACCGTCGCCACCAATTTCGCGATGCTGCTCGCCCTGGGCTCGCTGATGATCCTCGGGCCGGAGGTGATCCAGAGCTTCACGACCGCGCTCCTGATCAGCGTCATCGTCGGCACCTATTCGACCGTCTACATCGCCGCGCCCTGGCTGATCTGGCTCAAGGTGGATTCGAACAGCTTCCTGCCCAAGACCAACGCCGCCAGCGCCGGCGAGCGGGTGACGAGCCGCAACGAAAGCCTCTAGGTGGCCCGCTTCGACCGCGACCCGGCGCCCGAAGGCCCGATCGTCAGGGGCTTCGCCAACCAGGGCTTCATCGTCGACGAGGGAGTCTATCGAAGCCTGCTCCTGACTCCGCTCAGCGCCGGCGAATGGAGCGCGCCGGCGATCGCGGAGCTCGGCGTCGCCGATCTCGAGCCGCTCCTCGCCCTCGATCCGGCCCCGGAATTTCTCCTTCTCGGAACGGGCGCGCGCCTGACCCATCCGCCGCGGGCGCTGCGCGAGGCGCTGGCGGGACGGGGAGTCGGACTGGAAGTGATGGACAGCCGGGCGGCGGCCCGAACCTGGGGCCTGTTGCGCGGCGAGGAGCGCTGGATCGCGGCTGCCCTGATGCCGCTTTGACGTGTTCGGCGGAAGCTCCATTTCCGTCATGCCGGACTTGATCCGGCATCCACCTGATTTCTTCGCGGCCTCCGCAAAGAAGGTGGACCCCGGATCAAGTCCGGGGTGACGGCTTAGGGCGATCGATCCGGACCTTCAGAAACTAGCGCCGCCAGATGCTCGTGCAGCTCGGCGCCGTTGCGCTCCCAGCTGAACCGCTCGGCCGAGCGCCGCACCTGCGCCGGATCGGGCGGCGACTGGAGAATCTCGAGCGCCGCCGCGGCGATCGCCGCCGGGTCGCGCTCGACCGTGCGCCCCGCTTCGGGGCGATCGATCACTTCCCGGGCCCCGCCGACGTCGGCGATCAGGATCGGGGTGCCGCAGGCCAGCGCCTCGATCCAGACGTTGGCGAGCCCCTCCCGCTCCGACGCAAGCAGCATCAGGTCGGCCGCGGCGAGCAGCGCGGGCATCTTTTCGGGCGCCACCGCGCCGATCAGCCGAGCCCTCGCCTCCAGCCCGCGGGCCGCGATCAGCCGCTCCAGCGCCGCCCGCTCCGGTCCTTCGCCGGCGATGAGCAGGGTCGCGCCCGGAATTGCGGACAAGGCCTCGACGGCGAGGGCATGGCCCTTGAGCGGCACCAGGTTGCCGGGCGAGACGACGAGCGGCCCCTCGACCCCGAGATCGCGCTTCGCGGCGTCGCGGTCGAGCGGCCGGAAGCGTTCGAGGTCGAGGCCGGTATGATGGACCCGGATCTTGTCCGGCGGCATCCCCATCGCCGCCATGTCCGCCTTCAGCGCCGCGCTGACCGCGAGCAGCCCGCGGGCCCGGCTCGCCGCAGCGAGCATCTGCGCCGCGATCGCCGGCCGGGAGCCCCAGAGATGGACGTCGCTGCCGCGCGCCTTGACCGAGAAGGGCAGGCCGAGGGCTTCGGCGAGGTGCATCGCGGCGACCCCGTCGGGCCAGAAGAATTCGGCGTCGATCAGGTCGAAGCGAAGAGTCCGTGCGAGCGGCAGCACCGCCGCGGCGAGCGCCCGGCCCCGCCCGCCCTCGCCCAGCCCGGGCCAGGTCCGGAAGCGGGGGCGATGGACGGAAAGGCCGTTGCGGGGCTCCTTCGCCGGAAGCCGGGTCCTGGCGCGGTAATAAGGATGCGCTCCGAGCGGCCAGGGCGGCAGGCCGACGGGCGCGACCACTTCCACCCCCACTCCGGGCCGGGCCGCCAGGGCCAGCGTCTGGCGCTCGACGAACACGCCGAAGGACGGCCGCCCGGAGTCCGGGTAGAGCGTCGAGAGGGTCAGCACTCGGAGCATCGCGCTCCCCTTAGGCCACAGACATTAAACCGCGGTTCATCGGCGAGGGTCACTGTAGCCTTTCCTCCGGGACAGGGCGGCAACTGTTCCCAGTCCGCGCTTGGCCTCGTCCCAACCCTTCGCTAAGAAGCCCCCCATGCTGCGTATCCCTGCCCGCTCCGTCACCGCCGTCCTGATGGCGAGCCTCATCCTTCCGCTCGCCGCCTGCGCCAGCGGCGGCAAGAAGACTCGCGCCGACACCCAATATGTCGCCCGCGACGTCAACACCCTCTACAACCTCGCCAAGAAGACGCTCGACGACGGCGATTATGCCGGCGCCGGCCTGGTGTTCGACGAGGTCGAGCGGCAGCATCCCTATTCGGTCTGGGCGCGGCGCGCCCAGCTGATGAGCGCGTTCAGCTATTATGCCGCCAAGGATTACACCAAGTCGGTCGAATCCGCGCGCCGCTTCCTGTCGATCCACCCCGGCAACCGCGATGCGCCTTACGCTTATTATCTGATCGCGCTCAGCTATTACGAGCAGATCGAGGACGTCACCCGCGACCAGAGCACCACCCGGCAGGCGCTCGACGCGCTCGGCGAGCTCGTCCGCCGCTATCCGGACACGCGCTATGCCGGCGACGCCCGACTCAAGATCGACCTCGTCCGCGATCATCTCGCCGGCAAGGAGATGGAGATCGGCCGCTTCTACCAGCGCCGGGCCCAGTGGCTCGCCTCGGTGATGCGCTTCCGCACCGTCGTCGACGAATATCAGACGACCAGCCACACGCCGGAGGCGCTGATGCGCCTCACCGAATCCTATCTCGCCCTCGGAATTCCCGAGGAAGCGCGCAAGTCCGCCGCCGTGCTCGGCGCCAATTACCCCAACACCAAATGGTACCAGCGGGCTTATTCGCTGGTCCAGAAGCACGCGTCGGCGGCGCCCGCGGCGTGATGGGCTTCCGTCACCCCGGCGAAAGCCGGGACCTCGTCTCGGAAAGTCACTGCAGGTGAGCTGGGGCCCCGGCTTTCGCCGGGGTGACGGCCTGTGGGGGCCGTCATGCTGACCAGCCTCTCCATCCGCGACGTCGTCCTGATCGAGAGCCTCGACCTCGAGTTCGGCCCGGGCCTCGGAGTGCTCACCGGCGAGACCGGAGCGGGCAAGTCGATCCTGCTCGACGCTCTCGGCCTCGCCCTCGGCGCCCGGGCCGACAGCGGCCTCGTCCGCCAGGGCCAGGCCCAGGCGGTGGTCACGGTCGGCTTCGAAATCCCCGCTGCCCATCCCGCCCATTCCCTGCTCGCCGACAACGGCCTCGAGGGCGAGCCCGGCGAGCGGCTCGTCGTCCGCCGGATCGTCCGGGCCGACGGCGGCAGCCGGGCCCTCGTCAACGACCAGTCGGTCTCCGTCGCTCTGCTTCGGGAGCTGGGTGCAACACTGGTCGAAATCCACGGCCAGCACGATGATCGCGGCCTCCTCAATCCCCGCGGCCACCGCGCGCTGCTCGACTGCTTCGGTCGGATCGACACCAGGGCCGTTGAGCGCGCCTGGCTCGCCTGGGCCGAGGCCGAGGCGGCGCTCGCCGCCGCCCGCGACGATCTCGAAGCCGCCGCGCGCGACCGCGAATGGCTCGAACATGCCGTCGCCGAGCTGGGCCGGCTCGCTCCCGAGCCCGGCGAGGAAGAGGCGCTGGCCGCCTTGCGCTCCAACATGCAGAAGGGCGCTCGCCTCGCCGAGGACATCGCCGCGGTCGGCCAGCTGCTCGACGGCTCCGAAGGCGGAGTGTCGCTGCTGCGCCAGGCCGCCCGTCGGCTCGAGCGGATCGGCGGCGAGCATGAGCGGCTCGGCGAGGCGCTCGAAGCGCTCGACCGAGCGCTTTCCGAAGCGTCGGACGCCGAGGAGCGGCTCGCCGCCGCCGCCGAGGCGCTGGCCTACGACCCCGCCCGGCTGGACGAGGCGGAAACGCGGCTGTTCGACATCCGGGCGGTGGCCCGAAAGCACCGCGTGGATCCCGACTCGCTGGCCGCCCTGGGCGAGGAGCTGGCTGCGAAGCTCGCTGCGCTCGATGCCGGCGAGCACAGCCTGGCCGTGCTCGAGCAAAGCGTGAGGGACAGGCGCTCCGAATATGAGGCCGAGGCCGCTCGAGTGACCGACCTCAGGACCGCGGCCGCTGCTCGCCTCGATGCCGCGGTCGAGCTTGAGCTCGAGCCGCTGAAGCTCGGCTCGGCCCGCTTTCGGACCCTCGTCGAGCCGCTCGCCCAGCCGCAATGGGGCTCTAGCGGCCGCGACCGGGCCGAGTTCGAGGTGTCGACCAATCCCGGCGCACCGTTCGCGCCATTGACCCGGATCGCCAGCGGCGGCGAGCTCGCGCGCTTCATCCTCGCCCTCAAGGTCGCCCTGGCCGAGCGTGGCGACGCCCGAACGATGATCTTCGACGAGATCGACCGCGGCGTCGGCGGAGCGGTCGCGAGCGCCGTCGGCGAGCGCCTCCACCGGTTGGCGGGCGGCGCCCAGCTCCTCGTCGTGACCCACAGCCCGCAGGTCGCCGCCCGGGGCGCCCGCCATCTCCTCATCGAGAAGAGCCACGAGGGCCTGGTCACTCGCACCAGCGTCCAGATGCTCGACGAGGACAGGCGGCGCGAGGAGATAGCCCGCATGCTGTCGGGCGCGCAGGTCACGGACGAAGCGCGGGCGCAGGCGGTAAGATTGCTGGAGGCAGCGTGACCGAAGCCGAGGCCGCGGCCGAGCTGGAACGCCTGGCGTCCGAGATCGCCCGGCACAACCGGCTCTATCACGGCGAGGACGCGCCGGAGATTTCCGACGCCGAATATGACGCCCTCGTCCGCCGCAACGCCGAGCTCGAGCGGCGATTCCCGCACCTCGTCCGCGAGGACAGCCCGTCCCGCCAGGTCGGCGCCGCGCCGGCCGCCCATCTCTCCAAGGTCCGCCACGCCCTGCCGATGCTGAGTTTGGAGAATGCGTTCGCGGAGGACGAGGTGGTGGACTTCCTCGCCAGGGTTCGGCGGTTCCTCAGCCTTGGCGAAGGCGAGGCGGTGGAGCTCACCGCGGAGCCGAAGATCGACGGGCTGTCCTGCTCGCTTCGCTATGAGAAAGGCGAGCTCGTCCTCGCCGCCACGCGCGGCGACGGAGCGACGGGCGAGGTGGTGACCGACAACGTCCGAACCATCGCGGACATCCCCCGGCGGCTCGACGGCGAGGCGCCCGACGTCTTCGAGATCCGCGGCGAGGTCTACATGTCGAAGTCCGACTTCGCGGCCCTGAACGCCCGGCTGCTGGCGGAAGCGGAGGATCCGGCCAAGGCCCGCCAGTTCGCCAACCCCCGCAACGCCGCCGCCGGATCGCTTCGCCAGAAGGAAGCGGCCGTGACCGCTTCCAGGCCGCTGCGCTTCTACGCCCATGGCTGGGGCGAAGCGTCAGAGCTTCCGGCCGACACCCAGCTCGGGGTGATGCGGGCGATCGAGGGCTGGGGGCTGCCGATCGCGGACCATCTCGAACGCTGCGCCGATCTCGACTCGCTTCTCGCCCATTACCGGTCGATCGAGGCGAAGCGGGCGGACCTCGCCTTCGACATCGACGGAGTCGTCTACAAGGTCGACCGGCTCGACTGGCAGCGCCGCCTCGGCCAGGTCGCCCGGGCGCCGCGCTGGGCGCTCGCCCACAAATTCCCGGCCGAGAAGGCCGAGACCGTCCTCGAGGCGATCGACATCCAGGTCGGCCGAACCGGCAAGCTCACCCCGGTGGCCCGATTGAGGCCGGTCGGAGTCGGCGGGGTGACGGTCACCAACGCCACCCTCCACAATGCGGACGAGATCGAGCGGCTGGGCGTTCGAGTCGGCGACCGGGTCCTCATCCAGCGCGCCGGCGACGTCATTCCGCAGGTGCTGAAGAACCTCACTCCCGAAGCCGACCGGCCGCCCTACGTCTTCCCCGATCATTGCCCCGAATGCGGCTCCGAGGCGGTCCGCGAGGAAGGTGAGATCGACGTCCGCTGCACCGGCGGCCTGATCTGCCCCGCCCAGCGGGTCGAGCGGCTGCGCCATTTCGTCTCGCGCCACGCCCTCGACATCGAGGGGCTCGGGATCACCCATATCGAGAGCTTCTTCCGCGACGGGCTGATCGACTCCCCCGCCGACATCTTCCTCCTCACCAGGGAAAAGCTGCTGGAGCGCGAGCGATGGGCGGAAATCTCCGCGGCCAATCTGATCGCCGCGATCGATGCGAAGCGGACGCCCCCGCTCGACCGCTTCCTCTTCGCGCTCGGCATCCGCCATGTCGGCGAAGTCACCGCCCGCGACCTTGCCCGCCGCTACCGG
>DASVUZ010000063.1:0-34671 GCA_036386795.1 Allosphingosinicella sp.
GTTATTCCGAACCTAAGGGCAGATTCCCACGCGTTACGCACCCGTGCGCCACTAGACCCGAAGGTCTCGTTCGACTTGCATGTGTTAGGCATGCCGCCAGCGTTCGTTCTGAGCCAGAATCAAACTCTCAAGTTAATGTCCGACAACCACCCCGGGGGAAAACCCGAGGAAGAGGCCGGCATCTCTGGGAGCCGTTCCTGCACTTCACATATACTGTGGATATGTAACGAGACATGTCGGACCGACCGCCGAAGCAAGCTTCGTACGATTAGTCCATGGAACGGCTTGGCTTTAACCGACCAACGACACCCAGAGGCTGTCGCTGACCGGGGCCGCCGCCCACATGTCCCTTCATCTAAACCGACAATGTCAAAGAGCCGCGACTTCCTCTCCCCTTTGACCGGGGCAACCGGGTTACCGATTGAGAAGACGCAGACGGGTCGGGCAAAGCCGCCCCGCCGGTGAAGGGCCATATATGGAGGCGAATTGCCCCCGTCAATGGCTTTTTTCGGAAACTTCCCAGGGCCTGGCCAGTGCCGGCCAAGCCCGGCGCCGCGCCCTTTTCGACGGCCGGGGCCGGTCGAGGGTGCGGTGCTGGAGGGTTTCCGAAAAACCGCGCCCCGTCTCCGGGCCGCGCCTTCATGAACCTATTTAGTCGGGGGTCATCCCGGCTTCAAGGCCCTCGCGATACCTTTTTCAAAGAAGTCAGCGGCTTAGCTCCCGAAGGCGCCAGCCGCCGCCGACGAGGCGTTGATCTAGGTAAGGTTCGCCCGGCTGGCAACCCCCCGAATCGGACGTTCGCATCAAAAATTCGCATTGCATCGCCTTATCTCGTCATCCCGGCGAAAGCCGGGACCTCGGGACAAGAGGTCACGGCGGGTTTCCCCGAGGTCCCGGCTTTCGCCGGGATGACGGCATGGGCGGGCCTAGGCGCTCTGGATATAGGCTCGCATCGCCTCGGCTTCCTGCTCGATCATGCTGATCCGCCAGGCGACGAGATCGCCGATCGAGACGAAGCCGATCAGCCGCTCCCCTTCGACCACGGGCAGGTGGCGGATCCGCCGCTTGGTCATCTGCGACAGCGCGGCGAGCACCGACACCCTGCGCTCGATGGTGATCGCCGGAGCGGTCATCACCCGGCTGACCGGCCAGTCGAGCATCGCGGCGCCGTCGCTGCTCAGGCAGTAGATGACGTCGCGCTCGGACATGATCCCGACGACCCGGTCGCCGTCGACGACCGGCATCGCTCCGATCTTCTTCTCGGCGAGCCTGGCGACGGCTTCGCGCACCGGCGTGCCGGCTTCGACGCTGACGATGTCGCTCGGCTTGCCCTCGAGAATGGCGGCAATGGTCATGACCTTCTCCTCTCTGGCGCGACTCGGCCGGGTATGTCCCACGTGCGCCCCGGAAATGGAAGACGGCCGAGGCGGCCTGGGCGAGGTCCAAAGCGGTCCGGTCTCCCGTTGACAGGCTTCGCCGCGGCGCGCCCCCTCCGCCATCGGCACCAGCCAAAGGATTGCGGCCATGACGGACGACGCCCGAATCTCGACAGCCTCGATCCGTTTCGACGCCCTCCATTTCGGCGAGGGAGAGCTCAACCTCGACCTGACGCTGCAAGCCTTCAGCATGAATTGGGGGATGATCCGGAGCAGCGGCACGATCAGCCGGTCGCGCGCTCCGTCCTTTCCGCCCGTCCAGGTGCGGGTGACGGGCCTGTACCAGAGCCTGGGCGACAGCCGTCACTTCCACCTTTCCGGACTATATACCGAAACGGGAGGCGCGCAGGGGCCGTTCAGCGCCAGCGGCGCGGTCGACGGCGAGTGGAACGGACGGGGCGTTTTCGTCTACCACAATTTCGACTCCGGCCCGTGCGTGATCGCTCGCCAAGGGGCGCAGTAAGGCCTCTTGCGGGCTTGCCTGCCGCCGCCCGGCGCGCGGCCGGACTTCCGGTTTCACTTGATGATCGCCGCCGCCGCCGCCACATGGCGGCGATGCCCCGCCACGACCCCGTTCCGCCGAAGGCCGACGAGTCCGCGCTCGCCTGGACTCGTTACAAGAGCATGATGAAGTGGATGGCGCTCGCCTCCGCGGTCGCCGCCGCGCTGGCCGTCGCCTGGCTGAAGGCGACGAGCGACTCGATGCCCTGGCAGATGGTGCTGGCGACGATCGCGGGAGTCGGCCTCTCGGTGCTGCTCGGCACCGCCCTGATGGGGCTCGTTTTCCTGTCCGACCGGTCGGGCCACGACGAGGCCGCTTCCGGCCAGGAGAAAAGGCCGTGAGCGAGGGACGGAGCGGCGAGGAACGGCGCGAGCCGATCCTCCGGGTGGTGCCGAGGCCCGGCGACATCAACTCCAACGGCCATATCTTCGGCGGCTGGGTGCTCTCGCAGATGGACATCGCCGCCGGAATCGTCGCCGCCCGCGAATCGGACGGGCCGGTGGCGACGGTGGCGGTCGACGCGATGAAGTTCCTCGCGCCGATCCTCCTCCACGACCTCATCTCGGTCTATGCCTGGGTCGAGCGGATCGGCCGGACCTCGATCGCGATCCGGATCGACGTCATCGCCATCCGCGACCGAGGCGCGAGCGAGGTCAAGGTTACCGAGGGGCTGTTCACCTTCGTCGCTCTGGACGAGAACAACCGCCCGCGGCCGGTGAAGCGCGGGCAGGCCGGCTCCGAGCCTCGGGGCTAGGATTCGTCCCGTTGTGCTGGAATCGTCACCCCGGACTCGATCCGGGGTCCACCTTCTTCGCCTCGCCTGCCGCGGAAGGAAAAGGTGGATGCCGGATCAGGTCCGGCATGACGAGGTGGGAGGTCGCGGGCCCCGCCCCCGTCACCCCGGGCTCGACCCGGGGTCCACCTTCTTCACGGCGCCGGAAGGGGAGAAGGCGGATCCCGGATCAGGTCCGGCATGACGAGGGGGCCGCTTCCGTCCGGACAGGACGGAAGCTAGCGCTTTTCGATCCGGTAGCGCAGGGTCGACCGGCCGTTGGCGGGGACGGTCACGCTCCACAAGGGCGCGCCGTCGCGGCGCTCGAGCGCGGTTTCGGAGCTCAGCTTCATGTCGCCCTCGGCCAGCACGGCCTCGAACCTCGCCGGCGCCGGCCCGGCGTTGGTGACGGTCAGCTCCCACTCGCCGCTGCCGTCCGGGCCGCTCGACAGCCGGACCGCCCGAACGTCGACCGCGGCCGCCGAGCCGACGACGATCTCGACATCCTCGCCGACCGAGCGATCGGCGACGAAGCCGCGGCCGAGCAGGATCGGCCGCGCGCGGCCGGCTCCGAACAGGACCAGCCGGCCTGCGGGCAGCGGCAGCCCGAGCCCGTCCTCGCGGGTGTTTCGGGTGGTGAGGATCCGGGTCACCTGCGCCGCTTCCGGGTTGGGCGCATAGGCCTGAAGCCGGTAGACCGTCTCGGCTCGGACCTGCTTGCGGGCGAGCAAGGCGACCTGCTTCTGGCTGCGGGCCGCGACCGTGACCGGCTCGGGTATCCGGTAGAGCTTGAGGTCGCCCAGATCCTCCTGCTGGGCCATGATCACCGGCTCGGGCGACGGCGGCGGCGGCGGCGGCGGCGACGCGGGCGGCGCCATGTTCATTTCCATGCGCATCGCCTGGACGACGATCTCCTCCTTCTCGAACACCTGCTCCCTGAGGTCGCTGGTGGTCGTTCCGGCGGGCCAGCAGCGGAGGACGAGCGGCGGCGCCTGCGGCCGCGACTGGCGGCGGGCGCCGCCGTTGAGCCGGCCGGCGACCGCCTGGGTGTCGGCCTCGCGGAAGCCGGTCTCGTCGCCATTGGCCAGGGTCAGCCAGGCGAACAGGTCCATCTTCGACCCGTCGGCGGACAGCGAGGCGATGTAATTGGCCTGCCAGTCGAAGCCGCTGGCGAGATAGGACAAGGTGACGGTGGCGCGAACCGCGGTCGGGCTGCTCACCCTGACCGAAAGGGTCGGCTTGGCGGACAGGCCGGGCGGCACCCGGTCGTAGACGAGAGTCTCGGGGAGCCCGTCGCAGCGAAGCGATTCGATGCCGTCGGGAGTCTCGATGACGACCGCTCCGGCCGGCCCCGAGCGGACCACCGCGTCCATCTCGCGGACGGCGCCGGTCGCCGGCGAGGTCCGGCGGAGTCGGACCCGCCTTCCGAGCGAGGCGTCGAGAAGGCTGGCCGGCGAGAGCAGAAAGGCGTCCTGGTTCTTCTCCCGCACCCCCTGCGGGAAGCCGGCCACGATCGCGCTTTCGGGAAGGATTCCGCCGGCGACGCCTTCGAAGCGGACGTCCGATTCGCCCGCCGGGATCGACACCCGCCGGGTCTCGGTGACCAAGGCGAAGCCGTTCAGCCAGCGCAGGTCCATCCCGTCCCCCGGCCCGCGCCCCGGCGCCCGGTAGACGGTGACGGCGACGGACTGGGGGCCGGCCGAGCGCGCGACCTGCTGGGCCGCCGCCGGGCCCGCGGCGGCGGCGAGCAGAAGCCCCGCGATCAAGGCGCGAGCGACGCCCATGACGCGCTCAGTAGCGTGTGTCGAAGGTGGCGGTGACGCTGGTCTCGCCATTGGCCGGCACCGTCACCCGCCACAAGGCCTCGTCGGCGGAGCGGCGAGTGCTCTTGAGGCTCTCGTCCGCGATGCGGGTGTCGCCCCACAGGCCCATCTGGACGAGATCGACGGTGACCGGCTGCGGCCTGGCGTTGGTCAGGGTGTAGCGCATGCTGGTGCGCCAGCGGCTGTTCGACAGCTTCTCGCGGCGCTCGACCACCGGCTGGACCTTGACGTCGAAGGCCTGGCCGGTGGTGATCGCGACGTCAGATCCCATCGGCGTGTGGCCGATCTGGTTCTCGCCGACGAACTGGGCGTTGCCGCGCGCGTCCTTCATGTAGACGCGGACGGTTCCCGCGGGGAGCGCATCGCCCAGGCCCTGGTCGCGCGAGCTCGAAAATTGCAGGACGGTGTCGGCGCTCGCGGCCTGGTCCATCGTTCCGAGCCAGTTGTTGCGGAACACATAGGCGCGCCGGCCGGCGGCGCCGGCGACGTCGAGGAAGCTGACCTGCTTGGTCTGCTGGTTGGCGATCGTGGTCCGCTCCTTGAGCGGATAGAGGTAGAAGTCGCCGAGGCTCTCGCGGCCGGGAGTCTCGGTTCCGGGTCGGTTGCCCGGCGGCCGCGGGGGGCGATAGCCGCCGCCATATTGGTTGTAGCCGCCGCCGATGTCGCCGGCGACGAGCAGGGTGTCGGCATTGTCGAAAGTGGTGCCTGTGGTGTTGGTCAGGGTCACCCAGCCCTGCACGTCGATCTTGCCCGCCGCCTCGTCGAACAGGGTGACGTAATCCGCCTTCCAGCTCATTCCGGGCGTCAGGTAGCTCAGGGTCACCGGGCGGGCGCCGGCCCGGGCCGCCTCGAGCGTCACCGACAAGGTCGGGCGAGCGCGCAGATTCTCCGGCACCCGGTCGAAAATGGCTCGAACCGGCAGGCCGTCGTCGCGAAGCACCTCGATTCGGTTGCCGATCTGCAGGACGACCCCGCCGTTCACGGCCAGCACCTTCGCCCGCTCGCGTGTCTCCGCGCCGGTGGCGGGATTGGTTCGGAGCAACGTGATCTCCTCGCCGACGGCCTTCTCCATCAGCTTGGAGGGCGAGAGCAGGTCGAAATCGAAATTCTGCTCGACGATTCCGACGCCCTCGCCGCTCAGGGTCACGGTTTCCGGGCTGATCTGGCCGGAGACGTTGGGGAATTCCTGGCGCGAGCGGCCGGCGGGGAGGCTGAGCTGCCTCGTGTCCTGAACCAGCGCCAGATTCTGGTTGTAGATGGTGACCGCGAGATTGCCCGGGGCGGGCTGGCCGAAGGCCGGAGCGGACAGGGCGGCGAGCCCGGCGGAAAGAAAAAGAAGGCGACGCATGCACGGCTCCCTGGCTCTGGAGGCCGGAAACATGATACATTGTAACGTTGTGGTCAACTGCCAGCATTCGTCATGCCGGACTTGATCCGGCATCCACATTTCCTGTCCGGCGCCGGGCCAGACAAGGTGGACCCCGGACCAAGTCCGGGGTGACGATCGGACCTTACGCCCGTGGCCCTCGTCATTGAGAGGAGCGAGCGACGAAGCAATCCAGCTTGCCGCTCCGGGGCCGCGCTGGATTGCTTCGCTTCGCTCGCAATGACGGGGGGCGTCCGGCGACGCCCAAAGCAAAGGCGGCGGCCCTTTCGGACCGCCGCCTCACTGGTGATCGCAATCGGATCGGATCAGGCCGCGGGCGCGATCTCGGCGTCGCCGTCCTCGGCGCGGGGCCGCCGGGTGCGGCGGCGCGGCGCCTTGGCCGGAGCGTCGCCCTCGACGACCGATATGGCCGGGGAGATGGCCGGCGGCAGCACGTCGAGCGAAATCGTCCGCTCGTCGGCCTCGCCCTGCGCTTCCGCGCGGGGCTCGTCGCGATCGCGGCGCGGGCGGAAGCGCTCGGGCCGACGCTCGCCGTTGCGCTCCTCGCGCGGCTGGAACTCCCGGCGCGGGCGCTCCGCCTGCTCGCTTCGCTCCGGACGCTCGTTCCGGTCGGGCCGCTCGGCGCGGTAGCCCTGGTCGGACCGGCCGCCGCGATCGTCGCGCGGGCCGTGGTCGCTGCGGTCGTCGCGATGGCCCCGGTCGTCGCGATTGCCGCGATCGTCGCGATTGCCGCGGTCGTCGCGGCCGTCATCGCCCTCGTCGCCGTCCTCGCCGTCGGCGGCCATGCCCTCGTCCTGATCCTCGTCCTCGTCCGATCCGTAATCGTCGCGCGTTCGGCGCTGCTCCTCGAATCGGGCGCGGCTTTCGTTGAGGACCCGGAAATAATGGTCGGCGAACTGAAGCCAATATTCGGACTGGACCCGGTCGCCCTGAAGCTGGGCGTCGCGAGCGAGCGACTTGTATTTCTCAAGCAGCTGGGCGGCGTTGCCGCGCGAGCGGTTGTCCTGCCGGTTGCCCACATTGGGGGACTGGTTCGACGGACGGGGTCCGCCGCCACCGCGGCCGCGACGGCGGCCGTTCTGACGATTGTTTATCAAATGTAGGTCCTCGTCCTCGTGGTCCTATTCACGCCACTTCGACAGCCGGGCCCCTCCCGGCCGCATCCTTTAAGCACGACACCCGGGCAGCGGCCGCACGCGCGGCCTCCGCCACCTCACGCTGCGACCGTCCTGGGACGTCTAAGCAATCGGGGGTCGGCGACGGCTGGCCTCACGCATGCTTAGCTGTGAAGAGCCCCGTCCCTGAGCCCCTATGTAGCTATGCCCGCAACGAAATCCAAGCGGAAAGATGATGACGTGGATTAACGGCCGAGCAGCAGGCAGCGCTCGATACCTTTAAGGTCCTTGCGTGAGGATAGGGTAAACCCGCGAGCTTCGAACAAAGCCGCCACCACGGCCCGCTGGCCGGCTCCGAGCTCGACGCAGGCCAGCCCCCGCGGATCGAGCAGTCGGGCGATTTGCGGAGCGAGGCGGCGATATTCCGAGAGGCCGTCCGCGGCGGCGAACAGGGCCTCTTTCGGCTCCCAGTCCGCGACATCGCGCGGCAGGTCGGCGCCGGCTTCGACATAAGGGGGATTGCACAGGACGAGGTCGAACGTCTCGTCGATGCCCGAGCCCCAGTCGCCCGGCCGGAACTCGGCGCGTCCGGCGAGGCCGAGGCGCTCCGAATTGCGGCGGGCGTAAGCGAGCGCTTCCCCGGACGCGTCCACGCCGAGGCCGGTCGCCTCGGGCCATTGGTCGAGCGCCGCCAGCAGCAGGGTGCCGGGGCCGGTGCCGAGGTCGAGGATCCGGCGCGGGCCGGCGGCTCCGAAATGCCCGACGGCGGCCTCGATCAGGCTCTCGCTGTCCGGGCGGGGGATCAGCACTCCAGGGCCGACCTCCAGCTCGATCGTCCAGAAGGCGCGGCGGCCGGCGATGTAGGCGACCGGCTCGCCGGCCTCGCGCCGCGCGACGAGGGCGGCTAAGGCGGAGGGCGCGGGGTCGTCAAGGTGGCGGAGGAGCAATTGCTCGCGGGAGACGCCGAGCGCATGGGCCATGAGCAATTCGGCATCGAGGCGGGGCGTGTCGCTGCCAGGGGCGAGGCGCGAGGCCGCGGCGGCGAGGGAGGCGCGGATCGTCACCCCGGACTTGATCCGGGGTCCAGCTTCTTCGTGGCATTGGGCCTGGAGAAGAAGGTGGATGCCGGACCCAGTCCGGCATGACGAGGGCCTACACGCCGGCGCTCCGCTCTATTCATCCAGGCTCGCCAGCCTCGCCGCCTCGTCCTCCGAGATCAGGGCTCCGATCAGCTCGTCGAGCTGGCCTTCCAATATCTCCGGCAGCCGGTGCAGCGTCAGGTTGATCCGGTGGTCGGTGACCCTCCCCTGCGGATAATTGTAGGTCCGGATCCGCTCCGATCGGTCGCCCGAGCCGACCATCGACTTGCGCGCTCCGGCGCGTTCGGAGGCGAGCCGCTCGCGCTCCTGCTCGTAGAGCCGGGTTCGGAGCACCTTGAGCGCCTTGGCCTTGTTCTTGTGCTGCGACTTCTCGTCCTGCTGGATGACGACGAGGCCGGTCGGAAGGTGGGTGATCCGAACCGCGCTGTCGGTGGTGTTGACCGACTGGCCGCCCGGGCCGGACGAGCGATAGACGTCGATCCTCAGGTCCGCGTCGTTGATCTGGACGTCGACGTCCTCCGCCTCGGGAAGAACCGCCACGGTCGCCGCCGAAGTATGGATCCGCCCCCCGCTCTCGGTCACCGGGACTCGCTGGACCCGGTGCACTCCGCTTTCATATTTCAGCCGGGCGAACACGCCCTGGCCGGTCACCGAGGCGACCACCTCCTTGTAGCCGCCGAGCTCGGCCGCGCTGGCCGAGATCAGCTCGACCTTCCAGCCCTGGGTCTCGGCATAGCGCTGGTACATCCGGAACAGGTCGCCGGCGAACAGCGCGGCCTCGTCGCCGCCGGTTCCGGCGCGGATCTCGAGCATGGCCGGCCGCTGGTCGGCGGAGTCGCGCGGCAGAAGCTTCAGAGCCAGCGCCCGCTCGGCTTCCGGGAGCCTGGCCTGGAGCTCGGACAGCTCGTCGTTCGCCATCTCGCGGATCTCGGCATTGGAATCGGCCAGCATCTCGGCGAGCAGCTCCATCTCGGCGCGGATCCGCCGGACCTCGCGCGCCGCCGCCGCCACCGGCTCGATCTCGGCATAATCCTTGGAGAGCCGGACGAACTCGTCGGGCGCGACATTGCCCGCGGACATCGCGTTCTGAAGCTCCTCCCGGCGCGCCTCGATCGCCGCGATCCGTTCGGCCGAGATCGAGGTCATCGGGCTCGAACCGCCTCGGCCAGGGAGTCCATCGCCACGCTCGTCTGCTCGCCGGTGCGAAGGTCCTTCACCGCCGCCTCGCCCCTCGCCAGCTCGTCGTCGCCGAGGATGATCGCGAAGCGAGCTCCGCCGGCGTCGGCCTTCTGCATCCGCTTCTTCATATTGCCCTTATAGGCCATCTCGCAGGCGATCCCGGCGCGGCGCAGCCGGGCGGCGAGGCCGATGGCGGCGGCTTCGGCCGCGGCGCCGAGCGGGACCAGGGCCGCGTCGAGGCCGCCGCTCGCCGGCGGCTCGATCAGCATTCCGAGCCGCTCGATCCCGGCCGCCCAGCCGACCGCCGGGGTGTGCGGGCCGCCGAGCCCCTCGATCAGGCCGTCATAGCGGCCGCCCGCGATCACCGCGCTCTGCGCCCCGAGATCCTCGGTGACGAACTCGAAGGCGGTGTGGCGGTAATAATCGAGGCCGCGGACCAGGCGCGGGTCCCGGGTCCAGGCGATTCCCGCGGCGTCGAGGCCGCCGGTCACCCTGGCGAAATAGTCGGCCGCCTCGGGAGTCAGGTAATCGTCGACCACCGGCGAGGAATCGACGATCGGCCAGTCCTGATGCTCCTTGCTGTCGAGGATCCGGAGCGGGTTCTTCTCAAGCCGGGCTCGGCTCTCCGCCGAAAGGTCGTTGCGGTGGCCCTGGAAGTAATCGACCAGGGCCGAGCGCCATGCCTCCCGGGTGGCCGGGTCGCCGAGCGTGTTGAGCTTGAGCTCCACCCGCTCCGCGATCCCGAGCTCGTCGAGGAGCTGGGCGCCCATCGCGATGATCTCGGCGTCGGCCGCGGGCTCGGCGGCGCCGATGATCTCGGCGTCGAGCTGGTGGAACTGGCGGTAGCGACCCTTTTGCGGCCGCTCGTAGCGGAAGGCGGGGCCGTGGGTGACGATCTTCAGCGGCGCCAGCTGCTGCCAGCCCTCGGAGAGATAGGCCCGGCAGATTCCCGCCGTGAATTCGGGCCTCAAGGTCAGGCTGTCGCCGCCGCGATCCTCGAAGCTGTACATCTCCTTGGAGACGATGTCGGTGGTCTCGCCGATCGAGCGGGCGAAGATGGCGGTGGATTCGAAGACGGGCATCTCGACCCGGCCGAAGCCGTACAGCCTGCGCACCCGCTCGAAGGCCGCGACGACCGCCTGGAAGCGGTCCGCGTCCTCGCCCCAGATGTCCTGGGTTCCCCTTATTCTCTGCGGCCCTTTGCTCATCGGCGGGGCCTTAGCATTTTTGCGGGCGGGGGGAAGCGTCGAGGCTGGACGCGCCCGGCCGGAGTCGCCATCGCGTTGGAAAAGCCTAGGAGAGTCGCCAATGCGTTATACCCCCCTGCTCGCGGCCGCCTTGCTCGCAACCGCGGCCGCGGCCCAGCGCGCGCCGGAATTCAGCTCCTCGGAATCCGCCGCGGCGAACACCAGGGCGGCGCTGAAGCGAATCAAGGCGCTCAATCCCCGGGTCAACGCGGTGATCGCCGTCGATCCGACCGCGATGGACCAGGCGCGCTCGCTCGACCGCAACCGCCGGGCGCGCGGCCCGCTGTTCGGGATGCCGATCCTGATCAAGGACAATATCGAGACGGCCGGCCCGCTTCCGACCACCGCCGGAAGCCTCGCGCTCGCGAACAACGTCACCAACCGCGACGCCCCGCTCGTCGCCCGGCTCCGCCAGGCGGGGGCGGTCATCGTCGGCAAGGCCAATCTGTCGGAATGGGCGAACATCCGCGACAATGATTCCATATCGGGCTGGAGCGCGATCGGCGGCCAGACCCGCAACCCGCACGCTCTCAACCGCAACGGCTGCGGCTCCAGCACCGGAAGCGGAGTCGCGGTCGCGGCCGGGATGGTTCCGGCGGCGATCGGCACCGAGACGGACGGCTCGATCACCTGCCCCGCCGCGATCAACGGGATCGTCGGCTTCAAGCCGACGGTGGGACTCGTCAGCCGCACCCATGTCGTTCCGATCAGCCACAGCCAGGACACTCCGGGGCCGATGACCCGGACGGTGCGCGACGCCGCGCTCGTCCTCTCGGCGATCGCGGGAAGCGACCCGGCTGACCCGCAGACCCGCGAGGCCGATTCCCGCCGGGCCGATTTCGCCGCGGGCCTCGCCGCCGATTCGCTGCGCGGCAAGAAGATCGGGGTGATGCGCTTCGCCAGCGGCTTCGGCACCGACGAGCCGTTCGAGGAGGCGCTTCGGACGCTGAAGAGCCAGGGTGCGGTGCTGGTCGAGATCGCCAAGTTCGATCGCAAGCCCGAGATGGGCCGGAACGAGTTTCAGGTCCTGCTCACCGAGCTCAAGGCCGATCTCAACGCCTATCTCGCGACCACTCCGCCGGCCGTGCGGACGCGGACGCTCGCCGAGGTCATCGCCTTCAACAAGGGCTCGTCGCGCGAGCTGGCCCTGTTCGGCCAGGACACGTTCGAGCAGGCGGAGAAGACCAAGGGCCTCGACGATCCGGAGTATCGCAAGGCTCGGGAGACGAGCCTGAGGCTCGCCGGAGCCGAGGGCATCGACAAGATGCTCAAGGACCACGACGTCGTCGCCCTGGTCGGGCCGACCATGGCTCCGGCCTGGCCGATCGACTCGGTCAACGGCGACCAGATTTCCGGCGGCGGCGCCGGCGGCTTCGCGGCGATCGCAGGCTATCCGCACCTCACCGTGCCGATGGGCCACGTCAAGGGACTGCCGGTGGGGCTGAGCTTCATCGGCCCGAAATGGTCGGACGGGATGATCCTGTCGCTGGGCTATGCCTATGAGCAGGCGTCGCGCAAGCGGATCGAGCCGCGCTTCCTCCCGTCGATCGAGGAGAGCCCCGAGATCGCGCCTCACCTTCGGCCGGCGGCGAGTCCGGGACGCTAGAGCGCAATCGGCCTGGAGCGACCCAGCCCGTCATTGCGAGCGAAGCGAAGCAATCCAGCGCGGCTTGCGAGGCCCACTGGATTGCTTCGTCGCTACGCTCCTCGCAATGACGGACCGCTGAAAGGCGATCACGGCCCAGGGAACTGCCCGCGGGGCCGCGCGATATCCGCGGATGACGCGCTTCTCCGAGCCGGTCTATCCGCGCCCCGACCTGCCGCCGCGCGAGGCGATCGCCGCTTATTACCGAGCGGTCGCGCCGCTGATTCTTCCCTTCATCGAGCGCCGGCCGCTCAACCTCTTCCGCTGCTCGGGCGAGCGCTGCTTCTTCCAGCGCAACCGCGACCACCCGCCGACCGGCGAGGGCTTCTTCCGCGAGCCGATCCGGCAGTTCCCGATCGAGCAGAAGAACGGCCGGACCGAGGCCTATCTCTATGTCGAGAGCGTGGAGGGCATCCTGGCCTGCGTCGAGGCGAAGGTGGTGGAATTCCACGCCTGGGGCTGCCGGATCGGCGACGTCGAGCGGCCGGACCGGGTCGCCATCGACCTCGACCCGGGCGAGGGGATCGGCTTTCCCGAGGTGCGCGAGGCGGCGCTCCAGGTGCGTCAGTCGCTCGAGGCGATCGGGCTCGAAAGCTGGCCGCTTCTCACCGGCGGCAAGGGCGTCCATGTCGTCGTCCCTATCCGGCGGAGCGGCGATTGGGACTCGGTGCGAGGCTTCGCCCACCGCTTCTGCGCCGCGCTCGCCGGACTGCTGCCCGATCGATTCACCGTCGCTTTGCCCAAGGCCCAGCGGCGCGGCCGGATCTTCCTCGACTATCTGCGCAACCAGCGCACCGCGACCGCGATCATGCCCTGGTCGCTTCGGGCCCGGGCGGGCGCCCCGGCGGCGACTCCGCTGAGCTGGGCGGAGCTCGGGAAGGCGCAAGGCCCGGTGGCGATGACGTTCGCTGATGTCGCCGAAGCGAAAAGGCGGGCGAGCAGGCTTCGCGGCTGGGGCGAGAGCGATCAGACCCTGCCCGCGATTTGACGCCTCGTCATCCCGGCGAAAGCCGGGACCTCGGGCAGGCCCGCCGCGCCTTATTCGTGCTGCGGTCCCGGCTTTCGCCGGGATGACGATTTGGGCCGCTTCTTCGACGCTCCGCGCAGCCCCGCCTCGACCGCCAGCGCCGCCCACCGCCGCATCGCGTCGGGATCGTCATAGACGTCCTGCGGCGCCCGGCGGTAATTCATCACGTCGACCTTGCCGTCCTTGAAGGTCACTGTGAATTTCTCGCACCCCTCGGAGTCCCAGACCGGGTCGCTCTCGGAATCCGCCTTCAGCCAGATCTCGCCCTCGTCGAGGATCGCGAAGATGGTTCCGTCCAGGTAGAGCGTCGCTCGCCCATCATCCTGCGCATCGTCACCCGGCCGAGCGGCTCGAGCGCTTCCTCGACCCAGGCGTAGAGGCCCTCGTCATATGAAGAGGGCCCATCACGTCCCCCGGACGTGACTGCCCCGTGCGGGGCACGGGGCACCCTCTTCATCATGCCGCCGTCAGCCTCAGTCCGACGATGCAGGCGATGAGGGCGACGAGGAGCAGGATCCGGACCGACCCGGCCGGCTCCCCGAACCAGAAGATTCCGACCAGCACGGTGCCGGCGGCTCCGATCCCGCCCCAGACGGCGTAGGCGGTGCCCATCGGGATGTCGCGGGCGGCGCGCTCGAGCAGGCCCATCGACAAGGTCACCGAGACCAGGAAGCCGAGAGTCCAGGGCAGGTTCCTGAAGCCGTCGACGAAGCGCAGGCAGGTGGTGAAGCCGACCTCGAACAGGCCTCCGACGACGAGGAGGAACCAGGCCATCAGGCGCCCGCCTCGACCGCCGGCATCGGCGCCCGGCTCGGCCGCGTCGCGAACCAGCAGGCGACGACGATCATCGCGGCTCCGGCGAGGGTGAGCGGCTGGATCGGCTCGGCGAAGATCAGCCAGCCGAAGATCGCCGCCCAGATGAAGCCGGTATATTCGACCGGCGCCAGCCTCTGCGCCTCCGCCCGCGCATAGGCCCAGGAAAGAAGGATGAGCGAGCCGAAGGCGAGCGCGGCGGCCCCGACGATCGCCGGAAGCTGGCCGGCCGGCGGCGGCTCCGCCAGGAACGGCGCGGCGGCGGCGAAGCACAAGGTCATGATCAGGGCGGTGAAGAAGGCGATCTCGACCGGCCCGGCGAGCTGGGCCTGCTGGCGCATCAGGATGATGTTCCAGCCGTAAAGGCCGGCCGAGACGAGGATCGAGAGCGAGCCGAGCAGGGCCTCGCGCCCGAGCTCGGCCTGGGCCTGGCCGGCGAGGATGACGACGACTCCGGCGAAGCCGAGCAGCGAGGCGAGGATCGCCGCCCGCTCGATCCTCTCCTTGAGCAGCACCGCGGCGAGATAGAGGGCGATGAGCGGAGCGACGAAGGCGAGCGCGATCGCCTGAGCCATCGGCACCCGAGCCAGGCCCCAGAAGAAGGTCATCGCCATGACGCTGCCCATGATCCCGCGGATCAGGTGCACCCTCAAGGCGGCCCGGCCCGGCCGCGGCGACCGCCTGAGGAAGAAGACGGCGCCGCCGATCGCCGCCCCGGCCAGGGTCCGCCAGAGCAGGGCGTTGTAGGTGCCGATGGCGAGCGACAGGCCCTTCATCAGGGCGTCCATCGTCGAGAAGAGCGCGATTCCCAGAGTCGCCACCGCGAAGGGGATTATCGGTCGTGGGTGCAATTCGGGGGCGCTCATCCTGCGCCGGATAGCGACGGGCGCGGCGGTCGTCACGCCCTGCCGACGTCGTCATGCCGGACTTGATCCGGCATCCATCTTTCCGGCCCTCGAGTCGAAGAAGATGGACCCCGGATCAAGTCCGGGGTGACTCCGCCTCAGTAGATGCGCATCGTGTCGCCGCGCATCTCGACCGAGAAGCGGCCCAGATATTCCTGGCCGAGCAGCGACATGTCGCTTCCCTCGAGGATCGCGCCCTCGACGTTGCGGGCCGCCTTGCCGTCGAGGCTCACCTTGTCGAGAGTGATGAACTTGCCGCGCACCGGCCCGGAGGCGCCGATCCCGACCTGCTCGTAGGCGCCACGGTCGAATTCGAGCCCGATCCGCTCGGCGTCCCGCTCGGTGAGAGCGACCGAAGTCGCTCCGGTATCGATCAGGAACTGGACGAGCTCGCCATTGACCTCGACATTGGCGTAGAAATGGCCGCCTTCGCTGCGCTCGAGCACCGTCTCGCGCGGCTCGTCCGACTTGTCGCCGGAGGCCGCGACGGCGGGCGCCACGGGGGCGGGGCGGCCGGTGGGCCAGGCGAGGCCGATGACGAGGCCCGCGGCGACGACGAGGAGTAGCGACTTCTGCATCGCGCGTTCGTAGCGCTCGACGATGAAGGAAGGCCTAAGCGGCCTATTCGGCGGGCTGCGGCTGGGACGAGGCTCGGAATTGCGGCCAGGCGTCGCGGGTCACCTTCAGCGCCGAGCGGAAGAACAGGAAGGCGATGATTGCGGCGATGGCGACGTCGGGCCAGGGCGAGGCGGTGACCGAGACCAGCAAGGCCGCGGCGAGCACTCCGACATTGGCGAAGACGTCGTTGCGCGAGCATTCGAAGGTGCTCGACAGGTTCACGTCGTGGCGCCGGTAGGGCCACAGCAGCCCGACGCAGCTGAGGTTCGCGACCAGCGCCATCCCTCCGAAGATCAGCATCAGGTCCGACTGGGGCGGATGGCCCCAGACGATCTTGAGGACGATCTGGACGATCACTCCGAAGCCGAGGATGAAGATGAAGCCCGCCTTGGCAAGCGCCATTCCGGCCCGCCACCTGAGGCTCCGGTTCAGCGCATAGAGGCTGATTCCGTAGACCAGGCCGTCGCCGAGCATGTCGACCGAATCCGCCATCAGAGCCGCCGAATCGGCGATGATTCCCGCTCCGAACTCGAGCACGAACATCATCAAGTTCAGCATCATCACCACGACGAGGACCCGGCGGATGTCCTTGTGAAGCGCGATCCGCTCGAGCTCATGGCCCTTTTCGTGGCAGCAATGCGCGCTCACTCGGCCGCGTCCGCGACCGGAGAATCGATCATCCCGGCTTCGATCTCGGCCGCCTTGGCCTCGACGAGGCGGACGATATGGTCGACCATCTCCTCGTCGCGGACATGATGGTCGGTGACTCCGGACAGATAGACCATGTGCTTGCCGTTGCCGCCGCCGGTGATGCCGATGTCGGTCTCGCGGGCCTCGCCCGGCCCGTTGACGACGCAGCCGAGGACGGAAAGGGACATGGGAGTCCGTATATGCGCGAGCCGCCCTTCCAGAGCCTGAACGGTGCGGATGACGTCGAAGCCCTGGCGGGCGCAGCTCGGGCAGGAGACGACCCGGACTCCGCGGTTGCGGATTCCCAGGCTCTTGAGGATCTCGAAGCCGACCCGCACTTCCTCCTCGGGCTCGGCCGAGAGCGAGACCCGGATCGTGTCGCCGATCCCGAACCAGAGCAGGGCTCCGATGCCGATCGAGGACTTGACCGTTCCTCCGATCAGGCCGCCCGCCTCGGTGATCCCGAGATGAAGGGGACAATCGACCGCGTCGGCGAGCTGCTGGTAGGCGGCGACCGCCAGGAACAGGTCCGACGCTTTGACCGCGACCTTATATTCGCGGAAATCATGGTCCTCGAGCAGCCGGATATGGTCGAGCGCGCTCTCGACCAGCGCCTCCGGGCAGGGCTCGCCATATTTTTCGAGCAGGTCGCGCTCCAGGCTTCCGGCATTGACTCCGATCCGGATCGCGCAGCCGTTCGCCTTGGCCGCGTTCACGACCTCGCGCACCCGGTCGGCCGAGCCGATATTGCCGGGATTGATTCGAAGGCAGGCGGCTCCGGCGTCGGCGGCCTCGAGCGCGCGCTTGTAGTGGAAATGGATGTCGGCGACGATCGGGACCCGGGCGGCCCGGACGATCTGCTTCAGGGCCCGGGTCGAATCCTCGTCGGGGCAGGAGACCCGGACGATATCCGCCCCCGCCTCCTCGCAGCGGCGGATCTGGTCGACCGTCGCCCGGACGTCGGCGGTGACCGTGTTGGTCATCGTCTGGACCGTCACCGGCGCGCCTCCGCCGACCGGCACCGAGCCGACCATGATCTGGCGCGAGGGGCGGCGCGCGATGTCGCGCCAGGGACGGATGCTCATCGCGTCCATATAGGCGCTTGATAGAGCGGGCGAAAGCCGGAGGGTCGTGGAGGGGCCGCGCGCCTTCGGTGCAGGGCAAGCCCCTCTCCCGCGCATAATCGGGAGAGGGGCGCCGGCTAGAGGTAGAAGTCCGTGCTCACCAGCGCGACGTTGCCGGTGAGGACGATCTCGATGTCGGCCGCTCCGTCGCCGTCGCGGTCGCCCTGGAGCCAGGTGTCGGTGCCGTCGAACCAAAAGCGCAGCTGGCCGGCGACCGACGAGAAGGCCGACGTGCCGATGAAGCTGAAGGCCTGGTCGCCGGCGGCGGCGAGGTCGGCGTCGATCCCGCGCAGGTCGATCTTGTCGTACCACCAGGCGAAATCGGCGATCCGGTCGGCCTGGGCGCCGGTGCCGGTCTCGCCCTCGTTGAAGCGGTACATGTCGCCGCCGCCGCCGCTGGCGAGGACGTCGACCCCGGTGCCGCCGAGCAGGAGGTCGTCGCCGTCGCCGCCGTCGAGCAGGTCGTTGCCGGCGCCGCCGTAGATCGTGTCGGCGCCGCCCAGGCCTTCGAGCGTGTCGTCGCCGCCCTGGCCGGTGAGGGTGTTCATGATGCTGTTGCCGACGCCGTGGAAGTTGCCGGTGCCGCTGTAGGTCAGATTGTCGACGTGGCTGGCCAGGGTGTAGGACGCCAGCGCGGTCGAGACGAGGTCGGTGCCCTGGCCGCCGATCTCGCTGACCGTGTCGAAGGCGTCGCCGATCATGTAGGTGTCGTTGCCGAGTCCGCCGGCGAGGAAATCGCTTCCCGGGCCGCCGTTGAGGATGTCGTGCTCGCCCTCGCCGTAGAGATAGTCGTCGCCGGGGCCGCCGTTCAGGGTGTCGTGCCCGGCGCCGCCGTAGAGATAGTCGGTCGTGGTGCCGCCGTTGAGCTCGTTGGCGAGCGTGTTGCCGGTGCCGTAGAACAGGTAATTGTGGACGTTGGTCAGCTTCTCGACGTTCGCCGGGAGGGTGAAGCTGGTGAGGATCCGGATCCGGATCTCGTCGAAGCCGCCGCCGCCGAGCTCGGTGACGACGTCGCCGGCATCGTCGACATAATAGATGTCGCTCCCGGCCCGCCCGACCATCGTGTCCGCCCCCGCTCCGCCGTCGAAGACGTTGGTCGAGCCGTTGCCGCGAAGAACGTCGGCCTGGTCGCTTCCGGTGAGGTTCTCGATCCCGGCCAGGATGTCGTTCAGCGCCGCGCCGTCCGTCTCGCCGGTGGTGAGGTCGACGATGACCGCTCCGTAATGGGCGTAGGAGACGGTGTCGCTGCCCGCGCCGCCGCTCACATAATGCTCGCCCGGGCCGAGGATGAAGAGGTTGGCGGCCGAATTGCCGTACACCTGGATGTAGCCCGAATGATAATGGAGGTCGGCATTCTCGAAATTGGTCGGAAGCGTGTAGCTCGACAGCTTGACCCTGATCGTGTCGATGCCCTCGTCGGCATATTCGACGACGAAGTCGGAGGTCGAATCGACCGTGAAGACGTCGTCGCCCAGGCCTCCGAACATCATGTCGTCGCCTTGCCAGCCGTCGAGGACGTCGTTGCCGTCGCCGCCGTCGAGATGGTCGTCGCCGGCGCCTCCGAACAGGAAGTCGTTGCCGCCCTTGCCCTCGATCCAGTCGTTGCCGATGCTCGCCGACAGCAGATTGGGGCCGGCGCTGCCGAGCAGTGTGACCGAGCCGGTGTCGACATAATAGACCTGCTCGACCCAGGCCGAGCCGAGGTCGAAATAGGTCGCCGTGACCTGGACGATGTCGGTGTCGGCGTCGGCCGCGCTCTCGACGATCGAATCGCCGGAATCGTCGACATAATAAGTGTCGTTGCCGTCGCCGCCGTTCATCGCGTCGGCGCCGGCCTGGCCGTCGAGGCTGTCGTCGCCGCTGCCGCCGACGAGAAGGTCGTCCCCGCCGCCGCCGTAGAGACTGTCGTGACCCTCGAAGCCGTAAATCTCGTCGGCGTCGCCAGTGCCGGTAAGGCTGTTGGCGACATTGGTGCCCTCGATGACTGCCATGGTCCCTCACCCCTTTGTTTTCGAGCCCGCGCCCGAAGCCGGCGCGCCGGTTTCGGGTTAAGGGGTTAGTCGGGGGAGGGGGTTAATTCTTACCGGCCCGGCGGCCTATTAGATCGGAATCGAACTAATTAGTTGGCGAGGCGCCGGTCGGCACCGGCGGGCCGCCCGGGGCCCGCGACCGGCGAGATGCGGGCCCGCCGGTGCGGCGGGCCCGCCGCCCCCGCTAGAGCAGGAAGTCGTTGCTCGCGAGCATGATGTAGCCGTCGAGCCGGATCTCGAAGTCGGCGGTATTGTCGCCGTTGAGGTCGCCCTGGATCACCGTGGTGTCGGTGTTCGAATCATATTCGTAGCGAAGCCGGCCCGGCGTGGAATCGAACGGGGCGTCGTCGATGAAGAAGAAGCTCTGGTCGTCCGGCTGGGTGTTGTCGGCGTCCCAGGCCGACACGTCGATCAGGTCGATTCCGCTTTCGAAATCGGTGATCCGGTCGGCGCCCGATCCGGTCCCGCTCTCGTAAAAGCCGATCCGGAACGTGTCCGCCGAGGCTCCGCCGGTGAGCGTGTCGGCGGAGGCGCCGCCGCCGCCGATCAGCAGGTCGTCGCCGTCGCCGCCGTAGAGCGTGTCCGCTCCGGCCTCGCCGCGAAGCTCGTCATTGCCCTCGAGGCCGCTCAGGGTGTCGTTGCCGCCGCCGCCGTAGATCTTGTTGTCGATGTCGTTGCCGGTGAAATTGAAGTTGGTCCCGAAGCTGTTGTACCTGAGGTCCTCGACCTCGGCGGGGAGCGTATAGGTCGCCAGCGCCGAATAGATGACGTCGATGCCTTCGCCGCTTTGCTCGAAGACGACGTCGCTGAGGCTGTCGACCATGTAGCCGTCGTCGCCGGTATTGCCCTCCATATAGTCGGCGCCGCCCTCGCCGATCAGGATATCGTCGTGGTTGCCGCCATAGAGATAGTCGGCGCCGCCTCCGCCCCACAGCGTGTCGTAGCCGTCGAGGCCGTAGAGATAGTCGGTGGCGCTTCCGCCGGCCGCGGTCATGATCTCGTTATTCTCCGCATTGCCGGTGCCGATGACGGCCGCGGTCGTCGTGAAGAGCAGCTTCTCGACGTGGTCGGGGATCGTATAGCTGGTCAGCGAGGTCTTGACCTGGTCGCGGCCCTCGTCCGCATATTCGATGACGATGTCGCCGACATTGTCGACGGTGAAGATGTCGTTGCCGGTTCCCCCCGCCATGGTGTCGGTGCCGGTGCCGCCGTCGATCCGGTCGGCGCCGCCGCCGCCCGAGAGAGTGTCGTTGCCGCCGAAACCGTTGATCGTGTCGTTGGCCGAACCGCCGGTATAGGTGTCGTCGATCGACGTGCCGTTGAAAGTCGCCATTGCTGAACCCCTTCGCTCCCTGCACCGCGGAACGGCGGCGCCAGTGAGCAAGGTTAGTCGCGGCGGTCCGGAGAGTCTTTTCGTACAAGCCGTAAATTAGCTCGAAAATGGATGAGAATCGCTCCGTTTCGGACCCGTTCCGTGTCCCTGCCGTCCGCGGCTTTGCCCGGCCCCGGCGATCGCCGCCGGGCGGGCTCCGCCTTGCCGCTTTGGTCCACTGTGGATAGGTCGCCCCTTCCCGTGCGTTGCCACCTCGAACGGAGCCGAAGCGAATGACCCAAATCCCCTGGAAGCTCGTCATCCACGGCGGCGCCGGAGTGATCGAGCGGCGCCGGCTGACGGAGGCTCAGGACCGCGACATCCGCGAGGCGCTCGACCGGGCGCTCGCCGCCGGGGCGGCGATCCTGGCGGAAGGCGGCGGAGCGCTCGATTCGGTCGAGCGGGCGGCCCGGGTCCTCGAGGACGATCCCAATTTCAACGCCGGCCGGGGCTCCGTCTTCACCTACCAGGGCACCAACGAGCTCGACGCGGCGGTGATGGACGGCCGCGGCGGCGACGCCGGGGCGGTCACCGGAGTCACCGCGACCCGCAACCCGGTCAGCCTCGCCCGGGCGGTGATGGAGCGAAGCCCCCACGTCTTCCTGAGCCGCGAGGGCGCCGACCAGTTCTCGCGCGACCAGGGGCTCGAGCAGGCCGAGCCCGAATGGTTCGCGACGCCCGAGCGCCGCCGCCAGCTCGAGCTGATGCGGGCCGACGAGGACCATTATTTCGACGAGGAGCTGAAATACGGCACGGTCGGAGCGGTCGCGGTCGACGTTCGAGGCCATGTCGCCGCCGCGACCTCGACCGGCGGGCTCACCGGCAAGCGCTGGGGGCGGATCGGCGACACTCCTCTGATCGGAGCCGGCACCTATGCCGACGACCGCTCCGGAGCGGTCTCCGCGACCGGCGCGGGCGAATATTTCATCCGGGCGGCGGCGGCGCACGAAATCTGCGCCCGGATCCGGATGCTCGGCGAGAGCGCCGCCGTCGCCGCCGACAAGGTGATCGCGGACATCGGCTCATTGGGCGGAAGCGGCGGCGTCATTCTGGTGACTCCGGACGGCGACGCTGCCTGGGCCTTCAACACTCCGGGAATGTACCGGGGCATCGCCTCCGCCGAGGGGCGGCGAGTGGCGATCTACGCCGACGACTGACCGTCATCCCGGCGAAAGCCGGGACCTCGGGCCGGATAGTCTCGGCGGGTCTCCCCGAGGTCCCGGCTTCCGCCGGGATGACGACCTCATTTCGCGCAGGCCGCCCGAAGCGCCTCCATCCGCTCGAAGGCGCGCTGAGCGAGCGCCTCGTCCGGGAAGGTGAGCGAGAGCCGGCGCAGCGGAGTCGCGGTCACCCGGTTCGTCTCGCGCTCCACCCGGTCGATCTCGCGGCCGCGCAGCCATTCCGCCATCCCCGCGGCCCGAACCGCCGCGGCCGAATCCTCGAACCGGAAGCTTTCGGACTTGCCGTCCGGATGGCGGATGGCGACCTTCGAGCCTTTCTGCGAGATCGCGGCGACTCCCCGGCTCGCCAGCCGCCGCAGGAAAGGCTCCGACGCGGCCGCGGCCTTCGGGTCCGGGAAGTGGAAGCTGAGGTCGGGATCCCAGTCGACGTCCACCAGGGTGACCGCCGCCCCGTCCCGGCTCAACCGCCGCAGGCCCCGCCAGCCGAGCAGCGGCGCATTGTAGACGGGATCGGCGCCCTTGAAGCGGGGCAGCGAATAGCAGGCGCCTCCGCTCGATCCCGGTTGAAAATCGTCCACGTCCCAGCTCCGCTCGCGCCTGGCCAGCCGGACCGTCCCGGCGGCCCTCACCGCCTCGGCGAAAGCCCGGTGGGCGGCGATCGCCTCCTCGCCCAGGCCGGGAGCGCTTTCGTCCCGGGGGACGTCCGGGCGCGTGGGAACCTCGACGAAGCGGACCGGCCCCGTCACTTCGACGAGGCAGGCGAAGCCGCCCATATGGCCGAAGCCGCCGTCGCCCCGGGCGCGGTGGATTCGCCCCCTGAACGCCGCGCCCGCGCTGTCGCGGCGAGGGCCGCCATTGACCCATTCGGGCGCCCCCACCGGCGCCGGGACCCGGATTCCGCCCTCCAGCCAGCAGAGCTCCCTCGGCGAATCCTCGCGGCAGCCTTCCTCGCTTCCGCACAGCCACACCGCGTTCATCTCCCAGCCCTGGACCACGGTGCCGACCAGGTCGACCTCGCCGGTGACATGGGCGGCGAGCCGCTCGAGGCTGTCATGCCCGGCATATTCGGCCATCGCCTTGTCGAGATCGGCGAACCGCCGGTGCCCGACCCGCCCGCGGCACAGGGCGTAGGCGATCGAGCCGAGATCGTCGTTGAGCCCCTCCTCGCGCCATTCGGCGACGGGGATCGGCCGGCCGCGAAGATGATAGGTGCGCCGGCCGGCGGCGGGCATGGGCTGGCCGTCGGCGTCCCGCTCGCATCGCCCCTCGACCGAAACGTCGATCCGGTCGTAGCCGAAATCGCGGTTCGAATCGTTCTCGGCGAGCCGGTGGCGCGATCGGAACTGGATCCGGCCGTCCAAGTGCCGCCGGACGCTGTCGACGTCGACGAAGACGACGTCGTGATGGCTGTTCGCCAACGCCCGCCAGTCCTCGGCCCGGGCCTGGCCGGCGCCCAGGGCCAGCATCACGCTCGCCGACAATAGGCCGCTCAACCGCATGCGTCCCCCTCCCGTCATTCCGGCGAAGGCCGGAACCCATGAACACCGCCGTGCGAAATCCATTCCACCGTGTTCATGGATCCCGGGTCAAGCCCGGGATGACGGCTTCGCGCCACACCGTCACCGCGAAATTCGGTGCCGGACACCATTTTTCCCCGTCATCCCGGCGAAACCCGGGACCTAAGGTCGCGGCCCTTCTCCGTCATCCCGGCGAAAGCCGGGACCTCAGGTCGCGGCCTTTCTCCGTCATCCCGGCGAAAGCCGGGACCTCGGGTCGCTAAAGGCTCTACGGGTCTCCCCGAGGTCCCGGCTTCCGCCGGGATGACGACGCGTCGATCACTCCGGAAGCACCGTCACCGCCCTTCGATTCTGCGCCCAGGCGCTTTCGTCCGAGCCGAGGGCCTCGGGCCGCTCCTTGCCGTAGCTGATCACCGTCATCCGCGACGGCGAGACTCCGCGCGCCGCGAGATAGTTCTTGGCGGCGTTGGCCCGGCGGTCGCCGAGCGCGAGATTGTAGTCGCGGGTGCCGCGCTCGTCGGCATGGCCCTCGATCGTCACTCGAACGCCCGTATTGGACTGAAGCCAGGCCGCCTGGGTGTCGAGCGTGGAGCGGTCGCGATCGTCGAGGTCGTACTGGTCGGTGTCGAAGAACACCCGGTCGCCGTCCATTCCGACCGAGCGCAGGAAGTCGGCTCGCGAGCCCGGCAGGACCTCGGTCCCGACTCCGCCCGCGGTCGCATCCGGGTCGCCGGCCGAGGCGCCGTCCTCGATGCTCTCGGCGGGCGGCGGCGGAAGCTGCTTGGGCGCCTTCTTGCCGCAGCCGGCGGTCAGGGCCAGCGCCGCGGCGATCGCGGCGACCTTCAGGGGGGTGGTCCTCATACGCTCTCTCCTTGGGTCGATTCTAAGGCAGGATCGGTCCCCAGGCGGGGTCCGATCCGTCCAAAGGTGTGGGAATCCGGCGCTCGTTGCGGCCGGTCAGGTCGACTTGCCAGACGCTGGACTTGCCGCCCCGGCCCTGGCTGGTCCGGAAGAATTGGAGGACTCGGCCGTTGGGCGACCAGCTCGGAGCCTCGTCCTGCCAGCTGTCGGTCAGTAGCCGCTCCCCCGAGCCGTCCGGGCTCATCACTCCGATCCGGAAATTGCCGGCGATCCGGGTGAAGGCGATGAGGTCGCCGCGCGGGCTCCATTCGGGAGTCGCATAGCCGCCGCCGCCGAAGCTGATCCGGCGCGGGTTCGAGCCGTCCGAATCCATCACGTAGAGCTGCTGGCGGCCCGACCGGTCGCTCTCGAAGACGATCCTCGACCCGTCGGGGGAATAGCTTCCGCCGACGTCGATGCCGGGGGAATTGGTGAGCCGGACCGGCTGCCCGCTTTGGGCCGAGACCCGATAGATGTCGGTATTGCCCCCGACCGACATGGCATAGAGGATCCAGCGCCCGTCGGGGGAGAAGCGGGGAGCGAAGGTCGGGTTGGCGCTTTCCGTGACGATCCGCTGGCGGCCGGTGCCGATGTCGTAAATGTAGATTCGCGGCCTTTTCTCGACATAGCTCAGATAGACGATCTGCTTGTAGTCGGGCGAGAAGCGCGGGGTGAGGACGGTCGACTGGCCGTTGGTCAGGAAGCGGTGATTGGCCCCGTCCGAATCCATGATCGCGAGCCGCTTCACCCTGGCGTTCTTCGGCCCGCTCTCGGCGATGTAGGCGATCCGGCTGTCGAAGAAGGGGCTCTCGCCCGACAGCCGCGAATAGATGGCGTCGGCGCATTTGTGCGCAGCCCGCCTCCAGTCGCGCGGAGCGACGACATAGCCGGCGCGGGTGAGTTCGGACTGGAGCGCGACGTCGTAGAGATAGCAGCCGACGGTCAGCTGCCCGTCCGGATTGGCCCGGACGAAGCCCTGGACCAGCGCCGCGGCGCCGGCCCCGCTCCATTCGGGAAAGGCCGGGGCGGTCACCTCGGCGAACGGGACCGCCCGGATCCCGCCCGGGCCGACGGGCCGGAATAGGCCGCTTCCGCGAAGGTCGGCGGCGACGACCTCGGCGACCTGGCGGCCGAGGGCCTCGGTGCTTCCGGCGGGCGTGTCGGTGCTTTGCGGGGTCGGCATGACCGGAACCGCGATGACGAGATCGTCGCCGCTCTCGTCGGTGACGTCGACGCTGAGCTGCGCCGAAGCTGGGAAAGCGAAAGCAAACAGGACGAGCGGGAACAGGCGCTTCATCATTGGGAGAGCCTCTTGTCGAAGGTGACTCGGATCTGCTTCCACGCCTCGTAATATTGAGCGGGGAGCCGGAACGGAGCGGCGAGCCGGATCGCGCGCTCGGCATTCTCGCGGTGGAGCGGGACCTGGGGCCGGTTGCTCGCCGTCTGGCCGGTGGTTCGGACGATCTCGATATCGGTCACCCGCCCGTCCTGGGCCAGCGAGATCACCGCCTCGGTCCGAAGCTGCTCCGAGTCGGCGCCGGTCGGAGCCTTCCAGTGCGGCTTGAGCTGGCGCCGGACCTCGGCTCCGAGCGAGGCCTGGACCGCCGGGCCCGCCGCCGCCGCCGGGACGTCGGCCGAGCGGCTGGGAGTGGGCCGGTCGCTCAAGCCCGCGACGACGCTGCTCAGGCCGCCGGCGTTGCGCCGGGGCGGCGCCTTGGTCGCCGGGACCGCGGCGGACCGGGGCGGCGCGGCGGGCCTGGGCTGGACCTTCGGCGCCGGCCGCTGGCTCGGCGCCGGCGGGCGGGGCTGCGGCTGGAGCCTGGGCTCGGGCCTCGGCGCCGGCACGTCCTGAAGCCGGGGAGGCGGAGGCATGGCCGGCTCGGGCGGGGCGTCCGGAGGGCCGGCGAGCGGCGCCGGCTCGGCCGGGGACGGCGACGGCGCGGTGCTCTCGAGCCCGACTTCGTCGACGAACGAGACTTCGATCGGATCCGCCTTCGAGATCGGGACCGGCGCCGTCGCCAGGCCGTAGCTGATCGCCGCGAGCAATGCGGCGTGGCCCGCGGCGGCGACTCCGAAGCCGGCGACCTCCGCCCGGTCCATCAGCGCCCCTCCGGGAGCGTTGAGAAGCAAAGCCGCTCGGCCCCGGACTTGATCCGGGGTTGTCGAAGCCCTCTCATTCCCCTGGCGCCGGGAGGGGAAGGAGGGCCCTTCGACAGGCTCAGGGCGAACGGAGGGGGTGAGAGGGTCATTGCCCTTCCCTCCCCTGGGTGCTGACCAGGGCGACCTTCCTCAAGCCGGCGGAATTGATCTCGCCCATCACCGCCATCACCCGCCCGTAGTCGAGCGAGCGGTCGGCCCGGAGGAAGATGCGCGGGCCGCCGCGCTCCCTCGACGATGCGGCGATGGCGGCGAGGCGCGCGCCGAGCTCGGCGCGCGGGACGGCCTGGTCGTCGACGTGAAGGCTGCCGTCCGAATCGATCGAGATCTGGACGGGCTTTCGCTCCTGGTCGAGTGCGCCCGCCTTGCTGTCGGGCAGGTCGACCGGGACTCCGGCGACGAGCAGCGGCGCGGTGACCATGAAGATGATCAGCAGCACCAGCATCACGTCGACCATCGGAGTGACGTTGATCTCGGCCATCGGCGAGCGCCGGGCGCGGCGCTGCGCGCCGAGGATCGGGCCCATGGGCATCAGCGCAGCGCCCGACGGGAATTGGACCGTTCGGGCTGAGCCTGTCGAAGCCCTCCCCTCCCCTTTTGGCCGCCCGAGCAGGAAAGCCCTTCGACAGGCTCAGGGCGAACGGTTGTGCCCTGATTTCCCCTCATCCCTCCAGCTCCAGTTCCCGCGACAAGGTCGCGTGGAAGCCGTCGGCGAAGCGCTGGAGCCGGGCTTCGAGCCGGTTGATGCCGAAGCTCATCCGGTTGTAGGCGATCACCGCCGGGATCGCCGCGAACAGCCCGAGCGCGGTCGCGAACAGCGCCTCGGCGATTCCCGGGGCGACCACGGCCAGGCTGGTATTGTTGGCCCCGGCGATCGCGCTGAAGCTCCGCATGATCCCCCAGACCGTCCCGAACAGGCCGACGAAGGGGGCCACCGAGCCGACCGTTGCGAGGATGTTGAGCCGGACCGCGAGCTTGTCGACCTCCTCGGTCAGGGCCGAATGCATGACCGCGGCGAGGCGCGATCGGGCGCCCTCGCGGTCGACGACCTTGCCTCCGGTCGAGCGGCGCCATTCGGCGATCCCGGCGGCGAGCACCCGGGCGCTGGGCAGGTCGGCCTGGCCCCTGGTCTCGTAGAAGCGGTCGATGTCGTCGGCATTCCAGAAGTCGCGCTCGAAGGCCTGCGAGCCGCGCGAGGCGCGGTTGAGCCTGACGGCGTGGCCGACGATGATCGCCCAGGTCCACAGGCTGGCGAGCAGCAGCGAGACGATCACCGCTTTGACGACGATGTCGGCCTGGAGGAACAGGGCGACGGGCGACATGCTGCTTCCCGTCATCGCCAGATCGGTCACGTTCATCCTTCTCCCAACAGCCCCCCGAAGGCTTCGACCCACGCCGCCGGCTGGCGCCGGGGACGGCCGCCCGGAGTCAGGAAGGCGGCCGTGACCCTGGCGTCGGCCAGGAGTTCATCGCCGCGCATGACCCGCTGATGAATGAGAACGCTCGCCGCCCGCACCTCGTCGATCTCGGTGGCGACGACGAGATCGTCGGCGAGCCGGGCCGGGGCCCGGTATTTCACCGCGAGCTCGGCGACGACATAGACTCCCTCGCCGCCCTCCAGGGCCTCGCGCTGGTCGACCCCGATCAGCCGCAGCATGTCCGAGCGGGCGCGCTCGATGAAGCGCAGGTAATTGGCGTAATAGACGATTCCGGCGACGTCGGTGTCCTCGAAATAGACCCGCACGGGGAACAGGTGCGTTCGCCCCCGCATGACTCCGTCCGCCGGCATCGGTCCGTCCCCGCCCATCCCCGACGGCTCTACCGGTCGCGGATTCGCCCCCGCAACCCCAAAGGCGCCGGCCGGGACGAGGCGTGACGATTTTGCGTCCGGGGCAGTGCCTCAGCGCGCCGCGGCCTGCGCTTCGACGAGGCGGAGGAGATCGCCCTGGGCGAGGTTCATGTCGACGAGGTGCAGGCCCCAGCCCGGGTTGAGCTTGCCGCCGATATAGACGTCGCCGGGGATCCGGTCGGTTCGGGCGTCCTTCGGATCGGCATTTTCCGTTACCGCCAGATAGCCGGCCTGGCCGTCGTGGCGGCACTCGGCGGTGACGAGGCCCTCGGTCCGAAGGAACGGAGTGGGCGGAGCGCCCTGGCTCGACCAGGCCACGGGGCTGGCACCGGCCGGGACCGGCGAGAGGGCGAACCAGTAGGAATCGAGCTTCGCCCTGCCGCCTCGAAGGGCCGCCGGGTTGGTGCAGCCGGCGGTCATTCCGGGCCTTGCCGCCCGGCCGAGGAAGGAGGCAGCCGGAGGCGGCGCCGACGCCCGGAACGCCATGTAGGTGATGACGCATCCGGTCTGCCCCTCCCTGGTGCACAAGGGCGTCGACTTGAGGCTGCCGCCGACCAGCTTGCCAGGGGGGACTTCGACCGGCCAGCCGAGCAGGATGGCCGACAGCATCCGCTTCGCGACCGGCTTGCCCTCAATCTCCTCCTGAAGGAGCTTCAGCAGGTGGATCGAGCCCTGGCTGTGGCCGATGAGGACGAAGCGGCGGCCCTGGTTGCGGCTGGCGAGAAAATCCTTCCAGGCCGCGAGGACGTCCGAATAAGCGGTGATGAAATTGGCCGTGAGGTTTTCGCCGGCGAAGGCGCGCGGAAGCGCCGTCGTGGTGACCTGGCGGTAGATCGGCGCGAACGTCCGGCAGACGCTTGCGAAGCGGGCGAACTGGACAGCGGCGGTCGCATTCTCCTCGAGTCCCGGGGCGAGGTCGCTGTTGAGGCCGGGATCGCGCGAGACGGTCGGGTAGACGTAGAAGCAGTCGACCTTCGCCGCCTCGTCCGCAACCACCTGTCCGGTCGAGCCGTAGCCGTTGGTGTTGAGCGCGGTCGTCGCGAGGGGGGCTCCGCAGGGGTCGGAGCGCCCCGGGAGGCAGAGCCAGGCTGCCGGGCTCCCGTAGTTGACGAGCCGCATTCCGCCATCGACCGAAAACGCGCCTCCGGCCTTCGCCGTCTGGGCCTGAGCAGGCGTCGCGAGCAGCAGTGCCGCAAAAGCGGCTGCGCTGATGAGCTTCATGTGCTTCCCTTCTTCGTCAATCGAACAGTCCGTCCTGCGCCGTTTTGGGCTGGGACAGGCCGAGATGGGTCCAGGCCCTGCCGTTGAGGCAGCGGCCGCGGGCGGTGCGCGCGACGAGGCCGAGCTGGATGAGGAAAGGCTCGATCACCTCCTCGATCGTGTCGCGCGGCTCGGAGAGGCCGGCGGCGAGGGTCTCCACCCCGACCGGGCCGCCCTTGTAGAGATCGGCGATCATGACGAGGTAGCGCCGGTCCATCGCGTCGAGGCCGAGCTGGTCGACCTCCATCCGGGTCAGCGCCCCGTCCGCCACCTTCGAATCCACCTCGCCGGCCCCGCCCGACTGGGCGAAGTCGCGCACCCGGCGAAGCAGTCGGCCGGCGATCCGCGGGGTGCCTCGCGAGCGGCGGGCGATCTCCTTCGCTCCGTCCTCGGTCAGAGCGAGACCGAGCAATCGGGCGGCGCGTCGGACGACCTGCTCGAGCTCCTCGACCGAATAGAAATTGAGCCGGACCGGGATCCCGAACCGGTCCCTCAGCGGAGTGGTGATCAGGCCCTGGCGGGTGGTGGCCCCGACCAGGGTGAACTTGGGAAGGTCGATCCGGACCGATCGCGCCGAAGGCCCCTCGCCGATCATCAGGTCGAGGGCGCGGTCTTCCATCGCCGGGTAGAGGATCTCCTCGACCGCCGGCGCCAGCCGGTGGATCTCGTCGATGAAGAGGACGTCGCCGTCCTCGAGATTGGTGAGCAAGGCGGCGAGATCGCCCGATTTGGCGATGACCGGGCCGGAGGTCGCCCGGAAGCCGACTCCCAGCTCGCGGGCGATGATCTGGGCGAGGGTCGTCTTGCCCAGGCCCGGCGGACCGAAGAAGAGGACATGGTCGAGAGCGTCGCCGCGGCTCTTCGCGGCCTCGATGAACACCCGCAGGTTCTCGCGCGCCGCCTTCTGGCCGACGAAGTCGTCGAGAGTCTTGGGGCGCAGGGCGGAGTCGACATCCTCCGGCCGCCGCTCCCCGGTGATGATCCGCTCCTGCTCCACGAGGCCGAGCTTTAGCCGAAGCGGCTTTGCTGTCGAGCGGCTTTGTCCGGCCATACTGAGATTGCGCGAATCGCCGTCGCCTCGCCGCCGGATTCCCGAGTCGGCGCGAATGGCGTAGGCTGCCCGGATGGAGGAGTGATTTGATGGACCGACGCCAGTTCCTCGCAGGCACCGCCGCCGCGGCCGCCCTCGCCGCTTTGCCCGCCCGGACCGTCGCCCAGCCGGCCTCCGCCCGCCTTCCGGGCGACCCCGCCATCCGGGTCGACGCCCAGGGCGGACTCGACGGATGGGACGAGCCGCAGCCGGGCCGCTACCTGCCCTCGCCGAAGCTGATCGAGGCGATCCGCAAGCGCCGGATCGACCTCATGAGCATGACCCTGGGCGAGGTCGGCAACGGGCCGGACCGGTTCCGGAGCGCGGTTCAGTCGGTCGCGGAATGGGACGCCCTGATCGCCGAGCACAAGGCGCATTTCCTGAAGATCGAGAGCGCCGACGACATCCGCGCCGCCCGAGCCGCGGGCAAGATGGGCCTGATGTACAATTTCCAGGACACGACCATGCTGGAAGGCGATCCGGCGCGGGTGGCGACCTTCGCGGCGCTCGGGGTCAAGCAGATCCAGCTCACCTACAACAAGCGCAACCTCGCCGGCGACGGCTGCCTCGAACGGGCCAATGCCGGGCTTTCCGACCATGGCCGGGAGGTGATCGCGGCGATCGAGAAGGCGAAGGTCCTGCTCGACCTCAGCCATGCCGGCCAGAGAACGATCGCCGAGGGCATCGCCGCCGCCACTCGGCCGCTCGCGATCACGCACAGCGCCTGCCGAAGCCTGGTCGACCTGCCTCGCAACACCTTCGATTCCGAGATGCGGGCGCTGGCCGGGAAGGGCGGGGTCTTCGGAATCTACCTGATGCCGTTCCTGAGGCTGAGCGGACAGCCCGGCAAGGCGGACCTCATTCGCCACATCGAGCATGCGGCGAAGGTGTGCGGGGAGGATCATATCGGCCTCGGCACCGACGGCCCGCTGTTCGGCTACGAGATCAACGAGGAGACCAGGAAGCGGCACCGCGAATTCTTCGAGGACCGAAGGAAGAAGGGCATCGCCGCTCCGGGCGAGGCGGCCGACGTTCTCAACCTGGTCGAGGGCTATAACGACGTCGGCCGCTACGAGACCCTCGCCGCCGACCTCAAGGCGCGCGGCTGGACTTCGGCGCGGATCGACAAGCTGCTCGGCGGCAATTTCGTCCGGCTCTACGGCGAGGCCTGGGCCTAGCCGTTGATTGTGTACTACTGAACCGCTCATCCTGAGTAGGGACTGAGCGAAGGCGAAGGCCCGTATCGAAGGACCGTCCTTCGATACGCCGCCTCGACTTCGGCGAAGCCGAAGTTTATCCTGAGCGCCGCCGCAGGCGGCGTCGAAGGGCTCAGCGGCTACTCAGGATGAGCGGTTGGACTGAAACTAAGACGATCCCGCCCCTGACATCAGCGCGCCGCCTTCTTCAAGGCGGTCCGCACCAGCGCGTCGAGAGTCGCGCCCGGCCCAAGCTCGGTTTCCGCCTTGCCGACCGCGGCCGCCGCCTCGCCGGGGCGGAAGCCGAGGTTGAGCAAGGCGGAGACGGCGTCGGCGGCGGCGCTTCCCGCGACCGGCGCGGAGGCCGCGGCGGGGCCGAGCGCGAGGCTTGCGACCTTGTCCTTAAGCTCGTGGACGATCCGCTGGGCGAGCTTGGGGCCGACCCCGGGGGAGCGGGCGATCATGGCGTGGTCGCCGCTCGCCACGGCCCGGTGGAGGTCGTCCCCCGGCAGGGTCGAGAGGATGGCGAGCGCGACCCGGGCGCCGACTCCCTGGACCGAGGTCAGGAGCCGGAACCAGTCGCGCTCGTCGCCCGAGGCGAAGCCGATCAGCCGGATATCGTCCTGCGAGACCTGCATCACCGTGTGGAGCACGACCTCGCCGCCGACCGGTCCGAGCGAGGCGAGCGTTCGGGTCGAGGCGAAGACGAGATAGCCGACCCCGTTGACGTCGACGACGGCATGGTCGGCGGCGAAGCTGTCGAGGAGGCCGCGGAGCCTGGCGATCATTCGGAAAGGGGACGAGTAACCGGCATCGCCGTTTCCCTATCCGTTCGGGCTGAGCTTGTCGAAGCCCTTCCCTTCGACGTCCGCGCGCGACGGAGGGCCTTCGACAGGCTCAGGCCGAACGGTGGTAGCCCCTCGGCGTCGCCTCAAGCCACCCGCCTCCCCGTCGCCAGGTGATGGGCGTGGGTGATCGCCACGGCCAGAGCGTCGGCCGCGTCGGCGCCCGCGACCTTCACTCCCGGCAGCAATCGCTGCACCATCGCATGGACCTGCGCCTTCTCGGCGCCGCCGGTTCCGACGACCGCCTTCTTCACCAGCCGAGCCGCATATTCGCCGACGGGAACGGCGAGGCTCGCGGCGGCGAGCAGGACGACTCCCCGCGCCTGGCCCAGCTTCAGGGTCGATTGCGGATTGTCGTTGACGAACACCTCCTCGACCGCCGCCGCCGCCGGCCGGTGCTCGGCGAGGACGGCGAGCAGCCGCCCGTGCAGCTCGAGCAGCCGGGAGGAGAGCTCGGCCTTCGGATCGGTCCGGATCTGGCCGTTGGCGACATGGCTCAGGCGATTGCCCTCGGCGCGAATGACTCCCCAGCCGGTGCAGCCCAGCCCGGGATCCAGGCCGAGGATGATCATGCCGGCCCCGCCCCGGTACGAGGCGGTCCTTCGATACGGGTCTTCGCCAAGCTCAGCCCCTACTCAGGATGAGCGAAAACGGCATTCATGACCGCTCATCCTGAGTAGCCGCCGAGCTTGGTCGAAGCGGCGTTCCTTACCGCTCATCTAAGTAGCCGCCGAGCTTGGTCGAAGCGGCGTTCATTACCGCTCATCTGAGTAGCCGCCGAGCTTGTCGAAGCGGCGTTCATTACCGCTCATCCTGAGTAGCCGCTGAGCTTGGCGAAGCGGCGTATCGAAGGACCGGGCAGGCTCGGCGAGGATCATCCCAGTTTCTCCATCACCTCGTCCGGCACTTCGTAATTGCCCCAGACGGTCTGGACGTCGTCATCGTCCTCGAGCGCGTCGATGAGCTTCATGAGCTGGCCTGCATCGTCGGCGCCGACCTCGACCCGAGTGCCGGGGCGCCAGGCGAGCTTGACGCTCTCGGGAGCGCCGAGCGCCTCCTCGAGGGCCCTGGCGACTCCGTGGAGATCCTCCTGGGCGGTCCAGATCTGGTGGCCGTCCTCGTCCGATTCGACATCCTCGGCGCCGGCTTCGATCGCCGCCTCGAAGACCGAATCGGCGCTTCCGGCGGAGGCCGGATAGGCGACCAGCCCGAGCCTCTCGAAGCCGTGGCTGACCGAGCCCGACGCTCCGAGATTGCCGCCGTTCTTGGAGAAGGCGGTACGCATGTTGGTCGCGGTTCGGTTGCGGTTGTCGGTCAGGGCCTCGACGATCAATGCGACGCCGCCCGGGCCGAAGCCCTCGTAGCGAAGCTCCTCGTAATTCTCGGCGTCGCCGCCCGAGGCCTTGTCGATCGCTCGCTGGATATTGTCCTTGGGCATGGACTGGGCCCGAGCCGTGGTGACCGCGGCTCGAAGGCGAGCGTTGGCGTCGGGATCGGGCAGGCCCATCTTGGCCGCGACCGTGATCTCGCGGGAAAGCTTGGAGAACAGGTTGGAGCGCTTCTTGTCCTGAGCGCCCTTGCGGTACATGATGTTCTTGAACTTGCTGTGGCCGGCCATGGGTCGAGCGCGATCCTGCTGTTGGGTGTCGGAGAGGCGATAGCCGAGAGGGTCAGCCCCGCGCAACGCGCCTGTAGGCCGCGGCGATGAGTGCGAGCCCGAACAGGGCCATGACGGTGCTCAGCGGGCCGTCGAGCAGGAGAAGCGCCAGAACCAGTCGCGGGCGGTCGTGATGACGGCAGTATCGATCGCCGCATGAAGCACCGCGAGCGGGGTGGACACCGCGAGGGTCCAGAACAGGAAATGCGGAAGCCAGCGCCCGAGCCCGCGCAG